>NZ_JANAEZ010000003.1:0-588163 GCF_024813435.1 Aquiflexum gelatinilyticum
GGAGAAAATCCTGAATTCAAAACCGTTACCGCTCAATTTGGAGAGGATACCTTTGTTTTCGACGGCATTTGGCCTGATCCAAGCGGCAATTGTGATTGTTTGGGTAATGTCAATGGAAGGATTGTGTGATACGGAACCGTAAGCACCTGATGCAGAATTGAACCTTGCGGCCTGACCAACAACTCCGGAGGTCCATACAACCCCTAAGGATGTAGGAATGGTTGCATTGTTTCCATTTCCTGAATGGTCAATGAATACGGATCCACTACCTTCATCCATTTTCCAATGGCCGACTAAACCTAAATTGGAGTTGTTTCCTGTCACAGTAATCAATGATTCTGATGTGAAGTTGCCGTCTACCGACAATACGGTTATGGTAGCCGTTCCCACTGCTACACCCGAAACCAATCCGTTAGAATTGACAGTGGCTACAAGGGGATCAGAAGAAGTCCAAATCACTGATTTGTTGGTGGCATTGCTAGGTAAGATGGTGGCAGTTAGCTGCTGTGTGTTTCCGACCAGTATGGAAGCTGTTGTAGGGCTTACCGATATCCCTGTTACAATGAAGTTGGAAATGACATCATTGACTACGGCAAATTGAATTGTTAAAGGAGTACCTGGAACACCTTCCCCGCCACTGCCTGTATAAGGAGTAGCTGTTAAATTATAATTCCCTACCGGTAATACTAATCCCTCATCCATCATCAGGGTAAAAGGCATATCATCATCGAACCTTGATAAACTCACAGGTCCCGATAAAGAAATGAACACGCTTCCAATTAATCCGGAATTGGTATTTGCCTTAATATTGAGATTCAGATTTCCAATTTCACTCAAATTAAATTGTGAACCATTCTCAATTGTTCCATATTCAAGAGTATTATCAGGATTAGTTAACATGAAACCCTGAACCTTAAAATTGTTTCCTATGGCATCAATTTCTAAAGTAGAGTTTGTTCCATATTCAACTGCTAAAGTCATTTCTGGATAGGCTTTTAATCCTGAATATTGAAGTTCAATGACATGGGATGAATTGGCTGAAAGAATGGAATTGGATAAATTTCCAGTAATAATCGTGAAATCATTGGCATCCGGGCCACTTAAAGAAATTCCTTTTACAAAAACTCCCTGATTTCCATTTGAAACCTGTAATGTGACCTGAGATTTTTTATCATTGTCCAATTCAATGTTAGAAGGACCTGTCAAGGCACTTTCTATTATCGGAGATCCAGTAGGGTTATTTTCTCCATAATATTCCATGTTCCTTTGGTTGCCACCACCTCTGTTTGGTGAACCGCCGGCTACCCATACCCCATTTCCGGAAACAATACCTTGGGTTCCATGTCTTCTAAAATTCAGATTATCTCCTGGAGTCCAAGTCTGATTGACAGGATCAAGAATTTCCGTTATGGAAAGTGCTTGACTTCTCACAGTACCGTCAGGATCATTGGGAACTTCGCCCCCTGCTACCAATAATTTATCTCCAAGGTTGACTACCACAGCAGCAGCCCTTGGCGTTGGGATATTTGAAGTACTAGGCAAGGTACTCCATGAATTGGTTTCAAAATCAAAGACATCAACCTCTGGAATGACAGGCCCAAATGTAAATACATTGTTGACCCGCATTGATAACCTGCCGGAAGCCACATAAATTTTATTTCCAATCATGGCTGCGCTGAAATGATCCCTTGGCCTTGGGGCATCCTGAAGTACGGTCCAAGCACCAGTGGCAGGATCGAATTGGTCAAAATAGGCTACGTACTGCCCATTGTGCCCTAACTTATTTCCTCCAATGATATAGAATTTGTCATTGTGTAGCACCAGTCCAGCAGAACCCCTTCTCCTTTCTATCGGAATTTCTGGGCCTTGCATATATTGTTCTTTGACAGGGTCAAAAATCCAGATATGGGATGCAGGAGTTTCATTAGGGTAGCTGTTCGTTTCAAAAGCACCGATCACCCAAATTAATCCTTTATATTCAACAGCTTGAAAATGGTTGAAATCTTTTGGTGCTACATTGGATAATGCCCTCCAGCTGTCTTCCTTATAGTTGTAGACATCTATGGTCTTGGCATTTTCCCGGCCGCCCATCATGTAGAAACTTTCACCTGCCTGTACAAATGAATTTTCATGTCTAGCGGTGTAGTTTTGGTTCTCATTGGCTGGGGTCCAAACATCATTTGGAAGGATTGTCCAAGTGAAATTTGAAAATTCCGTATTAGGAATAGGGCTATTTGAATCACTGACCAAAAGGGTCACGTTGTATGAAGGATTTGCCAATGCGCTTGGGTCAACTGTGCCATATAATCTTCCATTGACTGGTTCAATGTCTATTCCGGGAGGAAGATTGGTGGCGCTGTAAATCAGTGTTCCTACACCACCTGTGGCAGTAAACAACAAATTACCATCCAATTCTTCATTAACCCTGCTTTCCTGGTCTGGAATGGCATTGGTAATGGTTATCGGATCAGCTAAGGTGGTACCAATTATTTCTATGCCATTGATTACAGGATTACCAATTCTTCTGATAAAATCAATTGTCAATGCTCCGTCAGTAAGGTGAACTTCGAACTGTTCTACCGCAGCAACTCCCAATCCATATTTACCTACCAAATCCAAATTTGCTATTTTGGTTTGACCCTCCAACCTGATGTCAAATTTTCTTTGATTGACACCAATATTCCCATTTCCATTCTCTCCCAAATAAAGGTTGATGATATAAACCCCGTCAGGTAGTGGAATATCAAATCTCATATTGCCCTGGTTGATATTTTCTCGCTGGGTGGAGAAAACAACATTAAAAGTTGGTTCAGAGATGTAATTTGGAACAGAAGGATGTCTGCTTTCAAAACTAAAAGTGGTGAGAGTACTCGTTCCATTATTGACTGAATAGCCTTCACCCTGTACTGTACCATTTTGATTGTTGGCATTCCAATTTGTTCCATTATTTTCACCTGGAATTCCTTCCCCTCCTGCATTTACCCTGTAAACTATTGAATTGGCCCTAACCACATTGATGTTGAAAGTCTGTTCAACGAAGTATCCAAAAGAATCGGTTGCTCTAACAGTAATCAATCCTGAATAAGGGCTGTCAGAAAATGATAAGGTAAGGGTACTTCCTACAATTTCCGCTTCGACTGAAGAAAGGATATTCGAATTAAGAGAAAAACTTAGGTTTTCAATTCCAAAGTTATCGCCAAAGAAATTTGCAAGGTCAATCACCCGGTCCGGGGAGGAAACCTGTCTTGTAATTTCTGGAATCTGGTTTGTAATATAGGGTTGTTCACCACTCACAATAAAGTTATCAAAAGTGGCCAAAAATTCTTTCGTTATATCCGCTGAAGTACCGATGAATCCAATTGCCAAGGGTTTACTTAAGTCTTGAACAGCATCTAACAATACTCCTGAAAGCTGAATTGTGCCAAGGTTAATGGATTCTCTTTGTCCAATTTTAATCTGTGGCTCAACGGTACCAACAAGTGGATTGACTTTTAAAATAAATTCAACCGCTTCAGAACTTGAAGCTCTCTCATTAATGGGTAATGGGATGGTTAAAGGATTGGAATCAGGGATATCATCTAGTTCCAAAGAAGCAACAAGACTTGTTTTGGTGATTACTAATTTTAGGAAGTTGGATTGGGTCCCATCTCCCATTTGAATTCCGATCTCCCCGTCATGGTCGATGTCATAAAACATCTGTGGGCCTGACATCCCCAATAATTTGGAGGAAATAATGAATTCTCCTGTTTCATTTCCAACATTGACTCCGAATTGAAATCCTTTGTCTTGGTCGTTGGATATGCCATTGGCAGTACCCCCAGTAATGGCGAGTTGTATTGCCCCTGCAGCCCCTCCATAAATATCGTTTGATAATGGACCGCTGTCCAAAACATCCAACCAATTTAACCAATTCGGGTTTGATTCACCGTTATTGATCAATCCCGTCAAGCCCAATCCCAAATACCCCAAAGGCCTACCTAATGGATCGACTTTATCTGAGAATAGTTCATTATTTACAGGCAGATCAAAAGGGATTCCCAATTGGAATGGATCGGATTCATCCAAAATCCCATCATTGTCATCATCCAAATCGTTGAGGTCAGAAATAAAATCACCGTCAAAATCGGTAGGACGTGAGGCTCCGGAACAATATTCTGTACCATTGTCTATTTCATCCTGATTGGTGAAGCCATCATTGTCATAATCTGCATTTGGGTCAAAGAAAATATCTCCAGGTGCCGGACAAAATTCATTGTTTGATGGGGTCAGGATACTAATCCGATTATCCAAAGTGGCTACCCAAATGGTACCTGGAAAAATATCACTGTCATCATTGCACGTTATTCCCAAAGCGTTTCCCCCATTTAAATTCCATTTATTGCTTTGAAGTGATTTTAAGGTGCCATCAGGATTTAGCAATACTAAGTGAAGACGGCCTGAATTCCTTCCTGCAATCAAGGCGCCTTTTAACGCTCCATCAAAATTTGAAGCGTTGTATTCATCCAAAGCATTGGTGTTTTTTTGCCAAATAGTCACGATTTGAGGCTGTGGACCATTTGGGTTTACCAAATTCGGATCCCGGTAATCCGCCTCATTTGGATTTGCCAAGCTCAATGGCACCGGAGGCCAATTGGCAGGAAGTGAGGTGCGGGCATAGTCATCAAATCCTGGTTGACCAGGTGCGATTGGTTCTTTTATTTCAGTCCTGAAAAATGCACTTGGGGTATAGAGGGGAGGAATATTACGCCAGGGAGTTCCTGTACTTGAAGCATTGTCTGCAATGGTATTGGTGTATAGGCCTGCTCCGCCCGGGTTGTATGGAAATGGAGCTCCTGGTATATAAGGTTCACCTGGATTTGCCCTTACGGGTGCTGGATGCCCTCCATAAAAGTTGCCTGGTTGGTAATTGTTGATGTCTGGAGTAATCATTAACAAATGATCTTCATTGCTTACATATTCTCCGCTTGGGGCAGGGTTGGTGGAATTATTCCCCGGCTCATTGGGAAGGTAATTGTTTGTTACCAATTGGGCGTTTCCCTCATTTTCGGGTAATCCCCCCCAATTGGCATTTGCGCCATTGTCTGAAAGGAACACTTTTCCATCATGGGTCACCACAAGGTCATATGTATTTCTATACCCAGCTGAAAAAATCTGGACTGGTCCATTTTCAATTACCATTCCCATGTTTAACCCATCATTTCCTCCGAATGGGTCTCCCACGTCTATCCCGTTGTATCCGGGATCATTCGGGTTATAAATCCCATTTAGGTTTGCCCTAGAAGGGTCGTCCAATGTTGGGATATCGTATTTGAATTTTCTTCCGGATTGAGCGTCTATCTGGTTAGGTAAAGCATCAATGGCCTCCAAATCCACGCTCAAAACTGCTGCAGACAATGCGTATTCGGTGATGAATGCAAAATTGTTACTTGGGGCCCCTGCATTGGTCAGTCCACCACTTGTGACCAATAAAAACGGTTTTCCGTTGATCATGGTAAACTCTAATCCATTGGTGGAATGGTTTTCTTCAGACCTAGGTAAGCCACGGACCAAGTCAACCACATCCCATTCTGATCCTGTCCAGGTGAGGCGTGTAAGGATCCCTGAATTTGTATCCAAAGCCTTGTCTCCCGAAGGTCCACCCCATTTTGGATCACTGCTACCCACATAAATGATCGGGTTTTCTGCGGAGCCAGCTACTGTAATGCCTGTTATTTGCCTTGTATTTCTGTTATCCCAGGCCAATGTCCCTGTATCATCATGATTGGGAATTGATTGGACATCAAAAAGTGTTTGGGAATTGGTAACTGTATAAGAATTTGCCCCCGAATTTATAATGGTATAAATTCTAATCAGTCCATTTAATTCGGATAGATAAAGTTTTCCATCAGGGCCAAATTTTAAAGATGTCCCTTTTTCAGGCTGGGTAAAAGAGTTGAAGTTAAGGGTCGAAAGGTTAAACTCAACGCTTTGTGCCCTTAGCATTTGAATTGAGATGAAAATACTTAAAAATGTAAGTACTCCAATTGTTTTTTTAAAATGTGAGAATGACCTGTACATAATTATTCAAATAATAAAATTGAGTGTCAAAAAAATCTGTTTTATCAATGTACGTTGTTTTGATTAAAACCAGATTTGCCTTATTGATAGATAATTGTACCAAAAATACCAAAAATAATTACAAACACAAAAAAATGATATACAAATAAATTAAAATGAATTACAAAATACATCAAAAATGAATATTCCTTACAGTCAAATAGTTTCATTGTTGGTTTTATTCACCTAAAGTAGGTGCAAATTGTAAAAATAGGCCAATAGCTTTCACATCAAAAGAAAGATTATTAAAAAATGAGTTGATAATGATTTCCGGATTCAAATACTGCCTATTGAGCAGGGGCTATTCCAATAAGATGGAACTTTAAACAGGGAATTATTTGATTGGAAAATGGAAATCGTAGACATCCTAATTTTGAATAAAGGTATTGATCTGCTTTTGAACCATTTATTAGGTTCTTATTTGTGAAAAAAAAAGGGGTGGTTTTATACCACACCCTTTTTTTGGAAATGAGAAATTTATTTGACTATGAGTCTTACTATTTTGGGTGAGATGTAACTATTTCCTTCAAGAATCAAATTATATACTCCGGGAGAAAGGGTTTTTCCTCCGAAATTTATTTCTATGGTTTTGGTAGCATCGATTTCTAACTCTCCAAAAATAACCTTGGCCCCATTATTACTATAGAGTGTAAAATTGATTTTACCGGTTTCGAAGTTTGAATCTGAAACATAAAATTTTGAATCGACAATAGGATTTGGATAGACTTTTATTGATTTGCTTCCTAATTCATTCTCTTCAAAACCTTTATTGTTGAAAATTAAACTCTCCATACCAATTGTTGACTTGTCCAAAGTATTCGGATCATTGTTGAGAATTCTACTGTCAGAATTCGAAATTTGAAAGTTAACTGTGCTTGTAGGACCCGCTGTTCCACTTCTATTGGCCCCTGAATAAGCCGTCGCGGATAAAGTATAAGCCCCCGGAGGCAAAGATCTCCCAATATAATTTCCGTTTTGATCGCCAAATAAGGCATAAGGTGCAACACCTTCGGTCCTTGTGGCATTAACAGGACCCGAAATTGAAATAAATACACTTCCAACTGTAAGCGGATTGGTTTCTACTCTGATGTTTAGGGTTAGATTTTGTACTTGGTTTGTGGTTAGTTGGGTGCCATTTATTAATTTAATGATATCAGCATTATTTCCCGCATTTACAAGAGTAAAACTTGAAATTCCAAGATTAGGTATATTTTGTGAAACGGTAATGGAAGTGACATCCTCGAAATTCCCATCTTGCGTTCTTCCTGTTATCAAAGCCGTACCCACATTCAAAGCTGTAACCAAGCCGGTTGCATTTACATCTGCAACATTGGGATTCGAACTTGACCAAGAAACAATCTTATTTGTCGCATTTAAAGGGGAAATAGTTGCTGAGATTTGTTGCGTTTCTCCTATGAATAAGGAAGATGAGCTTGGAGATGTTGAAATTCCTGAAACCGGAACATTAATCACTGAAACAACGGAAAACTGGATGGATATTGTTGTGCCAATAGTTCCTGTTCTGTTCGGGCCTGAATATGGCGTTGCTGATAATGTGTAATTTCCCAATGCCAATGATCTTCCGTTGTAGTTGCCATTGCTATCACCAAATAAAGCATAGGGAGCTCCGTTTTCCGTTCTTGATGCATTGACAGGTCCTGAAAGAGAGATGAAAACACTTCCAATTGTAGATGGGCTCGTATTTACACGGATATTTAAGCCTAAGTTTTCTATTTGACTTAAGGAAATTAAAGAACCATCAGTTAAAGTCAACAGGTCGGTATTGTTTCCTGCATTGACCAAAGAAAAACCAGCAATGCTAATTTGTGTCCCATTTGAGGTCACCGTGATTGCACTGGTATCTGTAAAATTTCCATCTTGTGTTCTTCCGGTAATTATTGTCGTTCCAACATTCAAAGCGGTTACCAATCCGTTTGAATTTACAGTAGCAACATTGTTATTGGAACTTGACCAGGTAACAATCTTATTGGATGCATTAGAAGGTAAAACGGTAGCAGAAATTTGTTGGGTATTTCCTACCTGAATTGTAGCGTTTTCAGGAGAAACTGTCAAACCTGTTACATTGATTGTCGGGGGGGGGGTATCTGTACATGTAGTCTCAGGATTGCTTAGGCTAAGAGGATTTGACGCACCTTTATGTAAAACAATTCTGTCAATCAAATGAAAAGAAGATCTTGCGGAGATTTCCATGGTGTATACTCCGGAGGTATTGAATTGCACAAATATTTCGTGGCCATCATTGTCGCTTGTTAATGTGCTCCAAGTCCAATTTCTTGAATTCATAAAAACTTTAAACCAGCCACCGGACCCGGCACCGTTTACTGTAGGCGTTTTTCCACTTCCTTTTGGGTATTTGACTGAGGAACCTATCATGGCAAAAAAATCAGCTGCATCTGGGAATCTGACCCATGTATCATTGTGGTCGGAGCCGCTGGTACCAAATCCAACCCTGCTTCTGAATTGAAATTTGTAGACACCGGGGCTGTTGATGAAAATTTTTGTTGAAATCAAACCATTACCGGGAGTTGAAAAATATTGTGCCCCCGTCCAACTGATGTAGCCTGAACCGGTGTATCCAGAAAAAGTGGAGGAGGATTGGGTTTCCCAACCTGATGGTTTTGTCAGATTTTCCGCTTCCATTACCACCATACCATTGATATCTTGATAGGGCTGAGTGCAGGCAAAGAATAATTCGTTGTTCAGATCGTTTTTGACATTTGAGGATGGGTCCATGTCATGATCTGGTCTATTAGAAAAATCCTTTGCGGCGAAAGTAGGTATCGAATTTGATAAAAAAATTAGTAAAATAATAAAGGGCTTAACATTGAAAGGAGGTAAATTTTTCATAAAATAAAAGATAAGGTTGATTGATGGAATTTACATAAGGGTGTACAATCTTTTTCATTAGCAGAAATTGCGTGTATTCTGCCAAAAATAATAAAAATTTATTTAGTATAAGTTAAGATAATTTAAATAAAATACAAAAAAATGTATAATAAATTAACCTTTATGCAATTTAGCACAGATAAATAAAAATTTAAAAATGATTTTCCCTGCGCTAAAATAAGATTTAAGTGCATATTGGCAGTCAGGGTGTCTTTTGCTTAAGAGTCGATGGCCTGTGAAACCTATGCAGGGTAGGTTTAAAAAAATATGAATATCCGCAATGCTGCACGCTGCAAAGTAGGTGGCTGAATATAAAGGGTATACTCCTCCACGGACAACAGGCCGCTTTCCACTTGGTCTTTAATCGATCATCCAACGCTCTTTTGTTTGGCTTTATGCTATAAAATGAATCTACGTAAAAACGATGAGTAAGAGATGAAACATGTTTTTCTTTATATCATTTAAAAAAATTTGCATTGAAATAAAAGGTATTAAGAAAACAGGCCTATGAATAAGACCTGAGATTCCTGTCTAAATTCCAAACGAATTGATTCTGAACCCATAATTTAAAAATGACCTTCGGAATAAATGTTTGGATAATCTGTTCATTTTAAATCTATTCCAAATCTTTGGACTAGAGCCCTAAGTGGTTTCAATCTGACTTAATCCCTAGGTTTAATTGCTCTGTAGCAATGGAGTGGATATCAAAAAAAATATCTACTCCTTTGCTATTTCCTAAGATATTTAGTATTCAACTCTTTTATCCGACTTCTGCCAAGATGCGTATGTTATCATTAGCTGTTTGAGCTAGGTTACTGAATAAGAACTCAGGTTTGACTTTTTTTTGGGGGACAAATAGATTTTCCAATAAGTTATTTCCCAATCAGCCTAGCAATTTCAAGAGCCAATTCCTCTTTTGGCACAGTAAGGTGTTTGATGCATTGTTCAAAATTGAATTTTACTATTTCGGGATCGTAAATGAAGTTTTTTGGATCCTCATCTGCCATGTAGAATTTAAATGGGGCATAACAAGGTGATGCCGTTTCTACAATAGGAATAGCACCACATATCATGGTTTCAAAGAACCTATATGTCCACGGACAGCCGACATCACCCGAAGGACAAATAATAAACTTAGATTGAGCTTGTAACTGGAAATACTCATCATCCCAAGACTTGCCGGGAAATCGGCGACCCCTTAAAGAAGCAGTCATCAATACCGGTTTAGAAAACCCGAAAATGTTATTTAAAAATGTAAAAATCTTATAATCGTACTTTATTTTTCCTGTGATATTGAAATAACCCTTTATCTTTTTTGAAAGAAAGGATTGCATCCAAACCTGTCTTTGATTTGTTAGTTTCCCAATAAATGCGTATTCAATTTTCCTTTTTTCCGGCCATAGACTTTTGCAATAATCAAACATGGCATGAGGCCAAATCAAAGGTCTGGAAATGTTCCCGATTTTAGTTTCGGGGACAACAGTTCTGTGGGCTATTAGAATATCCTTGATTTCATGAATGTTATTAACCTCGTTGGTAAGGCTATAGTTAACCCCGAACTGTTCTTTTAATCTTTCTAGCCTAATATTTAATTCAGGTTCAACACATAAATTAAATTCGGTTTCCATTACGGCATGGGCCAACCTAATTTCTTGAAGGTATTCGTAAGTGAGGTTTAATTTGATGTTTTCCATAATTTGAGAATGATTATTTTGACCTTCTTTAAAAATGGTCAATAAAATTTTAAGTTGGTATTTCTTTAAAAGATTTGATTAAAATAGATTCGAAAATTAGGTGAAAAGTAGCACTTTTTAAATAAAGCTTAATTTTTTATTTTAATTGGTTTATCCCAATGTCTTGGAAAAAGAATTCTTCGAAAATGGTCCCTTTTTCTTTTTTTTCAAAAAAAGAAAAATTGAAATTCTAAATGATAAAAAATTGTAAAATTAATCTGTGATTTTCTTAATAAAATCTTAAATCCCATTGTTTGAAATCTAATTTAGGGATTTAAAGTAATTGAACTAATAAGTGCGTTTAATACATTTATTTTTGCTTCCAATTAGCAATTCATTTGCAAAATAGCCTACTTATTTTCAAGGAATTCAAAACAGGATTTTAAAGATCAATTTTTTTATATGGAAATCTAAAGCTAATGGTATTTGAGATATTTCTTGAACCAATATAAAATAACATACTTGGGCATTTTTAAACATTTGGTCAATTTTCAAAAATATGAAATCCAAAAAAGGAGAAAGAGTAGGTACCCTTTCTCCTTTTTGGATTATTGGAAGACCTTACCTTACAAAATTTAAAATCAAGTTATTCCATTTACAGATTTTTTAAAATATTAACTTGAAAATTCAAATGTAATCAGGTACCACTCAATTCTTTACCACCCTCTTTCCTTCAAATATTCCAAATCCTTGAATTCTAATTAAGTAGATGCCTTTAGGGAGTCCAAGAGGAACTTCTAGGGTGATGCTCTCCATTAGGTCGCTAACCTTGTTTTCAAATACAGAAATTCCTTTGTTGTCAAAAATACTAATGGTTACCTCTCCCTCAATAAGCCTTGAAAATTCAAGTGTAATTTTATCTTTGAATGGATTCGGATAAGTTTTTATGGTAACAGGGGAAATATTCGCTTTGATTAAATCCCCATCTTCTTTAATTGTAAATTTCCATATTTCCGATTCACTTGAAGGTCGTTTACCATTTGCAATTACTTTCCAATAATAAGATTTGCCTATTTCAAGGCTGTCTACCCTGAACTTTGTTTCTACAATTTGTGAGAAGCGCATTACTTGGTTGGTAAAAGTGCTGTCTAAAGCTAACTGCAACTCATAGAATTCAGCATCCGTCACGGTTTCCCATTCAAACTCAACAGAGGCCGTATCAACCTCCGCGCCCTTTGTCGGACTTACCAGGAGAGGTGAGTCCAAATCAGGAAGGGGCAAGGTAATGAAGTTCCAAACTGAAGAATATGGACTTGTACCTACAATATTGATTGCCCTAACCCTCCAGAAATAAACCTCATTGGGTTCAAGACCATCGACCGTGACTTGGTCAGTAATGACGGTATTTTTATCAAAAACAATTGACTGACTGAAATTGGAATATTTTGAAACTTGTACCTGATACCTTTCAGCATCAATGACTGTTTTCCATCCAAGGACAACTTCCTCGAAGTTCATAAGTGTGCCTGAACTTGGGCTTAGTAAAATAGGTGCAGTTGGCGCTTTCAGTGGCTTTTCAGTGGTAAACTCCCATGTGGAGGAAAAGGCACTGTTGCCTGCGGCGTTGCTCGCCCTGACCCTCCAATAATAAATCATGCCTTCCTCAAGATTCTCTAGAATAAATGAGGTTTCAGAAATATTGCTTTGATCAATCAAATTTTGGGAAAAATCCTTTGTTTTGGAAACTTGTAACCTATAGGTACCTGCATCCAAAGTACTTTCCCAATGCAAAGTAGAATTTAAAGCCAGATCCTTCTTCCCATTTGATGGGCTTAACAGTACAGGGACATCAGGAAGGGCAAGGGTTTCAAATTTCCATATCTCTGAAAATCCGCTGTTTCCTCCTTCATTGGAAGCGTAAACCCTCCAATAATAGGTGACTCCATTCTCCAAGTCGCTGATATCAATTGATTCAGTTTGGATTCCTGTTATGTCTACCTGCTTCACTGTAAAATCCTGACTTTTTGAAATTTGAATGCCATAGGACATTGAGCCTTCAGATTTGGTCCAGGTGAATGTAATCTTTCCGGTCAAACTTACAGATTCATGGTTTGGTCCAAGTAATGTAGGGGAAGCGGGAGGATTGATTTTTTCTTTAGTGGTAAAAGACCAAACCTGAGAGTATGGACTGCTTCCTGCTGAATTGGAAGCCTTGACTCTCCAATAATATTGACTGCCTTCTTCTAATCCTGATAGGACAAACTCATTGGCGGTAAGACCGCTGTTAGAATTGATCAATGAACTGAAGTCTGCATTTTTGGAAAGTTCTAAGGTGTAGCCTTCTGCACCTGTGACAGTAGACCAAGATAATTTCAAGGTAGTGGCCAAGCCTGTACTCTTATCAGAAGGATTGATCAAAGTCGGTGCTACCGGAGCTATTATTGAAATTTTTGTCTGGAAACTCCATGCTGAAGAGAAGTTGCTGATTCCTGCTTCATTTGCTGCATTGACCCTCCAATAGTAGGTAACCCCCTCCTCGAGGCTATTGACTTGAAAAGTATTTCCTGTCAAAGTTGCATTGTCGATTAGTATGGTACCAAAACTGCTTTCTTTCGAAATTTGGATGCGATAAGTCTTTGCATCGGTTACTGCATTCCATTGCAAGCTTGTGTTAGTAGAAACATCTTTTGCTCCATCAAGAGGGCTCAATAGAGTTGGTACCTCCGGAGTCAAAAGAGGCTTGATGGTCTTGAAAGTCCAAACGGTCGAGTAGGGGCTGCTTCCTGCGGAATTTGTTGCCCTTACCCTCCAATAATAGGAGGTATCTTCCTGAAGTCCTGAAACAGTAAACTCGTTTGTTTTCAGACTGTTGTTGTTGGCTACCAATGAACTGAAATCTGGGTTTTTAGAAAGCTCTATCGTGTAGGTTTCTGCATTTGCGACAGCAGACCAAGATAATTTCAAGGTGGTTGCCAAATCGGTGCTTTTATCAGAAGGATTGATCAAAGTCGGTGCTAGCGGAGCTTTTAATGAAATTTTTGTCTGGAAACTCCATGCTGATGAGAAAATGCTGATTCCTGCTTCATTTGCTGCATTGACCCTCCAATAGTAGGTAACTCCCTCCTCTAGGTTATTGGCTTGAAAAGTATTTCCTGTCAAAGTTGCATTGTCGATTAGTATGGTACCAAAACTGCTTTCTTTCGAAATTTGGATGCGATAAGTCTTTGCGCCGGTTACTGCATTCCATTGCAAGCTTGTGGTAGTAGAAACATCTTTTGCTCCATTGGAAGGACTAAGGAGTGTAGGGACCGCAGGCGCCACAATCGGTTTGACTGTCCTGAAAGTCCAAACAGTCGAGTAAGGACTGCTTCCTGCGGAATTTGTTGCCCTTACCCTCCAATAATATTGGGTATCTTCCTGCAGTCCAGAAACAGTGAACTCATTTGTTTTCAGGCTGTTGTTGTTGATAACCAATGAACTGAAGTCTGCATTTTTGGAAAGTTCTAAGGTATAGTTTTCCGCACCTGTAACAGCCGACCAAGATAATTTCAAGGTTGTGGCCAAGCCAGTGCTCTTATCGGAAGGATTGATCAAAGTCGGTGCTACCGGAGCTTTTAAAGAAATTTTTGTCTGGAAACTCCATGCTGATGAGAAAATGCTGTTTCCTGCTTCATTTGCTGCATTGACCCTCCAATAATAGGTAACTCCCTCCTCGAGATTATTGGCTTGATAAGTATTTCCTGTTAAAGTTGAATTGTCGATCAGGATGGTACCAAAACTGCTTTCTTTGGAAATTTGGATGCGGTAAGTCTTTGCACCGGTCACGGCATTCCACTGTAAACTTGGTGAAAGGCTTAGGTCTTTTGCTCCATTGGAAGGACTGAGGAGTGTAGGGACCGCAGGCACCACAATCGGTTTGACAGTCCTGAAAGTCCAAACGCTCGAGTAGGGGCTGCTTCCTGCGGAATTTGTCGCTTTTACCCGCCAATAATAGGAGGTGTCTTCCTGAAGTCCTGAAACAGTGAACTCGTTTGCTTTCAGACTGTTGTTGTTGACTTCCAATGAACTGAAATCCGGGTTTTTAGAAAGTTCAATGGCATAAGTTTCTGCATTGGCCACAGGGTTCCAAGTCAGGTTTATGCTAGTTTCCAAGCCGGTAGTGTTGTCAGCCGGACTGCTGAGTGTAGGGATGGCAGGTGCCAAAATCTTTTCAGCAATCGAGAATTGGATTGAAAGGGGAGCGCCTTTGATTCCTCCAAAATTAGGTTCTGAATAGGGTACAGCCTCCAACGAATATGATCCTTCTGGTAAAATTCTTCCATTATAATTGCCATTGCTGTCTCCAAACAAGGCATATGGAGCCACATTTTCTGTGATAGTGGCGCTGACAGGACCTGAAATGCTGATGGCTACACTTCCTACAGTTTCTGGGTTGGTGTTGACACGGATATTTAAATTCAATCCCAAAACCTGATTGATATCCAAAATACTGCCGTTTGTAAGTTCGAGGATATCGGTATCCGAGTCCGCATTGACCAATGTAAATTGGGCAATACCCAATGCCTCAGGGGATGAGACGGTGATTTCAGAAATAGCTGTAAAATTTCCATCCTCCGATGTGGCGGTAATCAGGGCAGCACCGCTTTTTATTCCAGTTACCAAGCCAGAAGGGCTTACACTTGCAATGCCTGGATTGGAAGATGTAAATGAAACAGTTTTATTGTCTGCATTAGAAGGCAAAATTGCAGCTGTCAATTGCAAAGTTTTGGAAACTTCCAAGTCGGCTTTTGTCGGATTGATAGAAATTCCGGATATAGGAATTACTTCGTTTGTAGGTGGCTTCGTTGTGAAATTCCATCCTGAAGAAAAGCTGCTATTGCCGGCTTCATTGGTCGAACTGACTCTCCAATAGTAAGTCAAGCCTTCCTCAAGGTTATTGACCTGGAGAGAATTTGTAGTTACCGAAGTATTGTCGAGAAAAAGAGTAGCAAAGTTGCTTTCCTTTGAAACCTGAACGCGGTAAGTCTTGGCACCTGTAACGGCATTCCACTGCAAACTTGGGGAAAGGCTTAGGTCTTTTGCCCCATTGGAAGGACTGAGGAGTGTAGGGACAGCGGGCACCATAATCGGTTTGACTGTCCTGAAAGTCCAAACAGTAGAGTAGGGGCTGCTTCCTGAGGAATTTGTTGCCCTTACCCTCCAAAAATAGGTGGTATCTTCCTGCAGTCCAGAAACAGTAAATTCGTTTGTTTTCAGGCTGTTGTTGTTGATCACCAATGAACTGAAATCCGGATTTTTAGAAACCTCAATACCATAAGAATCTGCATTGGTAACAGTGTTCCAAGCAAGTTTCAAGGTAGTGGACAACCCCGTACTATTGTCAAGTGGACTTGAAAGTTTAGGACTTGCCGGTGCGGAAATTTTTTCTCCGATGGTAAATTTGACCGTCATTGGATTCCCCTTAGTTCCGCTCAAATTGGGTTCTGAGTAAGGTACAGCTTCCAAAGTATATTCACCCGCCTGCAATAATTTTCCATTATAATTCCCCCGGTTGTCACCGAACAATGCATATGGAGCAACATTCTCTGTAATGTTTGCATTGACAGGACCTGTTAAACTCAAAGCAACGCTACCCACTAATCCTGGATTGGTGTTTACCCGGATATTCAGGTTCAATCCCTCAATTTCATTGATATCCAGATGATTTCTGTCGGATATACTCCCGATATCAGAATCGGAATCGGCATTTACCAAGGTAAATCCGGAAATACCCATTGGCACATTGGTAGCCACAGTGATTTCGGAAGTGGCGGTAAAATTCCCGTCCTGCGATGAGGCAGTAATCAAGGCTGTTCCGCTTTTTATTCCTGTTACCAACCCTGAAGGGCTTACACTTGCAATGCTTGGGTTAGAAGAAATCCACGAAACAGTTTTATTGCTTGCATTGGAAGGTAAAACTGTGGCGTTGATTTGTAATGATTTAGAAATTTCTATACTTGCTTTTGTAGGATTAAGGGTAACACCTGTTACAGAAATCACTTCGGTTGTAGTATTTACTTGAGTCGAAAAAGTCCATGCCTCTGAAAAGTTGCTACTTCCGGCCTCATTTGTTGCCCTGACCCTCCAAGCAAAGGAGGAACCTGGCTCAAGGTTTTTAACCTCAATGTTTTGTCCAGTCAAATTGTAAATATCATAAACCATCGAGGAAAATGTGGCGTCTTTGGCAACTTGTACACGATAAGTTTGCGCGCCTGTCACTTTGCTCCATTCCAATAGCAGGGTATTCGGAAGGTCTTTACTTCCGTTGCTAGGGTTAATAGGTTTTGGGATTTCCGGTATTGATAAGGGCTGTGATGTTTTAAAATTCCATATGGAGGACCATGAACTTGTTCCTGAATTGTTTTTTGCCCTGACCCTCCAAAAATATAGGGTGTTATCCTCCAGATTTGGTACTGAATACTGAAGGGAAGTCAAATTTTCTATATTGGTAACCAAGGTGCCAAAATCTTGTGTTTTGGAGACTTGTAATTGGTAGCTTTGTGCATTAGCGGCACTTTTCCATTTCAGGGGTGTTGTTTTAGCAATCCCAACGGCATTATTCAAGGGACTTTCCAATTGAGGCGTAGAAGGGGCAACCACAGCGTCTGGTTCAGAAATATGCTTGACAAGACCATTGATATATACTTCTATATTGGTATAGCTGCTGCTTAGCTTATAACCATTGTGATCAGCCAAATTCGGATTCAATCCATTTTCAGCTTCCCAAACATCCGGCATCCCATCCCGGTCAGTATCCTTTGGAGCCGGTAATGATTTTAAAACAGGCCATCCACCCACGTCTTTTTGGGAGTCGATGATGCCGCCTGTGCTTCCATTGGATCCTTTGTATGTAAAAGTTCCGGTTCTGGTTTCATTAATTATTCTTTGATCTACAGGGTCTCTAAAGTAGCTTGCGCCTGCTTTGTCCAAAACCTTTATGTAAGCTTCCTCAGCTGAATCTGTATTTAAGTATACGTCAGCAGAAAAGGGGGTGGATGCTTTAAGGTTATTTAAGAATTGATTTGTTAATTCAGGGTTTTCCAACCTTACGCCAACCCAATTGTCAGCAATAACATTTGGTTTTCCAACCAAAATATTTCCTGATATATAAAATTTTCCATAATCGAATGTCAGATTATTTCCAGTTTTCAAACCTTGAAGAATATAGTCATCAGAATTACTGCCGGGTCCTGATTTATAATAATTGTTTATAAAATTTACTTTTCCTTCTGCCCCCCCACTTGCAGCCTTGTCTCGCCAATTATAAGCAACATTGTTTCTGAAATCAACTATCCCTCTAAAGTTGTCAAGTTGTTCTTGAGTGGAATATAGACCTGGATGGTCAAAAAATGGACTTCTTTGAGTGAAATGTGCGATCAGGTTGTGGTGATAAGAGATGTTTTTTCCACCCCAAACAGCTCCGTACCCATGTTCACCTTCTGAATGTACACTTTTGTTTAGGCCTTCTGAAATTAGACACCACTGCATCGTAAGGTTTCTATTTCTGAAGTTGGTTGCAGTTTCATCAGTCCCCCAAGAAAAAGAGCAATGGTCTAAAATAATATCCGTGCAATCTCTGATAAAAATGGCATTATCCTGTCTTCCAGTAATATCGCCTAGCCTGAACCTTATAAAACGAATAATTATATTATTTTTTTCGATTAGGGTTAATCTATAGTTTTTAAAAGTGATTCCTTCTCCAGGAGCTGTTTGACCTGCAATGGTGGTGTTATCAGGCACAGTCACGTTGCTTTTTAAGTCGATTGTTCCTGAAACCTCAAAAACTATAATGCTTGGTCCTTTGAAGGAGGCTGCCTCCCTAAAGCTCCCCGGACCACTGTCATTTAGATTGGTGACTTTTCTGATCTGACCACCTCTTCCTCCTGATATGTATTTTGCAAATCCATCTGCACCGGGAAATGCTAATATATTTTGGGCCAATAGTGCTGAAGATAATAGAAATGATGATAACAAAATACTCCAAAAAAAGTAATATAGCTTTATGGACATTTGGTATTTTCGTAATCTCATGGTACCCGTAATTTTAGGTGAAAACCAATAAACATTCATGAGGAAATTCCGATTGGAACACCCTGGATTATGGCAATAGACGCCAATGGTTCCACTTGGAACCTTTTCATATGGGTTTTCTGAAGGCTTTGCTTTTGGGTGACTAAGCAATCAGAAAGGATAATTTTTTTACTCAAATAAGAGAATCAAAAATCCAAAAAATATAGAATAATTTGAAATCTTTGATTTACGTTACGTTTTTCTGATTTAAAAACACTTTTTATAGTGTTTTTTTCATCACCTAATCAAACAGGATTAGATTTTGTTGTAGAGAAATTGATTTTAGCAGAGGTGACTTTTTGGATAATTGAGTGGTAATTTTTGCTTGCAGCTTTTTAGTTTATTGCAAATATTTTTCATTGCTTATTTTCGATGACAATTCAGCAAATGCTTAGAGCCGAATCCTAATAGGATTTCCTATTTTATTATTATGTAGGGGTAAAAAGGAAGAAAAAAATAAAACTAATTTAACAAATCAAAAAGTTTAGTGGAGTATTCTAAAATTTACCTTGTTCGGGATTTAAATCACGAAGAACTATTCTAGGAATTAAAAATAAATTTCTCTTAGTTATTTTCAAAGTCTAGAAAAAAGTAATTTATACTATTCTTGGGCTTTATTATGGTTTATAACAAGGCCATTTAAATACATTTCAATATTGGTGTAATTTGTCTGGAGGTGATACCATCTATCATCACGTCGATTAGGGTTGAGTCCATTTTCAATTTCCCAAGAATCCGGCATTCCATCATTATCTGAATCTTTAGGAGGAGAAAAAGTATTTAAATTTGGCCAACCGCCTACATCAGATTGACTATCAATGATCCCATTTTTAGTACCTTTAGATCCCAAATGGGTAAAAACCCCTTTTTTTGTTTCGTCAATAATTCTTGAATCAACTGCATCTCTTGATAAACTTGCACCTACCTGGTGCAAAACTTTTTCATAGGCTTCTAAAGCTGTGTCTGTTTTTTCATAAACATCCGCAGAAAAGGGGATTTGAGTTTTGATTGATTCCATGTATTTAATTGTTAATTCCGGATTTTCAAGGCGTACTCCATACCAATTGTCTTGATTCACTTTAGGATTCCCTTCTAGGAAATTTCCGTAAACATAAAACCTCCCATAGTTATAATTTCCCATTTTTGTAGGGTTAAGAAAGAAATTTCTGTGGTAATTATTGGTAGCAGGACCAGGTTTATAATAGTTATTTATAAAATTTATGGTGCCTTCCACTCCTCCATTTGCTGCACGATCCATCCAATTATAAACCACGTTATTTCTAAAATCAATGATACCTCTAAAATTATCTAAATGATCTTGGGTTTTGTAGAGGTCAGGGTGGTCGAACATGGGTGTTCTTTGACTAAAATGGGCAAAAAGATTATGGTGATAAGAAATATTTTTCCCACCAAATACTGCTCCGTAACCGTGAGGCCCCTTAGAATGGACACTATTGTGTAATCCTTCTGAAAACAAACACCATTGAAATGTTACATTTCTATTTCTAAAGTTGGTGGCAGTTTCATCCGTACCCCAAGACATGCTGCAATGGTCGAAAATTATATCAGTACAATCTCTAACAAAAATCGGATTGTCTTCGCGTCCGGTTAGGTCCCCAAGTCTAAATCGAATGTATCTTACAATAATATTTGTTTTATTGATCAGTGTCAACCGGTAATTTTTAAAAGTGATCCCATCGCCAGGCGCCGATTGTCCTGCAACTGTGGTGTTATTTTGAAGTGTTACATTGCTTTTTAGTTCAATGGTTCCTGATACTTCAAAAATAATTGTAGTAGGTTCTTTAAATGAAGCTGCCTCTCGGAAACTTCCTGGTCCGCTATCATTTAAATTGGTCACTTTCCTGATTTGGCCACCTCTTCCTCCTGTAGTATATTTTGCGAAACCATCTGCTCCAGGAAACGCGAGGGTTTGATTTTGCCCTGTAGATTGTTCAATTGTAACTGTAAAAATTAAAATTAATAGAAATGGTAAAATAAAAATTTTTAAATCCATAAATGAAAATATATGATTGATTTGAAAAGTTATTATTAAGCTATAATTTTTAAAACGAAAATTTAATATAGTGAGATTTACCTATATATGGGAATCTGAAATGACTTCTTTTATTCTCCATATTTCTTAATCAACTATTTTATTTAATCCTAGATGATTTTCAACAATGATTGAGTTTATACCAATTAATTAGAATTAGAAGGTGTTCAAGATTGTGAAACAATTAAACTCATGTTAACTCTTGGCTCATTCAAATGATCTATTAATAAATTCATTTAATCCAAATCAAGGTAAGTAAATTAAATATAGTTTCATAATGAAACCTTCTAAAATAGGTGAACATTTTTGATAAAAATAAATTCCCATACTTTTAATTAAAAAATAGAAATTTTTAAATTATATGAAATATATCTATTTAGAAGTCTGCTACCTCTTTTATTATTCAAAATTAAGATTAAAAATTTATAAGGTAATTTGTAAACTAAGTCGACCCAATAATTTTTCTTAGTTATTTGGTTTAAAATATTTGTAATTTCTTTATTGTTTTCAGGGTTTGAAGCGTATTTAATAAGATTTAGATAAACAAATTTATTTTTAAAGTTCTCAAATTTCTCATATTGAGAAGGTTCGATTTCATGTGAAAGGAGGTAATCGTCCCTTAGGATATGAGATAAAAGGCTAGCCTTAAGTGGGAAACTCGTTTTTGTTGCTCCGGTACTGTCGCCTCTTTCATAATAGACAGGAGAGGATTTACAATATGCCAAGTTTCCTCCTAAACAAATAGCTCTGAACCATACATCTAAGTCTTCTCCTCGCTTCAAGTGGGATTTAAATCCCGGATGATTTTCAAAAAATTTTTTTTTCATTATCACTGAAGAAGTAAAAAATAAAGTATTTCTAAAATCTTTTTGAAAATAATTATCGATTTTTTCAAAGTCTTTGGTAGAGACATTTACACCGGTTAATTCCTTTGTAAATGAAGATGCCCATATTAGTGTATTTGGGATTAATTCAATTCCTTTTTTCATTAATTTTAGGTAGTCTTCATGCCAGTAATCATCTGCATCAAGAAATGCTATATAAGGAAATTGTGCTTTAGAAATCCCTAAGTTTCTACTAGCAGATACTCCAGTGTTTTCTTTTTTTAAAAGCGTAATTCTTTTGGAATTTAGGCTTAATATTTTTTCATATCCATCATCAGTTGAGCCATCATCAATTACAATTATTTCCCAATCTTGAAATGACTGTTTTTGAACAGATTCAATAGTCCTTAATATATAATTTGATTTGTTGAAAAGAGGAATAATGACAGAAAACATATTTGTTGAAATTACTTTTTCAATAAACTATCATTCAAAAAGGAATAAGATTCTTTCCTTTTTTGATCAAGAATTTGATTGACTGAAGGCCAATCTATTTTTTTCTTCAATTTAGATTCTGTTAAGTCTTCTAAAGAACCGAGTAATCTATCATTTAAATTGAAGGCATTTAGCAATGATTCAAACCTTGCAGCCCCTCTATTTTTATTTATTATGGCAAAAAAGGGTTTGTTAAAAAGGATTGAAAACACAGTTCCATGAAACGAATCAGTTACTATGTGCTCCGATATGTAGAAATTCTCAATCCATTTTTCTACTGTTGCTTTTGTTCCCCATTCTAATGGAATTTGTTTATTTTTATCTATTGTTTCAAGTTCATATGGTTTAATATTGAAAGCGGCTGCTACAATATCAACAATCTTTGATTTTTCATCTGTTTTATCCAATATATAATTGAAAAGACCACCTTTAAATTCATTTGAATCTTTTTTTAAAAAAAATTTATAATCTTCTATATCCAATAGCATTGTTGGATCTAAAACCCATTTTGGTGTTACGCCAAGATGTTTTTCACATAATTGTATTGCCGATTCCTCTCTTACTGAAATTGCATTAAATTTTTTGATTAGGTTGGTACAAATTTTTTCTTTTTCAGTACTAAATTTCCAAATATCCCCCCCAAATGAAGGGGCATATGATATTCTCAAAGGATGGGTTGTTTCGACGAAAGAAAAAAAAGCAATTTCAATATGTTTGAAATACTTCGGATTCCATATTTGATCACTTCCAACTATATAAGCCTCAAAATTATAGCTTTTGATTTTTTTGGTTATTGTTTTTGGGTTGGAAAAAGTTTGGGTAATATATTTAAAATTTTGGTCAATAAAAGGTCTAGTAAAAGTTAAGTAGGATTGGTTCTTAATTTTATTAATTTTTTCTATCTCAATCGATTTTGGGTTTGGTTTAATTAAATTTTTTGCTTTTTCCTTCAGACTCTTCCAAGTCGATTTTTTATTGAAATTTGTGTCTATAAGCCATACTTCGTGTCCCATATTTTCAAGACGTGATTTTAAAGCATAAGCTTGAAGAATTCCCCCATAATTGGTGTGTAGGGGCAGAGTCAGTATTCCTATTTTCATTATTTTTTAATTGTATTAGCTCTGAGCATTGGGATTTATTTTCAAAAATGAATTTTTATGTGAGTTTAAAAAACAAGTCTAATTTATTTTTTCAACAAAAATTAAATGATGGACAAAATTATCAATTCGATTGAAAGTTAAAAATTTTAAATTGAATTATTAATTTGAATTTTTACTTTGGGACTTTTGTTATTTCGAATTTTTGTTTTGTTCAATGAAAAAAATGGACGACTATATTGGTCGCCCATTTTTTTAGCTTGATTATTTTTTGATGAATTTTATTTTTTTCATACCGATAAGACCGTTATCCAATATTAAGATATATACACCTGGCGACATAACTATTCCTTCCAAGTCAATCATAATTTGTCCATTTTCTGTCATTGAGGTGTTTTCAAAATATTGTCGCCCCATCAAATCATAAATGCTCATGTTTATTGAAGTTGATCCGTCGCTATTCCATTGGATATTTAATTTATCTATTACAGGATTAGGGAAAATTTTGACGTCATTAGTGCGCGATAAATCAATGTTTTCATTACCCAATTCAGTATTTAATTCATTGGTTTTATTTTCCTCTAAGATTTCTGAAGTCCTTGCAACAATATTATTTCCGGTATAAATGTTCAAAATTTCACTAGGAGTCAAGGCCCGGTCATATAATCTAATTTCGTCCAAAAGACCATTCCACCTATTTCCCGCACCAACGGATCCAATGGTTAAATTGCCATCGGTAGAAATTATTTTTGTGTTTTGATAGGTTTGTGAATTGTCTTGAGATCCATTGATATAGATGGTGGAATTTGTTCCGTTAAATGTTACAGCTACGTGTGTCCAGGTTTTCCCATCAGCAACATAATTCCCTTTCGATGTGAGCTTATAAGTTGTTCCTGCTGAGGCTCTGTTGATTCTGAATTCCAATTTTCCATCGGAGAAAATTCTGAATTCGTATCCATCACCGTTGAGTTTGGTCAAAATACCTTTATTTTCTATTGCATTAGGTCTTATCCATGCAGTTATTGTGATCTGATCAGTAATGTCGATTGAAGAATTATGAGATACAGAACCATAGGCTCCCAGATTGCTACTAAAAACCGCGGATTGTCCTATTTTTCCTGCTGTCCAATTTATTTCAGAAGGATTAAAAATTACTGCATTGTTACCCTTTCCAGAATTATCCACGAATGCACTTCCATTCCCCTCATCCATTTTCCAATGTCCCACGGGTTCTAGATTTGTCTGTGTAATTGAAAAATCTGAATTTTCATATAAAGAGGAAATTTCATTTTTTGTTAGGGCTTTGTTATAAAGACGTATGTCGTCAAGACCTCCATTCCATCTGTTTCCATTTCCAACCGCTCCGATCCTAAGGTCGGATGTATTTGATTTAATCCTTACCAAATTGAAATTTGCAAAATTGTCTTCCTCACCATTTATAAATAATGTAGAATTTGTTCCATTGAATGTTACTGCAACATGTGTCCAAGTTTTTCCATCAGCTACATATTTCTGATTTGACATAATTTTATAGGTTGTTCCTTCGGAGGACCTGTTGATTCTAAATTCTAGTTTTCCATCAGAGAAAATTCGGAATTCATATCCGTCACCACTAAGTTTTGTCAAAATACCTTTGTTCTCTATCGCATTAGGCCTTATCCATGCAGAAATTGTAAGTTCTTCTGTGAGGTCGATTGATGGATTGTGTGCAACAACACCAAATGCACCGGTTGTTGAATTAAAGAGCGCAGCTTGTCCTACCTTTCCAGAAGTCCAAGATATTCCTGAAGGAGTAGGTATAGAAGCATTGTTTCCCTTCCCTGAATGGTCAATAAAGGTATTTCCCAACCCTTCATCAAGCTTCCAATGGCCCACAAGATTTCCATTGATTGGTGAT
Source organism: Aquiflexum gelatinilyticum (assembly GCF_024813435.1). Taxonomy (NCBI): domain Bacteria; kingdom Pseudomonadati; phylum Bacteroidota; class Cytophagia; order Cytophagales; family Cyclobacteriaceae; genus Aquiflexum; species Aquiflexum gelatinilyticum. The sequence continues at coordinate 25,152 of NZ_JANAEZ010000003.1, forward strand.
GAAATAGGAATAGTTTCAGTAGTAAAGGACCAAGTTTCTGATGAATTTGCATTTGTTCCATTTGCTACAGGAATTACTCTCCAGAAATATTTGGTTCCAGATTTTAAATTTTGCACCGAAAAATTAGTCCCTGAAATCCCCGATTGATTTACAACATAAGTAGAAAATGTATTTGATTCAGAAACCTGTACTATATAGGATCCAGCAGTGAAATAGGCTTGCCAAGAAAGCATTATTGACAATGATTGGTCGGTAATGTTATTTGAAGGGCTGACTAATATTAATTTATTTTCAGTGTTAGATTCAATACCGGTTTTAAAACTAAACACTTGAGAATAATTGCTAAAAATGGCTCCATTCCAACCTCTCACCCTCCAATAATAAGTAGTATTGTTGTTTAATTTTGAAACCAGTAAACTGGTTCCTTGAATATTTGTTTGGTTGACCACAAAACTACTAAAGCTCGCGTTGGTTGAGATTTGAATTCTATAAAATGCAGAATTAGGTTGGTTTTCCCATTTAAAAATGATGTTATTTGATGGGATTATACTCTTGTCAATTGGACTAGAAAGTTTTGGAGGCGCTATGGTTGATGAACTTGATGCTGACCGTACTTTTCGGACCTCCGAAGGTTCACCTATTCCTGCTTCATTGCTGGGAATTACTCTCCAATAATATTGGGTATTTCTAGTTAAATTCGAAACTGTGTATGATGTGGTTGTAATTCCTGAAATATTACTTATTAATGTGTTGAAACTTTCAGAAGTTGATACTTGAAGTCGATAGGATTTTGCAATTGGTTCTTCCCAAGTGAATTTTATGCTTGTTGAAAATATGTTTGCGTCATCTACAGGGCTTAAAAGCTTGATATTTGTGGGTGTAACGGTAAAAGATGAAGTATTTAGGGTAAATGTGCTGGAATAATAATCTGTGGATTTTCGATTATATGCCCTTACTCGCCAATAGTAGGTTTTGTTGGAATTCAGATTTTCAATGAAATATGATGAATTTGTTAAACCTTCTTCATTTATAATATAACTTGAAGTAATGGAAAAGTCACTAGTGGTGGATACCTGTAACCGGTAAAATTCTGCTGTTGGGTTAGGTTCCCATTCTAGGTTAATTCCTAGAGGATTAACTGTTGAATTGTGACCCGGTCTTTTCAAAATGGTAACCTCAGGTAATACATCAAAACTTACGGTAGTAAAAGATCCTATTTGGGAAAAGGAACCATTCCCGGAATCATTACTTGCCCTGACCCTCCAAAAATAGGTGGTATTTTCTTTCAAATTAGAAAGTTTATGTTTTGTTTCCGACAAATTGTTTTGGTCAACTACAAAAGAAGAGAAAGAGGAGGCCGTAGAAACCTGCAATCTGTATGATTTGGCATTGGGGACCTTTGACCAAGTGACTTCCGGTGAAATACCCACGCCTAATGCCTCATTCTTTGGAAGAAGTAAAATCGGTTTTTCAGGAACTTCATTTAAACTTCCTGTTTTGAATGTGCTTACTGAAGAATATGGTCCATTTCCTGAAGCATTCGAAGCCCTAACCCTCCAATAGTAAGTACTGTTTTCGTCTAATTTGGTATACACATGGCTAAGGCTTTTAATATTATCAACAGTAATGACATTGGAACTGAAATTTGATACTTTTGAAATTTGAATTCGAAAAGATGAAGCAGTGCTGTTTGGGTTCCAAGCAAAACTGATGTTAACAGGTGAGACTGTTGCGTTATTTGCAGGAAGGAGAGGTTCTACTGATGCAGGAACTCCTGGATTGGTTTGGTCGACAATGTTTTGAACCAAACTGTTGATATACATTTCTATGTCAGTATAATATGGGCTTAGATTGTATTCTCTGTCGTTGGTAATCAATGGATTCAAGTTGTTGGCTGTTTCCCAAGAATCTGGAATACCATCTTTGTCCGTGTCGATTGGGGCAGGATTACTTTTTAGCGTAGGCCATCCCCCAACGTCTTTTTGGCTGTCAATAATACCGGATTTACTACCATTTGACCCATTAAAAGTAAAAGTCTTATTTCTGGTCTCATTCACGATCCTAACATCCACAGCATCTCTCACCAGACTTGCACCTGCAAAATCCAAGGTTTTTTGATAGGCTGATTGGGCAGTGTGGCCATATTCATAAACGTCACTTGGTAAGGCAGAAAATAATTTTGTGCCCTGAAGGTATTGTTCAGTCAACTGGTCGTTTTCAAGGCGAACTCCTTTCCAATTGTCAGAATTGACAGTTGCATTGTTTTCAAGAATATTTCCTGACACAAAATATTTCCCGTATTTAGCTAAAGAGCTAATTGGGTAAAGAAAGTAATTTGTGTTTCCTGTTGCGGGACCGGGTTTAAAATAATTGTTTATCACATTAAAAGTGCCCTTTTCACCACCTTCCAAGGCTCTGAAATCCCAATTATAAATTACATTGTTTCTGAAATCCACCACCCCTCTATATTGGTTTGCTTCAGTTTCAGAAGCATATAAACTCAGATTATCAAATGCAGGACTTCTTTGTGTAAAGTGGGCCATTAAGTTATGGTGGTATGAAACATTTATACCACCCCAAATTGCACCATAACCATGTTCTCCTTTTGAATGAACACTGTTGTTGAGTCCTTCTGAAATTATACACCACTGTATTGTTAGGTTTTTATTTTTAAAGTTCGAGGCTGTTTCATCAGTTCCCCAAGACAAGGTACAATGGTCAATAATAATATTGTTGCAATCTCTTATAAATAAGGCGTTTTCTTCTCTGCCAGTTAAATCCCCTAACCTAAATCTTAAAAATCTAATTATAACATTTTCTTTATTTAGAATTGTTATGCGGTAATTTTTTAAGGTTATCCCATCACCAGGAGAAGTCTGACCTGCAATTGTTAAGTTTGAATCGTTTATGGTTAAATTGCTCTTTAAATCAATTGTTCCTGAAACATCAAAAACTACTATTCTAGGACCCTTTTGTTCCAAGGCTTCCCTTAAACTCCCTGGACCTGAATCATTTAAGTTGGTCACTTTGATGACCTGACCACCTCTTCCTCCTGTGGTATATCGACCGAAGCCTTCGGCACCCGGAAATGCCAAAACACTGGCTTTATTGGGATCATAATCTGAAACTGTCTCAAATATGGATTGGGCAAGAACAGGAGAGGGTAAATTGATTAAAAATGCTATGGAACAAACAAAAAAAAGTAAAATGAGGTTTTTACAGGAGGAATCCTTGAAATTGGCAAACATAAGTAGGGCTTATAAAGAGTTTGAAATAGCTTCTAGAAATAAATCTAGAGGGAAATTTTATTAGTAAATTCTTTGTACAAAAATTTTGCCAAGAAAATTAATCCTTTCGAAAAAAAACAAAAATTCGGTATAAAAATTTGCTCACACCAAATTTTAGACTGTGGCTAATTTTTTGGAGTCAATGAAAGTTTCTTTTGGATAGGTAGAATTGTCAATAATTTGTCAAAAGGAACTACCACTAAGAAATTACATCAAGCTTCCTAAAAAGTTTAAATTTAAACATTTGAATTGTGTATTGTAGCTTTCCCATAGGCGATTTTCAAACCATCTGGAACAAGGTATATCTAAAATAAATAGAAAGAAATGGATCATTATACAAATAATCGCATTCCCTTTTTCATTATTACTTTAGGTTTTTTTGGGGGAAAGTTTAGAAATTCGTAATCATCTACCGGTTTTAAAAAAAAATGATATAATGATTTTTTTATTCTATAAAATCCCCTTTTTAAAGCTTTTATTTCTTTAATCAAACAAAAAGATGGGACAGCTTCAAAAGCCTCCCATCTTTAATCTATTATTATGTCTAAAGATTGAATTAATGTAACATGCTAATATTTTCAAATGAAATTTATCCTATTCCTTTATTCACTTAAATATTTTAACATAGGGATTTCGATTTTACATTAATTATTTATTTGAAATTTGATAGTTTTCGAAGTCCCTTTTACATCCCCAAGGATAGGAGTTGCTTTAAGGGTATAATAACCTGAAATTAAGCCGGTACCGAAATAATAATTTCCATTCCCGTCATCGCCAAATAAACTATAAGGAGCAACGCCTTCGGTTTGGGTCCTTTTTACAGGTCCAGTGAGTTCCAACAACACTTTCCCTTTGAAACTCGACGATAAATTAGCAGTAATATTTAGTTTTTGTGTAGATGTAGTCATTGTGGTACCATCTTTTATTGTACCCAAAACAGCATCTCTACTAGCATCTACCAAATAAAAACTATTTACAGTTGGGATGGTCCCGGTATCCGCGGAGGGTGGTTGAATTGAAATAGATGCATCTGAAACATTCATATCGTCAAGTGTAGAGTTTTCATCTGAAATAATTAGATTATTAAAGTATAAAATTCTTTGGGACGTATCCGAAGTTCCACCGTTATTCCATTTCCACTTATAAATGCCTGCTTTAAATCTTGGTAAACTGCTCCCGCTTCTCATGTTGGTGCCTTTTATGGTGTGAAGCTTTTTACCGTTATACCAAATTTCAATTAAACCATCAGAATAAGGAGAGTGGATATAATGAAAAATAAATTCATTCCATTTGCCGCGTTCAACATTTGCAATTGGATAATTTATATAATTACTATTTGAATTTGAACTGATGTTTTGTTTGATAGATCTCAAATAAATTTTATCGTCGGCAACCTCGATTGCGTTGGGTGGACTGTTACTTCCTTGATGCCATTGCATAATAATCTCATTTACTCTATCCTTTGCGTATCCATTCAAAGGAAAAAAAATGGAAATAGCATACCACCTTTCTTTATTTCTCTGTTTTGGGAATAATATTTCAGCTCTTGCTGAGGTTGTGGTTGAAGTGCTAACTTTGTCATTGTTTCTTAATTCAAATCTTCCTACTTTATCCCTCGAATCCAAAGGGTTTGTGGTTACTTGACCTGAGTAACTACAGCAGAATTGTGGATAGACTAAAGAAAAAGGGTTGGATTCATCAAATGAGAGATAATGTAAGATGTTTGAAGAAATGGCCATATTCTCTCCACTTTCCCAACCTGAATTTTCTAGGGTATCAAATTCGTCACCAAAGGTCTCAGAACCCGGACTGGTCTCTTCTAAAAATTCATCTTTTTGAACTGAAACATCTTCCAATGATTGCAAATCACAAGAAGTAATAAAGGTAATCAGAAAATAAAAAAGGAATAATAAGTTAATTCTTAAACTAGGGCTTTTCATTTTTTTTTTATTGTGGTTTGAAATAATTTTTCTCAAAGAATTAGATTAATAGAAAAACCGCAAAATCAAATAGCTGATTCAATTGCAACCTTCACATTAATTAATACGTTTAAGTAGAATTTTAATTTTCAAACCACTTAGCAAATAAGCTGCCAAAAACAGATTTACTGAAGATTAATGGATTTGAGCTTAACTTTATAAAAACTGATAAAAAAAAGTTATATACATAAAATCAGGTAACTAATGTGTAATTTTAAATTTACCCTTTTTATGAAAAAGCATGATTTCTATTGGTGAATTTTGGACCAAACTTGGGAGCTTGTACATTTTTTTAGGTAACAAATACACTCCTGCTTAGTAAAGGTATATAATTTTTTTAAAAACTATTTAAAGGCAGTTTAATTGAAAGTTTCTTTTTCTTTATAATGTTTTGGACTCTACTCTCGGCAATTATTTTTCAAAAAATCTGTGGATATCTAAAAGTTATTCATTAATCAGTCTTCCTTTTTCTAAAAATGATTTATTATTAATATCATCATAACCAACGATTCCAACTGAAAAAAATAAAGATTTATATTTAGAATTCTCAACAAATTACAACCGAATAATTAACTTTCGTCCTTGGTCATAAATCTTTCGGTATTCAAAAATGAGGGAAAAGTTTCTCTTGGGTAATTGATTTTATAAATTGATTCCTGAGTACTTGAAAATGAAGCCAGCAAATCTCTTTATTGGTTTCATTTTATCAGGGATGGGAAGTTGGATTAGAAAATTGAATATTTAGAAAGAGATTAAACTCCTTCTGTATCAAATAATATGACTCGTGCGCATTTTTAGAAAAAAAGTTGTTTTTAGGTTTTGTTGGTTGTTACAGCAATTTGAAAAAAATAGAAATTGAAATTTTAAGATTTAATTCTCTCAGTTTAAATTAAACTTGAAAATTTCAATTATAAAAAATAAAGACGGTTACCCATTTCTAGGTGACCGTCTTTATTATGTATTAAAATGCTTCCTCATGCGTCTTCTTACCAAAAACTGTCAACCAGATAATTTTGATATCGAAGAGTAAAGTCCATTTTTTCAAATATTCCAAATCATGGGAAGTTCTTTGTTTCTTTTGTTCTTCTGTCTCCATGGGACCTCTCCATCCATTTACTTGTGCCCAGCCTGTAATTCCCGGCTTGTAATAATGCCTGACCATGTATTTATCTTCAGTTTCCTGCATCACTTGATTGAGGAATATCCTATGTGGACGGGGACCTACTACACTCATCTCACCCGTCAATACATTGATAAACTGAGGCAATTCATCCAAACTGTATTTTCTAAGAAATTTACCGATTTTGGTTATTCTTGGATCGTCCTTAACTGTCGATTGAGTCCCTCCAACTACACTGTCATTGGTTTTCATCGACCGGAATTTAAATACCTTGAACTGTTTCCCACCTTTTCCTATCCGAATAGGGGTATAGAATACCGGACCCGGAGAATCCATTTTTATCAATATACCGATAACCACAAATATTGGAGAAAGGAAAAGCAATACTGTGGATGCAAAAACAATATCAAAAATATTCTTTAAAAGGTTTGGAAACCAATTATCCAAGGGCAACTGTCTTATATTGACCAATTGTAGATCTCCAAATTGGTAAGTTTTAAAATTCTCACCAAATATTCCCTGATAATCGGGAACAAAACGAATTCTCGTCCCATGATAGTCAGCAATTTCCACAATTGATTTAATTTTATCCATTTCATTGTAAGGCAATGCAATGATGATCTCGTCAGCAAAATTAAATTTTAAATATTCCTTTAAGCTATCAAGGGTAGCGACAGTCCTTTCATGCTTGCTTTTTCCATTTACCTCAGGGTTGCAGTCAATAAAACCTTGAACTGCAAACCTCGCGTAAGAACTTGATTCTAAAAATCCTGCTACTTTATTTGCCAATTGACCAGAGCCCGCAATCAAAGTTGTACTCATTTTGGTTCGCCTTTCCTTGATTGGTGCCGCTAATCTGATTACTAAAGAATTTGTGATGATTCCTAAAGAAGGTATACCTGCCAAAATTGCAATCAGTAGATTCCTTACATCTTTTGGGAAAGAAAATACCAAATAAAGTATCCCTATGATTCCTGCAAGAATAAAGTAAGTTTTGAAGTACTTACTCATTCTTGATTTCACAAATGAACTGCCAGTCCATTCAACATATAATTTATTTGAATAACCTATGATTAGCCAAAGTGAGATCAATCCAAGCAAAAACACAATTTCCATTTTTTGGAAATTGAGGTCATTGATTCTGTAAAAATACAGTGAAATAAAGAATGCAATTGTCAAGCTGATTACGTCCCAGAAAACCAGAATCGGAACGTTTGATTTTTGATGATTTGTCATAGCCTTTAAAAATTTAATTGTAAGATAGATTATCGAGCGTTTTACCGTTTAAATAATTAACTGAAAGATGAAATGTCATTTTAGGCTTTTGAACGGTTGCAAATATACATAAAATTGTATTTCAATTCCGTTAATAAGCTTTTAAATAATCATGTCCACCAGGTTAATTTTTTCTGTTTGATGCACCAAATATAGGACCATAAAAATTAAATAAAAATAAAATGCATAAAAAATTATTTAAAAAGCAAAAAAAGGGATTTAAAAACTAAAATAAGACCAAATGATTTTTCTAAAAAAATGAAAAATAAATTCATATGCTTTTTAAAATTTCGAATTTTGGAGGTCAAAATTTATTTAAATTTAATTTTTCAACAATTATTTACATTTTTTTGATACGTTCTTTAGGCAATAAATACCAATAATGTGTTTTTTTTATTTTTTGCGGATAATTTATGGTTCGACAAAACCCTAAAGACTTTATTGTTCGGAAATTGCGTTACAATGAGTATGCCAAATCAAGAATTACATACTTTCCTGATTTCAAAAAATTTGATGTGGGATGTGGAAGGTTGTTTGCTATAAATGTTTTTAAACTTAAATTCAGTTTACACGATTTCAGAAAAATTGATAAAAAGTGTTCCTCAAATACTGTCTTCTAAACTTTGGAAAACTTGAACAGGAAAAAGTAATTTTCAGGGCATGTCACCTTTGAAAGGTTTGATATGGATCTTTTTTATTGATTAGGTAAGTAAGGGTATACTTTTGATATCGATCAGCAATTAACATTAAATAATTATTCCTAAAAGTCATTTTTAATTAATTTGCATACACCCAATTCAAAAGAGATGTAAGGCAAATTTTTATTTCCATATTTAGTGACAATTATCTAGGTACAGGAAAATTTGTAAATAGGAACTGCCAACTTCATAGACGATAATTTGCATTAATTAAACTACTTGGATTTGAAATTTTCAATTTCCTTCTTTATATACCTCATTTCCATTTTCTTTTTGGGTTATTGGATTCCAAGAGAAGAATTTTGGCTGACATTGTTTTTTTATATCGCCTGCTTTTTTTCTTATTTCATAATTTATTCAGTAATAAGTGAAAAAGGGTTTTCCATTAAATTTGGAATACTTTGGGCATCGGTATTAAGGATTACATTAATTTTAGCAATTCCGACACTTTCAGATGATTTTTACAGATATATTTTTGACGGACACTTACTGAAAATGGGCCTTAATCCATATTTGATGGCTCCATCTGAAATGCTGCCAATGTTGGAAAAAACTTCAGATTCCTACTTAAATCTTCTATTTGAAAACTTAAATTCTCCTAATTACTTTTCGATTTATCCTCCTTTACACCAAGCATTTTTTTACTTAGCATCTCTTGCAGGTGAATCTTTGTTGAAGAACATTATAATCCTTAGAATTTTCATAATTCTTTTTGATTTTTTGAATATTTACCTGCTTTACAAAATCTTGAACCTGTTAAATAAACCAATTTCAGGAATTTGGTTATATGCTTTTAACCCGCTTGTGATCATCGAGCTCACAGGGAATCTTCATTTCGAGGGTTTGGTTTTGACGGGTATTTTAGGCTTGGTTTATTTTTGGATCAAAAAAAGAAAAGGGTTTGCAGCCTTGGGTTGGTCCTTTGCCATAGGAATCAAATTAACACCCTTAATTCTTGGACCAATACTGTTACTTGGTTTGAAAAGAAATAAAGTATTTTCTTTTTTTCTATTTTCTTCAGTTTTTATTTCAACCTTTTTATTTCCTTTGATTTTCTCAAATGGATTTCAAAAATTTTGGCAAAGCTTTCGCCTTTTTCAAAGCACATTTGAATTCAATGCCTCTTTGTACTATTTGACAATTTGGATTTCAAGGTTTTTCATTGACTATAACCCCATTGCCTACGTCGGACCTATACTAAGTTTTGTGGCTTTCGTCTCCATCATTTTTTTTAGTTTACTATACAAGGCAAGGGATAATGAAAAATTATGTTTAGGGATCATTTATGTCTACCTTATTTATCTACTTTTCCAAAATGTTGTCCATCCGTGGTATATCATTCCGGCTTTTGGCATCAGTGTTTTGACAGCGAGTAGGATTTTTTTGGTTTGGACAGGGTTGGTTTTTTTATCCTATTATACTTATTCAAATGAGAATTTTGATGAAAGTGGTGTTTTACTGCTGGTAGAATATGGGATTTTATTTGTCTTTATATTCAAGGAAATTTATTTTAAACCTCTATCGCCTAAAAACAAACCGGGGATTGAATAATATTTCAATTGCTGGGATTTAGCGTTTTTGATGTTTCCTCCTGATAATTAATTGCATATCAGACCTTTATTTTTATGAAGGACGACAGGAAAAAATTCTGTTTTTACTTATCTCTTAAAAATTTTCCATTACCATTTAGTTTTTGAAAAATCCGATTGTATTTAAAAGATTTTATTTTGTTATTTGTTTGAATACAAGAGCTTAAGTTCAGTAGGTATTGTACTTTACTTTAAGTAGTCAGATCAAAAGGCGAAGTCCAAATTTTGTGTTTTGATTTCCAGTAGTAAATGATTGTAGCCCGGTAATTAATTAATCAAAATCATTTCAATTGTAAATTCCTCCACTTTCTCTTTCATAGAATGCTGGCTGATATTATTGAAAATCTGAGAAATTTAATTCACATGGGAAAAGTGACCTTTAAAATTGAGTTTTCAAACTATTTGGGCTATATACCAAAGATATGCATACTGTTTGTTTTTTTTATTGGGTTGGGTTCATGTGCAGGCAATCTTTTTGAGGATGAGGATTTCATTGATGATATCAGCATACAGTACCAGTCCCTTTCTTCCAAATATGGTAAAATCGGCATTTCTGATGCCGCCAATGATGGCATAGAGGAGTTTTACTTTCTTGCTCAAACTGTTGAAAAGCAACCAAAATTTAATGGAAAATTCAATCCGGATTTATCCCCAATTGTGGAAATAAGTGATGATTTTGATTTCAAAGTGATTCATCAAAGATTCACTTTAAATGAAAATGGGGAAAGTAAAGTTAAGATTGACAGGCAAGGGGAATTCTATTTTGTGAATTGGAACACACTTCAATCAAAACCTACAAAAGGAAAAATTTATAGAATCAGGGTTAGGGTAAATGACAATATCCTCGGTTTCGCAGATTTTGCGATCATATCAAACAATGCCAGAGAACCAAACAGTAACATCCAAACCCTGAGGCTAAATGAAAATTTGAAGGTAGCCTTCAGGATTGAGCAAAAAATATGTCCTGCAAAAATTGAATTGTCACCCAATGAAGCGACTGTAATGGTCTCCGGTAAGCAGCAATATGAGGCTACAGTCTACAATTATTATGGAGAAGTCCTGGAAAATCAAAAAATTAACTGGTCCGTTTCGGATGAGGAAATTGCTTCAACAGATCAAAATGGACTTGTGGTTGGGAAGAAATTTGGATTTTCAGCTGTTAAAGCTACTGCAAATGATGTTTCGGCAACCGCTTTTATTTTTGTTCAAGAAAATGACGAATCCCCCCGTCCTGGCAAGGATATCGTTGTATTCAATGATGTCAATCCTTTTTTTGACGAAGGAATAGAGAATCCCAATAATCAATTGATGGTCAAGAACCTTATCAATTTTTCTACGCCTGGGATAAGGAATCTTGGTACCAAAATCTGGTTTGATTGCGGCAGATCCTCTGCCCATCTGAAAGAAAACCCCATTCCTTGTGGTTCCTCAACACGTTATGATCCTTTAAGGAATTTAATTAGAAATGAAGGATTTGTATTGGAAGATATTTCCTCTTCAGCTGGCACATTGATTGACATTCCGATTGATGTAAAAGTAATTTTTTTATGGCTTCCAACTGTTCATTTCCACCTTGAAGAAATCAACACACTAAAGAAATTTGCAGAAGAAGGAGGAAGGATCATTTTCATTGGGGAGTGGGATGCATTCTATGGAAATCAGGGATTGGATGTAGAAAATAAATTTTTGATTAACATGGGAGCCTTTATGAGAAACATAGGCAAGGCAGTGGACTGTGGTTACAACACTCTCCCAAGCGCGTCATTGAGAGCCCATCCAATAACCAGGGGAATTGAAAACCTAACCTTCGCTTGTGCTTCGGCAATTGATTTGGGACCGAACGATTTTGCTTTGTTCTATGACAAATCGAACCGCTCTGTACTTGCAGGCGTCGCCCAAATCGAGACTCAGCCTATTTCTGAATTGGTTTCTATGGGAAATTTTGAAGGGTTGAATCTTAAAATCAAATCAAATTCCAAAAATACTGCTGGCTATTGATAACGGGAATTGAAAAAAATAACCCAATCATGATAAAATCTGCGATTATTTTAGTCGATTTTCTTAAAATGATAAAATGCCACCTTTTGCTTCCAATAGGCCTTTTAAATTGAGTTTTTATAAATATTTTTTGGGTTTTGGAAGGTAATTTTACTTTTAGAGCTTTCAGATTTTCGGTACGTTGTCGAAAATTTCATTTAAGACCGTTTCTTTATTCTGGGTAATCCTAATTTTTATTCCGTCAACCATTTCTATCGTTCCTCCTTCAGATTTCAATATTTTTTTTATATATATAGGATTGATTAAATGGGAGTGATGTATCCTGATGAAACCTTTTTGTGAAAAATAACCACATATTTCCTTGAGATTTCTAGATACTAACCTAACCTCAGTTTGTTTGGCATCATGAATATTGGGTGAGATTATTTTACAATAATTCCCATTTGCTTCACACCTTATAATTTCATAGATGTTCAGGATTTCAAAACCATTCAAAATGGGAATGGCAATTTTTGATACCATCATATTTTTTATCCTTTCCATGGTTTCATTAGGGTATGGATATTATATAAAAGCGGATTATTTAGAGGGCAATAATCCATTAAAAACCAAATAATTTTTAATCAAAACATTACAGATTCAAAACAGAGGTACTTTGTAATACTCAAGCAGACATATTTAATTTAACCAATCATCTTGGAAAAAAGTAATTCCCACTTTGATTAATTATAAATATATGAAATTAAAATGCTGAAAAAACTATTTGTGTAACATTTTTTTAGGGTTAAATAAATATTTAATATTTAAAAATGAATATTTTGAAGATTTTTTACACATTCAAAATAGGTAATGGTACCAAAAATGAAGGCAACTGTACATTGACCTGTCCCAATAAGGATTGTTTTAACCATTAATGGATTGGAATTTCTAATTTTATCATATCCATCAGGCTAAAAAACGATTTTACTTCATTCAACAACTATATCAAATTCTAACGTTTAATTTTTAAAAAAAATGAAAACCTATTTTAATTACTTAAAGTCTATTCCAAAATCTAATCTTTGGAAAATTCAGTTTTGGCTGTTTTTATCAGTTATTTTGGTAGCATGGTCATGTTCAGAAAGCATTTTTGACGATGAGGATATCAATAACGACATCGCAGTTTTATCTCAATCATTATCCTCCACTTTCGGTAAAATGGGTATATCCGATGCTGCAAATGGTGGCAATGTGGATGAATTTTATTTTTTGGCACCTACCATAGGCCAAGAGCCAAAATTCAATGGAAAGTTTAACCCAAATCTATCGCCAATAGTGGAAATCAGTGATGATTTCGAATTCAAGACTGTACTTCATTCATTTTCAAGGGAAGGATCAGGTTCAAATAAAATCATTTTAAATTCTGTAGAAGAGTTTTATGAAGCTCAATGGGATACTTCAAAATCAAGGGCGGAAAAAGGGAAAATATACCGGGTTAGGGTTCGAATAGGAGAAAAGGTTCTGGGTTTTGTGGATGTGGCTATAGTATCCAAAGAAACCAAAAAATTGGATAACAATATCGTACCATTGGTCGAAAAACAAACTCTAAGAGTTGTATATAGGCTTGAAGATAAAACATGCCCTGCCCGTATTGAAATTACACCAAAAGAAGCGACAATACTGGTAGATGGCGAGCAAAAATTTGAAGCAAAAGTGTATAATTTTTATGGAGAATTATTGGAGAATTTGAAAGTAGAGTGGTTTGTTTCAGAAGAAGAAGTTGCATCAGTAGACCAAAACGGTTTGGCAAAAGGTAAGAAATTTGGTTTGACCAAAGTTAGTGCAAAATTATTTGATGTGACTGGCTCTGCTGATTTGTTTGTGCAGGAGGCAATTGGCCCAAGACCCGGAAGAGATGTAGTGGTATTCAATGATTTTAATGTGTTCGATGAAATTAGGATGCAAAATCCTAACAATCAACTGTTGGTTAAAAATTTAATTAATTTTGAAACTATTGGAATAAGAAATTCGGGTGATAAAATTTGGTTTGATTGTGGAAGAAATTCAAGGTTTACCGTGATTGACACCCCTCCTGCCTGTGGTTCTTCACTTAGATTTAATCCTCTGAGGAATTTAATTCAAAATGAAGGCTTTGTAATTGAAGATATTTCTTCCACTGCAGGGACACTAGTATCTATACCTAAGGATGTGAAGGTATTATTTCTTTGGTTGCCGATGATCGCTTATACTGTCGCCGAAATTAATGAGATGAAAATTTTTGCTGAAGAGGGAGGAAGGATAATATTCATAGGTGAATGGGATGGTTTCTATACTAATGTCGGTTTATCTGTTGAAAATCAATTCCTTATCAATATGGGGGCCTTTATGAGGAATGTGGGGAATGCGGTTGATTGTGGAAATAATTTGCTTCCCCAATCTTCATTAAGGCCACATCCAATAACACGGGATATGACGAATGTGACTATTGCCTGTGCCTCGGTGATAGAACTTGGGCCAAATGATTTTGCACTTTATTATAATAGGGCAAATAACCAGGTATTGGCAGGAGTGGCACAAATAGATACTGCACCAATAACCGAATTAAAAAACAGCAGGCTTGATCCTGGGTTCCTTAATGCCCGTAGAAATGCCGAACTTGATTCTGAAAAATCTACAGGGTACTAAAAAGAACTTTAAGCTTAATCAAATCAACCTGAGGGAAATCAAATTTCCTCAGGTTTTTTTATTTTAGGGGAAAAGATTTTTATGGAGTAATTGACTTGTTACATTTGAAACCATATAAATTCAAAAAGAGTCTATGAAATTCCGACCCGTCTGTATCATTGCCATTTTGATTGGTTTGTTTACCTGTTGCACCCCATCTGCTGAAAAAAAAGCAAAAGCAATCATCGAAAAGTCAATTATTGCTCATGGGGGTGGTGAAACTTGGAAATCTTTAAATTCCTTTTCATTGGAAAAAGAATCTTGGCTATTTCTTGAAAATGGAGAGGTTGAAACACATTCGATCCAAAATCTTGAATTTAGGCATCAGCCATTTTTTGAAGCTAAAATTACTTGGAAAAAAGACAGCCTTGTCCACAAAGTGATTTTTGACGGGGTAAGGACTGGGTATTGGATGGGGGAAAATGAAATCCAAAATGAGGGCTTTTTGGCTAGTAAAAAAAAAGATATTGATGCAGCCTATTATGTATTGACAAAACCTTTTGACCTATTTGAACAAACCAAAAAATTAGAATATCAAGGCCTTAATTTATTGGAAGATGGGAGGGAAGTAGAAACTGTACAAGTGATTGACGGTGATCCAAATGATTGTGCCGTAGATATTTGGTGGTATTATTTTGATAAAGAATCTTATCAGATTATTGGCTACAAAGTCAAAACCAGTGATCATTTCAGTATGGTATATAACTTGGATTGGGATAATTCTACCGGGATCTTTTTTCCTAAAAAGAGAGAAAGCTATCGGGTGGATAGCTTGGGAAACCATTTATACCTGAGGGCGAAATATGAATTTAGAAACTATTCAAAAGAATAGTTTCTAAATTTTTGCCCTGCTCAGCGGCATTGTCATGCACCTAGGCCCGCCAAGGCCTCTTGAGAGTTCTGATGATGGTATTTCAAGGACTTCTACCCCCATATTTCTCAAAGCACGGTTGGTGTGGATATTTCTGTTGTAGGAAATCACCCTTCTTGGCCCTATTGCAAATACATTGGCACCGTCAAACCATTGCTCTCTCATAGAATAATCAGGTTTTCCGTCAGCTGTGGAAAGGATCTCAAGATGAGGAATTTCTTTTTCCAAAACTGTTAAAAGGGATTCATTCAAAACCTGTCTTTTGATATTTACTTTGTCGTCATGTATATC
Source organism: Aquiflexum gelatinilyticum (assembly GCF_024813435.1). Taxonomy (NCBI): domain Bacteria; kingdom Pseudomonadati; phylum Bacteroidota; class Cytophagia; order Cytophagales; family Cyclobacteriaceae; genus Aquiflexum; species Aquiflexum gelatinilyticum. Next base: position 40,963 of record NZ_JANAEZ010000003.1, read on the forward strand.
TTTCAAAGTGTAAAGTGAAGTCTGAAGGACAGAGTTTAGTGCATCCGGATAGGTCAATACAAGGTTTTCATCCAAGATCGTAAAAACAGTATCCAGATGCATATATTGTCTTTTTTTAGGTAAGTGAACTTCATAGACTCTTTCGACGCTTCCCTCAGCCAATAAGGCTTTGGCTACATGGTAAATAGCTTTTTCATCTGTCCTTTCAGAATTTCCGATGGCCACAGCATGTTTGGATAAAACAATTACATCCCCTCCTTCAATACTTGGCGGAGAATCATGACCGTTGATAGGATAGAGACGGTTTACATGGTCTTTGAAATCGACATGGTTTTCAAATATTGCCCTAAGAATATTGGCTTCCCTTTGTCTCCCTTCTTTTTTCATACTTGAGAAAATGATTCCTCCAGGCGTGATGGCCATTGGATCTCTTTGAAAATACAGGTTGGGACTTGGAGGAATGACAAATGCATAATCCAACAACTCGCCTGAGGACAGGTTTGGGATTTTCCGTTTGAGTTCATGGACTTTTACTCCTGCAGTCAATGCCGTTGCGCACTCAGCGGTGGACAATCGGTCAAGAATATGTTCCTTAAAATGGGTCAGACCGGATTTAGTCAAAGCGTCATGCATGAGTTTTTCCAATATCTCCCTGTTAGAGAGAACCTGAATCAACAATTCATGAAGCCTATACACCTGCGCTCCGGTGGTTTGTTTGATCAGGTCAGTAAAAAAATCATGCTCCTTTTGCATCGCCTCAAGATAAGGAACATCCTCAAATAGAAGTAATTCCTTATTGTAAGGGGTAAGCCGGTCAATTTCTTTTCCGGGACGGTGCATCAAAACCGCTTTCAAGGTTCCAAATTCTGAGTTGAGGCGTAGGTTCATTTACTTTAATGAATAGTATGTTTATTTGATAAATAATTAACAATTATATTTAATCATTATAAATTAATCAAAAAATAGCGTAAAAATTTAATAATATAAAAAAATGAGCATTAAATTTTTTATTGAGTTGGTTAGTTTTTTTATAAAAAGAAAAAGACCGAAAACATGTTTCCGGTCTTTAATTTAAATTCTTCCAATATCAAGAAAGCCACTTCTCTACATCCTCTTTTGTAGGGTTAGAAACTTCTAGTTTCAGTTTCTTTCTCCTTCCACAAACATCATTAAAGAGCTTGTTTGGATCCATTTCCTTCAACTGCTCGATGGTTTGGATATTCATGTCCCTGATTACAGGCAGCAATCCGATTGGGATGCCCAATTCCATAAAATCCTCATCTGAAGCAATTTTCAATTTCTTTTCAGGCCTCATTTGCGGAAAAAATAGGACTTCCTGTATGGTGGTTTTGTTTGTCAGCAACATCGTGAGTCTGTCTATTCCGATTCCCAAACCAGATGTCGGAGGCATGCCGTATTCCAAAGCACGGAGAAAATCCTCATCCATGGCCATGGCTTCATCGTCACCTCTTGCCGCCAATTTTAATTGATCTTCAAACCTTTCCCGCTGAACGATCGGGTCATTCAATTCCGAATAAGCATTGGCGATTTCTTTTCCATTGACAAATAACTCAAATCGTTCCACCAATCCTTCTTTGGATCTATGTTTTTTGGCTAAGGGTGTCATTTCTACAGGATAGTCGGTGATATACGTTGGTTGTATCAGATTGGCTTCCACTTTTTCGCCAAATATTTCATCAATCAATTTGCCTTTACCCATACTGTTGTCCACCTGAATGCCCAGATCTAGACAGACCTGCCTAAGACCTGATTCATCCATTTCGCTCACATCAATTCCTGCATATTCTTTAATGGAATCAAACATAGTCAGCCTTCTGTATGGCCCGGCAAAATCAATCTCTTTGTCAGCTACTTTGACGACAGTAGTACCATGGATCGATTGGGTGATTTTTTCAATCAAATCCTCCACCATTTCCATCATCCAGATGTAGTCTTTATAGGCTACGTAGATTTCCATGCTGGTGAATTCGGGGTTGTGGGTACGGTCCATTCCCTCGTTTCGGAACATTTTACCAAACTCATAAACACCTTCAAAACCACCGACAATCAATCTTTTGAGGTACAATTCATTGGCAATCCTCAGGTAAAGAGGCATATCCAGGGTATTGTGGTAAGTATTGAACGGACGTGCTGCTGCCCCTCCATGTACCTGCTGCAAGATGGGAGTTTCCACTTCAAGCCATCCGTGGTCATCAAAGTAACGGCGCATATTGGTAATGACCTTTGACCTTGTTACAAAAACCTCTTTCACTTCAGGATTGACCGTAAGGTCCACATACCGCTGTCTATATCTCATCTCAGGATCTGTAAAGCCATCATAGATATTCCCTTCTTCATCTCTTTTGACGACAGGAAGGGGTTTGATGGACTTTGAAAGAATCTTCAAATCTGTGACGTGGAGAGAAATCTCGCCCGTTTGGGTTGTAAAAATATAGCCTTTCAGACCAATAAAGTCACCAATTCCCAAAAGTTTTTTGAATACTGTGTTGTAAAAAGTCTTGTCATCACCGGGACACAAGTCATCCCTTCTGAGATAAATTTGAAGTCTTCCTGTTGAATCTTGGATTTCAGCAAAGGAAGCGGAACCCATGATTCTTTTGGTCATCAATCTCCCTGCAATGGAAATGTCTTTATAGTCAGTTTTTCTGTTTTCGTAGTTTTTGTGAATATCTTCTGTTGTCACGTTGACAGGGAATGATTCAGCAGGGTAGGGGTTAATACCCAACTTCATCAATTCTTCCCGGTCTTTTCTTCTTTCTAATTCCTGTTCGCTTAATACCTGCATTTCTCTATTTGTTCAGTTCAAATAATTTTTAACCAATAACCAATAACCAATAACCAATAACCAATAACCAATAACCAATAACCTCTATTTCTTAGCCGCTTTTCGTCTTGCCATTTCCCTTTTGACCAGATCAAATTCCCTGCTGCTTTGGCCGGCAACCGAGGTGTTTTCTTCTGCCCTTCGGGATAGGTAAGGCATTACTTTTTCTACCGGTCCATAAGGGACGTATTTCACTACATTGTAGCCTGCCTTTGCAAGGTTAAAGGAAATGTTGTCACTCATACCATATAGCTGAGCAAAATAAACACTATCATCAGAAGGGTTGATTCCATATTTAGAGATCAATTCCGTCAAAAGATAGTTGCTTTTTTCGTTATGGGATCCGGATACCAAGCCCATCGATTTGATGTTTTCCATGCAAAATTCAAGGGCGGCATTATAATCCTTGTCTGAAGATTCTTTGGTTGGTTGGATCGGGCTTGGATATCCCTTTTCTGCGGCACGGTCTCTTTCCTTCTCCATATATGCTCCCCTGACTAATTTAGCGCCTAGCAAATATCCTTTTTCCAAGGCAACCTTATGGTCTTTTTTCAATTTTGCAAGTGAATCATGCCGGTACATCTGGTATGTATTGTATACAATGCAGGATTGCTTGTTGTATTTTTCCATCGCTTCATAGGCCATTCCATCGATCACATCCTGGAACCAAGATTCCTCCGCATCTATCAATATTTTGGTATTTGCAATATAGGCCGCTTTGCAAAGCTCATCAATCCTGATTTTGAGTTTATCGAATGAAGTCTTCTCCTTATCATTTAAAGTTTTACCATCTTGGATTTTGGTCATGATCTCAAAATCACCAAGTCCTGTGACTTTAAATACGGCAAAAGGAATATTTTCATCACCGGCGGATCTTTCTATAGTCCTTAGGATCTCATTTTTTGTAACTTCATAACTCGCTTCATCGCCTTCTCCTTCTACAGAATAGTCGAGGATGGTATGGATATGATATTTGGCCAATTCTTCTAATGCATGCTGACAATCATTGATGTCTTCTCCTCCGCAGAAATGTCCAAACATTGTTTTTTTCATGATTCCCTTGATGGGGAGGCCAAGGGCAAAAGACCAGTTGGCAAGCTTGGTTCCAACACTTACAGCTAGATTGTTGTTGACTGTAGCGAAAATCAGGTACATTTTTTTTAGCTCAGCATTGGATTTTGAAGCAAAGGCAACTTCAAGATTTTCAAAAGAAATATTGGGTTTGACAGGCATATAACTCAAATTACGGGGCAAATATATTAAAAAAACCTCATGGGGTAGGGGAATGTTTTGTTATTTGATGCCATATATAATGGAGTAAATTACAAAAACCTGATTATGAATGTTTGGATATATGAATATCCAATAATCAGCGAAAAAGCCAATTTGATTTCATCTTTTTCAAACCCCAATGCAAAATTATATTTTGAAATATACTTATTTTCTGATTGTACTTATTGAATTCTTAATGGTTCGTCTGATTTTTGAATAAAGAGTAAGAAATTATTTATAAATTAATTTGTTTTTAAAAAAGAGGCTCTTACTTTTGAAACATGTTAATCGCAGCATTCGCCTTCTTTAGCTTTTATTACTTTTACTTTCGTCTTCAAAGCCGAATCGGAGTTGCTTATTGTCTAGAAAAAATCTAAAAAATCATAAAGCAAAAAAAGCCCGGTTCGAAAGAGTCGGGCTTTTTTTATTAAACCTATCAAATCATGAAAGACCATTTACAAATCAAAGACTGGGGATTCGGAATAGAAGGCCATGTCATCATCGCAGGACCTTGTAGTGCTGAAACTCCTGAGCAGATCGAAAAAGTCTGCCTGGACATGAAAAAAGAAAACATGGTTCCTGATATGTTCCGCGCAGGAATCTGGAAACCTAGAACGAGACCGGGAAGCTTTGAAGGAATAGGTGAAGAAGGTTTGAAATGGATGGAAATTGTGAGGCATCACCTCAATATCCCCATCACAACCGAGGTTGGTAATGCTGCTCACGTGGAATTGGCATTGAAACACAAAGTCGATGTACTTTGGGTAGGAGCCAGAACTACTGTCAATCCATTTGCAGTACAGGAAATCGCCGATGCGCTCAAAGGAGTGGACATTCCTGTGATGATCAAAAACCCAATGAATCCAGACTTGCAGCTTTGGATCGGTGCTTTGGAAAGAATGCATGCAGTCGGAATCAATAAATTGGCGGCAATCCACAGAGGATTTTCTGATTCTTATGACAAAAGATTCAGAAACAAGCCTAATTGGTCAATGCCTATCCACCTTAAAAGAGAGTGGAAAGGAATGGAAGTGATCAACGACCCGAGTCATATTGTAGGTAACAGAGAAGGGATCTTGGAAACAGCCCAAAGAGCAATCAATTTTGGTCTTGATGGTTTGATGATTGAGACTCACCATGATCCGGATAACGCCTGGTCTGATGCCAAGCAGCAGGTTACGCCAAAAAGATTGAAAGAAATCCTTTCTTTAATTGATTTCAAAGATACCCTAGGAAGTGAAAACCCTGGAGAAAGATTGAATGATTTGAGATCTGCAGTTGATCATTTGGACGATCAATTGTTGGATATTTTACAGGAGAGATTTTCCTTGATCGATCAAATCGGTGCCTATAAAAGAGAACATCACCTTACTGTATTCCAATCAGATAGGTGGAAATTCGTCATGGAATCTCGTACCCAGAAGGGTGTTCAGAAGAACCTCTCAGAGAAATTCATGAAAGAATTGCTTTACTGTATTCACGAAGAATCGGTAAAAAGACAAGAAAAGCAATTGAGAGAAGCTGATGCCGTGAAAAAGTAAGAAGTCAATAAGAGGTAAGAGGTTTCAAGAACTTCTTACCTTTTACTTCTCACCTGATATTTTGATTTTCAGTTCCATTTATACAATTAATCTCACCTATTTTGGAGTCAGTAATATTTTCCAACAACATCTCGCTTGATTTGAGTAAGTTTCTGGACCAGGTTGAGTATTCTCATTTGGGAGTGATCTCCGACTCCAATACCGCAAAATTCTGCTTTCCGATCATAGAGCAGCTCTTGCCGGATGGGTACAGACATTTTTCTTTTGAAGCCGGTGAAACCAACAAAAATCTAAATACCTGTACACAGATCTGGCAATGGATGACTGATGAAGGCTTTGACAGAAAAGCTTTGATCATCAATCTTGGTGGAGGAGTAACCGGGGACATGGGAGGTTTTTGTGCGGCAACTTACAAAAGAGGAATCCGATTTATCAATATTCCGACAACTTTGCTCTCTCAGGTGGATGCAAGTGTCGGAGGAAAATTGGGGATTGATTTCAATGGTTTCAAAAACCACATAGGCGTATTTACCCAACCAGAACTCGTTTTGATTTCTGAAATTTTTCTCCAAACCCTTCCTCATGAAGAACTCCGGTCGGGTTACGCTGAGGTTTTGAAGCACGGCTTGATCCAAAATGCCAACTACTTTTCTTGTTTAAAAATCAGTGATTGGGAAAAGCAAAATTGGCGAGAAATCATTGAAAAATCTGTTCAGATCAAAAGGGAAGTGGTAGAAAAAGATCCCAAAGAAGCGGGATTGAGAAAAATTTTGAATTTTGGACATACCATCGGACATGCTTTCGAGTCATTTTACCTCAATACAGATAAACATTTACTGCATGGTGAAGCCATCGCGGTAGGAATGATTTGCGAAGCTTATCTTTCCCACAAAAAATCAGGATTGCCAAAAGAAGACCTTCAGACCATCACTGATGCCTTGACTGAAATTTACGGGGTTTTTCAGTTTTCCGAAGTTGATATCGATGATATCATCAAATTGTGCAGTCAGGATAAAAAGAATGAAGGATCAACGGTAAACTTTTCACTTTTGAGAAGAATAGGCAATTGTGATTACAACATCAAAGGAACAGCCGAAGAAATCAAAGAAGCCATTTTATATTACCACTCATTAACCTCCCACGTACCATTAAACCAATGAATCAAACCTTGGAAACTTTATTTCTAAGCCAGATTAGTGCTTTTCAACTTACAGTCATCCCGCTTCCATCTTCCAAAAGTGAAAGCAACAGGGCTTTGGTCATCGATGCGCTTACAGAAGGTGAGAACAAACTGAGCAATCTTGCCGAAGCGCGTGATACACAGACCATGATCAGGTTGCTTGGAGAAAATCCGGCAATCTTTGATGTTTTGGATGCCGGTACGACCATGCGGTTTTTGACTGCTTTAGCTGCTGCAACCAACCAGAATAAGGTCATGACCGGAACGCCTCGTATGTGTGAAAGGCCAATCGGTATTTTGGTGGATGCATTGAGAGAAATAGGTGCGGAAATCCATTACATGAATAAGGAAGGTTTTCCACCTTTGGCCATTCATGGCCTGAAAGAACAAAAAACTAATAAAATCACTATCCGGGGAGACGTCAGTTCCCAATACATTTCAGCACTGTTGATGATTGCGCCGGTACTTCCTATGGGACTCGAATTGGAACTGACAGGAAAAATCGGATCGAGGACATATATAGAAATGACCCTTGAACTCATGGGTGCTTTTGGCATAAAGTATACTTGGGAAGGAAATTTCATCAAAGTTTCCCATCAAGCTTATCAACCTACCCAATTCAATGTCGAAAGTGATTGGTCGGGAGCAAGTTATTGGTTCAGTTTACTGGCATGTTCAGATGAAGGAGAATTGTTTTTGGAAGGCCTGAAAGAAAACAGCCTGCAAGGAGATTCCAAAATCGTGGACATCATGGACAGGCTAGGTGTCAAAAGTGAATTTCAAAATGGTGGGGTCAAACTCACCAAACAACCTGTCAAAGGACTTGATTCATGGGATTTTACACATTGCCCGGATCTTGCACAGACAGTAGCTGTGACTTGTGCGATCATTGGTCAAAAGACAAAATTTACAGGATTGGAAAGTTTGAGGATCAAGGAAACTGATAGGATTTATGCTTTGCAGCAAGAATTAGGAAAGTTCAATGCCCAACTCAAAGAAGGAGAAAATGAAGTGTTTACCTTGATTCCTTCCGTGACAATGCCTCATGAGGTCCATATCCACACCTATGATGACCACAGGATGGCCATGGCATTTATGCCGCTGATGACCAAAACAAAGGTGATCATCGAAGACCCTAGCGTTGTCAACAAATCCTATCCGAGTTTTTGGAAGCACGTTTCCTTAATAGACAATAGACAATAGACAAAAGACTTCGATACTATTGTCTCAAATCTCACATCTCCAGTCTCATATCTCTTTTGAAAAATGAAAGGCACCTATACCATCCTTCTTTTGATCCTTTCCAATACCTTTATGACCATGGCTTGGTATGGACACCTGAAGTTCAAAGACCTGAAATGGTTTGAAAATCTTGGGTTGATCTCGATCGTTTTGATCAGTTGGGGAATCGCTTTCTTTGAATACATTTTTCAGGTTCCTGCCAATAGGATAGGGTTCAGAGAAAACGGAGGGCCTTTTTCTTTGGTAGAATTAAAAGTGCTTCAGGAAGTTATCACTTTGGTGGTATTTATGATTTTCACTTTGGTATTTTTCAAGAATGAAACCATCAAACTAAACCATATCATCGGATTTGGATTTTTGGTGCTTGCGGTTTATTTTATTTTCAAAAAATAGCTTATGAAAGTCGCCATTCAAGGTATTCCAGGTTCTTTTCACCATCAGGTTGCGCTCAATTATTTTGGGGAGGATACTGAAATCGAGGGTTTTAGGACTTTTGAGGAAGTGGCCAAGGCGGTGCAAAGAGGAGAGGTTCCTTACGGTGTCATGGCGATCGAGAACTCCATTGCAGGCGCCATTCTCCCAAATTATGACCTGATCGACAGGCACGAATTACATATTTTTGAAGAATACTACCTACCGATTTCCCACAACCTCATGGTTTTGCCGGGGCAAAAAATTACTGATATCAAGGAGGTAAAATCCCATCCTATGGCTTTACTTCAGTGCAAGCGCTTTTTTGAGGATTATCCTGACATCAAATTGATCGATGATGTGGATACGGCTACTGTTTCCAAGCGGATTTCGGATGAAAAAATCAAAGGCTTGGGTGCAATTGCGAGCTCGACAGCAGCAGAAATCTATGGTTTGGAAATCCTGGCCGATGACATTCAGACGATCAAAAACAATTTTACACGTTTCATTCTCCTGCAAAAAGACAAACCGCAGCAAACTGAAAAACCCAATAAAGCCTCATTCAAAATCACAATCAGAAATGAAAAGGGAAGTCTTGCCAAGCTCCTGACTTTGCTGAGTGACAATGACCTTGACTTGAGTAAAATCCAATCCATTCCGGTTATAGAAAATCCCTGGCACTATGCGTTTTTCATTGATGCGCAATTTGACGATTACGCCAAATACCTGAAGGCCATCGACGCAGTCAATCAAAATGGGGGAGAAGTGAAGATTTTTGGTGAATATGTAAGCAGGAAATAAGATGAAGGGATTTTCCAAACGGACAGATAGCATTCAGGAATATTATTTTTCTCAAAAACTCAAAGAGGTCAACCAACTGCGGGAAGAAGGAAAGCCAATCATCAACATGGGAATTGGAAGTCCGGACCTTCCGCCTCATCCTTCTGTCGTAGATTCTTTGCACCAGTCTTCTTTGTTGCCAACGAGCCACGGCTACCAAGGCTATCAGGGAATTCCAGCTTTGAGAAACGGCTACGCTGATTTTCACCAAAAACATTATGGGGTTTCCTTATCAGCCGATACGGAAATATTGCCCCTATTGGGTTCAAAGGAAGGTATCATGCACATTTCCATGACTTTTTTGGACGAGGGAGATCAGGTTTTGGTACCAAATCCCGGTTACCCAACTTACACTTCTGTAACCAAATTGCTTTTGGCGGAAGCGGTTTATTATGACTTAAAATCAGAAAATGGTTGGTATCCTGATTTTGATGAACTCGAAAAAATGGACCTAGGCAAAGTCAAACTGATGTGGGTCAATTATCCGCATATGCCCACAGGAGCAAAGGCTGATTTGAAGGTTTTTGAAAGGCTGATTGCGTTTGGGAGAAAGAATCACATCATCATCGTCAATGACAATCCCTACAGCTTTGTTTTGGAGGATAATCCAAAAAGTATTTTCCAGATTGGAGGAGCCAAAGAAGTAGCTTTGGAACTCAATTCCCTCAGCAAGACCTCCAATATGGCTGGTTGGCGGGTTGGTTTTGTCGCAGGTAAGCCTGAATGGATCTCTGCCATTACCAAAGTAAAAAGCAATATGGATTCAGGAATGTTTCTCGGAATCCAACAAGGCGCCATTGCAGCCATGTCATTGGGAAGGGATTGGTATGGGGGACTGAATGAAATTTATTCCAAAAGAAGAAAACTGATTTGGGAATTGGCAGAAAAATTGGGTTTGGAATTTGAAAAGGACACAGCAGGCATGTTTGTATGGGCTAAATTGCCTAAGGGAAAAACATCTGATGAATTGGTAGATAACCTACTTTACGACAAATCTATTTTTGTGACACCCGGACATATTTTCGGAACACAAGGGGAAGGTTTCATAAGATTTTCACTTTGTGTCGAAGAGGAATCCATCAAAGAAGCAATAAATCGATTATCATAAACACATCACCCACATACATCATCAACAAATGAAAAAAATTCACATCATCGGTTTGGGTCTTTTGGGAGGGTCATTTTCCCTAGCCTTGAAGCAGTTAAAGCCGGAAATCCATTTTACAGGATTTGATTCCAATTCGCAAAACCTCCAGGATGCCCTGACTTTGGGGATCATAGATGAAGCCAAAGAAAAGGCCGATGCCGACACAGATATCATCGTTTTGGCAACGCCTGCAAATACTTTATCTGAATTGCTGGTCAAAACTCTTGATGAGATCTCTCCCGAAACTTTGGTGATGGATTTTGGATCAACCAAAGAATTGCTTTGTCAGGCGGTATCAGAACATCCCAAAAGAGAACATTACCTCGCCGGCCACCCGATCGCAGGAACAGAATATTCCGGTCCTAAAGCAGCCAATGCAGACCTGTTGGACAGAAAAGTTTTTATCATTTGCGAAATGGAAAAGACAGACATCCACTTGAAAGCCAAAGCCTATGAGGTATTGGAAGCCCTCAATATGAAGCTGCGCTTCATGGATCCTGAAGAGCATGACAAACATCTCGCTTTCGTTTCCCACCTGTCGCACATCACTTCGTTTATGTTGGGCAAGACCGTCCTGGATAAAATGGAAGATGAAAAAAACATTTTTGACATGGCAGGAAGTGGATTTGCTTCGACGGTCAGGTTAGCAAAAAGTTCACCGGGAATGTGGGCACCCATCATGCAGGAAAACAAGAAAAATATCCTTGAGGCCATGAGCTTGTACATATCCAACCTTTCCAAATTTCGAGATAAAATCATTGCAGATGACTACGAAGGATTGTACCACGAAATGGAAAAAACCAATAAAATCAAGGATATCCTGGATTTGGAAAAATAATTAAGTTTGCAGTATTCAGTCTCAGTTTGCAGTTTCCACTGCCAACTGTTTTTTTCTGATTACTGATTACTGAAAAAAATTGGCCGAAATTTTGAACCCTCCGTACAAGACTTAAAAACCAATATTATGAAAAAGCTACTATTTGCATTGCCGTTTTTATTCCTGTTTGGACCTGCCTTTGCGCAGGAAAACATTCCACTCATTCAAGTCGAAGGAACAAGCGAACTCAGCATTATGCCGGATGAAGCGTTGATGTTTATCAACCTCTCAGAAAAAGCATTGAAAGTTTCCGATGCCACCAATGCGCTGAACAAGAAGACAAAATCAATAGAGGATGCCCTTAAAAAAACCAAGGTGAGCGGTTACACTTTTACGGTTGACAATTATTTTGTCAATGTCAACAGGGTTTATTCCAATAACTCTTCCAAAGACAGTGGCTATGTTGCTGCCCAAACCATTAAAGTCAGGGTAAAAATTGCAGAACAGAATTTGGTAAAAATCACTGAAGCATTGCATCAGACGACAGATATGACTTACAATGTGCAGTTTCAGGTTTCGGATGCCTTGAGAAAATCATCTGCTTCTAAATTGCTCGAACTCGCCATTTCTGATGCAAAATCAAAAACAGAGGTAATTGCAAAATCATTGGGGTTGTCTAAACTCCAAGTCCATAATGTCACCTATACCTCAGGAAATAACAACTACATGCCCGTCATGCGTAATGCCAAAGCCATGTTGGCCATGGATACGAGTGAATCATACCAAGAACCGACTTTCAGTCTTGAGGAGCAAAAGCTCAATGACAGGGTGATGGTTTCTTTTTCATTTTCAAAGTAGAAATAAGAAAAAGTAAGAATATCAAAATTGAAAGCCACTGCTGAAAGGTATCAATCCTTTTGGGCGGTGGCTTTTCTGTTGATGATTTTATAGCAGTTTCTTAACAGCCCCTTCATCTCTTTTATTTTTCTTCTGTTTAGTATTGGTAAACAAAAATCCAGTTCCAATGCTGACATTCCTATTCCTTTTTTCCTTCCTGTTTCCAAATATTTCGGTTCTACCTTCTGATTCCATCCCAAAACCCGCTAAAGAATTCTGGTTTTGGAATCAATATGACCTACCAAGAAATGCAGCCACAAAACCCTTTGATGAAACCGTTTATTTGAAAGATTTTCAAAAATTTGGTGCAGGTTTTTCTGACTCATCAAACAGCCTGAATCAACCGGTTTCTTCTATTTTTCAGCTGTTTGAAAACTTTTCTGTCGGTTTTTCCAAACCGTTTACTTTGGAGTTTTTGTTACTCACCCATGTCAATAATCCGGTTGGGATTTCTTGGGAATTTTGGAAAGAAGATGATTTGGAATTGGCTATTTCGGTATTTGATAAAAAAGTGACTACCGGCATGATGGAAAAAGGGATTTGGGAGGAAACAGGATTCAATTCCAAATCTTGGAAAAAATACTGGAACCATTACTTTCTAAACTTTGATGGGAAAAACGTTACACTTTTTGAACAAGGCGAAATGGTTTGGCAAAAGGAATTGGACAAAACATTGGAAGGAAGTCAGTTGATCTTAAAATCCTTTTTGGATAAGGAGCCTTATATGGAAGCCCATGATATTCTTAAGAAAGCGGCGATATATAACCAAGACCTCACAGAACAGGAAATAGCCGATATTTTTTCGAAAGTAGAAAAGCAAATCAGTGCAGGAAAGCTCTATTCTGACAAGTTCCATTTGATGGTAGGTCCATATCTCAATGATATTGGTGAGAATTCTGCCCAATTGGTTTGGGAAACAGATCGGGCCTCCAAAGCCATCTTGACCTATGGAGAAAAACTTCCCTTGGAAATGTCTAAGAATTTTGACTCAGGAAACGATCTCATCAGAACCATTACTTTAGAAAATCTGAATCCCGGGACAACCTATTTTTACAGGCTGGATTTGGAATCTGAAAGCGGAGAGAAATTATCTACTCAGGTTCTTTCTTTCCAAACAGCAAAGCAAAGAGGCAATCCTTTTCTTTTTGGAATCATCAGTGATACAGAAAGCAGACCGCAGGTCAATAACCAAGTTGCCCAACGACTTTGGGAAGAAAGACCTGATTTTTTGATTCATCTAGGGGATCTGACGGATGGTGGATGGAAAGATTCCAAGTTTGAGTGGACAATGGAATATTTTCAGGGAACGGGGGTTTTAACTTCAAGGATTCCCATTGCGACTGTTCCGGGAAATGGGGACGGAGACCTTCATTGGTACAAACAATACCATCCGCAATCAGGTGAAAAGGGCTTTTACCGTTTCGATTACGGAGACGCTTCCTTTTTTATGCTCAACAGCAATCCCCGAAAAGACCTTCAGAAAGGAGGAGAACAGTATGTTTGGCTAGAAAATGAAAGGGCCAAAAGTGGAGCAAAATGGAAATTTGTCGTGCTTCACCATGCACCTTATTCTGCAGATGAGGATGATTATGGCAATACCTGGAAGGAACCCGGAAATCAGGGTGATTCACAACTGAAAGACTTGATTTCACTGGTTGAAGCCAATGAAGTTGATATGGTTTTCTTCGGACATCTGCATACTTATATGCGGTCGCATCCTTTGAAAGGGGACAAAGTCGATTCTGAAAAAGGAACAATCTATGTGCAGGCAGGAGGATCTGGAGGCAACTTGGAGGACAATGCCCCTGCCAGAACCTGGTTTACCGCAAAAAATTACAGAGGACATCATTATTGTACCGTTCAAGTCGTTGGGGATTTTTTGGAACTTAGAACTTACAATCTGGAGGGTGGCTTGATTGATTCTTTCCAAATAAAAAAGTAAAATCAAGAGCTTATTCCATATTTTCAAAGAAATAAACAACGAGCATCCTTACTATTTCCTTTCCTTCATTGACGGGATTGTGCTCCAATCGTCCGTCAAAAAGCATGGAATCTCCTTCAAAAAGTTCGACGGTCTGATCACGGAAAATGTATTTGACTGTACCCTGAAGGATATATTTGAATTCAAACGCATCGGTGGTTACAAAATTTCTAACTGAACCGGGCAAGATTTCGAGCAAAACAAAATCGACTGCTCCTGATTTGATTTTTCTTGTGAAGATGCGCTCGTACTGATAGCCTGAAGCAGGTTCTTTTTCGAATTTGCTGTATTCTTCTTTCCTGAGAACCAAAACTGGAGCTTCCCTGCCATCGAGGCTAAGGTCATTGAAAAAGAAGTTCAGATCCACTTCCAGGGCTTTGATGATCTGCATCAGCACGAGCAGCGATGGGAGTGTCCTCGAGTTTTCAATCTGGGAGATCAGGCCCTTCGTGACGCCCGCCCTTTCAGCGATCTCTTGTATAGTAAGATTTTTATCTTTTCTGATGCTTTTGATCTTTTGGCTTATCTGAACCAAGATTTCGTTTTCCATGATGAAAAATAGCAGGATATCTAAATATACCCTAGTCCTTAACTGATTTTCTCCACCACCTCTTCGCCAAGGCCAAATGAAAGCGTCATTCCTGCTCCGCCCATTCCATTGACTATCCAGACTTGAGCATTGAATTGATGGATAAATTCAGTTGCTCCATTGGTCATTTTGGGATAAATCCCATGCCAGGAAGATTCCAAAGTCCAATCTTTGAAAGCCGCAAAAGTTTTCAAAAAATCAGTGATTTTTTTGTTGATATCCTCCCTGTCAAACGGATCCAAATGCCTGCCATACTCGTGGCTGTCACCAATCGTCAATTGGCCATTTCCATTTTGGGAAACCATCACATGGATACCGAGATCCAATAAATCAGGAAATTGTTCCTCATATACAGACTTGAGTTTGGCCAAAGAAGGAGCTACATGAAAACCTTTGTAATGGATAAAGCTCAGGCCTGCACAAAGAGGTGGTCCTATACGCCAATTCTCCGGTTGCTTGGCAAGGCGCATCATCTGAAGTTTACATTTGGTGATGGGAGTGGCATCAAAAATTTCGGGATATAGAGTTTCAAAATCTGCTCCACTGCAAACAAAAATTTGATCGGCTTCCCAAGTATTGGTCCCTGACCTGACTTTGTTTCCGTTGATTTCAGTGACTGCCTTATTCCATTCGAAGGTTACATTTTCTAGAGATTCAAGGAAAGCAGCTGTTTGCCAGATGGCCTCCCGGGGATCTACGATCATTTCCTCTTCGGTCCAAAGTGCACCTTTGAGTCCATTTACGATGGCAGCCTGACTTTTCTCTGCAGTCTGAGCGGGATTTAAATGAAAAGCAGATTTGATGCCCTGCATCGCAGCCACATATTCTTCGACAACCTGATTTTCCAATTCGGTATAGGCAAGGTGTAATGATCCGGTTTCTTCTGCCCAAAATTTTGCCTTCTTGCTCATTTCCAGCCAAATTGACCTTGATCGCATAGCCCTGTCAAAGGTTAGACCTTGTGCCTGTCCGACTGGCCATACCATTCCAAAATTCCGGATGGATGCACCAACGGGTTTGGGATTTCTTTCGATGACGGTGACTTTCCAACCTTTGTTTGAAAGTGCTCTGGTGATGGCCAATCCGACGATTCCTGAGCCAATGACGATTGCTGATGGTTGCATGATTTATATTTTTGAAGCCAAAGAAATGTTTTCAACGGTTCCCGACTCGTAGGTTTTTGTTTTTCTTTTAAAATACCATAATGTAAAAAGCATCATTCCAGTCCCGATACTCAGCATTACTAAGATGCCTTGGGTGTAGAAAAGGTGCCAACTCATATCCTTTAAAATACCAAACTGTTTGATGGTGACGATCCCCACCGAACCTAAATAACCGAAACTGTCTGCGAGGTACATCAGGAATCCCACATTTCCTGCTGACTTGAAAGAAGCGATCAACCTGTCAAACAACAGACAGTTGAATGGAATGTAGCCCATATAAATCCCTGTGCCGGTCAAGACAACCCAAAGAAAGGGTTGAATAATACCAACCTGTAGTAAAATGGTAGCACCGACGGCCATGACAAGTCCTGCAATGATGATCCAATGATACAGGAACAGCGCTTTTTGGTTGTTTTTGACCAAAACCAAAAGGGCCATCATGACCAAAAGAATTAGGGTAATCGGGATTTCTGTTTGTGTAAGTAGCTCAGGATTGACATTGATTCCCATTGTCTCCCATATTTCCACCGCAAAATTGTCTCTGATGTCACGGAGCGCGGTAAGCACCACATAGACCAACACAAGAATGATGATTCCCGGCTTGAAAGCATTGAAGAAATCAACTCTTTCTTTTTTGGACATAGGAGTCCGGACAGAACGCAAGGCCACGTCTTCATGATTGGGTGGAGGAGTCTGATTGAGCAAAATAACCGAAATCACAAGCAAAGGCATGAAAATTCCTCCTGTCCAAAATGGCATCCAAAGTTCGGAAATATGCCATTCGTCCATGAGGTACTTGCCTATTGTTTTGACCAATCCGGAGGAGAATACAAAACTGACAGCCAAGATACTGCCCATCATTTCAGTAAATTTTCTCCCTTCCAGGTAATGAAAAACCAATCCCCAAATCAATCCCAAGGGAAACCCATTGACCAAAAAACAAAGGATATTGAATGGTGCGGGTAGTACAGCAAAACCCAACAATCCCATCCACGAAATGCCGATCAATGTCAATATCAAAACCGCCCGTCTTTCAGGTTTGAGTTCTGAGATCATTTTGATACCATAGAATTTACTCGCCATGTAGCCAAAAGTCTGAGCCAATATCAGCCAGACTTTCAGGTCCATTCCCATAAATAACTCCCCCTCAAAAGTCGCCGCCGCAAAAGGTTTTCGGAAAGCATACATGCTGCTGTAAGTCAAAAAGGCCATCACTGCTGCAAACAAACTCATACTGAAGTTGCTGCTTTGGGCAAGTTTTTTTGAGACGAAAGGAAGTTGCAGCATGGGAGAAAAATAGAAATCTGAGTCGTTTTTTAAGGAACTCTCCAAGGGTTCCGAACCCTTGGAGAGTTTGGGAGACTTTGATTATTGGTCGATCAAATCCAGAATTTCTGTCAATGAATTGACGATGTGTGTAGGGTGATGCTTTAGCAGTTCTTCTTCTGAGAACGCTCCTGTGGTTACTGCTATATTCATCAGGCAACCTGTGTTGATTCCTTCATTGACATCGACTTCAGTGTCACCTATCTTGATGACTTCCTTGGGGTCCTTTATTCCTAGTTTTTCCATCATCACATGGATCATATCTGGAAAAGGCCTGCCTTTTTCCACTTCATCGCTACATACTGTGACGTCAATCAGCGGGGAGTTTTTCCAACCCACTCTTTCTAAAATTACATCTGTAATATCCCTGCTAAAACCTGTATCAAGGCCGATTTTAATTCCTTTTCTCCGAAGTGCATTGAATGTATCTTCCGCATCATCCATAGGCTCTATGCCGGGTGCATGACGGTAATATTCGATCATGTTTTGGACAAAATCCTCGTGTATGGCATCGATGAGATTTAAAGTAATGATTCCTTTATCCGATACATGGTTGGATAGAATATCACGGATGGCCAATGGCTTAGGATATCCCATCTTTTCGTTTGCCTCTGCCAATGTCACATTTTCAAAACCATGTTGGAGAAATGCATGCTGAAATGATCCTGCCACATTGCTATTGTCTTTTATGGTTGTCCCCGCGATGTCAAAAACTGCGAGTTTGATGGCTTTTTTCATTGGTGATATCTATTGATTTTGATGTTCTTGGTTTGAAATAAAGTGTTTAATTCTCATCCATTTGATTTATTGAATTAAACATAAGTTTAGCAAAAATAAACTTTGTGGAATTATTATTCAAAAAAAATACAATTACTATTCTGTTAACATTTAAGTCGCAATTGATGATTTAGCCTTAATCAATAAATAAATCATTAAATTACTCTTGATTTCAACATTTTTTTATTTAACCTTTTCTTAATTTAAATTCTATCGTGAATCGAATCGGATAGATTAATTTAGTATTTATAAACATTCAACAAAATGATGAATTCCCTTTCAAAGGAAGAAAGAGTCAAGATGGTTTTTGACTTGTATGAAAAATTTGGTCATGCGGATTATATCGGTGAACCCGTTTCCCAGATTGAACATATGTGCCAATCCGCCCAACTTGCCCAAAAAGAAGGTTATGACGACGAAGTGATTTTGGCAGCTTTTTTCCATGATTTGGGCCATTTGTTTGCCATGGATCGAGATCTTGAAAATATGGGAGGCTTTGGAGTAAAGAGGCATGAACAGATAGGCGCGGACTTTTTACGTGAAGTAGGTTTTCCTGAGAAAGTAGCCAAACTTGTTGAAAACCACGTGCAGGCAAAACGTTACCTTACTTTCAAATACCCGGAATATCTACAAAAACTTTCCGAGGCAAGCCTGATGACTTTGGGTTATCAGGGCGGTGTCATGACCTCCATGGAGGCCGGAAATTTTGAAAAAGACCCTTTGTTTGATCTTTCGCTAAAAATGAGAACTTGGGATGAATTGGCAAAGGAAGAAGAAATCCCAGTTCCGGATTTGGGATACCTTAAGGAAATGGCGCTGAAAGTGATCGATTGACTCATTTTTCAAGAGAAAAGGAGTCGATCACCTTTCCTGACTGGTTTACGGCTTTGAATTCCAGCTTTTTGTTAGTGGCATCAATCCTGCCAAAATGGTGCTCACGGATAAGTTTGTCCATAATAGGAAAATCTTCTTTATTCCCTTCAGACTCCAATCCCCCTCCGGCGCCACCAAGAATCAAAATGGCAGTCTTTCCATTTGGATGATCCAAGATCAACCTTTCATAATCATGGGTATGGCCCGAAATCACCAGATCTGCCATGCCGGATTCCCAAACCGGTTTCAACAAATTTTCTATGCTTTGCTCCCCATGATACCCTATCCAACCTTGACTGAAGGGTGGCTGGTGAACCAATATGATTTTCCAGGCAGCATCTTTCCATTTCTTGGATTTGATTTCCTGTTGAAACCATTCGAATTGCTCCGTATTGGCCGGAATCCCGACAGGAAAGTTTTCATTGGGGTCCAAAGCGATAAATGCACAAGGCCCTGATTGCCAGGAATAGTAATTTTTTTGGTTGTCTGCTTTGAGGACTTTTTGGAAAGGCTCAGGAATCCAGGTTTGATATGAACCATCATAATCATGGTTTCCTGGAAGTAAATAATGGGGAACAGCAATAGGGGAGAGGTACTGGAGCAATTTTTGGTATTCACTTTCAAGTCTGCCGTTTCCTACCAAATCACCGATTCCTACGGTGAAATCAGGATTTGCCTCTTTGATCTGTTCAAGGATTTTTTCAAACGATTTCCATCCTCCTTGGCTGTCTGCCCAAAGTGCAAAGCTGGTTTGGATTTTCGATTCCACCGAATTGGAAGTGTAGATAGGAGATTTGGTCTCTGACATCTCAAACCTGTAATGTTGGATTTTCTCATTGGGTAAAAATGCAGAATAGACTCCATCATCTTCAATCGCTAAAGTAGAAAGATGCAGGTTTGCCGAATCCTTACCATAAAAAATCCATGATTCATGTCCCTTTTCTCCTGTCCACCTGAGGAGAATTTGGTCTTTATCATATGGTAAAATAACCGGATCAGAAAACCAAATGGGATACCTTTTGGATGTCATCTCATCAAAATCAACCTCTTTCTGCCATAGCATATGCTTATCCTCCCTAACCTTCCCAAACCATTCTGAATCAAAGTTTATAGTGGCTTTTTCCCAGGTTGCAATCGGAATCCATTTTACAGTTCCAAGGCCGCCTGCCACAGCATTGTTAATCACTCTAATGGTAATTTTTCCATTGGTTTTAGGGATTTGATAGACATGATTTTTGTCAGGAAGGATGGGATTGTCATCTACCCAAACCTGTTGTCCATCGTCTGCACCAACTATCAACACTCCATTTTCCAGTTCAAAATCTCCGGAGTACCAGATGTTGGAATTGGGAGTTTGGATGCGGTGCGGAAGGTTTATTTTCAAGCCTGATTTCAGATTTGGAATTTCTGCTCCTATTCCTTTCAAAGTGTCCCAACCATGGAATTCCCAACCTATGGACAATTCATGGATTTCTTCTTTTGGTACAAAATCCCAAACAGAACCCATTGGCTTGTCTTTCCAATAGGCCATAAGGGAAGAAGAAAAAGTCGGTTTTATTTCCTGCTCTTTTGGCTGGCATCCACTCAAAATAAGGAGTAAAATGAAAACCTTGAATCTCATTTTCCCATGATTGCAGGAATGACTTCCCCTGCTTTTGTGACCGGATATTCAAATCCCAACAATTCCACCATCGTCCTTGCCACCTGCATGGCATAGATTTGCCCGTCTTGCCTGACTTCACCTAGTGCAGGTGTGTCAGGCCCTATTGCAGCAATCCAGATTTCATCTGAATTTGGTGTATTTACTGAGTGGCTCTTCCAGTTCTCTTTGGGATAAACTCCCCGGCCATGGTCTGTCATGATGATCAAAGTGGTCTTACCTTTGTATTGTGTGTCATTTTGTACAAAACCCCAGATCTCACGGATGTAGGCATCGGTCTGTCTTGCAGAAAGGAGATATTGGTCATACCGGTCATCGTGGCTGTAATCGTCAGTTTCCCCATATCCTATATAAAGGACTTTTGGCTTCCTTGTTTTCAACTCCTCCATCGCATAATGGTGGGTAAAAAAATCCAACCTCACACCGCCCCAAGGACCACGAATCTCATCTTGTGCACGGTTTAGGAAAGTCTCGATTTCAGTCAGATTTTCACCTTGGGCTTTTTCAAATCCTGCATTTAGTTTCAATCCGTTCCTGTCTCTGTTGAGGATAGCAGGGAACACATCCCAAGATGCAAAAGCTGCAATCCTATTTTCAAAACCTTGCTGCTTCTGGAGAAATTCCAAGAAATTAGGGTTTGGGTTATTTTCTTTGCTGTTACTATTGATGCGCTCATCGTCTGGATATCCTGCAAAAATCTCATTGTAGCAAGGTTTGGAAAATACCATCCTGTTTTTATCATTCACTTTGCTGCCAAGTTTTCTGTTGCCATGCAACTGTCCTTCCTTTGCAATGACCTCCCAAAAAAAAGGCATCAAAGTTTCCCTTCTGACTTTTGGGTCGAGGTGCCAAAAGGTTTCAGTGAGTTTTTCGGGATCCTGTGCGTATTGTGTATCCACTACCAAAAGAGAGTCTGCACCTGAAAATACCTCCTGCCATCTCAAACCATCCAAAGTGATGAAAATCAGGTTTTCAGTTTTGAGATTTTGAGCTGAACTTTCCCGAATCAATCCCAAGAATACCAATCCGATCAAAAGTAAATTTTTCATACGTTAAATGTGTCTTGGTTTTGGATAAGGTTTCCCATCTGCGGATCTGTTTTTGAAGGCAAGCCGGTTTCTATTCTTCCTGCAAGTCTTCTTTCAAAGGATTCGTTGTCTTGGATTTTTAATGCATAATCGTACCAACCAAAACTTTTCTCGGTGTCCAATGTGATCGTTTTCTCTGAGTTTGGATTAAGGGATATTTCAGTCCTTACTTTGCCGTAGGCTTGGTCTTCCAGGATTAGGTCAAGATTTTTGACTTTATCGTGGTTATGGATTCTGAGAATAAGCTTGGGATTTTTCGGTTCTTTGAGGTCGTATGTTGCATTGACCTCGACCAAAGTCTCATTTCTCATTCCTTTGAAGCTTCTGAAAAATCCATTTGGGCCATAGGCATCCAAGTGGTAATGTCCATTTTCAAAATTGACCAATGGCCATTGGTAATCCAGGTCTGTCCCCGGCTCTAAGGCAAAAGACCAGACTTTCATAGGAAGCCATTTGCTGTTTTCCAAATATTTGGCAGGAGCATAGACCTGGAAGGGTACGCCTGCTGTCTTTTTCCCAAATACATTATCAGAATTTTGAAAAACTATCCTGAATGATTGTTGAAAGAAATCCATTCCCCCATCAAGGTATAATTCATAAGTGAGCGCATTGGAATTTCTTGTTCCGGCTTCCTGCTTAGGTAGGACTTTGGATTTCCGTCCCGCTTTTTTGACCGTTTGGATTTCGGTTGAGGTAAGGGGCCCGAAGTTGTCAGGCAGGTTTTTGAAACTTGCTTGGTGGATCATTTTCATAAATTCTTGCTGTACTACGGGTTTTGGAAATTCAATTTTCTCGCCATTATAGGGTCTGAAAGCAGAAGTGAGGTCACCACAAACGGTCCTTCTCCAGCTACTGATATTGTCTTCTATGATGTCTTTTCCTGTTTTGTGTTTCAGAAATTTCTCCAAAAACATCAGCGAAGAGGTTAGATCACAGACTTCTGAGTTGACCCAGCCACCACGTGTCCAAGGGGAGGCGATAATCAGCGGAACCCTATATCCCAAGCCAATCGGACTTTGTCGGGCATTCTTAGATTTCATCCCAGGTTTGGAGAGTTCTTCCTCCATGGTGACAAATTCGTCCTTGGTTTCGATGCCTCCTGTTACTTTTCCGGAATTTAGATCTGTGGGATGCGGGGCTACAAAAGGAGGGATATGGTCAAAATATCCGTCGTTCTCATCATAATTGAGTATAAAAATGGTCTTCTTCCAGACTTCAGGATTTTCGGTCAGGATGTTCATTGCCTCGGAGACATACCATGCGCCATACCAGGGGGCCGATGGATGGTCAGAGAATTTTTGCGGGGCAACCAGCCAAGATACCGTTGGGAGTTTTCCTTCTTTGACATCTTTGCGAAATTCATGGAGGATGTCGCCTTTTGGGATTTTTGTTTTGAAGGCTTTTCCATCTTTTTCATATTCCATCCATTCTGTCTGGTGAAAATCCGGATCCTCTGAATTGATCGTAAAAGCTTTTTTGTGGAGGTTTTTCTCTGTTTCAGAAAGCTTGTCAAAGTTGTCCGGATGATACTTCACTAAAGTTTCCTGGACATATGCCAGCTTTGCTTTGTTTTCCTCCATTGCTTTTTCTATTCCATCGACGGGATTGGATTTCATCCTATGCTCTAGCTGGTCGATGGATTCTTGGAGTTCTTTTTCTGCTTTTTGTAAAAATGGGTAGTGGCTTTTGGCAAAACGAACATGGTATTGCTTGAACCATTCCAGGTTATTGTCTGTGAAGTTGGCTAAAAATGATTCGTCTTCGTCCTCTAAGCCTGATGACAAGCTGATTTCATTTTGGTAAACTCTCCATGATACACCGTTTTCTTCCAGTCTTTCAGGATAAGTCTTCCAATCCACTTCTTTGGAATAGGTGGCTTCAGAGTTGCGGACAACAGAAAAGCCGTCTTTGGGATTCCTGCTTTTTCCGGTCCAAAAATACATCCTGTTGGTAGTGGTACCGGTCAGGGCTGAGCAAAAATGCTGGTCGCAAACTGTAAAAGCATCTGCCAATGCATAATAAAAAGGGATGTCTTCTCTCTTATAATAGCCCATGGTCAAAGGCACATGGCTGAATTCCTTGTTTCCTGGTCTTTTGGATTCTACCCATCCATCATATTTTCCTTCATTCCTTGCATCAACCTGATTTTCCCAAGAGTGGGGAATGTCACCCATCCAGGTGGCTTTGGTATTTTGTATATCGAGGTGAAATGGCTTGTAGGTATTTCCTGCTTTGTCAGGTTGCAGCCATACGGGCAAGCCATTGGCAAGCTTGATCGCTCTTGGGTCATTGAATCCCCGGACTCCCTGAAGTGAACCCAAGGCATGGTCAAATGACCTGTTTTCCTGCATCAAAAAAACAATGTGTTCGGCATCTAAAAAAGTCGTGCCGGCTTCCGGACTGATAGCCATGGCTTTTTGGATGGCTGCAGGGATTCCTCCCCAAAGCGCCATACTTCCTGAAAAAATTGCTGCCTGCTTGAGAAATTCTCTTCTGTTATTTTTCATGGGTATTGTTTAAAAATCCTGCCTGTCCCGGTATCCGGAACAGGCAGGAATCTATCATTTTTCAATTAAATTATCTAGCTAAATCCCACCAAACCCTGGTAGAGATTCTGTCTTCACCTTGCCTTGCTAGTGCAGCTCTGTAGTTGTCTTCGTTCAAAGCCTGCACAGAAGAAGGATACATAAACCTCCTTGGAACGTTTGGTTCAAAAGCGGCCGGTCCGGGTACAATTGTTGGGATACCTGTTCTTCTCCAATCGTACCAGTTTTCCAGACCTGAGAAATAAAGGGCAATCCATTTTTGGGTACCGATTTTCGCAAGTTTTTCAGCTTGAGTTCCTGTGTAAGCTACACTTGGTTGGGTAAAGTATTCTGTTCCAACCATGAGTCTGTCAGCGATTTGTGGAAGATTTACTAATCTGTATCTAGCTTCGTAGTAGTCAAATGAAGCGTTGATGCCATTTAGGTAATATTCCTCAGCCGAACCTGTGCTGATATAATCTCTTTCTCTAGCTTCTGCAAGGAGAAACTGTAATTCTGAGAAATTCATCAATATGGTTTGGTATCCTGTTGGGTTTGCACGGGGAGTACAGGCAGAACATGCCCATAGGAAACCTACCCTTGAAAGGAAGTTGGAACCTCCTTTAGCGGGGTCACCGGAAGGGGAATATTGCAAAGCTTCTTCGTCTGAAAGCCCATTGGGTACTCCGCTATAATCATCAGGGTTACCGACTACACCCGCTCCGGAGGCATTGGTAGGCTGTGCATATGCAAAAAGCCTTGCGTCATTGAGTCCTTTCAAGGTTAATTCCATGTTCTTGCTCAACCTGTACTCGTCAAAAGAACCTGAACGGGTTGTGTATAGATTGTGCTGATTGGGTACGTCCGAAAGATGCTGGAGCACCCCATGGTCATCATTACCTGTGAAAATCGGAAACTGTGCCGGATTTGCTAGAATTTGTTGCAATTCAGCAGAAGGATTTTTTCTCAAAGAAATCCTCATCAAAACCCTGATGCGAAGTGAGTTTGCGAATTTTTTCCATCTGACAATATTTCCACCAAAAAGGATATCCCCCCGAACAGCTTCATTGCTTGATCCAAGAAGGTCGTTTGCTTCCCTCAAATCCTTCAAAATACCTTCATAGATGGCTTCTTGTGTATCAAACTCCGGGTAGTTGATACCGTCCTTTGCTTGGGTGGCCTGTGAATAAGGTAACTCACCATAGGCATCTGTCATGAAAGAATACTGAAGAGCACGTACGACTTTGGCTATTCCGACATAATTATTCTGGCCAAGGGGCTCAGAGATTTTGATGATATTGGTAATGTCCCTTTGAGAATTGTAAAAACTGCCATAAGGATCGCCAAAAGGTCCCCAATTGTAACGGTCCTCATTAGTAAACTGGATTTTGGCAGTATACTGCATGACCACATTTCCGATTCCCCATGCCTGACCTGCATGTTGGTTGGCGGTTGTCCTGAGAATCGTCGGCAGTAAAAGAGAAGAAGGGACAGTTTCCGGTGAATTGGGATTGCTGTTGATTTCTTCAAAATCACTTGTACAGGCTGCAAACCAACCCAATTGAAGGGCTAGGAAGGCAGTGAATAGTTTTTTGATATTGGTTTTCATAACAATATATGTTCAGAAATTTTTCTGGTTAAAACTTAAGGTTGATATTGAAACCGATACTTCTCGTAGATGGGAAGGACATATTTTCAACTCCAGGCTGGAGGGTACCTCCAGACATGGATAAGGTTTCTGGATCGAAGTGTGGGTTTTCGGTCCACAAAGCAAGGTTTCTGGCAACAAGGGAAATTTTGATATCCTCAAAAGGTGATTTTCTGATCAATTCTCTAGGGATATTATATCCAAGAGTTACCTCTCTCAGTTTCACATAAGATGCGTCATATTTTGCAGCCTCCACATTATTTCGCTCGTAGTACCTGTTGTGCCAGTTTCTGGATGTGATTTTGATGGTATTGGGAGTAAATGTGCCATCTGCATTTTGGATGACTCCAGGGCTGATGATTCCGTTGCCTTCCACAGAAAGGTCATACCCGTTTTCTCTTCCAAGAAGGGTTTCTTCCAATTGTCCCGAAGTGCTTCCGATGGTTTTGGTTCTTGAAACTACAATTCCTCCATATCTGATGTCAAACAGGAATCCGAGGTTAAAATTTTTGTAGGTGAAGTTATTTTGGATACCAAGCATCCAATCAGGATTGTAATTTCCCTGAAGTTTCAATTCCGAATCCCTCAAAGGAGTTCCTGTGCTGTTATGGATGATTTGTCCAAAATATGGGCTGTTTTCATCTTCCACTCTGGCAAAGCCGACACCATAGATATTTCCCATTCTTTCTCCGATCCTTGCCTGTACAAAGGCTCCGTTTCTCTCTGTCAAGGTGTATGTATCAAGACCTTCAGTCAGTTCAAGGACCTTGCCTCTATTTCTTGTAAAGTTTGCCACAATATCCCAACGGAATCCGCTTTGCTTCTTAATTGGATTAGCAAGCATGACGATCTCAATACCTGAATTCTGGATTTTTCCTGCATTGATGATTCTGCTGTTATACCCTGTTGCGATGTCCAATGTGATCGGGATGATCTGGTCCCTTGTGACATTATCGTAGTAAGTGAAGTCAAAACCCAACCTGTTTTCGAAAAACCTCAAATCAAGCCCAAATTCAGTAGAAGCTGTTCTTTCAGGCCTCAAATCTGCATTGGAAAGCACTGAAGATTCTGTCTTTGCTTGGTCAGAACCCCATGCTACTTGGTTGTTGAACACATTGGTCAAACTGTAAGGGCTCGTATCATTACCGACTTCTGCATAAGCTGCACGTACTTTTACCAAACTGACACTTTTTGGCATCTGGAACATATCCGATACGATGGCACTCAAAGTCGCAGATGGATAGAAATAGGAGTTGTTGTTTACAGGCAATGTTGAGGACCAGTCATTTCTTCCCGTGATGTCCAAAAACAGGATGTTTTTGTAACCAATCTGTCCAAAACCGTAAAGAGAGTTAATTTTTTTGGTGCTGTTAAACTGAGAAGTCTGGAGTGCAACTGCCGTATTGGTGAAGTTGTATATTCCCGGGATAAGAAGCTCAGGTGCCACCACCTGCATGAATCTGTTTTCTTGAGACATCAGGTTGCCACCAAGTGCAATATTGTAAGTCCAGTTCATGTTTCCTGTTTCAGAATAAGAAAGCAAGAAATCAGAGTTTCTTTCCATAAAATAGACATTGTCTTCTCTGTAATTTCCTCTTGGAAAACGCTGTGTGGAGAAAGCCCTTTTTCTGTCTCTCAACTCATTGTAGGTATCCAAACCGGTCCTGACCATCAAGTTCAGTTTTTCGGTGATTTTGTAATTAAGAGAAACGTTTCCAAAGACCCTGTCTTTCTGTTGTCCATTGGTGTTTTCAAAAACGTTGAAATAAGGATTGTCGTGGTAGTTGTAGTTATAGTTAAACTGCTGAACTCCTTCCAAGCCCGGCATCCAATAGTCCCTCAGGTTACCGGTGTTCAACTGACGGCCATACCAAATCCACAGGTACATCAGGTTTTCTGTACCATAACTGATGTTTGGCCTGTTGCCTGAATTTGTGTTTTGGTAATTGAAAGTTGAGTTCAGAGTGAGTTTATCCGGAACAATGTTGATTCCGGTATTCATTGCTAAAGTATTCCGCTTCAAGTCCGTATTTGGCACAATTCCTTTCTGATCAAGGTTGGTCCATGAAAAACGCACATTGGCTTTATCATTTGCAGCGCCGACTGAGACATTGTTTGCCAAAGTCACTCCGGTCTGGAAAAAATCGTTAATGTTATTCGGTTGGGATACCCAGGGAGTAGGAGTAATTGTACTTCCTGTAGGAGCATTCAAATCACCACCTCTAAAGCCCGGAATATTTCTTGGTGAATCAAATTGGGGAATAAGTAATCCCTTGTCCAATTCAGGACCCCAGCTCTCATCTACGCCGTCCGCAATTCCTGAGCCGGCACCATCCACAAAAGAAAACTGGCCGTTATTGCCTTGGCCATACCTGTCCTGCCATTGCGGCATTACCAATGGACTGTCAAATGTTGTATTGGAATTGATCGTCACTCCAAATCCTTTTTTGCCTTTTCCTGTTTTGGTGGTGATCAGTATAGCACCGTTTGCAGCACGTGAACCGTACAAGGCTGCGGCAGCTGGACCTTTCAATACAGTCATTGAAGCGATATCATCAGGGTTGATGTCACCGGCAGCATTTCCATAATCCACTTCCTGGTTTCCGCTTCCTGATGAACCGGTAAGGTTATTACTGATAGGAATTCCATCCACTACAAAAAGAGGTTGGTTAGCATTGATGTTCAAAGAAGATTCTCCACGGATTGTTACCCTGGTGGATCCCCCTAAACCACTTGAACCGTTTGTTACATTGACACCGGCCACTCGACCGCTAAGAGAATTGAGCACGTTGGTTTCTCTGGCTTCAGAAAACCTATCTCCATCCACGGTCTGTACGGCATATCCCAAAGCTTTGGCATCACGCTCCATGCCAAGTGCAGTGACCACTACTTCTCCGATTTCAATCCCTTCTTGTAAAGTGATATTGATGATGGATGAATTACCGACAAGTCTTTCTGTTTTTTCAAATCCAATAAAGGAAAAAACCAGAGTGTCGGAAGGGGTAGTCATTAAATTATACAAACCATCCAGATCGGACACGGTGCCTCTGTTGGTGCCTTTGACCAGTACACTTGTACCGGGTAGCGGTTGCCCTGCCGGGTCAGTAACTTTTCCTTCGACCCTTTTTTCTTGGGCGATGGCTGATAGTGTCAATCCAAAAAAGAGGACCAACATCCATCCGACGCGCTGTAATCTTGCCGTTTTCATGTTGTTTTGGTAGAAATTTTTGATATAGTTTGATTTAAAAGTTTTACCAAAGCTAAACTTTTGAGTTTTTTTACCGGTTAAGAAATGGTTAACTTAAGGTGAATTAATTTTATGTTAAATGATTAAAAAATGCCTTTTTTCGATCAAATATCAATATTTTGGAGATAATATTGGAGGGTAAAAAAGATGTAGTGTTTAGTAAAAGTTAGGTTTTTGTTAAATAAAAAAGTATATAAATAGTAAACAATAGGGAGGAAAGGATTAAGTACCTGAAAGTACTAAGTACAATGTACCAAGTACTAAGTAGCTAGACAGTGAGAAGTAAAAGGTAAGAGGAGCAGGAGGTTTAAAAAATTGGAAGGTTCCTGGGTTGGAAAAGACTGTGGTTTGGAAGTTGCAAAAGAATTGAGTAAGTATATGTGAAATTGATGATAAATAGGAATACCTCATTGCTATTCTATCATTCCGTATTATGGTTATAATCTCGCACGTTTCGGGCTGAGATAAACTAGATTAAGGATATTCAGTTAACCATATAATCAATTAACCAATTAAACCCAAATCAGTTAACCAATTAATCCTTTAGCCAATTAACCAACAACCTCACCTCGCCACCTCAATTTTCACCTTGCTCTTTTTCAGTTTCTCATTACGGATTTTGTCAAGGGTTTTTTCGACTTTCGATCGTTTGACAGCCACATAAGAAGAAAAATCCAGAAGTGTAATCAACCCGATATCCGATGTTGTCAAGCCTCCTTTTTGTGTGAGCAAACCCACAATGTCGCCTTTGGAGATTTTATCTTTTTTGCCAGCACTGAAATACAGGCATTCAAAGGATGATGGCTGCACGGGTGCCAAAACCTCCGTCACAGTTGTTTCCTCAACAGATTTGTCAATATAATCAGGCAGAACTTCATCATTTGCCAAAATCAGGTAGCCGTTGCCTTCAGCATGCATCCTTGCGGTTCTTCCATTTCGGTGGGTAAATGCATCTTTTCGTGGAGGCAACTGATAGTGAACCACGTGCATGATTTCGGGAATATCGAGGCCACGGGATGCCAGGTCGGTTGCGATCAGGAGATTGTAAACTCCACTGCGGAATTTGATCAAGTTTTTTTCTCTGTCAATTTGTTCCATTCCTCCATGCAGGACCCCATGTTCAAATCCATTTCCGGTCAGCAGCATACTGATCCGGCCCACCGCATCCCGATGGTTGCAAAAAACAAGGCAGGGTTCATTCTGAAATCCCGCCACCAAGCGCATCAAAACCTGGACTTTTTCCTTACTCGAAGTATGGACAAGTTTGAGTTCAAGTTTGGAATCTTCCTCATCCTTCAGGTAATTTATAGTAGTTGGATTGCTGAAAGGCAGGAAGTCAGGCAATCTCTCCAAAACCGTAGCTGAAGTCAGTAAATGTCGCTGTGTCTGGGTCTTCAGGCCACGGAATATAATCCTCAACTGCTCATGGAAACCCATTTGCAATGACTTGTCAAATTCATCCAAGATGATCATTTTGATTCCTTTTGTATCAAAAGATTCCTTCTGGACATGGTCCGAAAGTCTTCCCGGCGTTCCAATTACCACAGCAGGCGCTTCGCTGAGGCTGTTTTGTTCGACCTTCATGGCATGACCGCCATAGACAGTACTTACTTTGAAAGGAGTTTTCATCCCCTTAAAAACTTGCTCGATCTGTATCGCCAACTCCCGTGATGGGACGATGATCAGGGCCTGGACTTCCTTTAGGTCTTCCTGAAGTGCATCCACCAAAGGAATCAGGTAAGCCAATGTCTTCCCCGAACCGGTAGGTGCCAAGAGCATGATATTGTCGGTTTTGGCAGCACTTTCTATAAAGTCCGATTGCATTTCATTTAATGCATCGATAGACAGGTTTTTCAAAAATCGGGAATGGGAGGAGGCGGTATTTTCTGACATGGGGCAAAGGTACGGAAATAAAGTTTGGAGGAGGAGGGAGTAATTAGGTATGGATGGAAATTAGAATCTTTTACTTCCGGGGAATTTCTTTTTGGAACACCGGTGGGGAGGAAGAAATTTTACCGGTCCGGCGAGGCAAATTGTGGGCGAGGATTAAAATTACTTGTCCCGATGATTATCGGGATTGGTTACTTTTTGTTTCAAGACAAAAAGTGACACATGAAGAGAACTTCAAAAATTTGATTTAATGATTATTTTAGCTTTTTTGAATAAGGAAAAACCCCAACCTATGGACCGAAAACTCATCTTATATATCGCTATGAGCCTGGATGGCTATATTGCAAAGAAGGACGACAACATTGATTTTTTGAATATGGTCGAAGTTCCGAATGAGGATTATGGCTATGCAGATTTTTTGCAGGGCATAGATACAGTCATTTGGGGAAGGAAGACATTTGATAAAGTCCTGTCATTTGGAGGTGAATTGCCGCATCAGGACAAAGAAGTGTTCGTCATCTCACGGACAAGGAAAAGGAAAAATGGACATATTCAATATCATGATAATGTCGTGGACTTGGTCAAAAACCTAAAAAATAAGAAAGGAAAGGATATTTATTGTGATGGAGGTGCGGAGATTGTATCTGAATTGCTACAAAACAGCCTGTTTGACACTGTCATTGTCAGCGTCATTCCCCACTTGCTTGGAGATGGTATCCGCTTATTCAAAGAGGGGAATATCGAGCAAAACCTCCAATTCAAAAGAGCCATCAGCTATCCTTCGGGATTGGTGCAGTTGTGGTATGAGGTGAAAAAGGAAAATCCCTGAAAAGCGTAAAGGATTAGCGTTTAATTCATTCACTTCAATTGGTGGAAAGGTGATCTGAAAAGGAATTACTTTGTCTGCTAGCCTTTTTTCTACATTAGATAAATGAAAATTCCCATCTTGTATATTCCATACTCCAACCCAAGTCAAACCATGAAAAACCTCCTCCTTTTTCTTTTCATCTGTTTCTGTTTTATACAACCCTCATTTGCCCAGCTAAGCAGTCAACCTGTCCGCATGGCGATGATGGGACTTTCGCATGGGCATTCACCCTGGATTTTCAATAGAAAAGACAAAACTGATGTGGAATTGGTGGGGATCTACGAACCTGATGCAGCCCTTGCAGCAAGTTATGCCAAGCGCTACAACATGGATGAAAAACTGTTTTTTACCGATGCCAAAGCCATGCTTGATGCGGTGAAACCGGAAGCAGTATTGGCTTTTGGTTCCATTTATGCCCATTTGGAAGCCGTGGAACTTGCCGCTCCGCGGGGAATTCATGTCATGGTGGAAAAGCCCCTGACCTACTCTCTCGAACAAGCCAAGAAAATGGAAGCTTTGGCCAAAAAACACGGAATCCATCTCCTGACCAACTTTGAGACTTCCTGGTATGCAAGCACCGAAAAGACCTACCAATTGCTTCAGGACAAGGAAGCCTATGGCCCGATCCGCAAAGCTGTTTTCCATCACGGACACAGAGGTCCCAAAGAAATCGGGGTGGGGAAGGAGTTTTTGGATTGGCTAACGGACCCGGTTCAAAATGGGGGAGGAGCGTTGGTTGATTTTGGTTGCTATGGTGCCAATATCATGACTTACCTGATGGAAGGGAGAAAGCCGATTTCCGTCACAGCCATCACCAATACCTACAAGCCGGACATTTATCCCAAAGTGGATGATGAGGCGACGATCATTTTGGATTATGGAGATGCGCAGGCGATCATCCAAGCCTCTTGGAATTGGCCTTTTGACAGGAAGGACATGGAAGTCTATGGCAAAACCGGTCAGGTAATCAGTGAAAATAAGTCCAAGATGCGGACACGAACTTGGGAAAATCCTGAGGAAAAAACCTTCGAAGTTCAACCTGAGGAAGTTGGGGTTTATGTAGATCCTTTTTCCTATTTCGCAGATGTGATCCGGGGCAAAATCAAAGCGGAAGACTACAACCTTTATTCTCTGAACAATAACATGATTGTCGCAGAAATCCTCGATGCAGCTAGGAAGTCAACGGAAAAAGGGGGGACGGTATTTTTGGGGAGATAGGAATTTAGATAGATTAGATTTAAAAAATTCTTTTAGTTTTATGGGATTTCTTACCTCAATGTTTGGGAAAGTATCCTGAATTGGAATGCTTTCTCTTACTGTTGGACAAAGAAAGATGTTAGCGGTAACCTTAGACGACCAACATTACGACAATGACGGACAAGAAAATTGACATAGACCAAATGATGATTGACGAGTGGCGACAGCTTGGTTTCTACTACGACCTTGACGAGAGACTTGGCGTAAACCAATGGAGATTTTACGGTAGCAAAAGCGGACTTCAGAATTTCGTAAAACTTCTTGACGATTATACGAACAGCCCAAGTCGGGACATAGTTTTTGAACACGACCATTACGGACCATATATGTATTTAAAAATTATTACGCTTGACGACCAAGCAATAATTACTGACAACGCTATAGGTGGGACAATTGCTGACTTGAAAAAATTAAGAAAAATCATTGCTGACAAACTAAGCAAAGCAGAGCCTGGACAAACTTTTAATATTGACAAGGACTACGGAATAAACAACACAGTTACAGCCAAGTTTTTTGTAATGGCTGACAACTTTGATCCCGTTTCAATGGATGAACTAATTGTATCTGGCCGACAAAAAATAGTAAATCATAAACACTCCCCTCAGGGTCTGGATTAACGTTTGATGTTAGGGCTAGGTGTAATTTGTAATTACACCTTTATATTTTTTGGAATTCGTAATTTTCCTAAAAAGCAGCTTTTTTAAGAATCTTATCTTTCGACCGAAAACGAAGGAATTTTTTCGTGTCAATATTGTATCAAATCGTATCATTTTGCAAATGTGGGTTCAAATTGATTTTTATTGCATAAAAAAATAGTAAGCCAAAAAACATAAAACGATTAGTCCTAAAATAAGGTAATAAAGCCTGGTAATCGTTTTGGAAACCGACCTTCTCCAAAATCTATGTGCCCTGGATTCCACGTAGAGCGTGGGGTTCCTTTTTTCCAGACTTACATCTTGAGGAGCATAGGGGTTTTCAGCCATTTTCTTGCGGCCTTTTCTGAGGTTCTTATTGTCCTGAATCGATTGATTCATCTGTGACATCATCCCTTCCGCACCCATAAATTTTTGTTAATTAGTAATTAGAAAATAAGCCAAGCAACCCATAATCACAAATCCCAAAGCCACACAAACCCATTTGGTCAACCTGATTGCAGAATTTTTTCTCTCAAATCGGTG
This sequence comes from Aquiflexum gelatinilyticum, assembly GCF_024813435.1. NCBI lineage: Bacteria > Pseudomonadati > Bacteroidota > Cytophagia > Cytophagales > Cyclobacteriaceae > Aquiflexum > Aquiflexum gelatinilyticum. Next base: position 75,225 of record NZ_JANAEZ010000003.1, read on the forward strand.
GTCGATCAATTCTTTGGTATAGGTTGAATTTCTCTTTTCAGCCTCGATAGATTTTGAACTATAAGGATTGTCTCCCAATTTACTTCTTCCGGACTTGATGTTCTGGTTGTTTTTCAAAGAGGAGAGCATGTTAAATACAGATGTTCCGCCTGACATGTAAGTTGTTTTTTGGTTCTAATTTCAATTAAAGAAAAAAACAGTTAAAAATGAAGGATGAAGGAGTGATTTTTTAGGTCAACAGGCCACTGTCGACTGACCACCGAGAGGTAGTATCATTTAATATCAATGAAATATCCATTCCATTTCAAAGATTCTATTTCACCTTAATTTCAAAATCAATATCGAGAAGCATTTTCTTTTATTTATTTTTGAACCATGACTTTGACCAAACCTAACCTATTGCCTTTATTGGAGAATTTGGCTACCCAATTAGAGGGGGAACTCAGATTTGACGCACTTACCAAAACACTTTATGCCACCGATGCTTCCGTATATCGGGAGATTCCTTTGGCTGTCGCCTTCCCAAAATCAGAATCCGACATCCAAAAACTGATCCTTTTCGCTAGTCAAAACAAAACTTCCCTGATCCCAAGGACAGCGGGAACCTCACTCGCAGGACAGTGTGTTGGCAACGGTATCGTGGTGGATGTGGCAAGAAACTTTACCAAAATCCTGGAATTCAACAAAGAAGAAAAATGGGTTCGCGTGCAGCCGGGCGTAGTCCGCGACGAACTCAACCAATTTTTGAAACCCCACGGATTGTTTTTCAGTCCGATTACTTCCACCGCCAACCGTGCCATGATCGGCGGGATGGTGGGGAACAATTCCTGCGGGACTACTTCGATCGTCTATGGGACGACGAGGGACAAGGTCATGGAGTTGAAAGTTTTTTTGAGTGATGGCTCAGAGGTAGTATTCGGGGAACTGACCAAGGAAGAATTTGAAGCAAAATGCAGGCTCGATACCATGGAAGGGCAGCTTTACCGTCAGGTCAAACAGGAACTTTCCAATCCGGAAAACCAAAAAAACATCGAAGAACAATTTCCAAAGAAAACCATTCACCGCCGCAATACAGGCTATGCAGTGGATGTTCTATTGGGTTCTGAAATTTTTACAGAAGATGGTGGAAAATTCAATTTCTGCAAGCTATTGGCTGGTTCGGAAGGAACATTGGCCTTTACCACAGAGATCAAAATCCTCTTGGATCCTGTTCCGGATCCATTGGAAATCGTAGTGGCTGCGCATTTTGAGTCCATCCACCAAAGCATGAAAGCCGCGCAAGTGGCGATGAAGCATCCTGCGACTGCCGTGGAGCTGATGGACAAAATCATATTGGACTGTACCAAAGAAAGCATTGAATATAGCAAAAACCGCTATTTCGTCGAGGGCGATCCGATGGCATTGCTGATGGTTGAATTCACCGGAAAGACTGAATCTGAGGCAAGGGAAAAAGGAGACAAATTGATTGCCGACCTGAAAGCTGCAGGTTTGGGATATGCCTATCCCGTGATCGGACCTGATCTTACCAAGTCAGCTTGGGCTTTACGGAGTGCAGGTTTGGGCCTGTTGGCGAATATTCCCGGCGACCCAAAAGCCGTGGCATGTATTGAAGATACAGCCGTGGACATTGATGATCTGGCGGATTATATTGATGAATTGGATGAAATATTGAAAGGATTCAACCAAAATCCCGTTCACTATGCCCACGCCGGTGCAGGGGAAATCCACATGCGTCCGATTTTGGATTTGAAGAAAAAAGCAGATCAGGAGGAGTTTTACAGGATTTCGGAGGCTTCTGCCAAGTTGGTCAAAAAATACAATGGTTCCCTCAGCGGCGAACATGGAGACGGCCGTGTCCGTGCGCCATTTATACCGATGATGGTGGGTGAGGAAAATTACCAATTGCTCCGCAGGGTAAAATACACATGGGATCCTGATAATATATTCAATCCCGGCAAGATTGTGGACACAGCACCGATGAATACTTCATTGAGGTATGAAGCCGAAATGGTGACTCCGGAGCAACACACCCTGATGGATTTCAGTGCAGCAGGGGGCATTTTGAGGTTGGCGGAAAAATGTAACGGTTCAGGTGACTGCCGCAAACTGCCGGCATCGGGTGGCACGATGTGTCCAAGTTATCAGGCTACAAGAAACGAAAAAGATACTACCCGTGGCCGTGCAAATACTTTACGTGAGTTTTTGACTTTGGACAAAAAAGAAAATGCCTTTGACCATCCGGAGATCAAGGAGGCCTTGGACCTCTGTCTTTCCTGCAAAGGATGTACTGCCGAATGTCCATCCAATGTTGACATGGCCTCGATGAAAGCGGAATTTCTTTATCAATACCAAAAAACCCACGGAGTTCCTTTGCGCTCCAAAGCCTTTGCCCATATCAATGAACTGAATGGATTGGCGGCAATCCTTCCCGGTTTAGCCAATTTTACTTTGTCTAACGGAATTACAGGAGGATTGATGAAATCGGTATTGGGAGTTGCTCCAAAAAGGAATTTGCCTGAAATCAGTAAGGTAAGTTTGAGAAAATGGTATAAGAATAATTACAACAAACTTCCCGGAAAAACACCTGTGATCAAATCTTTGTACCTGTTTATAGATGAATTTACCAACCATAACGATACCCAAATTGGAATCACGGCGATCAAATTGTTCAAGAAGTTGGGTTATGAGGTGAAGGTAGTGGACCACGAGGAAAGCGGCCGTTCTGCTTTGTCCAAGGGTCTACTCGAAAAGGCAAAGAAACATGCAGAAGCCAATGTGAGGGTTTTTCAGGATATTATCGATGGAGATCATCCTCTGGTTGGAATTGAACCTTCTGCTATTTTGAGTTTTAGGGATGAGTATCCAAGGATCGTAGGAAAAGATTTGGTCGAAGGGGCAAAGAAACTGAAGTTCCACACCCAAACCATAGAGGAATTTATCGGAAAGGAAATTGCTGCAGGAAACATCAAATCAGAATCCTTTACTGAAGAAACCAAAAAAATCAAGCTTCACGGGCATTGTCATCAAAAAGCCTTGTCTTCCATGACTTGGACGCAGAAGATGCTTTCCTTACCCAAGAATTATAGTGTCGAAACAATTCCTTCAGGTTGCTGCGGCATGGCAGGGTCATTTGGCTATGAAGCAGAGCACTATGACATCAGCATGCAGATAGGGGAGATGGTTTTGTTTCCGGCTGTCCGCAAGGCGGAAGAGACAACTCTAATTGCGGCACCGGGAACTTCCTGCCGTCATCAGATAGCAGATGGCACAGGCAGGAAAGCCAAACATCCGGTAGAAGTAATGTGGGAGGCCTTAAAATAAGAAACAGACTATTTTGTATAAAACAAAACCGGGACAATGGCTTAAATAACCTTTGTCCCGGAATCTACTGAAGCTGAAATTGTGGTTACGGTTTTTTTCAGAGTACAAAACTCCGGTTAAAAAATGAATGCTATTGCCTTACTTGATTGATTTCAAAGTCTCTATGAGATCTTTTTCTGGAAATTCAGTAGGCTGATTTTTGTTATATGCTGCTATCAGATACACATTATTTTGCCTGATGCAAAAATACACCTGTAGATTGGGCTTCTCCCGGCTTTGTCTCCCCATAGACCTGTAAGCCAATTTTATCTTGAAAAACTGGTTTCCAAGCGGAGTTCCGGTGTCAGGGTTTTCCTCTAATCTTTCCAATAATAATTTAAAGTCGTGGCTGAAGGAAGGATGTTCTTTAATTAAGTTTTTTAGCTCTTTTTTAAAGTTATCCGTGCAAAGGATGTTAAAGTTCATTCAATAAGTCTTTAGCAGGTTTAAGTTTGATTTTACCTTCAAGATGTTCCTTGATTTGACTGACGGCCTCAGAAAGGTTCTCAGGGAGTATGATGACTTTTGGTTCTTTTACAGGTAAAGGAGCTCTAGGAGGTCTTACCCTTTCATACTTATATAGTTTCTCCTCTACTTGAGGGGAAGTTGCATTACCATCCCATATTTTTTTGGGTGGAGGGGTTTTTGGATGCAGAATTTTGACATACTTAAAGTTACTGAGCACCTCAAGGAAAAATTCTGCTTTTTCGTCTTTTATGCTGATTTCAATTTTCATATTGTTTTATTAACATTTTTTTTTTTTGAATTTTGACAATAAGAATAGTAAAAAAATAATGTTTATAAAATAAATATTATTATTTTATCTTTCTTTTTTTCATAAAAGAACCAAAAATAAAGGTTGTTCAATATTTTTTTTAAGTTGTATAGATCAATAATTATAGTTCAATTGGATTTTTGCTCAAACTCGGATATGGTGAATTGTATATTTTTGTCTTTAGACGGTCACTTTGGCTCAAAATAAATCTGAAATTATTTTTTTAGAAATTAAGATAGGAGTAAAAATTATAGATTGACATTCTCCGTCAATCGTTTTTTTATCCTCCTTAATTCTACTTGTTTTGTCTATCTTGATTTTTGAAAATGGAAGACAGAAACTTTATCATTTATAAATCCTCTGCAGGGTCAGGCAAGACTTACACCCTGACAATGGAATACCTTAAGCTTGCCTTAAAATTTCCTGATAGTTTCAAATCCATCTTGGCGGTGACTTTTACCAATAAAGCCACTGCCGAAATGAAGGAGAGAATCATCAAGGAATTGAAAAGGCTGAAACATTCCATTCAAACTGACCAGAAAATGGATCGGGAATTATTAGACGGTTTGAAAATCAGTGAGGAGGAATTGAAATCCCGTGCTGCCCAAGTCCTTACTGCCATACTGCACGATTATGGGAGGTTTTCTGTCAGTACGATCGATAGTTTTTTCCAGAAAGTCGTGAGGTCCTTTGCCAGGGAAATGGATCTCAATGCAAAGTTTGAGATCGAAATGGATCAGGATGCTGTTCTTGACCGCGTGGTAGACCGGGTGGTTTCAAAGGTGATGGACGATGAGTTTTTGCACAAATGGCTCGTGGATTATGCTGTCGAGCAAATCCAAAACGGTAAATCCTGGGATATCCGAAAAAATATAAAAGAACTTGGAAAGCAGATTTTTCAGGAAGATTTCAAGAAATATGGGAATGAGATCAGGGAGTTTTTGAAGGAAAAAGAAAACATCAAAAACCTGAATGCTTTTGTTCGCGAAAGGAAAGCAGAACTCATCAAGGTCACACGTCAACTCAAGGAAGAAGCCAATCAGATCCGAATCAACAATGGTTTGGAATGGACTGATTTTTCCGGAGCGACCCTTTCTTTTGCTAAAAAGTTTGATCTTTTGGGCGACCGTTACCATCCTGTTCCCGAACTCAGCCCGACGCAGGTGGACAAAATCGACAATCCTGAAAGTTGGTATAAGAAAAAAGATCCGAATATGGAGCGGATCGAAAGTGCTTATCATCAGGGATTGAACCTGATCCTTTCTCAGTTTGATACCCTATTGACCAAATGGAATACGCTCGAGGCAATATCCAAGAATATTTTTGTTTTTGGGATTTTTAGAAACCTCCTTGAAGAACTGACCCTTCTCAAAGACGAGGAAAGCATCCTGTTAATTTCCGATGCAAATGAGTTTTTGAAAGAAATCACCAAGGAAAACGATGCTCCTTTTATCTATGAAAAAGTGGGCAACCAATACAGGAACTACCTGATTGACGAATTTCAGGACACCTCAGGGTTTCAATGGGCAAGTTTCAAACCATTACTTGAAAACTCACTTTCCCAAGGAAATACCAACCTGCTTGTAGGAGACGTCAAGCAGTCGATTTACCGTTGGAGAGGAGGGGAGATGAAGCTTTTACTTGAGCAAGTCGAATCTGAAATCGGCGCCCAAAGGGTCAGAAACGAAAACTTGGACACCAATTTTAGGAGCCTTCCCAATATTATCAACTTCAACAATGCACTTTTCAAGCAGCTTCCCAAGGTTTTTGAAGAGGTAGTGGAAAGAGTCTATAGTGCAAGCGATGCAGGGATTATTTCCCGGGCATACCATGATGTGCACCAAAAGGTCTCTGACCGAAAAGCCAATCTGGAATCGAAAGGAAAAGTTCGATTTGAATTTATCGATGTCAAGGAAAGTGAGGAAGAGGGAAAATTTGACGCACAGGCACTTTCCCGACTTCCAAGAATCGTGATGGAGTTACAGGACAAGGGGTATCAGCTTCGTGATATTGCTTTTTTGGTCAGAACGAAAGATCAGGGAGTGGCGATCGCAGATACTTTGATGGCCTTTGGAGCAGACAATCTCGTACTTCCTTACAGCTTTGATGTACTCTCGGATGAGTCCATGTACCTACAGAAGTCGGCTTCAGTCAAAGCCTTGGTTGCGGGATTGAATTACTTGCATGAACCGGAAGATAAGGTACAGTTCAAGACGATGTGGTACTATTATTCCGTTCTGAAAAACGAACCGGTCAACCATGACTTGTTTGCTTTGGAAAAAACCCCCGATTACTTGGTCAAAAAGGAAAAGTCATTCAAAAAAAAGGAGACAATTCTTTTGCAGTTGCCTTTGATGGAGGCAGTGGAGGAGTTGATCGGGGAATTGGAGCTTCAGGAAAATGGCTTGGAGAAGGCTTACATATCGGGTTTCAAAGAAGCGGTTTATGATTTTACAGCCAACAACAGAGCCGATTTATCAGGATTTTTGGAGTGGTGGGAAGAAAACAAGGAAAAACGCACTGTCAAAATCCCCGAAGGGCATAATGCCATGAGGATCCTTACCATTCACAAATCCAAAGGGTTGCAGTTCAAAGTAGTGCTGATGCCATTTTTGAAATGGGAAATTTTTGATACCAGAAAGGGCAATGTGGTTTGGTCACCTTTTCAGGATTCTGAAAGGAATTTATCTGCCATCATTCCTTTGACTCTGAATGGCAAATTAGCGAAGTCAGATTTCAATGAAACCTATTCTGAGGAGGCTACTTTGGCGTATCTGGACAGTCTGAATATGATTTATGTGGCTTTGACAAGGGCCGAGGAAGTGATTTGGGGATTGGTGCCTTTTAAAGAAATCAAAAAAGATTCCTCTTTGAATAACCTTGAAATCCATCTGCAACAAATACTTAGCGGATCTTCGGATCACACCGGAGAATTGAGCCTTTCCGAATATTTCGATCCTGAAACCAAGGTCTTTGATTACGGAGCTTGGCCAAAAATGGAAACCAAGAAAAAGGAGGAGAAGAATATGCCACAACTCCGGTGGGCATACCAAAATTGGTCTGAACTCCTGAAGGTGAAACAGTATGCCGTTGATTTTTCTGCAGAAGGAATGGCACAGCGGAAAAAGCAGAATTTCGGATTGTTGGTTCATGAGATTTTGGAGAAATCCGGGACATTGACTGAATGCCAATCCATTTTACAAGCCTTTTACTATGAAGGAAGAATTTCAGAAGAGGGGCGCCTTCAGGTAGAATCCCAACTTCAGGGATTGTTTGCGGATCCGCTTTTTGCTTCTTGGTTTGATACAGAAGGCGTTTTATTGGCCGAACAGGGAATCCTCCTACCAGGCGGAAAACAAAAGCGGCCGGACAGGATTATTCTCAAAGATAACGAGGCTCTCATCGTGGATTTTAAGACAGGTGAAGCTTATGAAAAGTATGAAAAGCAGGTTTGCGAGTACATGGACTTGGTAGGTAAACTGGCCGCAAAGCCGGTCAGAGGATTTATATGTTATTTGGAATCAGGAAAAGTGGTAGAGGTAGTTTGAAATTATTCCCTAGGTCCAAATCAGAAAATCAGAGAGAAGTTTTGGAATGCCATTTATTTGGATCTTGAGCTGGGTGAATAATGGCCTCAACCCTGACAATTTTATTTTCTTCATCTACTCTGAAATGTGCAAGATGTGGAAAAGGAACAATTTCCAAAAATCGGATATCTCTATATCTAATTTGATAATTCAGCGGGTTTTTGTTTAGTTTTTTGATGTTTGTCCTGACAGCTTTAAGAAATCTTTGGCCTAGAATTTCACTTTTTGTTTCTTTCCTATAATGGGCTAGTGAATCTTTGATATCGTCGTAAACCTGTGGGTTGAATATTACTGTGTAAGATTTGATCATAAACCATTTTCTAATCGGTTTTCGATTTCTTCCCAAGTCAAATATTCTTCAGGGGAGGTTGACTCCATCCGGTGTATAACTTCTCTTTTTTGCCAATCAGGGATATCTACAATTTCATTTTCCACTTTTTCAAGTCCAAGTTTTTGGATCAATTCCATAAAAAATCCATACATATTCTCCGGGATATTAATGGTTACTTGTTTCATTTCGCACTTTTTTAGATATACCTGTTATAAAGATATAAATCTTGACTGAAAGTTACCGCAATAATGCAGGAGGAATTAATTCTTGACATCTACTGTCAATGATTTTTTACCTTCCTTTAAATCCTTTTCTTTTGTAGGATTAGCTAACTTACTTTCATGCATAGTTTTTTAAGAAATACAGCAGCTTCCATTCTTCAAGAATATCAGGAACTCCAAAATCTGGTGATCGTTTTGCCCAATCGCCGGGCTGGATTGTTCTTTACACAACATTTGGGAGCATTGATAGAGAAGCCGACCTGGATGCCGGAGGTAAAGACGATTGAGGATGTTTTTTACCAATATGCCGGACAGCGGCCTTCAGACGATCTGACGTTGATATTTGAACTTTATAAAGTTTACCAAAGCCTTCATCCTGAACCGGAGACTTTTGACAGGTTTTATTTTTGGGGAGAAATGATCCTCAAAGACTTCAATGACTTGGATCAGTTTATGGCTGATGCCAAAAAACTCTATCTCCATTTGTCAGAAATCAAGGAACTAGAATCTGACCTTAGCTTTTTGAGCAACAGTCAGATTGAATTGATCCGTCAATTCTGGAATTCATTTGAAAGACAGGACAGAAGCCATCAGGAAAAATTTCTGAAGTTTTGGCAAATGCTCAGTCCATTATACCAAGCTTATCAGGCATCTCTGGAAGTTTCAGGATTGGCTTATTCTGGAAAGTTGTACCGAAAAGTAGCACAGTCATTGGAAGAGATTTCAAAGCCAGAAAAGCAATTCATCTTCATCGGGTTCAATGCATTTACAGGTACGGAAGAGAAATTGATCAAGCATTTCATTGCTGAATTTGATGCCAAGATTTTTTGGGATATCGATGGATATTATTTGGATGATGCCAATCAGGAAGCGGGACTTTTCTTTAGGGAATATCAAAAAGACAAAATTTTTGGACCGACATTTCCAAAGGAAATTCCCATCCATATCCAAAACCGAAAAGCTAAAATCCATACCTATGCCACTCCGCTCAAAACCAATCAGGCGAATTTGGTTGGGTCTATTTTAGAAAAAGGAGGACAGGATGAAAATTGGGAGGAGACAGTGGTGATTTTGCCGGATGAGCAGATGCTGTTTCCAATTTTACACACCTTGCCCGGTCAAATCGACAAGGTCAATGTGACAATGGGCTATCCCGTCAAAAATACCCCTGTGTATGCTTTTCTGGAGGCTGTTTTGGAAATGCAGCGCTTTATCAAAGTCGAGGAAGGCAAGGTTTTATTTTACCATCAGCCTGTCAAAAACCTGCTGTCTTCGATTTACCTCAAAGCTGAAAATGAGTCTTTTGTAGCAAAGACTTTGGCAGACATGCAGGAGAAAAATCAAATCTATATTCCTGAGTATTCGCTCCATCAAGGAGGCACTTTGTTCCAGCTTATCTTTCAGCAACTCAAAAGTGAAACCCTATTTCCATATCTCTCTGTCCTGATGGAACAGCTTGCGGAGAGATTGACCGATGAACCATTGCAGCGCTCGTACCTATACCAATGCTTCAAGCAGTTGAACAGGTTAAGGGAAATTTTTGAAAAACAGGAATCGACGACTGTAGACCGCGAGTTTTTTATCCGATTGTTCAGACAGGTATTCCGTGAGGTGAAATTGCCATTTGAAGGGGAACCGTTGCAGGGATTGCAGGTCATGGGTGTGTTGGAATCGAGGAACCTGGACTTTCGCCGTGTGATTATTTGTAATATGAACGAGGACAGTTTTCCTCCTTCAGCCGGGCTCAATTCCATGATTCCTTTTAATATCCGAAAGGCGTTTGGTCTGCCTGTTCAGGAACAGAATGATGCCATTTATGCCTATACTTTTTACAGGCTTTTGCACAGTGCGGAGGAAGTTCATATGATCTATACCACTGCTTCCGATCAGGGCAAGGCCGGTGAAAAGAGCCGGTATATCCAACAGATGATGGTGGAGATGGGAATTGAGATGAAGGAAGAAATCATCTATGTACCCATTGACTTGAAAAATACAGATGCCATTTCCATTCACAAAAACCCCGAAGTGCTCAATTTGCTGGAGAGGTATGTGGTTACTACCGAAGGTTTTTCCCAGACTTCATTTTCACCTTCTGCTTTGAGTGTGTATCTGGATTGCAGACTTAAGTTTTACCTGCAATACCTCGCCAACATTCAGGAAAAAGATGAGGTGAAGGAGGAAATCGATGCGGCGGTTTTTGGAAATATTGCCCATTACAGCATGGAATTTCTCTATGATGGATTTAGGAAAAGGAAAAATCGGGATGTTCTTGAAAAAGGAGATTTCGAGGATTTGAGGAAAAATTGGGTCTTTCCATCGATCGAATTGGGGGTGAGGAAGTTTTATCACTTGGAGGAAAATGCCGATACCAAACTCAGTGGACAAATGGCTATTGTCCGGGATGTGATGCAAAAATACATGGTACGTTTGCTGGAGATTGATGAAAAAGATGCGCCTTTCCGCCTGGTATCTATGGAAAAAGCCCACAAAGCCCAATTTGAAATCAACACTGGAACCGGAATCAAAAAGATCAGTCTCAAAGGATTTATCGATAGGGTGGATGAGAAAGAGGGTACTATTAGATTGATTGATTACAAATCGGGTGGTGACAAAAAGGATTTTACCAATGTGGCAAGTCTTTTTGATCGGGATGATAAAAACAGGAACAAAGCAGCCATGCAGACCATGTATTATGGATTGCTTTATCAGGCCATGCATCCTGAAAATTCCAATCCTCTGAAACCTGCGCTATTTAATTTCAAGGAGATTTTCAAAGAAGATTTCAATCCATACCTCAAAAACAAAGAACAAAAATCTGAAGTACAGGACTACATAGAATATGCAGTCGAATATGAATCAGGTTTGAGGAAAATGCTTGAAGAAATGTATGATCCTGAAGTTCCTTTTTCTCAGACTGATGACTTGAAAAAATGCGTGTATTGCCCCTATTCAGGTATTTGTGGAAGGTAAGTATTGAATTAATGAAACTTTTCTGCCGCCAATGTCCGTGTCTTCACGGACATTCTTTAAGTGAATTTGGCAGTGGAAACACTGCCAAATGCGAAAAGCTCGCCCAGTCTGTGCCTTCATTGGTGTATCCCCAAGATTTTGTAAAAATTTGGCAGTGGAGACATTGCCAAAGGCGATAGGCTTTTTTGATTACCAAATTGACTTGAGATAATGCATGGATCCAGGATTTTCAAAGCTTGTAAGTTTTAATCTACTGTAAGGCTCAGTCGGAAAAACCAATTCCGTCATGACCATTTCGCCATCATTGACAAAAATCTCAACAGACGAGCGGTCGATGTATATTTTGAGGGATTTTACTTCCAAACCATTAAGCGGAGCGGTATGGATTTTGGCAAATCTTGCTTCGAAATCTACCAAACCTGAAGCTGTTCTGTCAAAAACCAAATTGTCATCTGACTTTTTAAAAATGACTTTTTCTCCTTTTTCGTTTGAAAGTTCAATCTCAAAATTACTTCCGACGGTCGGTGTCAATTCTAATTCCACCAATTCTTCTTCCAATGCTATGGATTTTTCTGTGATTTCAATAGTGGATTTTCTTAAGGCTTGTAATTCTGCAGCAGGCCTTGAGGCTACTAGAAAGCCATCTCCAGATTTAACCAATTCTAGACTTCTAGGCAAAGTTGTCGCCGATCGCCAAGGGTGGGTTGGTACGACTTGGGCATAATCCCAATTGCTCATCCAACCAATAAAAAGTTTTCTACCGTCTTGTTCCGGTACATTGGACCAGGTGACCCCAGCGTAATTGTCCGCACCAAAGTCCAACCATTTGACATCTTCATGTTCTGCTGAGAAGTTTTTTCCATCAAAGTCTCCAATAAAATATTGGGTTGCGGAGCCGCCGTTTGGACCTCCGGGATTGATGCTGACAAACAGAACCCACTTTTCAGTTCCGTCTGATGCTTTCAATTGGAATAAATCAGGGCATTCCCAAACGCCTCCATAAGCCGCCCAATCCGGGTTGAAGGAACTTTCCAATGTCCAGTCCAATAGATTTGGAGAAGAATAAAAACTGATCCTGTCCAAGACCGCCAAGGACATGACCCATTTGCCAGAACCATCTTCTCTTTCTACCCATGACACTTTTGGATCTCTGAAGTCTTTGATTCCCGGATTTTTCAACACAGGATTCGCGGCGTATTTTGTCCAGGTTCTGCCTTTATCTGTGCTGTATGCTATCCCTTGAGTCTGGAAATCGATTCTTTTTTCTTTTTCTCCCACAGGATCATGGTAGGTATAAATGGCTACCATGGCGGGATTTTCTTTGGTTCCCAAACCACTTGTGTTGTCGTGGTCGATCACTGCCGAACCTGAGAAAATATATCCCAAAGAATCGGGTTCGATGGCCACAGGAAGGTGCTCCCAATGAACCAAATCAGTGGAAATCGCATGTCCCCAATGCATCGGCCCCCAAACGGTACTGTCTGGATAATATTGGTAAAACAGATGGTATTCCCCATCGAGATACACCATGCCATTTGGATCATTCATCCAGTTGTCGGTAGGCGTAAAGTGATATTGTGGTCGGTGAGGTTCGTTGTTTCCCCTTTCGGACTCTTGAATTTCTGACCCTTTTGGACCACAAGAAAAAATCATAAATAGGAACAGGGTTGATCTGAGAATATTTTTAGTCATCATGGTTTCGTAAGCAGGGAAGTCAAATGATATTTTTTAGAACAGAAATTGAATTCAATCTAATAACAAAATGTGGAGTTTGAATAAAAAATTTCAAAATGCCTTGTGTTAAACAAAAGGAGAATTTATTCTGGTAAGTCTGCGAAGAAACTGTTCACATAAGTTTTTTGTCCCTCTTGAAAAAGGTTTATCACATTGAAATTGAACATTATTCCCTTAGGGGATTTAAGAAGTTTCATATAATTTAAAAGCCTTGCCTCATCAATGTTGGGTATTTTTTCAACTGCTTTTAGCTCGACTGTTATAATATTTTCTATGAAAAAATCACACCTAAAATCAGTCCTTATTTCTAAACCTTTGTAATTAACAGGAACTGACATTTCAGAAATAAATTGAATTCCTCTCAATTCAAGCTCATGCGCCAAGCATTTATGGTAAACACTTTCCAAGAGACCTGGCCCCAAATGTTTATGAACCTCAATTGCCGCCCCGTTGATTTTGTAAGTGAGATTGTTAAGGTAAGTCTTCGTTACTTTCATAAAACAAAACTGGATTTAATAGTTTAATTAAAAACTACAAATAAAGCCTTAAATAAAAAAAATACTAGTTTAAGAATAAAATATTGATTGATTAATTTGACAATAATTAATGAACCACAAAGACACAAAAAAATACAAAGGACCTGATTCAACTTTGTATCCTTTGTTTCTTTATGGTTGTTAAATTTATTGCTATCAAAGCAGGAGAGTTTATTTAAAGATTAAAAATAGTATAGTTATTTTTTGAAACGAATTTCATCTGGTTTTTGTGTAAAAAAAAGAACCACAAAGAGACAAAGGACCTTATTCAAATTTGTGTACTTTGTTTCTTTGTGGTTATAATATTTAAAGCTTTTTCAGCCCCTTTATTTCTTCTTTACTTGCTTCCTTGATGCTGATGGCATAGCCACCGCCGGGAGCGCTCATTTGGGAAAGCTTGGATTTGAAGGTGACGACCACTTTTCTGATGTTGTAGGCTTGGGGATTGTTTCGGTAGTGAGCGTCTTTTGCATCTGAATAAATGGTCGCAATGTAGGTTTTGCCTGCATCCAAGAAGTCAAAATTGATGTTGGAAACCCTCTCACTCGTTCCGTTCACGTTTCCGACAAACCAATTCGAAGCCCCTTTTTCTTTCCTTGCAATCGTAAGGTAGTATCCGGGTTCTGCTTCCAGGTACCTGCTTTCATCCCAATCCAAAGCTACATCTTTGATAAACTGGAATGCATCGGGAAACCTGTCGTAATTTTCCGGTAAGTCAGCAGCCATCTGAAGCGGGCTGTACATTGTCACATAAAGTGCAAGTTGGTTGGCCAAAGTACTGTTGACCCATGAGTTATTCTGTGGATTGATTTTGCTGATATCCATTTCAAAAATCCCCGGAGTATAGTCCATCGGTCCTCCAATCAATCTTGTAAATGGAAGGACAGTCACATGGTTTGGTTTGGAACCGCCAAATGCCTGGTATTCTGTTCCCCTGGCCGATTCATTGCCGATCAGGTTAGGATAGGTTCGGCCGATTCCCGTCGGACGAACAGCCTCGTGGGCATTCACCATGATTTTGTAGTCAGCCGCTTTTTCCAAAGCATATTGGTAGTGGTTGACAATCCACTGACTGTAGTGATTCTCTCCTCGGGGAAGTATAAAACCCACATAGCCGCTTTTCACGGCATTGTAGCCATTGTCCTTCATGAATTTGTAGGCCTCATCCATGAACCTTTCGTAGTTCCTGACAGAAGAAGACGTTTCGTGGTGCATGACCATTTCTACGCCTTTGCTCTTGGCATAATCTCGGATTCCCACCAGGTCAAAATCAGGATAGGGCGTGAGGAAATCAAATACAAAATCTTTGGAATTGCCAAACCAATCTTCCCAGCCAACATTCCATCCTTCCACCAAAACGCCATCAAAACCATGTTTGGCCGCGAAATCGATATATTTTTTGACATTGGCAGTCGTTGCACCATGCTTGCCGTTTGGCTTCGCTTTGGAGAAATCAGTTTCTCCGATTCTCACTGCAGGAAACTCGTCTGTATACGCCCAAGAACTTTTTCCGGTGATCATTTCCCACCAAACACCAACATATTTCATGGGTTTGATCCAAGAAGTGTCTTCTATTTTGGAAGGTTCGTTGAGGTTGTAGGTCATCCTTGATACGAGGATTTTTCTTGCGTCGTCGCTTACGATAATGGTTCTCCATGGCGAATGGCTTGGGGTCTGCAGATAGCCTTTGTCCCCCAATACATCGGGTGTCAGCCAGGATTCGAAAACCATATTTTTATCATCGAGGTTGAGGTGCATGGTCGAGTAATCGATCAACGCCGCCTCGTGAAGGTTTATATAGAGACCATCATCCGTTTTCATCATCAGCGATGTCTGTATTCCTGTAGGGGAAAAGGGCTTTTGCGCTAAATTGGCTGTAACAGCAGATGCCATCAAAGGCCTGATTTCAGATAGTTTGGATTCGGTGTAGTCGTATTCTTGCGTATCATAATCTCCAGCAATCCAAAAAGCAGTATGGTCTCCTGCCATTGCAAACTGGGTTTTTTCTTCCTTGATCGCGAAATGCGCAAGATTAGGCTGGGAAGGGAATTCATATCGGAATCCCAGACCATCATCATACAGACGGAACCTGATGACCAAGGTCCTGCTTGTTTCTGGCTGCGTTAGGGTTACAGCCAACTCATTGTAATGGTTTCGGATCTCTTTTTCCTCTCCCCAGACTGGAGTCCAGGTTTCATTTTTGGAGTCTAGTTTGGAATCTTTCAGGCTGAAACCATCTGTAAGAGAAGGCTTGTTTTTCAGCTCCAAACCCAATTTGCTTGGCTTGATGACTTCCTTTCCTTTGAAAGTCAGTTGGTATGTAGGATGGCCTTCGATCAGTTCGAAGTTTAATTTTAGGTTACCATCTGGGGATTGCAAAGTCTGAGCCCAAAGTAGGATAGTCCAAAAACTCAATAGAAGGGATAGAAAGATTGATTTTCTCATGGGATTGATGTCAATGATTGTTGATGTAGCTGAGATTGGTCACACAAATTAGGGCTAGTTTTTATTTGAACCTAAAATATTTGAAAACTTCGGTGATCCAAAATACCAGAGAAGTAATGCCCGCCCAAAAGATGAATTCCCAGAATGTGATCGGAATAAATTTAAATAAAGTAGCCATAGAAGGAATCTCAATAATTATGATCTGAAGTAAAATAGAAATCAAGAGTGTATAATTCACCCATTTATTGCTGAAAAGCCCGATTTTGAAAGTTGAACCTTCAAGGTTCCGCATATTGAGCACATTAAAAAGTTGACTGAAGGCCATGGTTATAAATACTATGGTTCTGGCTTTTTCTAGGCTTTCCGGGAGGTAATAGAGATAAGCTGTCAAAGAAATTCCGGTCATTAGAATGGTGTTGATGATCAAAAAAGGGTAGACTGATTTGTTCAGAATATTCTCTTTGGGATCAATGGGTGGAGATTGGAGCTCGTTTCCTTTTCCTTGTTCGGCAGCCAAAGCCTTGTCGCAAAAGCCGTCTGTTACCAGATTGATCCAAAGAATCTGAGTAGCTGTTAGGGGCATGGGCAGTCCAAATGAAACTGCCAATATCAAGATCAATATTTCCGCAAAATTGGTAGAAATCAAAAAGAATGAGGTTCTTCTAGCATTATTGAAGACAATTCTCCCTTGCTCAATAGCCTTGACGATGGTAGCAAAATTATCATCAGCCAAGACCATCATTGAGGCATCTTTGGCCACATCAGTGCCCAAAATCCCCATCGAAATTCCGATGTTGGCCTGCTTTAATGCGGGGGCGTCATTTACCCCGTCACCTGTCATGGCAATCAGTTCACCCTGGTTCTGAAGGGATTTAGCGATGTTGAGTTTCATCACAGGGGTAAGCCTGCAGAATACATCGGATTCTTGGACAGCAAGGTCAAAGGTTTCCTTTGACATTTTTGAAAGATCGGAGTCGGTATAGACCTTTTCTCGTCCTTCTTTTACAATGCCAACAGATTTACCAATCGCCAAAGCGGTGTCAGCATGGTCTCCCGTGGCCATGATTACCCGAATACCTGCCAAATGGCAGGATTTGACGGCTTCATATACTCCCGGGCGGGGAGGGTCCATCATCCCTGCCAACCCAATGAATTCCAGGTTTTGGTCTGATTGGGGACCGGTGTGTTCTTCCTTAATGGCAAGGGCCAATACCCGCAGGCTTTCCTTGGACCAAGAAGAAATTTTTTCATTTATGATGGATTTTTCAGGCTCATCAAGGGTTTTTGTTTCCCCGTCACTCAGTTTAAGTGAGGTACAGATCTCCAATATGGATTCTGGCGCCCCGATATAAAACCTGATTTTTTTTTCTCCTTTTTCCACCAAAGTCGAGCGGTATTTGATGTCGGAGTTAAAGGCCACATCCTCAAGGATGGTATGGTCTTTGGATTTCCCCGCTTTGTTTCCCAACACCAAAAAGGCCGCCTCTGTCGGGTCACCTGTTACGACCAACATGCCTTTGTCATCTTCTTGTATGGCCGAATTGTGACAATGGGAGGCTATCTCTAGCAATAAATCGATGGCTTCGATGTCTTCTTTTTGCCCAGATAATTCCCCCTCACTGTCCCATCCTTCACCAAGTACGTCCACCTCTTTGGCATTGGGAACCCATACCTTTTTGATGGTCATGGTGTTTTGGGTGAGTGTCCCTGTCTTGTCGGTGACGATCGTGCTGACAGATCCGAGGCTTTCTGTTGCTGTGATTTCCCGGATGATCGCATTGTTTTTTGACATCCGATGTGATCCCACTGCCATGACGATGGAAAGGACTGCAGGGAGTCCTTCCGGAATGGCGGATACAAGTGCCGCGATGGAAATCAACAAAATCTCGTTGATCTCAAAATCATTAAAAAAGTAGGCTACCACAAATAGCACTACCGCACTCGCTATGGCTATGAGGGCCATCTGACGGGCGAGCTTATCAGTTTTGTTTTGGAAATTGGTCTTTTTGGGTTCTATCTGCAGGATGCTGGTGGCGATTTCACCAATTTGGGTCTTTAAACCTGTGCCAGTTACCACGGCTTTGATTGATCCTCCTGCCAAAAAAGTGCCTTTCCACACCATATTTGATTTTTCGGCCAAAGGAATTTCACCAAAAAGGGTATCTGAGGTTTTGCTGACAGGTACCGATTCTCCCGTCAGTGAAGCTTCTGATGTCCTTGCATTTTTGGCATAAATAACCCGCGCATCTGCTGGGATATTATCTCCCTCTTCCAAAGCAATTATGTCCCCCGGTACCAATTCCCTGGAATTGACGGTCTGCAACTCTCCGTTTCGGATTACTTTGCATTGTGGGACGAGCAGGTTCTTGAGTGCAATCAGCGCCCCTTCCGCTTTGTATTCCTGAACAAATCCAATAATGGCATTGATGATGATTATCGCAAGGATGACGTAAACATCAACGTAATGCTTTGTAAAAAATGAGATCAAAGCTGCCGCCAAAAGGATGTAAACCATCAGGTTGTTGAACTGCTTCAATACAATTTTCCAGATGGGTTTTCTACCCGCATCAGGAATTTCATTGGGCCCAAACTCCTGTAATCTTTTTTGCGATTCTTTACCTGAAATCCCGTCCTCCCTGCTTCCCAGCTGTCGTAGGAGCTCTTTGGCTTCAATGCTGTGGGGATATGCAGGCAATGAAATCATTTTTGGATAGCCGTCTTCACCATGACAAATTCACTGATATTTTCCTGGTCCAATATCCCGAGAAAATGACCGTTTTCTATTACAAAAGCAACTTTCCTACTTTCTGTGAGCATCCTTTTCCAAGCCTCATCTAAGTCTTCTTCAGTTTCCACTTTCATAGGATTCATATCAGCAACTTTTTCAATCAACAGGTTTTCTCCACCCTCCTGCAATCCCTTGATGATTTCATTTCTGCTCAATGTTCCTACCGCCACATCGTCTTTGACCACCACAAAATGCGTTGCCTGGGAATTGAGTAATTTCTCAACCGCCTTAGAAAGAGGTGCGTCAAAACCGAGAATCTGGAATTTCATCATTATCGCATCTTTTACTTTAAATCCCTTGAGCAAACTTTCCTGTTGGGTATGGCTGACCTCAGCTCCTGCACCAAGGAAAATAAACACCCCGATCAGAACCAAAATGGGGTTATTGAAAAGGCCAAAGAAAATTAAGAAAATAGCCAAAAACTGACCGATACTCCCTGCGATTTTGGTCGCTTTTGCCCTTGGCATACGGATCGCTAAAAATGCCCTCAAAATCCTTCCTCCATCCATAGGAAATGCAGGAATGAGATTGAAAAGTGCCAGGATCAAATTTGCAGAAGCAAGGTAAAGGACGATGGTGCTTGGGCCGATTTTGATACTTTCGAGCTGTTCCAGATTGGTTATATCAAATCCGGTAAAATTCAGGACAAGAGATAAAATCAAGAATATCCCAATATTCACCAAAGGGCCTGATATAGCGACCCAAAGTTCCTGCTTGGGTTCTTCGGGTAATTTTTCCAGCCTGGCAACACCACCGATAGGATACAAGACGATGTCCTTGGTCTGGATTCCGTATTTCTGGGCGGCCAAAGCATGCCCAAATTCATGAAAAACAACACAGGCAAAAAGAGCCAAAACAAAGATAATGATCCACAGAATGTCCATCCCTGGCATTCCCTGACGTGAATTAGAGATGATAATCCAAAGTAGCAAAAGTGAAAAAGTCCAATGGATATAAACCTTTACATTTTTGTAACTTCCCAAAGACAAGGATAATTTCATAAGAATCAAGTTAAAGTGTATGGTTGAATCCGAATTTAAGCCATTTTATCGGTGTACCCTACAAAGAAAATAATCAGAAATCTCAAAATTGCTGATATTGGTCAGGAATAAAAATGATTCTCTTTTTTGGAAAACAGTTGTGGATTCCCCTGAATTTTGAAGGGAAATCCAAAGTCTGTTTGGTGATAAGAATTATGGATATATAATTCCAAATAATGTTTGGATATGACCGGTTTTTTGACCTTTCGACTTTTTTATTTTTCTTATATTCGCATTCGATTATTTATGAATTAATTTATTCCATTTATCATCCAAAACACTGATGATCTTCGGCTGTTTGTAGGATATATTAACCCAAATAAAATGTCATTTACCCAAGAGATTTATAAACCCAAAAACCACATCAGACTTGTTACCGCTGCCTCTCTTTTTGATGGACATGATGCCGCGATCAACATCATGAGACGGATCATCCAGGCAACAGGCTGTGAGGTCATCCACCTCGGACATAACAGGTCTGTTCAGGAAATCGTCGATTGCGCCATTCAGGAGGATGTGCAGGCGATTGCGATCACTTCTTACCAAGGTGGACATGTGGAATTTTTCAAATACATGTTTGATTTGCTTCAGGAGCAAGGCGCAGGTCATATCAAAATTTTTGGTGGAGGTGGAGGCACAATTTTGCCCGAGGAGATCAAAGAACTGCATGAATATGGGATCACCCGGATTTATTCACCCGACGACGGACGGGCGATGGGTTTGCAGGGTATGATCAATGACCTCGTAAGTACCTCTGATTTTCCTGTTGGGGATGATTTCCAAAACATCAAACTGGACAAATCGAATCAATCAAGCATCGCGCGGATTATTTCTGCTGCGGAGAATTTTCCTGATGAAAGTAAATCCCTTTTGGAAGAAATCAGAAAATCGGCAAGCAACAGCAAAGCTCCAGTTTTGGGAATCACCGGTACGGGAGGAGCGGGTAAATCTTCCCTTGTGGATGAATTGGTCAGGAGGTTTTTGATTGATTTTACTGATAAAAACATTGCGATTATCTCGGTAGATCCTTCCAAAAGAAAGACAGGAGGAGCACTTTTGGGTGACAGGATTCGGATGAATGCCATCAATCATTCCCATGTTTACATGCGGTCGTTGGCCACAAGGCAATCCAATCTCGCCCTTTCCAAATATGTGCAGGATGCGGTAGATATTGTCAAAGCAGCTGATTTCGACTTGATTATTTTGGAAACTTCAGGAATCGGTCAGTCAGACACAGAGATCATCGAGCACTCAGACATGTCATTGTATGTGATGACGCCCGAATACGGTGCCGCCACACAATTGGAGAAAATCGATATGCTCGATTTTGCGGATATCATTGCATTGAACAAGTTTGACAAAAGAGGTGCGCAGGATGCCCTCCGAGATGTCAAAAAACAATACAAACGCAACCATAACCTTTGGGATATTGCTGATGAGGATATTCCAGTTTATGGGACCATTGCTTCGCAATTCAATGATCCGGGGATGAATAACCTATACAAAGGAATCATCCATAAAATGGTAGAGAAAACGGGCGTTGACCTGCAGACTTCCTTTAAGCTCAGTAAGGAAATGTCTGAGAAGATCTACATCATACCACCTTCCCGAACCCGATACCTTTCAGAAATCTCCGAAAATAACCGTGGTTATGACAAGTGGGTGGCTGCCCAGAAGGAAGTAGCTCAAAAGCTATACAGCATACAAAAATCCATAGAGGCAGTCAAATCCACCAAAGTGTCTGACGTTGATAGGTTGGTCAAAGAACTTCAGGAAGTCTATGCGCAGGTGGAATTGGAGCTTGATCCCAAGAACAAAAGATGGCTTGAACAATGGCCTGAAAAAGCCCAAAAGTATGTAGATGATTTTTATGTGTTCAAAGTTAGAGACAAGGAAATCAAGATTCAGACTTATTACACTTCCCTTTCACAATCCAAAATCCCGAAGATTTCCCTTCCTAAATATGAAGCTTGGGGAGATTTGTTGAAATGGGGACTGACAGAAAATGTACCTGGAGAATTCCCTTACACGTCGGGCGTATTCCCTTTCAAGCGGGAAGGAGAAGATCCAACGAGAATGTTTGCAGGGGAAGGCGGACCTGAGCGTACCAATAAGCGTTTTCACTATGTATCTAAAGGATTGCCAGCCAAAAGACTTTCAACAGCTTTTGATTCAGTGACTTTGTATGGTGAGGATCCGGATTATAGACCTGATATCTATGGCAAAATCGGAAATTCCGGAGTCAACATCTGTTGCTTGGATGATGCCAAGAAGCTGTATTCAGGGTTTAACCTTGCCAGCCCGATGACATCGGTTTCTATGACAATAAACGGTCCTGCAGCAGCCATGACGGCATTTTTTATGAATGCAGCCATTGACCAGCAATGTGAGATTTATATCAAAGAAAATGGATTGGAGGAAGAAGTCAAATCCAAAATTGAGGCTATTTATAAAGAAAAAGGTGCTGTAAGGCCTACTTACAATGCACCAATTCCTGAAGGAAATGATGGCCTTGGCCTGATGCTTTTGGGCGTGACAGGCGATCAGGTTTTGCCGAAGGAAGTCTATGAAAAAATCAAGGCTTTTACTTTGGCCAATGTCAGAGGAACCGTACAGGCCGATATTCTCAAAGAAGATCAGGCTCAGAATACCTGCATTTTCTCCACTGAATTTTCTCTGAGATTGATGGGGGATATGCAGCAGTATTTTATTGACCAAAATGTCAGAAATTTTTATTCTGTTTCTATTTCGGGTTACCATATCGCTGAAGCAGGGTCCAATCCCATTACACAGTTGGCTTTGACACTTTCAAATGGTTTTACCTATGTGGAATATTATGTGTCTAGAGGAATGGACATCAACCAATTTGCGCCGAATCTTTCCTTCTTCTTTTCCAATGGGATTGATCCGGAATATGCAGTAATCGGAAGGGTTGCAAGAAGGATCTGGGCAAAGGCAATGAAATTGAAATATGGTGCGAATGAGCGTTCGCAAATGCTCAAGTACCATATCCAGACTTCAGGGCGCTCGCTACATGCACAGGAGATTGACTTCAATGATATCCGAACGACCCTTCAGGCGCTGTATGCGATCTATGACAACTGCAATTCCCTTCATACCAACGCTTATGACGAAGCCATCACCACTCCGACAGAGGCTTCTGTTCGCAGGGCTATGGCGATTCAACTGATCATCAACAAGGAATTGGGATTGGCAAAAAATGAAAACCCGATCCAAGGAGCTTTTATCATCGAAGAACTTACAGATTTGGTGGAGGAAGCTGTGTATAAAGAGTTTGACAGGATTACCGAAAGGGGAGGAGTCCTAGGTGCTATGGAAACGATGTATCAAAGAGGTAAAATTCAGGAAGAAAGCCTCTATTACGAGACTTTGAAGCATACCGGAGAATATCCGATTATCGGAGTAAATACATTCCTGTCATCTGAAGGTTCACCGACTGTCATTCCGGGCGAGGTCATCCGTGCCACTCAGGAAGAAAAAGAAGCCCAGATTCAGACGCTTCTCCAACTTCATGAAAAAAACGCTGACCTTACACCAAGCCAATTGAACGAACTGCAACATGTCGCTGTTCGCAATGAAAATATATTTGAAAGACTGATGGAAGCTGCCAAAACCTGTTCCTTGGGTCAGATTACAAGGTCACTTTATGAAGTAGGCGGCCAGTACAGGAGGAATATGTAGGGAAGTAGGGAAGTGGGAAGTAGAAGTTAGTATGTATGGAAGTATGGAAGTCAGAAGTAAGGGGTGATGAAAACTTAACAACCAGACAACGCAAAGCAGACCACAATTACAACCACTATAACAACTAGAACACAATAACCAATAACTCAATAACCAAATACCATTAACCTATAAACCAACCGCAATGAGCAAAAAACACGTCACCGTCAGAATGAAGGCGGATATGGAATATGAATCTACCAATCACTTTGGCAACAAAGTGGATATCGATATGTACGACAGCGAGCACAAGAAAGCCCAATCTCCCATGGAATTGCTTTTATCGGCTTTGGGAGGTTGTTCCGCTGTAGATGCTGTCCTGATGATGAAAAAGAAAAGAAGGACCATTACTGATTTTTTTATTGAAATAATAGGCAATAGGCACGAAGGAATCCCAAAATATTATACCCAGATTGATATGAAATTTGTCCTGGTTTCTCCTGATGCTACTGAGGAAGAATTCGCAAAAGTTGTAACCTTGTCAGTAGAAAAATACTGCTCGGTAGCCTCTTCCTTAAAGTCAGAAATCAGGCATATCTCTGAAGTCAGGAGACCGGGATGAGGGTAGTCAGCGAGTTTTCAAAAGACGGGATCAGGGTTTCGGTGTTTTCTTGGAACAATAAATACCTGCTGAAATATGAATTGGGTCCTATGGAACAAACCTTCAAGATTCCGGAAACGGACATCTTGGAGGAATCTGATCTTGATTCATTTTATCAAGGAGAATTTTTTGAAAAGGTTGTTTCAAGATTTAAAGAAATGGGAGAAAGCTTTCAAAAACAGCTTGAAAATCTTTAGATTTAAGAATTAACTTAATTGCTGAACATGAAGAGTTTATTCTATTTCTGTTTTTTTGTCTCTATCTGTTTATTTTCATGTTCCTCGCCTAAAGAATCTGAGAGCACAACAGATTTCTTTGAAATCAATTCCTTCATTTCATTACTCGAATATGACCTTGAAGTTATTGAGGAAGAAATTGTGCGTCTAGGTAGATTTTCCGAAAATCTTTTTGTGGATAAGAAAAACAAACTTGCAAATGCTGATCCCGATAAATACAAAATAGTAGGCGTTGCGGCCAATTCCGAACCCGGGGCCAATCCTGAAAAGAGCTCTCTTTTTATTCCTACCATTTCAGACAATAAAGAAGCGGTCAAAGAACTTATTCTATTGACCAATCCTTTGGATGATGAATTCAAAAGAATTGTAAAGGAAATCCCGGTGATATCCCAGGTTTATTTTAATTCCAAATACCATCTAAACAGGCTTTACCCTCCCTATGATGTAAATTTATTGGAACCAGATATTAATGTTACAAATTTCAATTTTTATTATCAGGGAGATGAGAAAAACAATCCTTCGAGAGTTCCTGTCTGGGTGGATGAGATTTATATAGATCCTGTGGGTAGGGGTTGGATGATTACCTTGACATATCCTGTTTACGCAGAAAATGAATTAAAAATGGTATTGGGATTTGACATCACACTGAATGATATCATTGAAAATTATATCAACAAAACCTCAAATCAATTCCTCATCATTGATGGGACAGGGACAGTGGTGGCAGGAAAGGGCAAGGCTATAGAAGCTCTTTCATTACCTTCTTTGAAGAATTATACCTATACACAAACCATCACCTCAGACAGCTACCGAAAAGAAGATTTTAATTTGTTCAAAAGCAAGGACAAAAATGTGCGAGTCATAGCAGATAAGATCATAAATTCAGGTGAGAAAATCTTATGGCTTTCTGAAAATAAAACGAAATTGAAAATCATTTGTCAGAAAATGAGCAAGCTAGATTGGTATGTACTTGAAATCCAATTTTAAATGAATCCCCAAAATTATAAAATCCCCAAATCTGAAACTGGTTTCTACAGTATCCTGGTTGGATTGGGGATTTTTGTTGTTGTATTAATCACATTTTTGGGAACAGCATTTTTTCAGGTTCTCAATGACAATCAAATCAATTCCAGTAAAATCAACTTAAACAAGCAAGTAGAACTTTCCTCCAAACAGATAGAAAAGAGGTTTACAGCCTTTTATGACGATATGTTCTTTTTTGTGAATAATCTTGAGCCTTGGACATATGAAAAGGGTGACAATGAAGTTCTGGCATTTGAGAAAAGAGCAAGAAGGATTTTCAACAACCACCGTGATTTGTTGGATACTATTACTGTTTTTTTTCCAAATCAGACTGTGGTCTTTCATTTCGATAACCGAAACAATTTTATCAAGCAATACCTGGAAAGTAAAAAAAATCTTCCTTTTCCTGCACAGAACGAACTTCACTTAAACAATTTTACGACAAATGTATCTATCAGTGCCAAGGTGAATCTCGAAAGATTTTTTTTCGACGAGATGACAAATTATTATCTTGGCATATCGGGTGAGAAACTAATTTTTTGTGATGGTAAGCTAAGAGGAGCCCATGACCAAACACTTAAGGGCGGTTTTTCTATAGAAGAAACAATCTTGAATCAAATGTTGATTCAGGTCGCCGATGGTCTTAAAGGTGACTTTCGGGGTAATTTTTCAAACAAAAACGAAGAGAAAGAATTTGAAGCTTTGATCCATCATTATCCCTTCTCACTTTATCCATTAAAGAGTAAATTTTCCACTGTTTTTGTTGTCGACCGAAACATAATAACTACAGGTATTTTCAGTACCTATTTTTATCTGATTTTAGCTTTACTCATTTTATTGGCACTTGTAATTTTGATTTTGTTTAAGTCGATCAAAAATTCTCAGTTAACAAATGAAACGCTATCCAAAAATGCCAATGAGATTTCAGAATTGTTTAGGAGACAAGCTCTCCTGTTGCACGAAACCAAAGGCTTCATTTATTTCCAAGATGAGATGGGTAAAATGACAAGTGTAGGTAGTGAAGTCAAAGCTGTACTTGGATATGAAAAAGAAGATTTCAGGAAGAATTTTAAGGATTATATTTCAAAAAAGGACCGTTCCAGAATAGAAAAAACCATTTCGGAATCAATAAGTAAAAAAAACGGAAGCATTTCATTTGAATTGGACTTTAAAACCAAATCAGGTAAATACAAAAGAACCAAGATTTTTGAACGACTTGAATTTGATCAAAAAGGAAACTTTATTGGAAATGTCGGAATCTGTACCGATATACAGGAAAAGTATGAGAGAGAACAGGAAATCGTAAAAAGCGAAAATAGGTTAAGGGCTGTACTGAACAGTCTCCCGGATCTTATTTTTATTTATGACAATGAAGGCCGATACCTTGATTATTATGTAAAAGACCAGAGTCTGTTAGTTGCGCCTTTAGAAGGTGCTATTGGGAAAAAATTGATTGATATTTTACCCAAAGATTTGGGAAATCAAATACAGCAAGTCTTTAACCACACGATTAAGACCGGAAACATGCAGACTGCGGAATATGAAATTGATATTCCTTCGGGTAGAAGGTTGTTCGAAGCCAGATTTTTTAGACTTGATAATGACAAAGTAATGTCAATTGCCCGAGACATCACAGGTCAAAAACTTTGGCAGAGGGGTTTGATGGAGGCAAAAAAAGCAGCTGAAGAGGCCAATTTAGCCAAATCTGAATTTTTGGCCAATATGAGTCACGAGATCAGAACTCCCATGAACGGGCTTTTGGGAATCATTCCGCTCCTGGAAGCTACTACATTGGACGAAAAACAGAAGGAATACCTACAGATTATCAGAGATTCGGGTGATTCCCTCCTGAATATTATCCGAGACATTCTTGATTATTCTAAGATTGAATCTGGGGAGATGACTCTTTATAATTCAGTATTCAAACTGAAGGCGGAAATTGAAAAAATATTTAAAATTTTCTCGGGCCTGGTAAATGAGAAAAACATCCAATTTACCTCTCATTTTGATGCTTCTTTACCTGAATATGTCGAACTGGACAAAGATAAGTTGAGGCAAATTTTGATTAATATCATTGGTAATGCAATCAAATTCACACCCTCAGGTGGTAAAATCGAAGTTGATATTACAGGAGAGATGGTTTTTGAAAAGCATGTTATTTTGAATTTTGAAGTGAAAGACAACGGGATCGGGATTCCAAAGGATAAAATTGAGATGTTGGCAAAACCATTTGTCCAACTTGACAGCAGCAGTACAAGAGAACATCAAGGAACCGGCTTAGGGTTGGCAATTTCCCAAAAAATAATTGAGTTGATGGGGGGGGAACTTTTGATAAATAGTGAATTTGGTGTTGGTTCCGTTTTCTCCTTCAATATTTTCGGGAAAGTTTGGAACAGAAGCGATAACTTTTTGGAATTGGTGGAGGAAGAGGATGATAATGAAGATTTTATTTGGAAAAATATGGCTCAGGAATATCCTCTTAAAATCTTGTTGGCAGAGGATAATTCTACTAACCTGCTTTTTATGGATATGTTGATGACCCAACTTGGATATAATTATGATGTCGCAAGAAACGGGTCTGACGCTGTCCGTATGGCAAAAGAGTCAGATTATGATCTTGTTTTGATGGATATTCAGATGCCTGTGATGAATGGACTCGAGGCGACCAAAATAATTAGGAAATCACGGGGAAGAAAGATTACTATTGTAGGATTGTCTGCAAATGCTTTCCAAGAAGATGTGGACCAAGCCATGGAAACAGGAATGGATTCCTATCTTACCAAACCACTGAAAATAAATGAAATTACAAGTGTGATCCGTTCCTGTTCTTCGAAGAACGGCATAAAAAAAGAGGTCAATTGACCTCTTTTTTTATAATTCAGTATTAAGATCAAATGCCTCCAAATAGTCAGCTACTCTTCTGACAAACATTCCTCCTAAAGAACCATCGACAACTCTATGGTCATAAGAATGTGAAAGGAACATTTTGTGTCTGATAGCGATCACATCGCCTGTCGGTGTTTCTACTACAGCTGGTTTTTTCTGAATAGCTCCAACTGCAAGAATCGCAACTTGTGGCTGCATGATAATAGGTGTGCCCATTACGTTCCCAAAAGAACCCACATTGGAAACAGTAAAAGTCCCTCCACTCAATTCGTCGGGTGAAAGTTTGTTTAAGCGGGCTCTGTTAGCTATATCATTTATTTTTTTGGAAAGACCGATGAGGTTGAGTTGGTCTGCGTTTCTCACCACAGGTACAATAAGGTTTCCGGAAGGCAAAGCCACAGCAACCCCAATATTGATATCTTTTCTTTTGATTATTTTTTCACCGTCCACTGAGATATTTATCATCGGAAAATCTTTGATTGCCTTGGAAACAGCTTCGACAAAAAACGGAGTAAAGGTCAAACCTTCTCCTTCTTTTTTCTTGTACTGATCTTTTACTTTATTTCTCCATAATACGATATTGGTCACATCGGCTTCTACAAAAGAAGTTACATGGGCAGATATCCGTCGTGAATCGACCATTCTTTGCGCGATCATTTTGCGCATTCTGTCCATTTCTATGATTTCATCCTGAGCTGAAATACTCATTTCTACCCTAGGAGAAGTTAATACAGGTTGTACTCCCGAAACTGAGGGATTGGATATCCCGATATTTCCTTCTTTACGGTTTTTTAAGTATAAGAGAATGTCCTGTTTGGTTACCCGGCCATCTTTGCCTGTCCCGGATATGGAGACCAATTCAGATTTGCTGATATTTTCTTCTTTTGCAATGCTCAAAACCAAAGGCGAATAAAATCGGTCATCTCCTGACTGTGGTTCCCCTTGGGAATAGGAAGAAATCACTGCAGTTGTTTGGGCCGGTGCCGCCGCAAGCAGTTCTTCTTTTGGGGATGTTTGGGTTTTTTCCTCATTTTGAGATAATTCAGAGGCTTGAGCAGTTGATTCAATGATTGCAATCGGAGCACCTACAGCAACAACTTCACCTACTTTGACCAATATTTTTTTTAAAATACCGGCATGAGTTGCTGGCACCTCAGTGTCCACTTTGTCTGTTGCAACCTCCAAAACGGATTCATCTTGTTCGATGAAATCCCCTTCTTTTTTTAACCAAGTGAGTATTGTTCCTTCAATAATACTTTCACCCATCTTGGGCATCAGCATTTCTACATTTGCCATTCTTTTATTATTTAATTGGGTTTATTTCCAAGTTTTAAAATTAAATTTTATTTTAACCAATGCAAAATCGATGAATAAAATCTTTATTCTGTTTTTTCTAAAATGGACAGACGAAGCAAATTCAAAACTGCTACGGCAGTCAATTGAATATTTAGCATCCTGTCTTGGGTGAGCTGCAACTTTTTGGTCACGGTTTTTCCTTCAAAAGCACATGCAATCCAAACTGTTCCCACGGGTTTTTCTGCCCATCCACCTCCCGGGCCTGCGATTCCGCTACTTGCCAAGCCAAAATCTGCATTGAATTTCTTCCTGATGTTTTCTGCCATTTGGATGATTGTTGGTTCACTCACTGCACCGTAGGTTTCAAGTATTTCATTTTCAACACCAAGTAATTTGTTTTTGAAAGTATTGTGGTAGGGAATCATACTACCCTGAAAATAATCACTGCTCCCAGCAATGCTTGTAATTAAATGGGAAATATATCCCCCTGTACAACTTTCTGCCAGGGAAACTTTTTTGTCCTTTTGCTTTAGCAATCGGCCAACAGTTTCTTCAAGCGTTTCTTTGTTGTAACCATAAATATACTTTTCAATTAGCGGCTTTACTTTTTCGATTTCATTTTCCACATCATTTTGAAGGTCAATTGGATCTTCCCCAAAGGCAGTCAACCTAAGTTTTACCTGACCCAAAGATGGAAGGTAGGCGAGTTTAATGTGGGATGGGAGGTTGTTTTCCCAATCTTTGATCAGGTCAGCAAGCCAACTCTCACCAATGCCAACAGTTTTTATTACTTTATGGTAAATATTTGGAAGTGTAAAAAGCGATCTGATTTTTGTAATGACATGCTGAGTCATCAGGTTTTTCATCTCATGGGGCACTCCTGGCATAGACATCCATTTCTTTCCATTTTCTTCAAACCACATTCCCGGCGCTGTCCCAAGATCATTTGGGACATAGTTGCATTTGGTAGGTAAGTGGGCTTGGAATCTGTTAAGTTCAGTCAATTCCCTTCCTCTCTTTTCAAAAAAGGTTCTCACAGCTTCTAATGCTTCAGGAACCATTTCAATCCCACAACCAAAATATTCAGCCAAGAGTGGTTTGGTCAGGTCATCGTTGGTTGGGCCAAGTCCACCTGTAATCAAAATTATGTCTGCTCTTTTTTCAGCATCTGCAAATGCTGCAAGAATTGAATCTCTATTGTCTCCTATTGTCGACCTATGGACTACTCGAACACCTATCTTGTCGAGTTCCTGACTGATCCATTGGCTGTTGGTGTCTGTAATCTGACCATATAGTAATTCATCACCAATGGATATAATCTCGGCTTTTACTTCTTTATAATTGACCATATTTCGGTTTACCTGACTTTCGCTTTTTTTATAAATTTTGAAAATATCAAAGGGAAAAATCTTTTTAAGGTAACTGCATAAATCTCTTTTCCACCAATATTTATTTCTTCTTTTTTGTTTGAGATGGCTGCAACTATTTTTCTTGCACAGACTTCAGGATTCATTCCTTTGTTTTGGGCATCATCCATTTGCTGTAGCGGGGTTCCATCTCCGGTCAGTGCATTGATAGAGACATTAGTCCGGATAAATCCAGGATAAACCATCGTTAGAGCGATTTTATCCTTGTGATGCTCTGCTCTTAAAGTATCAAAAAAACCATGAAGGGCATGCTTTGATGCTGCATAAGAGGATCGATATGGGGAACCGAACTTGCCAACGAGGCTGCTCACTACGGCAAAATGACCTTTTTTATTCTCAATAAAATGAGGAAGTAGCGCTTTGCTCAATCCAATTGTGCCAAAAAAATTTACTTCCATGATCTTGCGGTCTACTTCCAATTGGGTATCATTGACAAGCGACCGTTGGCTGACTCCACCATTGTTTATCAAGACGTCAACTTTTCCAAAAGCATTGATTGCTTCAGATACTTTGTGAGAAAAACTTGGTGTATCTGTGAGATCCAAAGGCAAAACATGCACATTTTCTGGTTTGAAGACTCCGTTTTTTAGGGATTCAAGTTTTCCAATGTTTCTACCGGATATGATCAATTTACAATCAGTTTTGGAATTTTGATTGAATAAAGCTTCTCCGATTCCTGATGTTGCTCCGGTATTCCAGATTACCTCTTGATTCATGGTTTAGATTTTTTATAAACCACAAAATCAAAATCATATTCATTTTTCTCATCCTTGAAGTAGGAGGTAGTCGATACAACTTTCCATTCGGTTTTATCAATTTCAGGAAAAAAAACATCTCCATCAGGCATGGCATTTACTTCTGTTACCATCAATTCATCTGCGATAGGCAATGCCTGCTTATATATTTCTGCACCTCCAATAATAAATACATTGTCTAATTTTTTGCCGATACAGAATTGTATGGCCTCTTCCAATGAATGAGCGACCATATGCCCTTCAGGAACTTTAAAATCCTGGTTATTGGTAATCACAATAGATGTTCTGTTTGGGAGAGGTCTCCCGACTGACTCATAGGTTTTTCTTCCCATGATGATGTGGTGACCTGTTGTATGGCTTTTGAACAACTGTAAATCGGCTGATAGCCGCCAAATCAATTGATTGTCTTTGCCAATGACACCATTCTTCGCCTTGGCAACGATAATAGATATTTTCAAGATTTATTGAGTTTTGGGCTAAGTTACCAAGGATTATTTAATCAAGAAATCCAAAGTAAAAAGAATAGGATTTTCAATTCAGGCTTATGGAAAAAAAAAGCCTTGTTTCCCATCACAAAAAAATTGAAATCAGATTCATTTCATGGATTTTGTGATGCTTGGATAATCCGCCATGACAAAAGTCTCTTTGCTGTTTTCCTGTAATTCGATGGTAACCATGTCTATTTTGCTTTTATCTACTTTGCTCACAACATGGGCTTCCATCATATTTCCGGTAGGTAGATTATTGAAAAGGTCAGGGTTTTGGTCTTTCATTCTCGCCGTCAGAAACGGATTGTTTTGGCTCCAAAAAGGAGTATTTCCGGTAATAGGGGTTTTTGTAACCCAATAGTGGGTGATGTTTTCATCTGTTTCGATAAGGTATTCTTCACATTCCTTGCCTAGGATGGTTTTGGAATTTCCGGTTTTTTTGAAGGAGACATCTTCTGATTTATCTTGGATTTCAGCATCTTCGGATATTTCTGTTTCACTCATAGCTGCATAGTCATAAGCAAAAGTCATCCTCATTTTTTCGCCTTCATTTTCAAGCAGAGTAATTCCGGCATTCCTGTTGAAGTCGTAGATAAGAACATAGGTTCCATCTTCTTTTTTTTCAGGATCTGTAAATTTCATTCCTGTTATTTTTGGATTTTCTGAATAGTAAGAGGTCAAATTGATAGGGTCGTTTTGTTTTCCTTTTTCATCTATTCCTGTAATTTCCAATACCGCAAAGCCTTCAAATTCGTAGGATTCATCCACCTCGATATCATTATAAACAGATGACATCATTTTTTCAAAGTCAACAGTTGGAATGGTACTTGGGTCATCAGTCCCATAAACATCTTTGAACATTTTGTCGAGCTTTCTTCTCGCCATTTTTTCCATTTCACTTTCCACCTTCTTTTCAATTGCCCTGCTAACGCCACGTTCAGCGGCATTTTTTATCTTATTTATAAATTGGGCATTTGTAGAAAACGAAGTCAATAAAAAAGCAAGAGTGTAGAAGAATTGGAATGTCCTTTTCATTTGAATAAATTTTTATTGTAAGATGTGGTTTTGATTATTCAAGAAATCCTATAAAATATTGGAATGTAAATTATTCTATTTGACTTAGAAAGACAAGAAAAAACAGGTCCAATAAATAGAGCATTTCAAAATTCCTTTTGCTTACTCAAGTATCAAGTAAGTTTGTACCCTCTTAAAAATTCAGAAATTTCTAACTTTTTTTTCCCTTCCAACTGAAGTTCCAAAATTTTCAGTGAACCAAGGCCTGTTTGAAACACCAACTCCTTTTTGTTATCGGTCTGAAATTCTCCCGGTTGGAGTCCGGTCAGGTTATTTTCTGAAATTTCACTTTTGAAAATCTTACAAATTTTACCGTCCAATTGAGTCCATGCAGCAGGATAAGGAGAAAGTCCCCTGATCAGATTGTGTATCTCTTTGGCCGGTTTATTCCACTTTATTTCGCAGGTCTCTTTGAAAATTTTAGGTGCATGGTGTATTGCAAGCGATTCATCTTGGATCGTAGTCTTGATTTTTTTACCTGCAATAGCTTCTACAGTTCTCAAGACCAATTGGGCACCCTTGAGCTTAAGCTTTTCGTACAAAGTGCCAATATTGTCTGCTGGACTTATAGATTCTTTTTCTTGAAATATTATGCTGCCTGTATCGATTTCATGCTTTAAAAAAAAAGTGGTTATGCCTGTTTCTTTCTCACCATTGATTATTGCCCAGTTGATTGGTGCGGCCCCCCTATAATTTGGAAGCAATGAAGCATGGAGATTAAAAGTTCCTAGGGGTGGCATACTCCAAACTATCTCAGGCAACATCCTGAATGCTACTACAATTTGTAAATCTGCTTTTAAATCCCTTAGCTGTTCAATGAATTCAGGAGATTTAAGGTTGGTTGGTTGAAGGATAGGAATACCAAATTTTAAAGCGGTTTCTTTTACAGGGGAAGGGATCAGTTTTTGTCCGCGACCTTGTGGTTTGTCAGGTGCAGTAATGGACGCTACAACGTTCCAACCGTTTTCAATTAGGATTTCAAAAGACGGAACCGCAAATTCCGGGGTTCCCATAAAAATTATTCTTAAACTTTTATCCATTTTTCATCAATGTACTGTTGTGAAGGTCGGAAATTATTTATGGAACAATATGAAGAAAAATAATAAAAAATAAAATTTCCTTTTTTTGGTCAAAATAATGTGTTGTAAAACAACAAAAAGTATCACTATTATTTCATGAAAAATAATTAAAACAATGTATATTCATTAATTTGTAAAATTTTTAATATTTTCTAATTGTTAAATATTTTGGTAAAATCTTAAAGAATCATCAATAAATGAAGTAATTATTATTCTTATCGAAAAATATAATTAGGATTAATAAAAAATTATATAATTTTGCAACATGAATCAAGGTTTAAAATTTGGTCTTTCAAAAGGAATTAGACTTTTCGTCGGTTCCATGGCTATATTTTTTACTTTATTGGCTGTTTTTGACAGTTTTGTAAAAAGAGCAGAAATAGTTTACACGGGTGAATTTGTTTCTGAAGCAGATTTTAAATTTATTGAACTTCCAAATACCTTACAAATTCCTTCAGGGAATAAAATTACAAAGCTTGGTAAAATTGAAGTTATTCATTCCCTGATTTCAATTCCACATTTAGTATTTGAATTGCCTTTGGTCTCTCATGATTTAGAGGCAGAAACCCTTTATATTTTTTTACCTGTTTCAAGATTACTTAAGTTCTCTCTAAATACTCAC
Source organism: Aquiflexum gelatinilyticum (assembly GCF_024813435.1). NCBI lineage: Bacteria > Pseudomonadati > Bacteroidota > Cytophagia > Cytophagales > Cyclobacteriaceae > Aquiflexum > Aquiflexum gelatinilyticum. Next base: position 110,240 of record NZ_JANAEZ010000003.1, read on the forward strand.
GCACCCTGAAAGAACACAATTAATCTAATTCTTGCTGTTGATTTCTTGTAAGAAATCGATCTTAAAAATCCCCAAAATTTCCAAAATCAGTTTTGTAAACCTATTCTCTGTAAAGGTTCAAAGTATGTGTTCCCTTGTAAGGAACACGATACAAGCCTGATTTTAAAGGATTTTCTTAACGTACAATTTAAAATAAAACATTACCAAAAAAAACAAAAATCAAACAAACCGTCCTTTTGGACATTAAACAAACAAACACTATGAAAAAGACAATCTTTGCAATGATGATCGCTGCTACTGCATTTATGGCTTCTTGTGGCAACAAAACAACTGAAGAGGTAGAAGTTGTTGAAACTCCAGTTGAAGAAGTAGCTCCTGAAGTTGTAGAAGAAGCACCGGTAGATACTACTGCTGCTGCAGCTGATACCACCGCAGTGAATTAATTAAAAAATTAATTTACAATAAAAAAATCCCCGATAACATCGGGGATTTTTATTTTGGGGTAAACCCTTAATTGAACTTAAACACTTTTCAGAGAGACTCTAAAAACTTATCAAACTTATGCAATTAAAAGCCTATAAAAAATAACCAATACTGGGTATTTTTCTAGGATGAAAATTAGAAAAATTATACTTTAAGATGTAAAAAATCTAATTAAGATTTTTTTTGGATTGATTTTATAATTTAAAGTTTTAATTGTATTGCTCTGAAATTAAGTTTTTATAGATCAATCTTCTTTGACCAAATTTTATTTAACTGCAATGAATTATAAATAATGGAAAATAATAAAGTTTTGGAATTGATATTGATTAGGAAATAACTGTAAAGAGAAGGTATAGAAAATCCAATCAGATAAATTTAAAAACATAGTTTAATTTCTTAAATCCGGATTTTAAGTACTTTTTAATTTGAAACTTATTATTGATTTTATTTTTTAAATGATTAAACTTAGGCTTTGTAATTAGGTATATTTCCATGCTGATTTCCCAAACAGGAGCTGAGATTTTAAATTTCATTGAAAGTCATTCCGCAATACATGAGTGTAAGAAATAAATTAGATATTTTAGGTTTTTTTGATCAATTAAAAGATCCGGTTGTTGTTTTTTCCAACAAAAACGACATTTTTTTCAATGATTATTTTATCAAGAATGTCAAAGGAAATTTCACTGATTGGAAGGAATTATTCAATTCTGATAAAATCCATCAAGAGCTTGTTATATTTCTAGAAACAGGTAAGCTGCCTGAAAGTAAATTTTGTTCCACTCTGCTTTTATCAGATGGCCTTTCTCCAAAGATTAATTGGGAATTTAAAAGCATCTTTGATGCGTCCGGGCAAAGGTATTGTGTTGCACTTGGTGCCAAATCGATTCAGGAAAATGATGAATTCTTTGATAAAGAGAATAGTCTTGGCGTCCTTGATTTAAATTTTGTGGCAAGCGTCCTAAGGCATAGCCATGATATGGTTGTGATATTGGATAAAGATGGAAAGTATAAATTTTTGAGTGCTGCAGTTATTGATAAATTGGGAATCGATACCTCAAAGATCATCGGAAAATCATATAAAGATTTTGTAAATGAAGGAATTATAAAAATTGATGAAGGGGATATTGATCAGGTTTTTAAATCAAAGTCTGAAATAAATATAAACTTTTGGGTAAATATTCCTGATGGTAAGAAAGTATATATTGAAAGTTACTGCAGGAACCTACTTGATGACCCCAATATTAATGGATTACTTTTTAGTGCCCGTGATATTACTGCCTATTGGAAAGCAAAAAAGTCTCTTCAGAAAAGGTATGAACTTGAGAATTTGATCAACAGAATTTCTGCAAAATTTGTCAATGCAGGATATAATCAAGTCGACCAGGTTTTCAACCTTTCTTTAAGGATGTTGGGAGAATTTGAAAAAGCCGATAGGGCATATATATTTCTCGTTCATGATGACCTGCAGGAAATCGAAAATGTCTATGAATGGACAGCCGATGGGATAGAGCCCCAGATTCAATACCTTAAAAACCTTCCGATTACTGAAGATAACCTGACGATAGATTCCTTGCGAAAAGGTGAGGTTCTTGTTGTCCCTGATGTTGATCTAATGCCTGACGAATTTGGGGTAGAAAGAGACATTTACCAACAGCAGGGAATCAAATCCTTTGTATTGATCCCAATATTTTCTGAAAACAAACTGATAGGGTTCTTTGGGTTAGATGCAGTCCATGAAAAAAGAGCTTGGCATGAAAAAGATGAATATGTTCTCAGGCAGCTTGGAGATATTTATGCAGGAAGTTTTATCAATAGGGCCATAAAGAAAAGACTTGAACGGAATGAAAAGCTGTTGGCTTCCACAGAAATTCTAGCCAAATCAGGTTCCTGGAGATTTAGCAATACCAAAAAAAAGATTTTCTTTTCCTCAGGTTTAAAGAGGATTTTTGAATTAGAGGAAAATATGTATTCTTCTAATTTTTTGGGTTTTTTAAAAAGAATCAAAAAATCTGACAGAAAAGGGTTTGTGGAAAGATTGAACCAAGCTGTCATGACCAAAAGTACTACTTATGGAGAGTTTAGTATTTACACAGGAGAAGGGAAAGAAAAATTTATAAACTTCACCATACAGGTGAGAGAAATCCAAGGCAGTAAGGATGTAGAAGTTTTTGGATATTGCTCTGATATAACACATAAAAAAGATGCTGAAAATTACCTGAAACTTCAATCACAGATCCTCACCCAAGTTGATGACCCGATTGTGGTGACTGATTCTTCCCTAAAAATAATCTACATCAATAAGGCTGGTCTCAAAGAATGTAAAATTTCCGAAGCAGAGAATTTCCAAGGGAAAATCACCGACCTATTTGAATTTATATTCGAAGATTCCAACACACTTGAAAAGTTATTGGTAAGCCTGAAATCCAATGAAGGCATTACCAAACAAATGCAACTCAGGTTGAGGACAGGAGTGGTTGATCCTTATGAAGTTTCTGTGCAACAGTTTTTGAATGATGACCTCGAAAAAATAGGGTTTTCATTTGTGATCAGAAATTTATCCCTTCAGGTGAGGCAAGAAGCAATCGCTCGAAAGGCGCAGATGATTGTCGAAAACAGTCCTGCAGTTTTGTTTACAGTAGATCCAAATGAGAATTTTAGGATACTTTATATCACTGACAATATCAGGCAGTTTGGTTATAACTCTACCAAACTTGTAAATTCCAAAACAAGCATACTTGATTTGATTCATCCGGATGATGTGGTTAGGCTTTTGGATTATCATTATTCTAAAGAAAGTGAAAACGGTATCCCAGCTTTTTCAGGAGAATACAGAATAAGAAAAGGAGACGGATCCTATAGATGGGTCGAGGACCGGACACGAGAAGTGTATGATTCGGAGGGAAGGATTTTTGTGCATGAGGGAATTCTTCAGGACATCACCGAAAGAAAAAACAACAGAGAAGAAATTCTAAGAAGCCAAGAAAGATACCGTGTATTAGCTTCAAATATACCTGGTACAAGTATCTTTCTGATAGACCGTGACTTGAGATATATTGCAGCACAGGGAACAAATTTTGCTGATTGGGGAATGATGGCTTCGGACTTTGAAGGAAAAACCTTAGCAGAAGTCCATACCGGTAACCTTAACGAAATTCAACCTATAGTTACCAGAGCATTGCTCAAAAATGAGATTATCCAAAAGCACCTTGTGTTCCGTCGCAGGGTATATGAAATTACTGTTCGTCCTATTATGTATGGGGGTGAAATTGAATATGCACTTGGGATTTTGAGAGATATCAATGAGGAACATCAGGCAAAAGAAAATCTAAGAAAAAATGAAGAAAAGTATAGAAAACTGGTAGAGGAATCTACAGAAATCATTTTCTCTTTAGATCTTGACATGACGCTTATCTATATTTCTCCCAATGTGAAGCAGTTTCTTGGATATCCTTCCGAGGAAGTCATGAGTAGGAATTTGACAGAATTTTTGCATCCTGAGGATATTTTAATATTTGCTGAAAAGAGTGGATCTGAACCTGACTTTTTTGAAAAAAACCAGTATCTCGAATTTCGATTACGGCACCTGGAAGGGGATTATAGGGTTTTCAGTTCCAATGGGAAGTTGGTAATTGATGACGAAGGAAAAAAAATGTATTACACAGGGATTGCAAGGGATATTACCAGTCTCAAAGAAGCCCAAAAGGAACTTTTCCATGCAAAAGAAAAAGCCGAACAAGCCTCAACTATAAAGTCTCAATTTCTTTCCATCATGAGTCATGAAATCAGGACTCCCATGAATGCGGTAATTGGGATGGCTCACCTGTTGATAGAAGATGAACCTAGACCGGACCAATTGGAGAATTTAAAAACCCTTCAATTTTCGGCCGAGAATCTCCTCGGATTGATTAATGATATCCTGGATTATAGCAAAATTGACTCAGGAAAAGTTGAGCTTGAAAAAGTCAATTTTGAACTCAGTAATGTTTTCAACCGAATTCTTCATTCCTATTCTTATCAAGCTAGGGAAAAGTCACTTCAGGTCATTTTTGAAGCTGATCACAAATTGCCTCAAAATCTAATGGGTGATCCAGTGAGATTGGGGCAGATTGTCAATAACCTGGTTTCCAATGCCATAAAATTCACCGAAAAAGGATTTATCAAAATCAAGTTGACCAACGAGAAAGAAAATGAAAAGTCTATTGCCATCAGGTTTGATTTTGAGGATTCAGGCATAGGAATTCCCAAGGAAAAACTTGACTTGGTATTTGAGGCATTTACCCAAGCAAGTGCTGCAACGACCCGAAAATATGGTGGGACAGGTCTTGGATTGGCGATTGTCAAAAGATTGGTGCAGTTGTTCGGGGCTGAGATCAAAGCTTACCAAAGAGAAGAAGGGGGAACAAGATTTACATTTACTGCCGTATTTGAAAAGCCACAAACCAAGGCTGTTTTCTCCCAAAGTGACCATTCAGAAGGATTAAAATTTCTGGAAGAAGCAAGTATCCTTGTCGCTGAAGATAACCTTGTAAACCAGATCATGATCAAAAAATTTCTCCATAAATGGGGGGTTAAAAATGTTGTCATGGCAAATGATGGAAATGAGGCAATCAAGGCATTTATGGATCAGGATTTTAATTTGATCTTGCTTGACCTTCAGATGCCCGAGAAGGATGGTTTTTTTGTTGCTGAATACATCAGAAACTTGGATGAGGCAAAAAAGAAGAATGTTCCTATAATTGCCTTGACAGCTTCTTCGTTGATTGAAGTAAAAGACCAATTGGATAAAGTGGGAATGAATGATTATATAAGCAAACCGTTTAACCCTGATAACCTTTATACCAAAATACTCAAATACCTTAAGCCATAAATTTGAAAAAAGGAGTTCGCAATAGCCACTTTCATTATAATTTTGAAGGCAAACAAATTGGTATGAGACTTTTCTTGGTACTGTTTCTTTCATGTTCTTTTGGATTCACTGCTTTTTCACAGTCCCCAAAATCCAATAGGACTACCATGTACATGACATACGGCAAAACGGGGGCAAACCTGAGGGAGTTCAATCAGATGCTATCGGGTAAGGGGCTTTCTCCGATGAGAAACAGCTACTCCAACCTTAGCTTTGGGTATTTGACGAGATTCAATGACTTCATTATTGGATTAGAACTTTTTCAAAACAGCGGTCCTAAATCAATCTTTGACGGATACCAAATTGATTACCATACCACTAGGTTTTATGTAAACGTAGGTTTTGCCTTTACAGAAGAAGGTAATTTTCAATTGATCCATTACATGTCAGTTGGAACAGGATTTCTCAATTTTCAGATGTTAAAAGAAAACCCGGCTGAAAATCTAGGAGAGTTTTTCGAAAATCCTGAGCATGGCTTTATTCTGAGAGACGGAAACCTTCACCAAGGGACTTTGAATATGACCGGATTTCTGACCGAAATTGGGTTTCAAATGAGTTATGATTTTCCCATTCCGGGCAGAGGTGAAGCTATTGAGCTCTTGGCGAGGTTTGGATATTCTTTTAGCCCTTTTGAGGATTCTTGGAAATTAAATGGAATCAGGTTTAATAGTGCACAAAGTGGGGCATTTCTGAGATTGGGGGCAGGATTGACTATACCGGATCACAATTTTTTCTACAAAGATGCTGCCATTGGAGCCCATTTGCTCTATGGATTCCATTTTACCAAACCAGATCGCTTCAATGCTATTCTTCAAGAAAAAGGTCTTACGCCATTTAAGGGAAGACCAAATAATATCGGTCTAAAAGTATTAGGAGAAAGTAAAGGTTTCCTTTATGGAATCGATTTTTATAATCTTGGGCTTTCGGGAGAAGCAGATGAATCAAAAAGCCATACTTTAAACAGTTTAAGAGTTTATGGAAACGTGGGACTGAAATTCTTTGAAAGAAGAAATCTTGAACTTGGCGGAACAGGCGGATTAGGATATGGAAATATCCGATATAGTCTCATCAGTAATGAAAAACCTGATTTTCCAAGATTATTTGAAGAGCCCATTCATGATGCGTTTTTGAGAAAAGGTGGCTTGATGGCCAAGCCTGAGGTTTTTGTAGCTTACGGGATCCCATTGTCACCAAACCACTCCTCCAAAATCATGTTTGGAATCAATGGTGGCTATGAAATCCCTTTGGCCAATTACAAACTACTCGATTTGCCAATGTCTGATTACATTTCAAATCCTTATTTTCAGGTAAGCGTTGGTATCAAACATTAATTGTCGTCAATCTCTACGATCAGTTCTACTTCCACAGATATATCCATTGGCAGTGCATTCATACCAACAGCAGACCTTGCATGTTTTCCTTTTTCGCCAAAGACCTCTACCATCAAGTCAGAGAAGCCATTGATGACCTGAGGCTGTTGGGTAAAATCAGGTCCACAATTGACCATGCCCAAAACCTTAACCACTCTTTTGACTTTATTCAAATCTCCCAATTCAGCTTTTAGGACTGCCAATTGGTTGATTGCAACCATCCTCGCTGCTTCTTTTCCCTCTTCAATCGTAAGGTCTTGCCCCACCTTTCCTGTTATAAATGTTCCGTCAGGAAGTCCAGGACCTTTTCCGGCAAGAAAAAGAAGGTTACCGCTTCTAACCGCATTGACATAATTGGCTACAGGAGCACTTGCCTCAGGAAGAACAATTCCCAAATCTTTGAGTTTTTGCTCTGCATCCCAGACCTCCTGATTTTTGGGTAATTGTTGATTTTGATTTTCTGTGGAACTACAGGAAAATGTAATCAGCAATATCAGGGTTGATAAAGCGAAAGATAGCCATCTGAAGGTTTGGGCTTTTAAGTCCATAAGGAGTTTGTTTGTTGTCGGTTAAATTTCCTTTTAAAGGAAGTGTTTGATTTAGCAGATATGAGAAATATATACCTATTTCATTAAAGAATCTCTATAAAAAACAGCAAAATTCAATTATTGGATTTAAATTTGGATTGCTTATCGAGAAAGACTGAGGGAAAGGCCCTATGACGTCTTGGCAACCTGACTTACAAGGTGCTAATTCCTATTCCGGAAAAGCCGGAAGAAGATGAGCGGAAGAATGAATTCTTTTTTCCGGTTCTTGCTCGTATAAGTTTTTGAAATTTATCATACATGAACAGAACCGCGTTATTACTCTCCTTAGCCAAGAAAAAAATTCTCATCCTTGATGGTGCCATGGGCACGATGATTCAGCGTTTTAAGCTGAATGAGGAGGATTTTAGAACACCAGAACTTGCAAATCACCCCAAACCATTGAAGGGTAACAATGACCTGCTCTCACTTTCGAGACCGGATGTCATCAAATCCATTCATGCAGCCTACCTTGAAGTTGGGGCCGATATCATTGAAACCAATACTTTTAGTGGAACATCCATTGCACAGGAGGATTATGCTTTGCAGCACTTGGCCTATGAGATCAATTTCCAATCCGCAAAAATTGCCCGCGAAGTGGCTGATGAATTCACCGCAAAAAATCCTGACAAACCACGTTTCGTGGCAGGTGCCCTTGGGCCGACCAATAAAACAGCATCCCTTTCTCCAGATGTCAATGATCCCGGATACCGGGCAATCACGTTTGACCAATTGTCTGAAGCTTACAAAGAACAGGTTAGGGGATTGCTTGATGGTGGATCTGACATCCTTTTGGTAGAGACGATTTTTGATACGCTCAATGCAAAAGCGGCACTTTTTGCTATTCAGGAAGTATTTGAGGAAAGAAGTATCCCATTGAATCCTGAAGAAGGTGGCATTCCCATCATGATCTCAGGAACCATCACTGATGCTTCAGGCAGGACACTTTCAGGACAGACGACGGAAGCATTTCTGATTTCAGTTTCCCATGTACCGCTTTTCAGTGTAGGATTGAATTGTGCACTTGGAGCCAAAGAGCTCAGACCATACCTCAAAGTAATGGCAGACAATGCACCATTTCTGGTTTCGGCCTATCCCAATGCCGGCTTGCCAAATGAATTTGGCCAATACGATCAGGGAGCAAATGAAATGGCAGGGCAGATCGAGGAGTTTTTGAAAGAAGGGTACGTCAATATTTTGGGAGGTTGTTGCGGAACGACACCCGAACATATTGCTGCCATAGCCAAAGCGGCTGAAAAATACGCCCCACGTAAGGTTGAAATTGTCACAGCAGAAAATGAGTAAAATTCAAAAATATAATGCCATGAAATTGTCAGGTCTGGAACCGTTGGTTTTCACTCCTGAAATCAATTTTGTCAATGTCGGTGAAAGAACAAATATCACCGGGTCAAAGAAATTTGCCAGACTGATTCTCAATGGCCAATACGATGAAGCGCTTGGAATTGCATTGGATCAAGTCAGAGGCGGCGCACAGGTATTGGACGTCTGCATGGATGAAGGCATGCTTGACGGTGTGGTGGCTATGAAAAAGTTTCTTAACCTCATTGCTTCCGAACCGGAAATCAGCAGGATTCCGATCATGATCGACAGTTCACGTTGGGAAATAATCCTTGCCGGACTCAAATGCATTCAAGGAAAAGGAATTGTCAATTCGATCAGTTTAAAGAATGGCGAAACCGAATTTATCAATCAGGCAAAGACCATCAAAAAATTTGGTGCGGCGGTGGTGGTCATGGCTTTTGATGAAAAAGGTCAGGCCGATACTTATCAGCGCCGGATAGATATTTGCAAGAGGAGCTATGATATTTTGGTCAATATTGTCAGATTCAACCCTCAGGACATCATTTTTGATCCGAATATCTTTCCTGTTGCAACCGGAATGGACGAGCATCGGAAAAACGCCCTTGACTTTTTTCATGCTACCCAATGGATCAAACAAAATCTTCCGGGAGCCAAAGTCAGTGGCGGTGTAAGCAATGTGAGTTTTTCTTTCAGAGGCAATGATCCTGTGAGGGAAGCCATGCACGCCGCTTTCCTCTACCACGCCATTCGTCACGGGATGGATATGGGAATTGTGAATCCAACCATGCTTGAGATCTATGACGATATTCCAAAAGATTTGCTTCAAAGAGTCGAAGATGTCCTTTTTGATAGGTCTGAAGATGCTACCGAGCAATTGCTTTCTTTTGCAGAAACTGTAAAAGCTTCCGGAAAGAAAGAAGTTATCAACGAAGCCTGGAGGGAACTTCCTGTTGAAAAAAGAATAGAGCATGCATTGGTCAAAGGTATTATTGACTTTGTCATTGAAGATACGGAAGAGGCTAGGTTGAAATACCAAAACCCACTCAAAGTCATCGAAGGGCCTCTGATGGACGGGATGAATGTGGTCGGAGATTTATTTGGTGAGGGCAAAATGTTCCTTCCCCAAGTAGTGAAATCTGCGAGGGTGATGAAAAAAGCCGTTGCTTATTTGGAGCCATTTATGCCCAAAATCGGGGATTTGGATTACAATGCCGAGCAAAGCAGCATCAAAAAAATCCTCTTGGCTACTGTCAAAGGGGACGTCCACGATATCGGAAAAAACATTGTAGGGGTGGTTTTGGCTTGCAACAGTTATCAGATCATCGACCTTGGCGTGATGGTAGACGCCCAAAAAATAATCGATGAAGCCATCAAAAACAAAGTGGATATTATCGGATTGAGCGGTCTGATTACACCTTCCCTTGACGAAATGGTCTACGTCGCTTCCGAAATGGAGCGTCAGGGAATGCAGATACCACTGCTAATCGGTGGAGCTACGACTTCAAGAATCCACACCGCAGTAAAAATTGATCCGGTCTACAGCGGGACTGTCATCCATGTGACTGACGCTTCCAAGTCGGTTCCGATAGCAGGGGAATCCATCAACGAGGAGACCAAGGCAACTTATCACAAGCAGATCAAGGAAACATACAGTCAGGTGCGGGCCGAGCATGAGGCCAAGCAACAGGTCAAGCAACTCGCCACATACGAAGAAGCCAAAGCTAATCCCGTCTATATCGATTGGAGTCAATACGTGCCTGTGGTTCCCGCCAAATTGGGAGAAACGATCTTCCAAGATCTTGACTTGGCGGTTTTGAGAAAATATATTGATTGGACGCCGTTTTTCAGCACTTGGATGCTGACAGGAAGGTATCCCAAAATCTTTGATGATGAGGTAGTGGGAAATGAGGCGAAAAAACTGTTTGATGAAGCCAACAAGATGCTCGATCAGGTGATTGCTGAAAAATGGCTGCAGGCCAAAGCAATAGTGAATTTGTTTCCTGTCAAAAGAAATGGGGAAGATGTAGCTGTCCTTTCCAAAGGAGTTGAGACCGGCTTCAACTTCCATTTCCTCCGTCAGCAGGGCAAAAAGGGGAAAGGTGTTCCCAACAGATCCTTGGTGGATTATATCCATCCTTCAAAAACAGATTATATGGGCGGATTTGCGGTGACTGCCGGTTGGGGAATAGAATCCAAACTGGAGGAATTTCAAAAAAACCACGATGATTACCATGACATCATGCTCAAGGCCTTGGCAGACCGGCTTGCAGAAGCAGGTGCTGAATATCTGCATGAAAAGGTCCGAAAAGAGCTTTGGGGCTATGCCAAATCAGAAATATTGGAAAATGAAGCATTGATCAAGGAAGAATATCAAGGAATCCGACCGGCACCGGGATATCCGGCTTGTCCTGAACATTCTGAGAAAAAGACACTTTTTGATTTGATGCAGGTCGAGAAAAGTATCGGGATTACCCTGACCGACAGTTATGCGATGTATCCCACATCCTCAGTAAGTGGTTTTTACTTTGGTCATCCTGAAAGCAAATATTTTGGTCTGGGCAAAATAGGGGAGGACCAAGTTTTAGATTATGCCAAACGAAAAGGGGTCAGTAAGGCGCAGGCAGAAAGATGGTTATCACCAAACTTAGCTTACTCACCATTGTTACAAGTTCAAGAATAAAATACATGAAAATCACTGAACATATAGAACAGGCGAAAAAAACCCTGTTTTCTTTTGAAATATTACCCCCTTTGAAGGGACAGAGTTTGAATGAACTTTGCATTGGGATAGAGCCATTGATGGAATTCAAGCCACCTTTTGTGGATGTGACCTACCATAGGGAAGAATTTATTTATAAAAAGCATCCCAACGGGCTTTTGGAAAAAGTAAGTACCAAAAAGCGTCCTGGTACAGTGGGGATTTGTGCAGCTTTGATGAATAGATTCAAAGTAGATGCCGTGCCCCATTTGCTTTGTGGAGGGTTTACCAAAGAAGAGACAGAAAATGCACTCATTGACCTCAATTTTATTGGTGTTCAGAATGTGTTGGCTCTGAGGGGTGATGCCCCAAAAAATGAGGGAACATTCAGGCCTGAGCCCAATGGACATGAATTTACAAAGGATTTGGTGAAGCAGATCGTAGGAATGAACCACGGCAGGTATTTGCATGAGGAAACAGAAACCGGTTTCCATACTGATTTTTGTGTAGGGGTAGGAGGGTATCCTGAAAAGCACTTTGAGGCTCCCAATATGAAATTTGACTTGAAGCATCTGAAGGAAAAAATAGATGCCGGTGCCGAATATATCGTTACCCAAATGTTTTTTGACAACCAAAAATATTTTGATTTTGTGAAAAACGTCCGGGCTTTGGGTATAAAGGTGCCAATTATTCCAGGATTGAAACCAATCACAACGCTTGGTCAGATCAGCATGCTCCCGAGGACTTTTTTCCTGGATATGCCGGATGCTTTGATGGATGAACTCGAAAAATGCAAAACCAATGCTGATGTCAAAGAAGTGGGAATTGCATGGGCCATTCAGCAAAGTAAGGAGTTGGTCGCCAATGGGGTAGATGTATTGCATTATTACACCATGAGTAAAGCTGACGCCACTTATAAAATAGCAAAAGAGGTCTTTTGAGGGATTTTGCTACATTCGTGGCATGATCAAATTGGTAGAATGTCCCCGTGATGCCATGCAGGGCCGGGCGGAGTTCATAGATACTTCTATTAAAGCTGCTTATATCAACCAACTGCTACAAGTGGGGTTTGATACCATTGACTTTGGAAGCTTTGTCAGCCCCAAAGCCATTCCTCAAATGAGGGATACAGCTGATGTTTTGGAGCAGCTTGACCTTTTTGGAACCAAATCCAAGCTTCTTGCCATCGTTGCAAATGTCAGGGGAGCGGAAGACGCTTCCCATTTTGAAGAAATCGATTACCTGGGTTTTCCCCTTTCCCTTTCAGAGACTTTCCAACAGCGCAATACCAACAAGTCTATTGCTGAAGCTTTGGAGGAGGTAGAAGAAATCCAAAACCTCTGTGAGACCAAAGGCAAAACCTTGGTCACCTATCTTAGTATGGGGTTCGGAAATCCTTATGGCGATGCATACTCCCCTGATCTGGTAGCAGAATTTGTCAGAAATTTGGATCAAATGGGTATCAAAATCATCTCTTTTGCCGATACCGTCGGTACTGCGGATTCGACACTGATCTCAGAACTGTATGAGATCAGTTCTCATTCCTATCCTAAAATTGAGTTTGGATTGCATTTACATACCCATCCCGAACAGCTTTCATCCAAAATTACAGCGGCATTGAAAGCAGGATGTTTACGGTTTGACAGTGCGGTATTGGGATTTGGAGGATGTCCCATGGCCAATGATGACCTTGTAGGTAATGTGGCCACAGAATCCTTGATCCGGATTTTGGAACAGGAAGGGTTTGAACTGGACCTCAAAAGGATGGAATTTGCGGAAGCGATGAAACTTGCCAAGGTAGTGTTTCATTGAATTGGGAGATTATAGGCCTTTTTCTTGTATTCAAAAGTAAAAGTTTTTTAAAAAACCCAACCTATTCTAAAATCCATAAACTCAGCGACATGCCCATGGGCCTTAAGTCCGGCTCCAATTCGGATATTTTTTCCCGTCATGTAATTCAATGTATACCGCTGGTAAAACGCCCTATCCTCTTGATACCCCATTGGTTTGGACATGTACTTGACCATACGCTGACTGAAATCAAATTTTCCAAATAGGAAATGATTCTCCAAAAAGATTCCTGGAATCACAGCCTCTATTCGACTTTCCTGGATTGGCAGTGAAAAGTCCTTAGCAATCTCAATTCCTCCTCCCAAGCCAATTATTCCGGTAAATTTACGGTAAGTACCTCCGGCAAGGGTAAAGTTTGGTTGACGGTTTCCATTGTCCGAGTCTCGTGTGTTGAATCCTAAGTCTGCATAAATAGACCAATTGTTCGGGAGAGGGCTTTTTTCATAGCTTGGTAAATCGGCTTTTCGGGTGTAATGAACAACTCCCAATCCCAGCATTGGATAGTTCATCCCCCGATTGGGCTGACTTTGTCCCCCATTGGAAATGTGGTTGTATGAAAATGAGGCTTGCAATTCCCATTGATGGCTAAGTTCAAAGGAAAGTTTTGGCGCAATAAAAAGTAAAAAACTGATCGGAGCACTAAAGAAGGTATTCCTTGGATTTTCGAAAGGGTCATAAATCCGGGTAAGGTAGCTTACCCCCATTCCTGTAGAAAGACTGGCCGACCACCTGTCAGTTCTGAAAAGGTATGGTTCAAAACTCCCTGAAAGGTTCCATGCCTGCCCCAACTCTTTGGGATTTTGAAAATCTACGACCAATAGGTTTAGCCCCAAATAATGGAAACAATTGCAGGCTTCCCAGTTTTTGCGGGTTGTTCTCATCCATTGGGAAGATATGTTCAGGGAAATGGGTCGGCTGGAAGCCAGATCCTGGAGTTCAGGATTATGGGCAATTATCCATCCATATTGACTTTCCAGCCCGATCTTGTGAGAGTTGACCTGCGCTTCTGCATTTACAGGCAAAAAACTGAGAATAAGAAAAATAAAGACTGCCTTTTTCAATATTTTCTTTTTTTGATTTCTACGAAAATGAAACAAAGAGGTATAGGCCTTAAATATGTTTTTTTATTCTTTTCACTGATAAACTTTTCTGATTAAATATTAACCAAAAGGATTTTCAAGGTGAATTTTCTCCAAAATGAGTCCTCTTAATGTTTTGAAATAAACAATATCGGAAGAATAATCGCAGAATTTTGAGGTCTCGCTGGTATTCAAATTCCAATAATTTTCAGGAAACTGTGTTTCGCCTTTCCTTCAAGAAACCGCCTGAAAAAAATAAAATACATCTGCCTCGATTTTAATTATTTTCGCCGATCGTTATTGATTATTTCTTATGATTTCTAAAAAAGCCCATCAAACCCGTATCTACAGGCGAATACACAAATGGATTAGTATAGTCTTTGTGTTTTTCCTTGTGGTCATTGGCATTACGGCTATTCTTTTGGCTTGGAAAAAAGAATTGGGTCTCATCCCCAAAACCCAAACTACGAAAGTCGAGAATCCTTCGAATTGGATTCCCTTGGAGAGAATGATGGAGATCGGGCAAACATTTGTTAGGGACAGTCTTAAAAAAAGTGATTTGATCGACAGGATAGATGTCAGACCTGAAAAGGGAATTGCAAAGATTGTCTTTAAAAGGCATTTTACCGAAATTCAGGTAGATGGCTACTCGGGAGAGATACTTTCAGTAAGCCAAAGAAACTCTGATCTTGTTGAAAAAATCCATGACGGAAGCATTTTAGATTTTTTGATGGTTTCCGATTCCGAAATTTCCAAAATCACCTACAGTACCTTGACTTCAGTTGTCTTGCTTTTGCTTTGTTTTACGGGTTTTTTTTTATGGTATTTGCCTAGGTTGATAAAGAAATTAAAAAACCGGAAGGCCTCCTAAATCATTCTAATTGTCACCATTGCTTTCTATATTTGGTTTAGGTTGAAAGGTTATGGATCATGTTGACTTTGACTTTTGGAAATTTTTTGCAGGGATAGGGATTTTCCTATGGGGGATTTTTCAACTTGAAAATGCGATCAAGGAAATCGGCGGTAATTCTCTCAAGCATTTGATGCATAGGTTTACCGGATCTGCCTGGAAGGGTATTTTGACCGGGACTTTGGTGACTGCTATTCTGCAGAGCAGTTCACTTGTCACACTAATGGTATTGGCATTTTTGGGCGCAGGTGTGTTAAATCTCAAAAATGCCCTTGGTGTTGTCTTGGGAGCAAATCTCGGGACTACCGCCACAGCTTGGATTGTAGCTACTTTGGGATTCAAGTTAAGTGTGGAAGCTTTTTCACTTCCATTTCTCGGATTTGGTAGTTTCCTTTTTTTATTTTTGAAAGACAGGCCTTTTCTTAAAAACTTGGGAGCAATTTCCATTGGTTTCGGTTTGCTGTTTTTAGGACTTGATTTTATGAAAACATCCATAGAAGAAGTTGCCGGCGGTATGGATCTGGAAAGTCTCCAAGGCCATGGAACTTGGCTTTTCCTGATTGTCGGATTGATTATTACAGCCGTGATCCAATCAAGTTCGGCTGCCATTGTTATTGTCTTGAGTACAATGAATGCAGGTTTGATCGGATTGACAGAAGGCGCTGCGATGGTCATCGGGGCCAATATCGGTACAACAGTGACCCTTGGAATCGGATCCTTAGGAGGAACAGCAGACAAAAAACGTCTTGCATTTGCCCATTTTTTGTTCAATGTGGTTACGGGGATTTTGATTTTTCTTTTATTGGATTGGGTGCTTCAATTTTCAATGACCGTATTTTCAGTTGAAGACCCTTTGATGGAATTGGTGTTATTCAATACTTTACTCAATGCAATCGGAATCCTGTTGTTCTATCCTTTTATTGCTCCATTGGAGAGATTTCTTAAAAAGCTGTTTAAAAAAGATGAACCACAGGGCATTTCTAAATACATCAAAAACGTAAGTACCAAACTTCCCTCAGTGGCATTGGAAGCTTTGGAAAAAGAAATTCTATTGGCCTATGAGGCTACCACAAACTTCATTGTCAATTTATTGAATAACGGTGAAACAAATGATGAGAACATTTCGATTTGGAGGAAGATTTTGTATCAGCCTATAGATTTGCTCAATGAATATAACAGGATAAAAAGCCTAGAAGACGAGATTACCAAATACCATATTCTTCTTCAGGAAGAGTTTTTGAGTGAAAAAGAAGCACAAAAGCTGACTTCCTTGATGTTGTCTCTCCGGACTATGGTTTTTGCCGCTAAAGACATCAAGGATGTCATGCACAACATCAGAGATATGGAAGATGAAGAAGATCGTCTTGTAGTGGAACTACATGGCAAGATCAAGTCCTATATCATGTCTTTTCTTGGGAAAATGGATGATTATAAAAATTTGGAGACAGTACCGGAAAAGGAACCTTCATGGATCAATGAAAATGCGAAGCAATATAAAATATGGATTTCCGAATTATATGAAGACATGAAATCAAACAACCTTGAATTTCCTATATCTACCCTTACAAATGTCCTCAAACAGGTAATTTCCAGTATGGACAATTTGGGAAGTGCTGTGATTCATTGGAAACACCAAAAGAAGGAAGTTATCGATGTGATGCCTTAAAAAAAAGCAAAAGACCTTTGAGAAATTTTCTCAAAGGTCTTTTTTTTTAAAACAGACTTTGCTATTAAATTTTGATACTCAGGACTGCAATATCAGATTTGTATAGCACGGTGTCAGTTACCCCGACTTGGTATGTTGACATGCCTTTTCTATTTCCTGAGGCAATACCTATAAAACCTATTTTTCTGGTCTTTGCAAATTCAACTATCCCATTTTCGGGTTCTGTATGGCAATAGACATGTTTATGGATCACCAAATCTTCAAATCCCTTGGCGTAAGCATCCATCCTTGATTCTGCGATATCTGAATTGACAAAATGGGAAGGTGTATTGACAAACAAGAAATGGACAGAGGTATGAAAATCTTTCAATACTGCTTTCATTTTAGTAAAGGCAGGCCTTGAATCTTCATTGAACATGGAAGCAAAAACCATTTTCCTTAAGTCATTTCCGCTAAGTATTTTTTTGACCGCCATTACAGGACAATCTGCATTTCGGAGAACATGTTGGATTGTTGATCCTATAAACTTTCCTTCCTGATAACCTGCACCATAAGCGCCTATTACAATTAGGTCAGCTTTGTGTTTTTGGGCCACTTCCAATATGACATGCTGGGGTACTCCTATTTCCACTACAGTTTCGACAGGTACAGCATGCAGTTTATGTTCCAAAACAAACGCTTTCAATTTATCTTTTGCTTCTGCTTCCAGATCCAGTATTTCGATGTTCTTTGCTTTTTGTTCATTTGATAAGCTATTCCAGTCTAACAATGAACTGACAACATTCACGCAGGTAATGCTGCTATTGGCTTTTTGTGCGATTTTCAAAGCACTCAATAAAGCAAAATCTGAATAGGAGGAAAAGTCGATGGGGACGATTATTCTTTTCATGGTTATCGGATTTTTGGTTGCTAATTTCCTAAAGGTCCGGAATTAATCGAAAAAATTCTATGATCAAAATCATGTGAATATCTGATTGTTTTCCTGTTTAAGTATTTGTTTATGAGATAGATTTGATAAATCAATGTCAAAAGACCATGAAACCATTACACAATAAATCCATCATAATTACCGGAGGAGCAGGGGGTATCGGAAAGGCCACTGCACGGATGTTTCTTGATGAAGGAGGCACGGATGTGCTCTTGGTAGACATAAATCCAAAAGCATTGGAGGAAGCAAAAATAGAGTTAAACCATTCCGGAGTACAAACTTATGTCGCTGATATCAGTAAGTCTAATGATGTAAAAGCTTATACCGACAAAGCCGTGGAACTGTTTGGTAAACTGGACGTGGTTTTTTTGAATGCAGGGTATGAAGGGATAGTAAAACCATTGACAGATTATCCTGAAGATATTTTTGATAAAGTTCTTGATATCAATGTCAAAGGTGTTTGGCTTGGTTTGAAATATGCTTTTCCACATATGCAAAAATCAGGTGGCTCAATTATCATCACTTCATCCGTTGCGGGACTTACAGGAACTGCCCAGATGATGGCATATACCACCAGCAAGCATGCTGTGATCGGTAGCATGAGGGTGGCCGCTTTGGAAGGCGCTCCTCATAACATCAGAGTCAATTCTGTCCATCCAGGACCTGTTGACAACAGAATGATGAGGTCTTTGGAGGAAGGATTTGCTCCGGGAGCTGGTAGCCAAGTCAAAAAAGGCTTTGAAAGTCAAATTCCTTTGGGAAGATATGCAACCAATGAAGACATCGCTTCCATGGTTACCTTCCTTGCCTCAGATAAAAGCAAGTATATTACCGGATCCATGCATATCGTAGATGGTGGATTCGTCATTTAATTTCATAGGGTTAAAAAGGTTAAAAAAGGCTGGAAGGATTTTCAGCCTTTTTTTTTGTGATAGTTGTCACTAAATTGCTCCTGTGACAAGGATATTTTTGACCAAACTTTGACTATGGAATTAGAAGATTTAAAACAAAAATTACCCAACATAACTGACCCTGCGCTTTTGAAAGCACTTTTGGAAAATGGTAAAGAGTTGGTGTTTCAACCCGGAAAAGTAATTACTGAACCGGGACAATTTGTGAAAATGGTTCCGATTGTCTTGGAAGGTTCTATCAAAATCATGAGGATGGATGAAGACGGGAAGGAACTTTTTCTTTATTATTTAGAACCCGGCGAAACCTGTGCACTTTCTTTGACTTGCTGTACCTCTTCACGGCCAAGCGAGATCAAGGCAGTCACTGAGGAACGCACAGTGATATTGGCTGTGCCTGTAGAAAAACATGAGGAGTGGTCTGACCATTTTAAACAATGGAAAGATTTTGTGGCTATGACGTATCAGTCAAGATTTCATGAAATGTTGGTTGCATTGGATGCAGTGGCATTCAAAAGAATGGATGAACGCCTAATGCGGTATATCCTTACCAAAATGAAACAACACAAATCCAATGAATTGCATACCACCCATCAGGAAATTGCAAATGAATTAGGAACCTCCAGGGAGGTGATATCAAGATTACTGAAGCAGTTGGAGAAGAAAAAATGGATAGAACTCGGTAGAAACATCATCTATGTCAGGGATGATTTCGAAGAATTGATCAGCTAAAATCATCAATAAAATAGAAAAAATAACCCCCGAAAGCGCTTTTGTTTTTCGTGGGTTATTTTTTTAGACGATGCTTGGTTTGATGTTATATTTCTTCTTCAGGTCATGTACCATTCCAGTATTGAAATCAAACACCCATGCATAAAGCTTTAACTTATTTCCTGAATCAATCGCCTGTCTGTAAATTGAAGTCTGTTTGATGTTTTCTATTTGTTCCAAGACGTTCAATTCAACAAGTCTGTTAAGTCTGGTATTTTGGTCTTCGATGCTGTTCAATTCTGATTTATGGTGTCTGATTACATCTTTGATGTTTGCCAGCCAATTGTCAATCAATCCGTTTGAATTGTTTTCATAGGCGGCTTTGACTCCACCGCATCCATAATGGCCATAGACAATGATATCCCTAACCCCGAGATTTTCTACGGCAAACTGCATTACAGAAAGGAAATTGAGGTCAGTATGTGACACAACATTGGCGATATTCCGGTGGATAAAAAGTTCACCAAGTTCTGAACCCAAAACCATTGAAGGCGAAACGCGGCTATCCGAACATCCCAATAGAAGTGCTTTAGGATGCTGACCTTCTTTCAAGACATCAAAATATTCTTCGTTTTGGGACAATACAGTTTTGACCCAATTTTGGTTATTTTCTAGGTAGTGGTTGATATCGGTCGCGCACATTACTTTGAATTGGTTTGGGTGGCGTAGGATGAATATTTTTCCAATGTTTCCTCCGTGATGGCATGGTCAAAAGCAGATAGTGCTGTATTGTCGTCCAAGAAGATATGGTCCGAACCTACGCTTTCCAGCAAAGCCCATCTGTTCAATACATCCCTAACAGGCCCTTTGATGCTTGTCATAGAAATGTCCATGCCGGATTTTCGCCAGGTATTGATCCACTCATTGAGTTCATGGGCACCCGTGCTGTCAATGTTGGTCACACTTTCCATGTTGAAAACGAGCATTTTCACTTTCTTTCCTTTTTCAGAAATCCAGAGGTCCAATTTGTCTTTGATAAATTCCACATTGGCAAAATATATCGGACCATCAATCCTCACCATCAATAAATCATCCCTTACTTCGAGATTTTTGAATCTGCTGATGTTTCTAAAAGTATTAGTTCCAGGTACTCTTCCAAGTTGGGCAATGTGAGGCCTTGAAGCCCTGTAGATGATTACCAACAAGGACAAGACCATACCTGAGATAATTCCTGTTTCGATCCCTAAGGTCAGCGTGATGACAAATGTGGCGACCAACATGGCGAAGTCTGCCTTGTCTTTGTGCCACAAATGCACCGGTTCCTTGAAATCAATCAGTCCAGAAACTGCCACCAAGACCACAGCGGCAAGGATGGCACTTGGAAGGTTATAGAATAGTCCTGTGAAAAACAACAAGGTAAGCACGATCAAAATGGCACTGAAGATGGAAGAAAGAGTTGTTTTGGCGCCTGCATCATTGTTGACGGCAGTTCTGGAAAATCCCCCTGTCACAGGATATCCCTGAAAAAAGGCAGCCCCAAAATTAGCCATCCCCAATGCGGTCAATTCCTGATTGGCATTCAATCTATAGTTTTTATGTTTTGCCTGGATCGTTTTTGCCACTGCAAAGCTTTCTGCAAAGCCTACCAAAGAAATGGTTAAGGCTATTGGAATCAACGTTCTCCAAGTGTTCAAATCAAAAGAAGGAGTTGAAAATGAAGGTAATCCACTTGGGACATCACCCACGATTTTGACTCCTTGGCTTGTCAGGTCCAATCCCGAAACCAATGCAATACCTACTATCACGGCCACCAAAGGTGCCGGAAAGCTTTTATGTATTTTCTTTCCGTATTTGATGATGATAATGCCGACTACACCAATTCCAAAGGTTATCCAATGGATATCACCGATATTCTGGTATATGGCAACAATCATTTCTTGGATGTGCTCTGAATTGGGAAGGTTGATTCTAAACAAATGCTTGATTTGGCTCAATCCAATGATAATGGCCGCAGCAGAGGTAAAACCACTGATGACGGGGTGGGAGAGGAAGTTGACTACAAACCCCAATTTGAAAAGTCCCATACCAAACTGAATCAGACCTACCAAAAAGGCCAAAGAAAGTGCATAAAGTAAATATTGTTCGGGAGATGATGCATTCAGCGTAGCTATCCCGGCAGCCGTAAGCAAGGAAACCATCGCTACCGGACCTACTGCCAATTGCCTTGAAGTTCCAAATATGGCATATAAAATTAGAGGAACAGTCACTGCATAAAGTCCATGGATGGGTTCCAATCCTGCAAGCATTGCATAAGCCATACCCTGTGGGATCAACATGATGCCCACCGTTAGACCTGCCGAGAGGTCACCCTGAAGGTCGGATTTCTTGTAGTTTGGCAACCATTCCAAGATAGGGATATACCCTTTTACACTTTGTAGGAAATTATTTTTCATAGCTGAAATTCTATTCTCAAGTTAGCAAAATTCAAGGACTTGTATGTTTAGCCCTGAAATCATCCCCAAAATTCCAAAAAAATGGACTTGGAATTTGTGATGATTGTTACGCAATAAAAAAAGCCATCCTTTGGGGATGGCTCTTTGAACTTAATTTTAGTATTTGATTAATTCAAGAATTCGTCAAATGTAATGGATACAAAGTACATGGATCCAACGGTTGGGTTACCCCAAGCCTGACGGTAGCCACTGTTAAGTAAGTTTGTACCTCCAACTTTGATGATGGATTTGATAGATTTCACTTTGTAGCTTACCTGTGCATCGAAGATGCTGAAAGCAGGCATCACAGACAATCCCTGAGTAGAAACGGTGTTCGATACGAAAGAAGACTGCCATACAAATTCATCCTGCCATCTCCAAGAGATACCAAAACCGAGGTTTTTGATCACTTCTCTATTTGCGAAGTTGAATACAGTTCTGTATTCCGGCGTGTTGAATGAAGGCTGGAAGCCATCCAAATCATCTATGTTGTCCAGTTTGTTGAAGGAGACGTTACCACCGATGGTATAGCCTTTAGGCAACTGGTAATCCAATCCCAAAGCCCAGCCATAAGACTTGATGATTTCCTCTCTGTTGACAGGCATAGAATACACATTTCTGGTATTGGCGCTCAAAAGATTCAGACCTGAGAAAGACGCTGGATTGGTGGCACTTGGATTTCTGTCCTGAACCAATACCTGACCTCCAATGAAGTTTTCAAATCTGTTATAATAATAGTATCCGTCAATCAAGAGCTTGTTGTTAGCCACCAAAGACTTGTAGCCAAACTCATAAGATTTCACGATTTCAGGTTTAAAGGTTGTTGCTTGGTATTCTGTTTTCTTGTCCTGGTTTGCCATCGCTGCACGGAATGGAAGTAACTGAGAGAAAGCAGCTAAAACTGCAGGGTCGTTAGGAGGTGTTCCTGGAGGGAATTGAGCTAAAACCTCAGCCATTACAGCTGCTTGGTTAGCAGGAGTTCCTGCCCACTGTTGTACAGCTCCACCAAATTGAGTTACAGTGGCTAAAGAGTATACAGGGTTTGTGTTGAAATTATATCTTTCTCTGAACAAAGGAAGACCGCCAATCAATCTTGCCTGGGGAGTTACCAAATCAATGAACTGATCTTGTGTAGTAGGTAACCTGAAGCCTGTCTGATAGGAAGCCCTGAAGTTGTGTTGTCCTGCGGTATAAACTGCAGAAACCCTTGGTGACCACTGACCTTCAAAGTTCTCGTTTTTATCATAACGGATAGAAGCTGTCAATTTCAATTTGTCATTGATCATTCTTTTTGACCCCTGAGCGTATCCGCCATATTCTTGGATGGTAAATTCATTGCCATCATCATCTGTGGCAAAAAGCGTTTTCTCAGAATTCAGCTGGTAAGTCCTGAAATTGGCTCCCACGATGAAGTCAGCAAATTTGATGTCTTTAAAACTGTAAGAGCCTTCATAGTGGTAAAGGTTTGTTTTGTCGACAAATTTTGCACCCACACCATTTTGATCGCCAGGAATTGGCCTGGAAGTCACATCTGCCAAAGCTTGGTTGAATTCGGGTGTGCCCGGAAGGTATCTTCCTGTATCAGCGGCACCTCTTGCGGCTGCGTGTGCTGCGTCAGGAGAAGCTCCCTGTGATATTGCACCTACATAAGTTCCCACATATTGACCAAACCATGTTGTGCTTGGCTTCCAGGCTTCGTTTATACCTTGGGCTGCAATACCTACTGCATAAGCATCACCTGATCTTTCCTGAGTAGTATATGCTCTTACAAACCAGTTTGAGCCTCTCAATTCAGCTTTGTATTGACCTAATTTAAAATTGGCAATAGAATACCTATCTGCACCGGTATAGACCGTAGTACCCATACCTTGGTTTCCTTGGAAGATAGCTTCTACTTTATCTGAGATTCTCCAATGCAATGCTGCATTCAATTTCAGAGACCTTGTATTATAATCAGCCACATCTCTTTCAAGATAACCTGTTCTGGATACAAATGTGTTTTGCGGAATCAAACCAAGAGCAGCTGTTGGAAGCAATCCTGCATTCACTAAAGACTGACCTACACTTTGCATGCTAACGTTGGTTTCATCTCCGTAGATGTTGACACCGTTAAATCCTGGGTTGTTTGTTCTGCTGCCATTTTCAATAGTCGAACCATTCAAAAGAGATTGGTCTCTGAAGTCATTGGCTTGCCAATCATCAGCTGACAGATAGCTGACATTTACTTTGATAGCTACTTTGTCGCTAAGTGCGGTGGCATATCTTGCGGAGAAGTCATAAAACCCTGTGGATGGATTGGTTCGGGAACCTTCGCTCATCAAGCCGCCTTTCATCTGCACCGATAGTCCTTGGTACTGGAATGGATTTTTGCTGTTGAGCAACAAGATTCCATTAATGGCATTTGGTCCATATAGGGCTGAAGCTGCTCCCGGAAGCAATTCAAGACTTTCTAGATCCAATTCAGAGATACCTGCAATGTTACCCACAGAGAAGTTTAATCCAGGAGCTTGGTTGTCCATACCGTCAATCATCTGAACAGTACGCACGTTTCCGTTTGCATTGAAACCTCTTGTATTGAAAGATTTGAAAGTGAGTGATTGGGTACTCATTTCTACACCTTTGAGGTTGTTCAAACCATCATAGAAACTTGCTTGAGGAGCCTCTCTGATAGAAATGATATCCATTCTTTCCACGGTGACCGGAGATTGAAGAACACTTTCTTCTACACGGGAGGCTGAAACAACAATTTCCTGCCCTAGGATAGAAGCCTCAGCAAGGCTTACCTCCAAGTTTGATACATTGTCTTGCGTGATTTCAACTTCCTTGCTGGAAAAGCCTACCATCGAAAAAATCAAAGTAAGGGGAGGAGCTTGATTTACCCGAAGGGTGAAATTTCCATCTAAATCTGAGATCGTGCCGACCACTTTTCCTTTGACCACAATGTTGACGCCAACTAGGGTTTCTTTTGTACCTTCCTCTAGTACTTTTCCAGAAATAGTAGTCGTTTGCGCGAATACCTCAGGAGTAATGAAGGCAACCATCATGAGCAGCATTAGTACAACTTGCCACCTGTTTTTAGTAAATTTTTGCATATGTATTTTGGGTTTGTTATTTGATAATTTTGAGGGCAGATTTTTTGTTTGAAATTTAGATTAAATTACCAATTATCAATATAATTAGCCGAAAAAAATTTTAATTAAGATTCAATTTTTTTGCAATAAATATGGGCAATTGAGTTTCTCGACGCTGAAAATTGCCAAAAAAATAATAAAGTTTAGTGTTTATTAATTTTTTATCAGGATTTGCTGAATTTTAATGTTTCTAATCAGATAAAAAAAATAAAAAAACCCTGCCGTGATGCAGGGTTTGGATTATTTCAAAGTTTTTTTGTTTTCTTCGTTGACATGGGTGACTAACCTGTCGCAAAGGGTTTTGATTTCCTCGGAAATATATTCATCTCCTGTACTGTTTAGTATTGTTTGTCCCATTCCTCCCAAAATATCTATATAGAATCTTTTCATTTCTACTACAGACATATCCTCAGTCCAAAGGTCAATTCTTAAGGTACTTTGATTTAGGTTGTCCCAAACATTCAAGCTGATGCTTTTGGTGGTTTCAAATCCTTCTTCTTCCTTGTCAGAAGCATCCCATTGAATGGATTTTGGAAGGTTTTTATCGTCAAGATTTATAGAGAATTTTATTTCTGAATTTTTCATCGTGGTTTGATAATTTCAATGCAAAACTAGGAAAGGACTTTGCAAGTTCCTGAATACTCAATAATATTTTGTCTCTTCTATAATATGTTGAAAATGAAATTTTGTCTTTCAATCAAAAACCATTTCGGGGATTTCCCCCTCGACCAATAGTTTGCCATCAGTTTTACTGATAATTTCTTTCACAGTTACTCCAGGCGCTCTTTCTAGCAATTTGAACCCTCTCCCTGGAAGCACATCCAAAACCGCAAGATCAGTCACGATTTTTTTTACACATTTGATTCCTGTGATCGGAAGGCTACATTCTTTTAGTAATTTGGACTGTCCGTCTTTGCTGCAATGCTGCATGGCCACGATAATGTTTTCGGCAGAAGCTACCAAGTCCATCGCCCCACCCATTCCTTTGACCATTTTTCCGGGGATTTTCCAGTTGGCAATGTCTCCGTTTTCAGAAACTTCCATCGCCCCAAGGATAGTCAAATGGACGTGTCCACCACGGATCATGGCAAATGAATCTGCGGAATTAAACAAAGCAGAACCTTTTACCACCGTAATGGTTTGCTTGCCGGCGTTTATCAGGTCCGGATCTATTTTGTCTTCGGTAGGAAAAGGGCCGATTCCCAACAATCCGTTTTCAGACTGAAGTACCACTTCGAGATTATCAGGAATATAATTGGCAACCAAAGTTGGAATACCGATTCCAAGGTTGATGTATTGTCCATTTTTGACCTCTCGGGCTATTCTTTTAGCTATTTGGGTTTTGTCTAGCATGGGAGTTTTAATTTGTTGTAATGGTTGGAGTTGTTGTAATAGTTGTCTGCTTCGCGTTGCCAAGTTCTCAGGTTTTCATTGTCCGATCTTAAGTGGAAATTCTACTGCAACTCTTTTCTCTCGATTCTCGCTTCTCGTCTCTCGTCTCAAACTTCTACCCTTTACTCACCGTCCTTTGCTCGATTCTCTTTTCATAATCTTCACCTTGGAAGATCCTTTGGACATAAATACCCGGGGTGTGTATATGGTTTGGATCGAGTTGGCCGGCAGGAACCAATTCTTCTACTTCGGCGATTGTGATTTTGCCGGCTGTTGCCATCATGGGGTTAAAGTTTCTGGCAGTTCCTTTGAAAATCAGATTCCCGGCAGTATCTCCTTTCCATGCTTTGACAAATGCAAAATCTGCTATCAGGCCTTTTTCCATCAGGTACATTTTTCCATCAAATTCCCTGATTTCCTTTCCTTCTGCGACTTCTGTTCCGACTCCGGCAGGTGTAAAAAACGCAGGAATTCCTGCGCCGCCTGCCCGGATTCTTTCAGCAAGGGTTCCTTGAGGAATCAGGTCAACTTCTAATTCTCCACTCAACAGTTGCCTCTCAAATTCGGCATTTTCACCGACATAGCTTGAAATCATCTTTTTGACCATGCGCTTTTTGAGCATCAGTCCGATTCCAAAATCATCTACCCCGGCATTGTTTGAAATACAGGTGAGACCTGTCAGGTCTTTTTGTAGCAAAGCTTGGATACAGTTTTCGGGAATTCCACAGAGGCCAAAGCCTCCAAACATCAGCACCGAATCGGAGAAAACGTCCTTCACGGCTTCTGCAGCATTCGTAACGGTTTTTGTGATCATACAAAAATTTATTTTGGGTTTATACTTTGGTCAAAATCTGTCTTGCCAATTCCTTGTCTTTGGACAATTGCTCCTGGAGAGACTCCAAACCTGAAAATTTGATCTCAGGTCTCAGGTAAGATTTCAAATGGACACACACTCTTCTATCGTATAAATCTCCATTGAAATCAAACAAGTGCGCTTCAATCGTCTGGCTACTTCCGTTTATGGTAGGTCGGTTGCCGATGTTGAGCATGCCGTAGAAAGTTTCTCCTTCAATGTCAATACTCACCGCATAGGCTCCGTCACAAGGAATAAGTTTGTAATCATGGGGAATATGGATATTGGCTGTCGGAAATCCAATAGAACGGCCAAGTTGTTGACCTTTGATGATGATGCCATTGAGTTCATAAGGTCTGCCAAGAAATTCATTGGCGACATCCACTTCTCCCACTGCCAATGCCTGTCGGATTTTGGTACTTGAAACTCCCACATCATCTACGTCTTCACGGGAAATTTCCTCTAATTCAAAATGGTATCGACCGATGTTTTCCTTCAGGTACTCAAAACTCCCTTCCCTGTTTCTACCAAAACGATGGTCGTAGCCAATTACCAATTTACGTGTTTGGATCTTATCAATCAGGATGTTTTGGATAAATTCTTCCGAAGTCAATTCTGAAAAATCCTTGGTAAAAGGGATCGTCAACAAATGGTCAATACCAAATTCCCGCAGCAGTTTTGCCTTTTCTTCGAATGTTGTAAGTAGCCTGAGGTTATGCTCTTCCGGATAAAGAATCAGTCTGGGATGTGGCCAAAAAGTAATCATAACCGTTTCACCACCGATTTGGTCAGCGATGGCCCTTATTCTTTTGAGAATTTTTTGATGGCCTAGGTGGACTCCGTCAAAAGTCCCAATCGTCACTACCGGATTGGGAACTCGGCTGAAGTCTTCTATACCTTCATAGATTTTCATCCTGTCTGGCTTTTATTTTTTCGATGAGGTCAGTCAATTGAGATGCTTCATTCAAACTGAAATCACCAATTCTTGTTCTTCTCAAGGCGGACATATATGCCCCCACTCCCAAAATTTCCCCAAGATCTCTAGCGAGGCTACGGATATAGGTGCCTTTGGAGCACACTATTCTGAAATGGACTTCAGGGTTTTCAAATGATGTAATTTCAAATTCAGAAACTGTTACCGGCCTGGCTTCCATTTTCACTTCAATGCCTTTTCTCGCAGATTCATATACTCTTTTTCCGTCGACTTTGATGGCTGAGTGCATAGGGGGAATTTGGAGGATATCACCTGTCAATTGGGCTACGGCTAATTTGACTAGGTCAAAAGTAATGTCAGAGGGATCTGAGACATCAGTTACTTCTTTTTCCAGGTCAAAACTTTCTGTGGTTTTGCCCAAAATAAAGGTGCCTGTATACTCTTTTTCCTGCGCCATGTAGGAATCTATGGATTTGGTTTTCTTTCCGGCACAGACAATCAGCAATCCTGTCGCCAATGGATCCAAAGTACCGGCATGTCCTACCTTTTTTATTTTCAAAGCATTTCTGACTTTCTTGACCACATCAAAGGAAGTCCATTGATAAGGTTTGTCAATCAGAAAAACTTCACCGTAAGGTTCTTCCTGCATGTTACAAATATAAGCCTGAGAAGATGGCAATCAGGCCAACAATAGCACAATAAACTGAAAAATATACCAGTTTGCTTTTCCTGACCAAAGAAATCATCCAAGTACAGGCAAAAAAACCAGCAATAAAAGCCGCAACAAATCCGGCTGACAAATAGCCAAAACTAGCTTCATTGTAAGTCAATGCACCATCCATGATGTCCTTGGCAATTTTCCCAAAAATCAATGGAACTACCATCAGGAATGAAAATCTTGCTGCTTTATTTTTATCGATTCCCAAAAGTACCGAACTCGAAATCGTAGCCCCTGACCGAGAGATTCCCGGAAGCATGGCCACCATTTGGGCAAGGCCCACTAAAACTGCTTTTCCGAATGTTACATCATTCTCTGTGCTTTTTGCTTTGTCTGCCAAAAACAACAAGAAGGCAGTGACAAGGAGCATAAAACCCACAAAAACTACTTTTCCTCCAAAAAACTGCTCAAGTTGCTCTTCAAAGAACAAGCCGACAATCACCGCAGGAATCATCGAAATGATGATTTTGACGGTAAACTGGGTTTCCTCGTTCCATTTGAATTTCAATAACCCCTCCAAAAGGACTACAATGTCCTTTCTGAAAACCACCAATGTGGCCAAGGCTGTTGCAAAATGAAGGACCACGGTAAATAACAAACTTTCTTCGGGTAATTTGTCACTGCCGAGAATGACCGATCCCAATTCAAGATGGCCACTGGAGGATACAGGCAAGAATTCGGTCAGACCTTGGACGATTCCAAGAATGATCGCATCAATTATTTCCATAAATTATTTCTTATCAGAATGGGCAAAAATCGCATAAAATTGAAAAATGAACCCGGCCAAAGTGACTATCGGACCCAATGTCAGGCCAAGAAAACCAAAGCCATGTGGCTCAGAATCCAGACCCATGATGACAAAACCCAAAATGATGATCCCGATTCCTATCAGCATCAATCGGTAATTTTTCTTTGAAAAAGGAAAAGGTGATTGGTCCATATTAATAAAGTTCGTCTAAAGACATGTTTAAATATTTGTTTACCGCCTGCAAAGTACTTAAAACCGAAAGTAAAATACCTATTATGATCAAGCCCCCAAATAAGGCATAAAGCAAGTTGTAATCCTGTAACAACGCAAATCCGTCAATATTGGCCTTGGTATATTCGATGATCCCAAGCAAGATGGCAGAAGCCATAATTCCTGATAACACTCCAAATACAAAAGCCCTTCCCAAAAAAGGTTTTCGGATAAATCCTCTCGTAGCGCCAACCAATTGCATACTTCTGATCAAAAATCTCTGAGAAAATAGTGCCAACCTGATGGTATTGTTGATCAGCATCACAACAGTAAAAACCAAAATCATTATAAACCCTCCCATAACAAGGGCCACTTTGAAGAGGTTTTTGTTTATTGATTCCACCAGGTCTTCCATGTATGTCACTTCAA
The DNA here is from genome assembly GCF_024813435.1 of Aquiflexum gelatinilyticum. Classification (NCBI taxonomy): domain Bacteria; kingdom Pseudomonadati; phylum Bacteroidota; class Cytophagia; order Cytophagales; family Cyclobacteriaceae; genus Aquiflexum; species Aquiflexum gelatinilyticum. Next base: position 140,564 of record NZ_JANAEZ010000003.1, read on the forward strand.
AAACCCCGTTCATTGCTTCGATTTCTTTGACTATCTCTTCAATTTGCTCAGCGGTTTGGTATTCTTCCGCAATGGCGATTGTATAGCTGTCCCTCAGTGGATTGTCATCCAAAAACTGTGTAAAATCTTCGCCTGTATCCTCAAGGAAAGATTTTGCCGCCTCATCCTGTGAGATAAATGTAATGGCAAGCGAATCACCTGATTGTAATACATAAGGCTTAGATTCAAAAGATTTGCCAATAGCCTTCAACTCAGATTCAGTGACATTTTTGTTCAAAAAAACCTGGATTTCGATATTCTCCCGGATGATTTTGGTCAAAGTCTTGGCCTGAATAATAATCACCCCAAAAAGTCCCAAAATAAACAAGGATAGGGTAGTGCTGAAAAGAACTGATGCAAATTTGAATTTTCCCAGTTTTGCTTTTTTCCTTGGATATGTACTCATCTTTTTTTTCTAATGGGTTCAAAATTAAACAGCTTGGCCAATTAAACCAACCTATTCCATGAAATTGACAGGAATTACTTTTTTGTCCGTCACGGCAAAGGCCTGATCGCTTTTTTCACATTTCATCCCATACAATCCGGTAAACCTCCCAAATGCTGGAAGAATCAATTGCCTTCCCGAAAGGAAAAAGCAGGGAAGCGTCAATCTCTGCCTACCGGTTCCATAGAGAGAAATCCCCGGATGGATATGTCCACAGAAATTGAACAATCCTTCAGGAACTTCATACATTGGTTCATGGGTAAGGATAAAATCTCCCAAAATCAGAGATTCGGGGTGGACTTTCCATATTTCCGAACGATAAAGTCTCTCAGGAAGTATGTCGTGGTTGCCTTTGATCAAATGAAACTGGCAACCCGGGAAATTTCCTGCAAATAATTCAAGATCATTCCAAGACTCATTCCAATCACTGTGAAAGAGGTCTCCTAAAAAGTAGATGTCGGTAGGCTCGTGTCTTTCAATCAGTTTTTGGATTTTGACAAAATCATGGATGTGTACTTTTTCGGTTACCGGGATTCCGGCCTTTCTGAAATGTGCAGCTTTGCCAAAATGTGGGTCAGCAATGAGCAATGATTCGAATTGGGGAAGGAAAACAGCTTTTTCGGGTAAAAGCTGCAAGTTATTTTGATTGAAATGGATGATTTGAATACCTTTTGGATTTAGTTCCATCTGTTGGATTTAGATCAGATAATGGAGGGACTCTAGAAGAAAATAATATCCCCTATTGAAATAGCACCGTAAAAGTATTATTATTCGATTGAGATTGAAAAATAACTTCATCATGACTCAGAAAAAAGCAATTTTGTCATTTATCGTTTTATTGATGGTCGGATTTGGGATCAATGTCCAAGCCCAATCTGCCGATGCCATTGTAGGCAAATGGTACAATACCGAAAAAGACGCCCAAGTAGAGATCTTCAAAGAAGGAAGCAAATATTCAGGCAAAATAGTTTGGCTAAAAGACCCAACCGAGAACGGCAAACCCAAAACAGACAAAAACAACACCGACCAGGCCAAGCGGACAAGGCCAATCATGGGGATGAAGCTGCTAAGTAATTTCGAACACACAGGTGATACTTGGGAAAATGGGACCATTTATGATCCGAAAAACGGTAAAACTTATTCCTGCATCATCAAAAAGAAAAATGACAAGACGCTTGAGGTTCGTGGTTTTGTAGGCTTTTCAATGATCGGAAGGACAGTGGAGTGGACCAAGGCGGAATAGCGGTGAATTATTCCTGATAGGTATATTTTGAGCCAATTAAAGTTTCGCCTTACTTAACCACTAACCGTCAATACATTCAATCCTTTACACATACATGAAACAGGTTGTTTTCATATTTATCGCGCTCTTTTTCTGTTTTACAAAAAACGGGCAAGCCCAAGAGCTAAGAGACGGCTATGTCGTTCTCGCCAAAAGAGATACAATCAATTGTAAAATTGTTTTTGGTGGGCCAAAAGGAACTGACAAAACCCAAATCTCGATAGTGACGAAGGAAGGGGAGGAGAAGATTTTTAAAACAAAAGACAAAAAGGTTTTTGCTTATGGTTTCAATCAGGTCGGTGTGCCGTTTGATTATTTGTTTGTAGATAGGGGAATAAAAGTCGAAACAGGATTTTACAAGTTGGTGGAAAAAGGAGACCCCTACAAGTTATACATCCAAAATATCAATTCGACCACCAAAGGCGTGACTGTCACGACTTCATATTATATATTGTTTGATGAAAATGGGGATTCAATAGATTTTTTTGTCAGCGGAGTCAGTGGTTGGAAAAAGAAGTTGGAAGTTTTTTTTGAAAATGATCCTGAAGCATTGGAGAAGTTGGAGGATGTTTCCCGGCAGGATATTGTCAAATTCATAGAAAGCCTGAATGACAATTGAATTATTGAAAATCAAGTTCAAATTCATAGAAATCTGTCAGGGAAAGATCAGATAAGTTTTTCCAAGTTTCTTAATCCCAAATCCCCACCGGCACTATCTCCAATACATTTCCAAATGGATCGTCGAAATAAAAACTTTTAAGGCCGTGGTTCCAATCCTGTTCGTGAGTGAGGGTGATTCCTTTTTCGAGTAGATTAGATTTGGCCTTCAGGTAATCTCTTTTACTTACCTCAAAAGCTAAATGCTGCTTTCCGTAAGCATAATGTGGAGGCAATGTCTTTTCAAATTTTGTTACCTCAGGCAGGAAACACAGCAACACAGAACTGCCGCAACGGAAAAAAATATGTCTGTCTGCCACTTTGGATATGATGGGCATTTCAAGGATTTGGCCGTAAAAATTTTCTGCCAGATCCAAGTCTGTGACGTACAGGCAGGTTTCCTTGATTTGGGTATATTTCATTACAGAAGCTACAAAAAAACAAATGCCGCAGAAAGATAAATGTGGAGGAGTGAACTATACTTTTTTAACCTTTCGGTTTTTTGGAATAAATGGTAAATGAAATTATCTAATTGGATTTGGACTACGCTGTTTTTTGATTTCAATATGCTATCTTGTTAGTTTAATCCAATCCTATGAAATACCTGCATCCCATTAATTACTTTCTTTTGTTTTTGCTCCTATTTTGGTCATGTTCAGCTCCAGAAAAGAAGGAAGCTAAAACTGAACTCGAGTTTGTGGTCACTGAAAAATTCAAAACTTTTCCATTGCCACCGGATATCGGGCATTTGGATTTGTATTTTCAGTCCATTGAGGACAAGTATTTTTTTCTATTCGATTACAAAACCAAGCAACTTTTGACCTATTCCATCCCTGAAAACCGCCTGCTCAAAACCATCAAGTTTGAAGAAGAGGGTCCTGCCGGTGTCGGGAACAATATTGCAGGTCTTTTTATCGAAAGCCCCGATGTGATTTACCTGACTGCGGGGATCAATACACTTTTCAAATTTGACGGTGACGGAAACTTGCTCCAAAAAACACCGATCAATGTAGAGGGATTGGAAGAAAATGGAATCAGTTTATTCTCTAATATCTTCACCTTGGCGAAGGACGGCTTTTACTTTCCTGCCTTTCCAATGGTATTTGCATGGACATCGGTGACTCCTAAGGAATTGACTGAAATCCCTAACCTCATTAGGTATGATACCCTTAGTAAAACATTTACACCGGTAAGTTACTTTCCTGAGGAATTTGTGGGAGATAATCTCAACAAGTCAATCTTTCCTTTGCTGTCTTTGGGGCCTGACGACATGCCTGTGATCAACATGAATTTCAGGAATATTTACCGGTTAAAAGAGGGAGAAATTGTTCCATCGTTTGCAGGACATTCTGCTTTCCCTAACGATCCGCCGATATCCAAATCTCCCAATATGTTTGAGGACATGCCCGAGATTATGAAAATCATAAACCATGTGGATATCTATACTGACCTTTTTTATTTCAAAAATCTGGAGCTGATGGTAAGGGTCGCAAAATTTGAGGATGTCCCTGAAAACGTGTTTGAAACAGGTTCTTTTTTGGCTTCAAAGTGGGGATTGGTTTTTTTGGATAAGGAATTCAACAAAGTCGGGGAGATGGAATTGGAACCGAATAGGTATAATGGGCAATACATTTTTGAAGACGAGGAGGGGATTTGGATTTGTACAGACCATCCGGACAATCCTGCACTTTCTGAAGATTTTATAAGGTTTCAATTGATAGAGATAAAAAAATAAGGGACCTGTTTTTGCAGAATCCCTTTTCATTCAAAATCTATAAGTGCAATTACCCATTATTCTCTAGGTAAAATCCCTTCAAAATATACTGCAACTGCCCATATTCGATTAGAAAAGCATCGTGGCCGTAGGGAGATTGGATTTCTCTGTACGTCCCTTTGGGAACATGCCGTGATATGAATTGGGATTCTTCTTTGAGGAACAATAAATCCCGGTCTACGCCGATTGCCAACACTTTGGAAGGAATTTGTTGGAGTACTTTTTCCGTTCCTCCGCGTCCGCGTCCTAAGTCATGACTGTCCATAGCTTTGCTCAGCACCCAATAGGAAAATGCGTTGAACCTATTCCCGAGTTTTTGGCCCTGATACCTGAGGTAGGAGGAAATGCGGAAGTTGTCAAGTTTTTCTTCAGTATCGCTTTGCTTAAGGGCAAAATCCTCAGGATGTCTGTAAGAAAGCATCGCAATGGCCCTTGCGGCTTCCATCCCTTTTTTGCCTGCATCTGCATGGTTTTCTCCCCAGGTACAATCGGACTCGATCGCCATTCTTTGGGTTTCATTGAAGCCTATGGTCCAGGGGGAAGTCTTCGCATTGGATGCAAGGATGATGGTGTTTTTGACCTGATGTTGAAGAAGGTAAGCCCACTCGATAGCTACCTGTCCACCTAGCGAACCTCCAATGACCGTATTGATGGTATTGATTCCAAGATATTCTCTGAGATGGTCAAGCGATCTCGCCATATCTCTTGTGCTGAGGTTAGGGAAATCATAGTAGTAAGGTTTGCCTGTCAGGGGATTTTCTGAGAGGGGACTGCTCGAACCGTAGCAAGAACCCAGTAAGTTGGCGCAAACGATAAAATACTTGCTTGGGTCATAAAACTTATCTTCTCCGACCATCCCGTTCCACCATTCTTGGACTTTGGCATCTCCGGTGAGCGCATGGATGACCCAGATGACATTGTCTTTTGCTGTGGTCAGACGTCCTTGGGTGGTATAAGCCAGTTGGAATCCGGGAAGAGACTCTCCGGACTCCAGGTCAAATACGTCCTCATGCGTGTACGTTTCTTGCGCCATATCAATAATCAGGTAGTTGCTTGCTACATTCATTACTTTACTATTGGAATTCTTCTCAGGCTACTTGGCCTGATATTTTTAACTGTTGAAAGCTTGTTCTAAATCGGCTTTGATATCTTCAATATGCTCAATACCCAACGAAATCCTCAAAAGGGTAGGAGTGACACCCGCAGCGGCTTGTTCTGATTCACTCAGCTGCTGATGGGTGGTCGCGGCAGGTTGGATGATCAATGTTTTGGCATCACCGACATTGGCAAGGTGGGAGATCAACTTGAGGTTGTTGATAAAGTTGGAGGTGCTTTCTTTATCTCCTTTCAATTCAAAACTCAAAACCCCACCGAAGCCATTTCTCAGGTATTTCTTGGCAAGTTCATGGTAAGGAGAAGATTTCAAACCCGGATAATTCACCTTTTGCACTTTAGGATGGGCCTCTAGCCATTGTGCAATGGCGAGTGCATTGTCTACTGTTCTTTGGACCCTAAGGGATAAAGTTTCCAATCCTTGAATTAATAAAAAAGAGTTGAAAGGGCTCAAGGCCGGTCCAAAATCTCTCAACCCTTCAGTCCTTGCACGGATGATAAAGGCCATATTTGGAAGACCCAATGGGTTATTTTCTCCGAATACTTCCCAAAATTTCATCCCGTGATAACCTTCAGATGGTTCTGTGAATTGAGGATATTTTCCGTTGCCCCAATTGTAATTTCCCCCGTCGACAATAACTCCTCCGATGGAAGTACCATGTCCGCCGATCCATTTGGTGGCAGAGGCAGTGACGATATTGGCGCCATGCTTCAGAGGCTGAAACAAGTAGCCGCCGGCACCAAAGGTATTGTCCACAATGACAGGCAGGTCATGTTTTTTTGCCATGGCGGCAATAGCTTCAAAATCAGGAATGTTAAATTCAGGATTACCGATAGTCTCCAGATAGATGGCTTTGGTCTTCTCATCAATCAGCTTTTCAAATTCCTTCGGGTCATTGCCTTTGGCAAATCGTGCTTCAATGCCGATTCTTTTGAATGCTACCTTAAATTGATTGTAGGTACCTCCGTAAAGGAAAGAAGTTGAAACAAAGTTTTCTCCGGTCTGTAAGATGTTGTTCAAGGCTAAAAACTGTGCGGCCTGTCCGGATGCAGTAGCCAAGGCTGCCACCCCACCTTCCAAAGCAGCAATTCGTTGTTCGAAAACATCTGTAGTAGGATTCATGATCCTTGTATAAATGTTCCCGAATTCTTTTAAGGCAAAAAGGTTAGCCCCGTGTTCTGCGGAATTGAACACATAAGATGTAGTCTGGTAAATGGGTACAGCACGGGAATTGGTGGTAGGATCTGGAACCTGTCCTGCGTGCAATTGCAAAGTTTCGAAACGATAATTTGACATGGTATCTCTGGTTTATGGTGTTATTAAAAATTTTAGATTTTGAAAGGATTAAATTTAAACCTTTTGGTTTGGTAAAAGAAAAAAATTAGTTCCGAATACGGAAAGGTGCGCAAAATTTCACCCAAAACTGATGGCGTGTATCTTAAAACGAAGGGATGTTTGAAAAGAAATTGATCCATAATGTTAAGAATTTATATTTCCAGGAAATAAATTTTACCTGGCAGGATTTGGCACCTTGGATTTTCCTGGTTGCCAGAGGGTCACAGAGCCTGTCTCTTACCTCTTCTTTATAAATCCCCACACAAAAAGTGAAAGGACAGTACAAATTAATACGCCTCTGATGTCAATTGCAAAATATCTTGAAGATTATTTTGCAATTAGTTTTTTTGGAAAAACTTCAAGCATTTTCATTTGCCCTAATTAAAATGGAATTAATTACCGTTTCTCAAATTTTTTTTGATTCGGGATAGGGGTAATTCTTGGTTGGCTTGTCATAGATAAAAGGAAAGAATCTGAAAGCAGATTTTATCTAATAACAATGAAGCTGAATTGGGAAATAAACTAAATCAAACCAACAAATAAATTTAATTATCATGAACACCATTAATTTAAAATCCAGATTATTAGTAATCGTTTCGGGGTTTTTGGCCCTTATGAGTCTCAATTCCTGTTTGGATAATGAGCTTTCTATAGTTTCAGAAATCAACCAAGACTTCAGCAACATAACTTCTGTTGAGGTAGATGGGGCTTTTTTGGAAGTAGAATACCTAGGAGAAACCGGAAAGCAAGATGTTTCTTTAGACGCTTTGCTCAAGTCCAATTCAAACAAGAGATATGAAATAGTATTTGATGTCGTGGATGGAACCAAGCTTAAAATCGAAGTAAAATCAGGCAGCGGCATATCCGGAAATCTTAGAGCGGAAGGTTATATCCGGCTGACCGGTCCAAAGGCAATGGTCCTTGATCTTGAAACCGGTTCAGGAAAAGTAAGTGCAAAAGATGTGGTCAGTACTGAAACCAAACTCCTTGTAGGCTCCGGTGAAATATATGCCAAGAATATCAGCTCGACACTTGTTACTATCAACTCCTCCTCAGGCAATGCCTATGGTGAGGATATCGCAGGTAAAGTTGAGGCTTTGGTATCTTCAGGAAACCTTGAATTGCTCAGGATAGATGGGGATGTGGAAGCTGAAGGCTCAAGCGGCCAAATCAAACTTTCAGAAATCAATGGAATAGCAAATGTTGCAATCAGCTCGGGAAAAATTCAACTGTCAAAAGTAAAGGCTTTAGGGAAAGCTACCTTGTCATCCGGTCAGTTGTTTGCTACTAGTACAGGATTGAGTGCGGAAACTTCTCTAAAAGCCTCTTCTGGAAATATCTATATTCAGACAATGAGCGATCTGAACAGCTTCAATTTCAACATCAGTTCAGGTTCTGGTTCTGTCAGGGTTGGTGATAGCCAATCATCGGGAAACCTTGTGATCAACAACGGTTCGGCCCTTACCATCAGAGGAGAAGTGAACTCCGGGAAAATTGAAATCGTGAATTAAAATATTTTCTCGGTTTTGACAGCTGTACCTGCTGCGGTCACCATCAGCATTCCATCGCGGATCGTTTCATAATCCAGGTCAATACCAACAATTGCGGTTGCGCCAAAAGCCCTTGCCTGCATTTCCATTTCGGACATGGCAGTGGCTTTTGCCTCCCGCAAAACCTGCTCATAGGCACCTGAACGGCCACCCACAATATCTGTTATACTTGCAAAAAAATCTTTGAAAACATTGGCACCTATAATGGTTTCGCCTGAAACAATGCCGAGGTAAGCAGTAATTTTATATCCCTCTAGACTTGGTGTAGTACTTACTATCATTTTTTTATGGTTTATGATTCAACATTCTTACGGATACCAAGACAATTGGATATCTCTATTTTCAGCAAGTTAACAAAAAAATAAACCGCAGCTTTTCGGGCTGCGGTTTGATTTTGGATCAAATCAATTTTCTTTTAGTCCTGGTGATCGCTGTAAAAACTCCTGATACAGCTTGATATGCCTGTTACTCATCGGTACCCTGTAACCGTCTATGAATACATGCCTGATTTGAGTTTTGGTTTCAAAAGGATCTCCCGTGGAAACAAACAGCGTGGCATCTTTTCCCTGTTCAATGGAACCCATTCGATCTGCAACGCCGAATACCTCGGCGGCATTGATCGTAACAGCTTTTAAAGCCTCTTCTTTGCCCATTCCATAAGCAGCCGCAAAACCTGCATTAAAAGGTAGGTTTCTTGTGTTTTCGGCATCATTGGACCGGATGACCACTTTCACACCTGCTTTGGCCATTTTGCCTGGATTGGTATAGGCTGCATCAAAACGGTCAGAATTCCTCGTCGGGATAGAAAGCATTGGACCTGTGATCACTGGGATTTTGGAGGCAGCGATTTTGTCGGCAACTCTCCAACCTTCAGCAACACCGGTCAATATGGCCTTTACGTTTTTAGACTGGATCCACTCTATTGCTAAAGTGATGTCAGAGGCAGCATTTACTTCGACAAGTAAAGGCAATTCTCCTGCAATAACTTTTGCCAATTGCTCCATTTCAGGATAGTAATCCAAAGTGGCATTGGCCTGCTTCAGCTGATGAAAAGTGACAGCCCTTTCCCAAATTTCATTGAGCGTTTTTTCAGCTTTTTCAGCATCTTTTTTGATGTCTTCATCACTCCTTCTATCCCAAGTACTGCGACGTGCAGAGGAAGGAAAATTCATGACAACACCTTTGAAGCCTGCATACATTTGATCAGCAGTATAGCCATTGAGGTTTATAAGGGCTGCCGTTCCCGGGAATATTCCTCCTGAAGGGACGGCCAATGTGGTGGTGACACCGCTTACCCTTGTCACCGGAATGGCTACAGAGTTTGGGTTTACTGCTACAATAGCCTGCATATTGGGTGTAACTTGACCAATTTCGGCATAATCCTGTGTTTCAGGCACAGAATTAACCTCAACCAATCCAAGCCTGCTTCCCCCGTCAAACATTCCAGGATAGATATAATGTCCTGTGCAGTCTATGACTTCCGCATCTCCCGCCGGGATGTTTTTTCCGACGGCTTCTATTTTCCCATTGGCAATAAGGACACTTCCATTTTCAATATTCCCTTTCGTTACAGTGACAATGGTTGCGTTTTGCAGCAAAAATCTGCCGTTTCTAGGCTTGATAAACTCTCCGTCAAATTGGGCTTGTGCCAAAAATGGGAGAACCAATAAAGCGACTGTAAATATGATTTGATTTATCTTCTTCATCTTCAGTATGTTTTGATCTTCCATTTAGATTTTAGTGTTCGTGGTCAAATAAGCTTCTACCAAAATTGGTAAAGAAGAAATCTACCCCATGCATACACTTATGATCATGTTCTTTAAGGAATATGGGTTCAATGGATTCTGTAGCAGATACTCTCAATCTCATGTCATTGGGATCCTCATTTATGTCAAAATATTTGACACCATCCACAAAAGTCATCTGAGGGATAGCATAAACTGAAAGTGGATGATCGTTGAAAATGACCAAATCAGCCTGTTTGCCTTCTTCGATGGAACCTACCTTGTCCGCAATTCCAAGTTGTTTGGCAGGATTGATGGTGATCAGGGCCAATGTTTGCTCGTGTGTCAATTCGCCATACCGTTGTGCTTTTCCTGCCTCATGGTACAGGTGACGGATCAATTCACCGGAATCTGAATTGATAGAAGTGATGACACCGTTTTGGGTCAATATAGCGGCATTGTATGCCGTGGAATAATACACCTCAAACTTGTACGCCCACCAATCAGCAAAAACAGAAGCTCCCATTGTATAAGCTGCCAATTCTGGAGCTACCTTAAAGCCTTCATTGACGTGGGAGAAAACGATATTGGTAATACCAAACTCCCTACAGACATTGATCAGCATATAGATTTCATCCGCTCTGTAGGAGTGGCAGTGGATGATGATTTTGCCATCAAGGATCTCCGAAAGTGTTTGAAGCCTTTCACTGAATTTTGGAGGCACAGGGGTTGCTCCTTTTACTTTGAGTGCATTGTTGTAGTCTTCCCATGACTTTTTGTATTGTATCGCTTCGTTGAAGCCGTTTCTGATCACCGCTTCCACACCCATTCTTGATCTGGGCTGGATCCCGTTGCCTCTTCCGTGTACCCTTGTAGGGTTTTCCCCGAGTGCAAATTTAATTGTCCTTGCAGCATCTTTCATGATAAGGTCATCGGGATTGCCAGAACCATACCTGTGTTTGAGGGTAATGTTTTGTCCTCCGATGGCATTGGCAGAACCATGCATGGCGTGTGAAACCGTCACCCCGCCGGCGAGTGCACGGTACAAACCGATATCATATGGATCAATCACATCTGCCATCCTTACCTCTGAGGTAATGGGAGCCGTACCTTCATTTACCGCATCTAAAGCCACATGGGAATGGGCATCAATGATTCCCGGCATCAAATATTTTCCTTTTGCATCAATGGTGGTAATATTTGAGGCGGTAAGTCCCTTGCCGATTTTTTTGATTATGCCATTTTCTACTAGTACATCTGTGTCCTCTAAAGTCCCCTTAGTGACAGTAAGAACAGTGGCGTTTTTGATCAAAACAGATCCTTTTTGGGTCTGGGAATTAGCCGGATTCCAACCCATCACCATTGCAGCCGCTATGATATAAATTATCTTTTTCATGATTTCTGGTGATTAGCTTTTAAAATGATTTAGGTTTTTTGGTAGCATTCATCGGAAAACTTCCATATTCTGAGAGTGACAGGTTGCCTGTTAGTCTATCCCCGTTTACTTCACCGCTTACATTTACAACCAAAGACATTCCTCCTGCCGCAACATCAAAAGAAAAAGACAAATTGCTGCCTGAAAGAGTAATATTTTTCATTTCGGAACTGGCTTTTCCACTACCACCTGGATTGTCGTACGTGATGGTTCCTTTGAAGGAGTCTCCTTCTTTTTTGATTTCCAAAGTGCCTGAAGAACTTCCTGCCGGAGTATCTGAGGTATATTCCCAAAATCCATCAATCGCCATAGCTCCATTATTGCCGTTCTTGTCGCCATTCCCGTTTTTCTTTGCTTTTACTTCGTAATCGAATATATAGCCGTCAGCTACCACATGCTTAATCTGTGTTTCTTCGTCCAACAACGGAGCCGTTAAAATGATCATATTCGCCAGTTTGCCTTTTTCCAAAGTCCCTGCATATTTTTGGATGCCTAAGATGGTAGCTGTGTTGATAGTAAGTGCCGCCAAGGCAGCATTTTCTGATAAGCCATTTTCTACCATCAGTCTAAGGTTTTTGAAAGTATCTCCGCTTTTCGATCCTGAAGATGTAAATCCAAAAGGTATTCCTGCTGACTCCAAGTATGATGCCTGCTTCAATTGGCTTTGGTATGCCTCTTGAATTCTCTTGGTTCTAGCCTGCATTTCCTCAGACAATTCTTCCATCTTGGCTTTTGTTACCTTATCATCAGGCAATTTGAGAGAGAGCAATACTTGGGCGTTTGAACTTTTGATTTCATTGATGACTTTTTCAAAATTTGAACCTCCCAATAAAACCAGCCTGAATCCATTTTCTTTTTGCAATGAAAGGGCTCTTCTGATTTCAATGTCATCGGATACTTCAAACAAAACCGGGATGTTTTTATCAACTACCGGATATAAAGCCTCATAGGTCTTGTTAATTTCAGGTCTGTTAAGTCCGGAATTGGAAGCAAAAAGTTTACTGTGTCTGGAAGCCAACTCTGTATTTTTGTACACATCCCTGAATTTTGCCATGATACCGAGTGGTGTTCCCGGGTAGACCCTTGAGCTTCCTCTTGCTCCTTGGAATTTTACTGATAAGGCAGAATTTTGTGATAAAATATTGGTGGAGGATTGGTTTCCAAAAACTACTACGGCAGTCTTTCCTGAAATCATTCCACCATCGGGGATTAATTGTGCGATGGTGAAACCACTCTTTCTCCAATCATTAATCTGGTTGTTTTTGTTATCAAAAACGTCAATCACATTTCTCCAAGGAGTAATACCCGCCATTTCGTCAGGAGGATTGGCGGGATTGAAGTTTGCAGGTTTTTCGGGGTCTGCAAATTTTCCAACACCTGCACTACTTGCTCCGTCAATGAATCCCGGATAGATAAATAATGAGTCTGCCAAAATTACCTGTGCCTCTTTTGGTATGGTGATGTTGGTGCCAATAGCCTCAATAAGTCCGTTTTTGATCAAAACCGTACTGTTTGGGATGGTTTTTCCGGGTGATGTTGTGATTGTGGCATTCTTGAAGGCAATGGTTCCTGTTACTCTTTTTTCTCCGCTTGGATCGCTTTGCGCTTTGATATTTTGAAAGGAAAGAAAAAGAGCCAAAACCAATACATGTTTGAATACCTGAATCTTAGGGTTCATAATCATATTGTTTGCTTGAAATGATAGAATTGTTCAGTGAGTAAGCTAACAAAAGAAATTTTTTCAAAAAAAATTTATTTTTTTTAAAACCCTTAAACGGTTAGGAACGGCAAATATTTTTTTATGTAATACATTTTAATCCTATTGTATTTTTTCATAGAATTTTTTCAATTTTTCGAGAGTTTCAAGGCTTGTTTTTTTATTTTTTTTACTTCTATATTTAAATCTCTTATCACCCAAAAGATTGAAAAAAATGAAGAATATCCTAATCATCGAGGACGATAGACTTATATCCAGTCTGTTGAACTTTAGACTTAAAAAAGATGGATACCATGTGACAATGGCTGAGGATGGCTTGTCCGGAATGGATGCCATAGATGCTTCTGAACCGGACTTGATTATCACCGATGTGATGATTCCTTTCAAGACAGGAATTGAAATCATAAACCATGCCCGGAAAGTATATCCTAAAGTGCCTATCATCGTTTTAAGCTCTCTTGGAGAAGAAGAAAGCACTGTGATGGAAGCTTTTAATCTTGGTGTTTCTGATTTTGTCCCAAAACCATTTAATCCAAATGAACTTGCAGTGCGTGTTCGCAGATTAATCAATAACTAAATGGGATGAATGGATCGGGAAAGCGGCATTTGCTGAAATTGTTTCAGCTACTTTTAATTTTGGTTTTTCCGCTTGGGTACCTTCATGCACAGGATTCCTTGAGACTTAAAATAGAATCCAGACTTTTTGAGGTATCACAAGAAATCCCCGGGCTTTCTTTTGTACTTCAGGTTCAAGAAAATGACAAGGACCTATCTGTTTTTGACCTAAATCGATCAGCGGAAAATGGAATTTGGGTTTCTGATACTATCGCAGATTTTAATAGTATCGCCCAACTCAAGGATACCGTGTTTTTGGCTACTGGCCATGAAGGACGGCTTACTTTTTTGATTTTCGGAAAAGAAGCTGAAGCAGAGGCTACGGGTGAATTTTTAGAAAACCTGGTTCGAAATGAACTCTTGCTGAAAAATGATATTTCAAACGCCAATGGCTTTGAGGAAGGAGCACTTTTGGTAATGGCATCCAAAGTTCCTTTTACACCTTATCATAAGATGAAAACCAAGATTTTGAGCGACACCAAAATGTTGCTGTTGGTATCTACTCTTGTTCTTTTTTTGATCGCTTCTGTTATTTTGGTTTCGATCATGTATGTGGTCAAAGTAAAAAAAGGGAAAAGGGATTTACTTACCCAAAAGTTTAAAGAGCTGAGTTTCGAACCTCTTTCAAACCTCCTTTTTGAGCATTCTTTGGAAGAATTGAAAAACTTTGACAAAAAAAAGTTTGAAAGTTTTTTTCCTGTAGACCACCTAAAAAACAATCTTTTCAAGGATGTGATGATCATGGAAATCATCAGCCTTAATAAAAACATGAAAGGTGATTTCAAATCCAAACTCAAAACGATCTACCGTAAACTTGAATTGGATCTTCATTCAATCAAAAAACTTTCTTCTAAAAAATGGGATGTCATTACAGCAGGAATAGTTGAAATCAACGAAATGGATGTGGTGGAGGCAGTAGAGAAAGTCAAGAAATTTGCAGGATCGGAGAATTTCAATGTCAGGTCCAATGCAGTGGCCACCCTACTCAACATTTCCAATGACCCTGAGCTTAAAGTACTCGTAAACCAGGATTATCCGCTTTCCAAGTGGCAGCAAATGGTTTATTTTAGAATCATCAAATTCATAAACAACAGTCAGGAAAAAGTCCGGGTTGATTTTTTGTTTGAATCCAAAAACGAATCCGTACGGATTTTCGGATATAAGCTCGTCAGGTACCTTGGACTTTTTGAATTGCTAGATATCCTTTTAATCAAGTATAAAAATGCCACTATTGCCGAAAAAACAGAAATGATTAAATGTTTTGATGCTTTCAGTTACCAAGATGCCCTTGATCTCCTTCACAGAGATTTATATACCAGTGACAAGGCCTTGTTTTTGGGAATAGTAGGAGTTTTACAAAATATAGGCAATCCGATTTCAGAATCACTTTTGCAGGAAAAACTTAACTCAGGACTGGATTTTGAATCCAAAAAAGCTGTGATGCAAACTCTGAATGCTTTGAATCCTGAGGACTTGGCAAAATGGAATATCCAATCCAAAGATGCCGAAGTCCACCAAATTTATGACCACCTGATAGACCCAGTTCTGATCAATGTATAATTTACTTTTAGACATATTGGTTGATATTTTTGGAATCCTGTTTTTGGTTTACAGTTTTTCGATCATTTTATTTTACTTGACAATGACTGTTCTTTCCGCATTGGAGATGCGTGACCACTTGAAGAAAAACAAGTTTGCTGACTACAGAGACGTCATTACAAGTCCTGTCACACCCGGGATTTCGGTCATTGCCCCTGCATATAATGAGGGACAAAACATTGTTCAGAATGCCAAAAGTCTCCTTACGCTGCATTATGGCAAATATGAGGTGATCATTGTCAATGATGGTTCTAAGGATGATTCCCTTCAAAAAATGATTGAAAGTTTTGATTTGGTAAAAACCAAATATGCTTATTACAAACATGTAGAAACCGGAAACATCAGAGGAGTATATAAATCCACCAATTCATCTTATGCAAAACTTACTCTCGTAGATAAAGAAAACGGGGGCAAAGCAGATGCCTTGAATGCAGGAATCAATATTGCGGCATTCGAAATTCTTGCTTGCATCGATGTAGACTGTATCCTATCAAGTGATTCCCTGACAAGGATGGTGAGACCGTTTATGGAAGAGACCAATAGAAAGGTTATCGCCGTCGGAGGCGTCATTGGTGTTGCAAATAATTGTCAGGTCAAAGACGGAACAGTTACTGAATATCGAGTGCCTGAGACATTGTTGGGAAGATTTCAAGTAATTGAATATTTCCGCGCTTTTTTGATGGGAAGGATGGCTTGGACAAGGATCAATGGGTTGATGCTTATTTCCGGTGCTTTCGGATTTTTTAATAAAGAGTTGGTATTAAAAGTGGGAGGATATTTCCCGAAAACTGTGGGTGAAGACATGGAACTTGTCGTCAGAATGAGGAGGTACATGGAGGAGACGGGTCAAAAATACAAAGTCGGGTTTGTTCCTGACCCCTTGTGCTGGACTGAGGTTCCGGAATCTGAAAACATCCTTTCAAAGCAACGAAACAGGTGGATGCGTGGAACCATAGAAACACTTCAGCTCCATAAAAAGATAAAACTGAATCCTAAATATGGGGTATTGGGATTGGTGTCCTATCCTTATTGGTCAATCTTTGAAAAGGCAGGTCCAATCATCGAAATGGCAGGATTTTTATATACGGCATTGATGATTTTCAAAGGAGATATCAGCGCATTGTATTTTATCGGTCTTTTTGTTTTGATGTATGTCTTTTCGGTCATGATATCCTCATTCAGTATTTTGTATGAAGGAGTGGCTTATAATAACTATAAAGACAAAGCGGATCTAAACAAGCTAATGAGGACTGTTTTATTGGAGCCATTTCTGATCCATCCCAAAATTGTACTTTGGGGTCTAAAAGGTCATTGGCACTTTATCAAAGGCAAAGGCGGATGGGGAGAAATGATCAGGACAGGATTCAAAAAAGCCGAGGATAAGAAAAAAATAAATTCACCCATACAGCTACAATAAGCAGGTTATGAGAAATTTCAAAACATTACTTTTTTATGGTTTCCTCTTTTTGGCTTTGTCAATATCCAATGCAGGATGGGCACAGGAGTCATTTGATCCGGACCAACTTTTTCTTGATGCCCGAAAACTTATTTTGGATGGAAAAAGAGATGAAGGCAGGGAAATCTTGTACAAAGTTCTAAAAAAGTATCCTGAATACGGTGATGTTTTGATTTTGATGGGAAGGTCATTTGCCTGGGACGGAAAATACGATTCGGCTGCCATTTATTTTGAAAGGGCACTTGTTTCGAGTCCGACCTACGAAGACGCATATATTGCCTATATCGATGATTTGTTTTGGAGTGAAAATTATGAGAAGGCAGATTCGGTGGTCCGGTTGGGTTTGGAAAAAATCGGACCCCAATCTATGGATTTGAAATACAGGTCTTCACGGGTGCTTTACTACAAGGAGGATTACAAAACAGCTTTGAAAATTGCAAATGAAGTATTTGCCAAAGCTCCTAAAACGGAGGGATTGCTTGGATACATCGAAACGCTGAGAAGAAAGACCCGAATCAATGCAGTAGGCACCACTTATGATTACGATTACTTTTATGGAGAACTTACCCCTTGGAATACTTACTCTGTGTATGGACGAACCCATACTGATTTTACAGGATCTCTGATTGCTAGGGTTACCCATTCCGAGAGATTTGATGGTAGAGGAACCCAAGCTGAATTAGATGCATTTCCATCCTTGGGCAAAAACAAATACGGCTATTTCAATGTCGGTTATTCCCAATCTTCTTTTTTCCCAAAATTCAGATTCGGCACTAGCGTTTTTTGGAACCTTCCAAAAGCATACGAATTGGAAGCAGGTTACCGATTGCTTCAATTTTCAGATGTCACACACATCATAACCGGTTCTGCAGGGAAATACATCAGTAATTGGTGGCTCAATCTCAGGTTAAATTTCATTCCTGGTAAGGATGGTTCTTCTACAAGTGCCAACTTTCAGACCCGATATTATTTCAATGGTCCTGAAGATTTCTTCAGCTTACAATTGTCCACCGGAGTATCCCCTGACGAGGAAACAAGAGACTTTCAGTCACAATTGCTCAATTCTTATAGAGCTAGATTTGGATACCAACACCTTTGGACATCCAGATGGATGGGTTTTGGGTTTGTAGGCTATTCAAGAGATGAAATATCCGAAAATCAGTTTCGGAACAACCTCAATGTTTCATTAGGTACTGAATTCAGATTTTGATGGGGAATTTTTTAAACAAACATTTACCGATCGAATTCCGCGTTTTTTTTCGTGGGGTTTTGGTAGTGGTATTTGTTTTCATTTTGATTCCACTGACAAGTCTTTTGATTTGGCATCTGATTCCATCTGCTTCATTGGGTGTTGTGGTCATTGACAAAACGGTTTCCACTCAAAACTTCCAAGAGCATCAATCCCTTCATTGGCTACTCAACCATTTTAAATTCACCAAAAGTGACGGTAGTATTTTTGACGAGTCAAAAGACTATTTTGGTTTTTTTCCCGGAGATAAAAAAGACCAATTCGAAATTGCCGACTTGTCAGGTCAGACCGATTCTCAAAAGCAACAAATCCTTAAAAATTCCCAACTAGTTTATTTTTCGGATACCTATGGGGTTTATGAAAACGATCTAAAACAAGAGCCTTCGTTGACTCCTTCTAAGAAAATTTATGGAGGAATGGACACCTTCGATCTGAGTTTTATGAAGCAAGCCTACCAAGAGGAAATTGACATCATCGGCGAGTTTAATACCATTGCCAGTCCCACAAAAAAAGAAGTAAGAAAAGAATTTGAAGAGTTTGCAGGCATCAAATGGACCGGTTGGATTGCAAGGTATTTTGATGAACTTGATACGGTGTTGAATGAGGAACTTCCGCCTTGGCTTGTAGCTAGCTACAAGAAGCAGCATCAGGAGGTATGGGACTTTTCAGGTCCCGCTATGGTTTTTTTGCATGAAAATGGACAGATCGAAATCCTCAGAGACAAAATTGAAATAAAAAATACAGTCCCTAACATCATTTCCAGCCCAAAAAGCCAGGATACTTATGGGATACCTGAGATAGTAAAATATCCCTATTGGATCGACATTATTTTTGTTAGCAGGGAATTTGAGGTGATTTCCTATTACGACCTTGCCCCGACAGATGCAGGTGTCGCAAAACTCAGTGAATTGGGTCTTCCAAGATACTTTCCCGCTGTAGTTATGAAGAAAAACGGTACAGGTAAATTCTACTATTTCAGTGGGGACTTTGCTGATAACCCCGTATCAGGAAGTTCATATAATTTTTATGGAATAGAAAAACTCTGGAGGATGTTTTTGCACTCAGAGGATTATTCCCAGCGAAATAGTTTTTTTTGGAATTATTATTATCCTTTGATGGGAAGTATTCTGAAAGATACTTATCAGAGAAATGAACTCAAGAAGCAAAAAAATTAATTCTTTGGAATATACACAGCCAAGGAATCAGGAATAATCCTGTTGTTACCCGTGGCATACCTGTTGGAGTTTTTATAAGTTTCGAATTCAGATTGTAATTTTTCTTTCATTGATACATCTGTTACAGGTTCTAATCCCATATTGTCAAAAAGCCGATAAAGTTGGTTGTCAGCAAGAACGTATTCCCCACTGATGTAGTCGACCAACTGGTTTTTATTCCTCATCAAAGGATTGGATATCTTCGATTGAAATACGGATGAAGTGTCCATGACATATCCTTTCCAAGCCACTTTTGAAGGTAAATCCAAATCAAACCTATTTCCCAACAGACTGAGTAGTGTGGGAGTGATTTCAAAGTGACTGGTCACGCCGTGCATTCTTTTGGAAGTATTGAGCTTTGGCGAAAAAACCATAATCGGCACATGAAACCTGTCAATAGTCGTCGCAAGTGGAATCTCGGGAAGTCTATGGTCTCCCGTGATGATAAAAATTGTGTTCTGATAATTTGGCAGTTTTTGATAATCCTCAAAAAACTCCTTGATAGCTTCATCCACGTAGAGTATACTCGAATACATATTTTTATACTTGGTATATTCAGCCACTTTGGAAGGAGATATTTTTAGCTCATTCTTGATGTAATCCTCAAACATCGCAAAATATTTTTCTTCATCAGGAATAAGAAATGGGTCATGTGAAGTCTGGGTCTGAAATATGCTGATTTGTGGCTGATTCTGGCTGACAGGCAGTTTTCTCATGCCATTCTCAAACATCGCTTTGTCAGGATATCCCCAAGAAAAGCCGGACTTGGAAGGCGTTTCCTCAAAATCCGGATCAAAAGAAGTCATGTCCAAAATCCGATCAACTTGTTGGTATTGAAGGAAAAAATTAACATTGTCAAAATTTTTGTCTGCTCCGATATGGTAATTGACATAATAACCATTGGTTTTGAGCAATGAGAGGATGGTATGGTGAAGCGGCAGGTTAGGCGCCTGATCCATGAATCCTTTTTGGGCAAAAGGCAAGGAACCAAATATTCCTGTCAATACTCCAAAAGTCCTTCCAGTAGTCGACAATCCATTTTTCCAATACAATGAATGATCACTTAAAGAGTCCAAAAATGGTGTAAAACTTTCCAAATAAGCATCCTCCCCTGAATAAGCTTTTCCTAGCCCTTCTACTATCACAAATACAATATCAGGCAAGCTATCAAACTCATCAAAATAGGGTCCCAATACATCTGGGTAATTATTGCTGTGCAAGAACGGATATTCTGTTTCGGTCAGGTCCTTGGATACGAGTACTCCCTCAGAAGTGTTGGAGGCAAGGAAAAAGTCAAAATACATGTAATCATTGGAAGTGAAGTAATTGTAGGATTGGTCATAAAAATAGGATGATTTATTGGCCAAAAGGTTACTTTCAAGTTCAATGGGGCGCTCCTTTTGGGCATTTTTCATCAGGTCTGTTCCTAAGAGGTAAGCGTAGCAAATTACCGTCAAGACCATCGCTGAATTGAATCCCATAGGAACCCACTTTCCCAATCCAAGGACAATATAAACCAAGACCAGAATAAAAACGATCCCAAAGACATTGATCAAATTCAGTTCACCTGATGCTTTGATGGTAAGAAAAATATCATTGAGAGAATAGGCATAAAGATCTGTTCCAAGTGGAAGAAGCATTTTGGTAAAATAAAAAAGAAGTCCTCCCTGAAGTACTATGAGAAGAGTCAGGGTAATTTTGATTAAATCCCTAGTAGCCACAGGATAAATCGAGCTCAAAATTGTATTCAAAATCAAGAGGAAACCAAGCGTGTAAAATGCCCACTCCAGGTCATAAACCCATCCTATCAGGGTTATTTGGGTTTTTGAATACGCCAGACTGTGTAAATTGAATACAACAAAAACCTCTACCAAACGAAGCAGTATAAATATCAACAGAAAAGGAATTGCCAATTTCCAAAAGTTGATAAAGCTTTGTTTGAGATTAAGCAAAAAATTGGATCTGATCTGGGCCTGCGGGGAAGACATACTTAATTTAGGGAATACTTAATTTTTAGGGTATGACTACAAATATAAATTTTCTAAAATTCATATCTTGCGCAAATAATAAAAATCTATGAAGAATAAGGGAGCTTTGCTCAAAGAGCTTTTTACAAACCTTTCTACTACCGGTGCGGTTACTTTTAGTTCTAAACCCTTGGTAAATAAAATGTTGTCTTATGCTAATTTCCGGGGAGCAAAGCTTATCGTGGAATTGGGAGGTGGGGATGGTAGCATTACGCAGGGAATTGTGGATCGCATGGATTCCGATGCGGTTTTGTTGGTTTTTGAAATTAACAAATCTTTTTGCGAGAATATGGAAAAGATTTTTCCGCAAAAAAACATCAAAATTATCTGCGATTCAGCTGAAAATATGGATAAATACTTAGGAGGAAAAAAGGCGGATTTGATCCTGTCCTCGCTTCCATTGACCTTGATCCCAAAACCTTCCCGCGAAGAAATTTACAGAAAGTGCAAGGAAAACATCGTTGAAAATGGGAAATTGATTCAGATATGCTACTCTTATTTGCTCAAATTCCAGTTTGGAAAATACTTTGAAGAAATCAAGAGTCACCTGATGTTCAAGAATTTTCCTCCGACATTTATCCTTGTCTGTGAGCAGTAATAAATACCTTTTGAGATTCTAACTGGAGCCTATTTCTTTTTCATTTTGAAAAGAATTAGGCTTTTATTTTTTCTTTTCCGATAAGGATTGTTTTTTTAGTCTCATTGGGCAATATTGAATTGTTACTTGATTGCGGAGCTCAAGAAAATCAAGGTGTTGATTATGGCAAATTTTCCCGATTCTGAAAACCCGAATATTCTGACCCTAGCCATCATGGAAATGTGCAGGGTCAGAAAGGGGCAAGAATTCAGGCCTGAAGATGTGGTAAAATGGCTCTTTCCCGAATCTTGGGAATATTTTGTGGAGGATGTCCATGCCGCAATGGATGATCTTCAAAAGAAGGGGAAAATCGAGGTCTTGGAAAATGGGGAACCGGTTTGTTCCCAGGGGTTTGCTAATGCTGATTTAAGAATAAGGTCGAAAAGTTAAACTTCATCTTCCTACTTGGTGTTTATACTCCAAAATCAAATTCAAATGAAATTTATACCCTTTGTTTTCGGCTTCAGCATTTTGGCAACCATTTCTTGTGCTCAAACTCCTACTAAAAACGAAAAAACTATGCAAAAACTACCCACAACCTCATTGAACATACCTGAAGGAAAAGAAGCGGCCATTTTGGGAGGCGGATGTTTTTGGTGTACTGAAGCGATTTATCAGGATTTGATAGGTGTTGAAAAAGTCGTATCAGGATATAGCGGAGGCCATATTGATAAGCCTTCATACCGACAGGTGACTTCCGGAACCACGGGGCATGCTGAAGTGATCCAGGTAGTATTTGACCCCAAAGTGATCTCTTTCGAAGAAATATTGGAAATATTTTGGGCTACCCATGATCCGACCACTTTAAACAGACAAGGCGCTGATGTCGGACCGCAATACCGCTCCGCAGTTTTTTATCTCTCTGCGGAACAAAAGGAAAAAGCTGAATTCTTCAAAAAGAAATTGGATGAATCCGAGGCATTCAACAGACCAATTGTCACCGAAATAACTGAATTCAGCAACTTCTATAGTGCAGAAGATTACCATCAGAATTATTTCAAGGAAAACGGAGGACAGCCTTATTGCCAGTTTGTAATCCGTCCAAAAATGGAAAAGTTCAAAAAAGCCTTTGCTGAAAAACTGAAGTAATTGATTGGCATTAAATTTTGGATTAGATTTTCCTCCTATTTAGTTTTGGTAAAACAATATACATTATGAAAAAGACCTTGATTTATTTCCTGATGATCGCTTCGGCTGGATTTTCATGTCAGCAAAGAGGAACTGAAGATTCTGAATCGCTCACCGAAACCTCAAAGTCAGAAACTGCTGCGGGCAAATTTGGAGCCGACATCAATGACTCCGGTGTTGTGACTTTGGCTGAATTAGTCGCTGAACTTGAAAGCAAAGACGAATTTTCAGGAAAAGTTGTGGGTGAAATCAAAGAAGTATGTTCCAAAAAAGGATGTTGGATGACGATTGACCTGCCTAACGGACAAAGCATGAGGGTCACTTTCAAAGATTATGGTTTTTTTGTTCCTCTTAATTCAAGCGGATATCCCGTTGTCATAGAAGGAATCGCTACCAAGAAAGTGACTGATGTAGAAACCCTCAGACACTACGCGGAAGATGCGGGCAAATCCAAAGAAGAAATTGAAAAAATAACTGAATCAAAGAACGAATATGCATTTGAAGCAGTTGGAGTCATTATCAAGGAGAATGCTTAAAAATTGTTTGGTTATTTTCCTTTTGGTAGGTATTGTTTTTTCCTGCAAACAAAAAGAACAGGAAAAAACAACTCCAGTTCTGTATCCCAACCAAGATGCACCTTTAGCCTTGTTGATGCGGGAAATGTACCTCGATATGGAGGAAATGAAGATGTCATTGGAAAAAAAAGAAGACATCAAATCCTACCTCGAGAAGCATAAGGCTATACTTACTGCCAAAGCCACAGATCCCAAAGTGAAAGATGCCAAGTTTGATCAAATGGCAATAGGATATCTTGAATCACTGAGGCAGATGGATCTTGGACCATATGAATTAAAAGAGTCAAAGTATAAGATCATTTACAGTTATTGTTTGGCTTGCCATGAGAAATATTGCCCAGGCCCGATCAAAAAAATCACAAACCTTCAAATTGATTAAGTATCATGGCAATAGCATTGGATAATCTTAGAGTAGGAAGAGTTTATGCATTTACCAATATGGGAGAAAAAAGGAAACTGGAGATTTTGGCCAGGTTATCAGGAGATAACTTCAAGGTTAAAGATATGGATACCACAGAAGTCTATACCATTGAGGAACTGCTGCGATGGGGAAGAGGTAAGGATTATGAGCTTGATGAATGGATGGAGGAATAATACAAAGGCTTTGGTAATCCCAAAGCCTTTTTTATTGGAACTAGTGACCCGGTTCATAAATAATTCTGAGAAATGTACTTAATCCACTTGTTTCCCTATTGATTGGAATACCTGAAACAATCCCGATCAGGAAATTTTCAGCAAATCCAACACGCATCTGGGGCCTTAGTACAGTTGTTAATTTTCCGCTTTGAATTTCCTGGTTGATTTCTACTCCTATAAAATTCCTTGTTCCCGAAAGCATGTAATGAAAGCTAGTGTTGATGTCATATCTTGCTTCCTTCTTTCCTTCAAATTCGTTTGTGATTTTTGGACCGGTATAGACCAAAGTGTGGAAATTTCTTCCCCATCGTTTGGCCGCAACAAGAAATGGATTAAAAATATTTCCTTTATATAAATTTTCCTCACCCCATTTATTGAGATCTGCCAATTTGAATTCGTGCAAATAGCCTAAAGCGAGGGTGGTTTTTGCTTTTTCTGATACAAGGAACGACCATTGTGAAGCCAATTTCAGAGATTCAAGCCTATTGGATGGCTTTTCGATATTAGACGATAATTGGTTTGTTTTTGAAAAGAAAGTGGCAGGAAGTTCTATTTCCAATCCTAGTCTGTCAATAACTGCCCATTCGTATTCAATAAGCGCTTCAAATTCGTCAAAGCCCCTTTTATCCGTCATTCCCATTCCAATATTCCATTCTTTTTCACCTTTTCTAGCCCCCAAATCACGGATCAAGTCAATGTAAAGCGGTTCGGCGTGTAGGACTTTTGGTTTTTCGTTAGGTTTGAGTTCCTCTGTTTCGGCTAAAAAAAGACTATCGAGGATGATGTTTTCTCTTCTCAGACTATCTGATTTGATTTCTTGGCTATATGAATATTGGACAGTCCAAAATAGGATTGCCACAATGAAATATTTTTTTTTCATTTTGAATATTTTTTTGATTGAGATCCTAATTTCCTCTTTTAAAAAAAATCAGGATTAGAAATTATTTAAAAACTGAATGTGATTAAAAAAAATGGATTTCGGTGGAGGGTTGAGTTTTTCAGCCGCTATGTCTTGGTATAAGTTTTTGAAATAACAAATACAGGATATTTCATACCGGATTGACATTTTTGGAAAGTGGAATTTCCGGTTGGAAAAAAGGCTTTTTAGATCAAATATTTTCCTTTTGTCATCTGGTAATTCTGTATCCGGAACAGTGTCTTCATCCATTTCCAAAAAATATTCCAATACAATTTCTGCGACAGAATCATATGGGTCGTCGTATTTAAGTAGGGTTTGGTCCAGGTTGGATAATTGGTAAAAGTTTGCAGTCAGGTTGATGAAATTAATCAACAACAAATAGGTGATAGTATTTGTAATTCCTTTTTTGATTGCACCCCTTGACATTTGGCAAAATTAAAAGAAATAAGTAAGTATTGGAAAATTTGGCCCCATTCGAATTAAGTGGGTGATTTTGATCACAGGTATTCCCTTTAGATTGGCTATATTCGCAGTCTTATAGCTAAGAATTATGAAAGAGAAAAGTCTCGGATCAGCCATCCTTCAGGGAAAATGTCCAAGATGCAGGGAAGGGAATATTTTTCCAACCTCAATATTCAGTTACGATAAATTGACGGAAGTTCGGCATAAATGTCCACATTGTGAGGCAGTGTTGACGCCTGAGCCTGATTTTTTTTATGGAGCCATGTATATCAGCTATGCTTTTTCTGTGGCTTTGGTAATCAATGTGTTGATTATTCTGAATTATTTCTTTGATGATCCCGAAATGTGGGTTTACGGTGTTACGGTGGTGGTTACCAACCTGATTCTGCTTCCTGTGATGCTGCGTTATTCTAAAGTTTTGTACCTATATGGGGTGGGGAAATTGAAATTTGATCCCAAATACACCAAAGCATAAAAGAAAAATACCATCCCGGTTTTTGCAATCAGGATGGTATTTCGTTTGGGTTGATGATTTTGTTTTTAGGCAAAAAGTGATTTTTCAACTCCACAAGCCTGAAGCATGAAGTTGTGAAGTTCGAAATTTTTGACATATCCGGCCAGAGTTTCTGAACCCGGCCCAAACATGGCTAATTCAGCAAAGTCCGCAGAATGGTTACTTCCTGCCCATTGTATAGAAGTATGGGGAGATTGCATAGAGGCTAAAGTCATAAATGGAAGATTTCGCGGGTTATACAATCCGTCTGCCCCCCTTTGGTAGCTTTTCAGGATTGTTTCAGCTTCTTCTGTTTTGAGGGTTATTTTTTGGTGGCTGACGATCAAATCTATCACTTGGGCAGGACTTGTCTCGGGGGTGATTTGGTTCAAAATCCATTCATTTGAGGCCTTGGATTCATAAAGCTTCTCAAAATTCCTGTTTGCTTGATTGCTATAGAATAGCCCCGGATTGCTGTTTCCATGGTCTGTGGTGATGATGACGAGTGTTTCTTTATCTTTAACCGCAAAATCCATGGCTACTGCGACAGCTTGATCAAAATCAACCTGATCATAGAGTAGGGCAGAGGCATCATTGCCATGGGCAGCCCAGTCTACTTTACCACCTTCCACTTGCATGACAAACCCCTTTTGATTTTTGCTCAGAACCTCAATGGCTTTCCTAGTCATTTCAGCCAGGGTAGGAATTTCGCTTTTAAGTTTGTCATTATTTTCTCTGTCAATGGCATATGGTAGGCCGTCATTGCTAAAAACTCCTAGGATTGGCTTACTTCCATCAGCCTTCATCATATCACTTTTGTTTCTTGCTACTTCAAAGCCGCTTTGCTTATAGGCTTCAAAAAGGTCCCTTTTGTCCTGCCTTCCTTCCGCAGAGAAAAATTCGGCCCCACCGCCCATCATCACATCAAACCTCAATTTGAGGTATTCTTCGGCTATTTCAGGCATGGCATTTCTGCTGCTGTTGTTGACACAAAATGAGGCAGGAGTTGCATGGGTGATCTGCACAGTTGTGACACATCCGACTGATTTTCCTAAAGATTTGAATTTTTGTAAAATGGGGACGGGTCTTTCTCCGTTTGGTCCGATGTTCAATACGCCGTTTTTCACCCTCATTCCACCGCCCCAAGCTGATCCTGCTGCGGCCGAATCTGTGATGAATGAATTGGCGGAAGCGGTATCCATCAAAGCCCGTTTGACGGTGTTTTTTTCATAGAGATTTATCCAGTTGGAAGGGCGTCCTTCTTTATTTCTCAACAATAGGTCTGCCATATTGAGTGTACCTGCACTCATCCCATCACTGACGAGGAAGATGATGTTTTTCGCCTGTCCCAATCTGGAATTGGAGATAGAGGTAAAAGAGGAGAAGGAAGAAAGCGCACCTAATCCGATTGTAGTGAAAACCCCGTTTTTGAAGAAATCCCGTCTGTTCATGTCTTTAAATTTTGGATGGCTAATTCATTTTTTGTTTAAAATCACGTTGAAAATTACCTTTATTCTAGTTTTGAAATGGAAATTAAAAATTACCCTATCATTAACATTCAAATTTCTAATCCAATGGTCAATTAATGGTTTTAATTTTGAAATTACCCTGTTAGATTTAGTTTGTTCGAATGGTCTTTATAATAAAGCTTAGCCAAATAAATGGTAAAAATATTCTTTAAATATCTGCTGGGGATATTCTTCATCTTTGCGGGGAGAAATCATTTCGAAAATCCTGAATTCTATTTGCCTTTGATTCCGGATTATTTGCCTTTCCCTGACTTGATTAACAGTGTTTCAGGAATTTTTGAAATGCTTCTGGGATTGGGAATCTTGTTTAAGAAATACTCCAAAATGGCAGCTTGGGGAATCATTGTTTTGCTTTTACTATTTATACCTTCCCATATCTATTTTATTCAAATAGGGGCTTGTGTAGAAAATGGGCTTTGTGTACCAAAATGGGTGGCGTGGATAAGACTTTTGCTGATTCATCCGATATTGATTTTTTGGGCTTATATTTTCACCAAAAATAAATCATATGGCAAATAATGTTTTTGGAGAACCTCTTGCGATCTGTAGCAATGACCCTAAAACTGGATATTATCGAAATGGTTGTTGTGAAACAGGCCCCGATGACCTCGGTACCCATACTGTCTGTGCCTTAATGACGGAAGAATTTTTGATTTTCAGTTACAAAAGGGGAAACGATTTGATCACTCCCAGACCGGAGTATTCCTTTGGCGGACTAAAACCCGGAGATCAATGGTGTCTGTGTCTCAGCCGTTGGATTGAAGCCTACAAGGCAGGTGTAGCCCCGTTTGTGATTTTGGAAGCGACTCACGAAAAAACCCTTGATTTCATTTCATTGCCTGAATTGGTAAAGTATGCCAAAGTTTAATCAGGTTTGATAAAAGGGGAAATGGATTGTTTTTTGATTTGAGAACCATCAACAAAGAAAATTACCATTTCGGTTTTTAGCTGGCTGGTTGTGGAAGGCTTATCCCTGAGATTTAAAGTCATATATTGCTTCATTCTCGAAAATTCCCTCAATCTATTGATCCTGCTGCCATCGGGAAGTAAAAAGAGGTAAGAAACATCAGAGCCGATCTGAATACCATCATAATTTCCGGTGAGAATGATGGCTATGTTTGAAATGTCTTGAACATCATATTCTGGTTCGCAGACAGGGTTTCTCGGTGTTTCGGTTAGTCCATTGTTCCTTTGGATTTTTTCAAACCCAAATTCAATATGGAATTTAAAATCCTTAAAATCCACTGTATCTGTTTTTGTTGAATATTCCTTGTTAAGGTATGGACTGAAGAAAATCTGATTGATGCTATCGAGCTCAGCCAAATCAGGATAAGGGCATTCACTGTCAAACTGGTTATCATTTATACACGAAAAAATACCTCCCAAGAAGATGAACGACAATGTCACAATGATTAGTCGGGTTTTCATATTGATATTTGTCAATCTTAAACCAAAACAAAAGATCCGAATATGATAAGATTATGTCTCTAATTTAATCAATGAAGCGCATTTTTGTTTCCGATTAAACTAAAAATCAGAAATAGATTTGATGAGATAAAGGATTCAAAACCGTCTTGGGACAGGGATGGATTTTTGATTTTAATGAATACAGAAAAAGATTTATGGGTATAAGATTTTTTGGAAGTATTGAATTCGGGAAATACGTTGGTAGATATGGCAGCCAAACCAAATGGAAATACTTTACATTAATTTTTTATAACACCGGCAAAGGAATTCATTATAAAAGCGAAATTATAAGGGTGTTTTAAAGCGAAAGCGTAACTTTATATCTGTCAGGAAATAAGATGGATTCAAGTTTGATATCTCACTTAAACAAAAATGACATGGATAAATTTTTAACCTTACTGATGTTTTTTCTTATTGGGATTTTGCCACAAAATGCTTTTGGACAAGAGGAAAAAGAAGGAAGTAATCATGGCGTTTTTTTGGAATTGTTGGGTAACGGTATTTTCTATTCGGTAAATTATGATACCCGGTTTTCGAAAAAAGTGGATGGTTTGGGTGGGAAAGTCGGTTTTGGATATATTAGCATAGATGGAGGCCATTATTCCTCCTTTCCCTTTTTAGTCAATTACCTTTTGGGAAAAAATGGTCACTATTTTGAAATGGGAGCGGGGGCAAATTTTTTGGTAACGGATTTTGACAATGGGGCTGGTCTTTTTGACAACCCTGAAATCGCCAAATGGGAGGGTTGGTCAGGGGCCATAAGTTTGGGTTATAGATATCATCCTGTTGGTGGTGGTTTTTTATTTAGGGCAGGATTCACGCCCATGATCAAAAAAGGGGAGTTTAATCCATTTTGGCCACAGGTCTCTTTTGGTTATGCTTTTTGAATTTCATTTCAAAAAATTAAGGACATTTTAATTTCGAATCTGTCCATCACCTTTGATGACCCATTTGTAGCTTGTCAGTTCATTAAGGGCCATGGGACCCCGCGCATGGAGTTTTTGGGTACTGATACCGATTTCCGCCCCGAGTCCAAACTGGTTTCCATCTGTAAATGCTGTGGATGCATTGGCATAAACTGCAGCAGCATCAACGGATTTTAGAAAGTAAGCTATGTTTTTTTGATCCTCCGAAATGATGGCTTCGCTATGTTTGGAGGAATATTGGGAGATATGTTCCAAAGCACCTTCTAGTGTCGAAACAGTTTTGATTGACATTTGAAGAGATAAAAACTCTGTGCCAAAATGTGTGGTATTGGCCTTCACGATCAGTGGATGTGGCTTCAAAAAATGGAAAGATGTCTCATCGGCATATATTTTGACTCCATGTTGCAATAGATTTTCGATCAATTCCTGTAAATCAGGCAATCTTTTTTCATGGATTATCAGACAATCAAGACTGTTGCAGACACTTGGCCGTCTGGTTTTAGCATTGAAAATGATGGCTTTTCCTTTTTCAAGGTCTGCAGATTCATCAAAAAAAGTATGGACTATCCCGGCTCCGGTCTCTATAACAGGTACCTTGGAATTTTGTCTTACAAAATCAATCAGCCCCTGACTACCTCTCGGGATGATGACATCGACATAGCCCACCGCTTCCAACAAAGCTTTGGTAGCTAAGCGGTCAGGTGGCAGAAGTTGGAAAGCATCTTCAGGCAATCCGTTTTCTTTTAGCGCGCGATGAATCAGAGAAATGATTGCCCTGTTTGAATGGTCAGCATCCGATCCACCTTTTAGGATTAAGCCATTTCCTGACTTGAGGGCAAGTGCAAACACATCGAAAGTTACATTGGGCCTGGCTTCATAAATCACACCCAATATGCCAAGTGGAACCGTGATTTTTTTGATAAACAATCCATTCGATAAATGTTTTTCATCCAAGACTTTGTCTAGTGGAGAAGGGAGGTTTTGGACTTGGCTCAATTCCCCACAAATTGATTTTATTCTTTCTTCAGTGAGTTTTAACCTGTCGTACTTTGGCTCGCTGATGTCCATCAGCGATAAGTCCTTGTTATTTTCTGACAAAATGAAAGGAACTTCAGTCAAAGTGATTTTGACCAGAGAGGCCAATGTTTTTTTGATTAAAGCATCATCTGCAGCCATTAATTTTCGGGTTGCCGATTTTACTTTTTTAAAAGTTTCTATGTATTCAGCCATTTTGAAATAGGTAGAGATAATCGTAATGGATGAAAGGTTTTTGGTTTTTCAATCCGATTTTTTCTTTCACAAGTGAAGCCGGATATTCGGCTTTGCCCAGACCGATTTTCAGACCATTTTCATCGGTAATCCGGATAATATCCCCTTTTGAAAAATCTCCTTTGACCGAAACGATTCCTACGGGAAGCAGACTGCTGATTTTGTTGGAAGAAAGTGCTGTTTTTGCACCGTCATTGATGAACACTTCTCCTTTAAAATATTGGTCCCCGTGTGCTAACCATTTTTTGGGACTTTGTTTCCTTTGGTTGGGCTCGAAATATGTGGAAGGAGCTTTTTGACTAAATACATCAAGGAGGATATCTTCTTTTTTTCCATTGGCTATCCAAACCTGAATCCCCAATTCTGCGGCTTTTTTTGCCATGTTTGTTTTGGTCAACATGCCTCCCCGACCAAAGGATGACTTTAGCGGGCTGATTATTCCTCCAAGGTCAGGCATTTTGTGGCCTATCGAGTTGATAAGTTTCGAGTCCGGATCGGTGGGGTTGCCATCAAATATTCCATCTACATTGGTCAAAAGAATCAAACTGTCGGCATTGACCATTGCTGCCGTCAAAGAAGCCAATTCATCGTTGTCAGTGAACATCAGTTCAGTGATAGCCACAGTGTCATTTTCATTGATCACAGGCACTATTCCCTGAGCAATAAGTCCAAGGAGGCAATTTCTCATGTTGAGGTAATGCTTCCTGTCCCTGAAGTCCTCTTTGGTAACGAGGATTTGTGAAATGTTGATTTCGTGATTTTTAAATAGTCTCTTATAGGTATTGATCAATTCGATCTGTCCACTTGATGCCCAAATCTGTTTTTTCAAAATGGGATCTGTTTTTTCAGGAAGCTTAATTTCCCCTCTTCCAAATGCAACTGCGCCGGAGGAAACCAATAATATTTTTATACCTACTGATTTTAGGGAAGCAATCTGGTTTACCAAAGAATCCATCCTTTCGACGTCAGGCTGCCCGCCCTCTTTTGTTAGGACGTTTGAACCTATTTTGATAACCAATATTTTGGGTTTTTGTAACATTCCCTATGTGTTGTTGCAGTTATGTTACAATATTAGCCTTTATGTTGACTTTTTTCAAAAGAAAGGAACTGAATAAAAGAAAACAAAAAAATCCTGCTAAATCTAGCAGGACTTTGATTTGTATGATTTTAATTCAAATCAATGGATTACGACTTTTTTGGTTTCCCAATAATGATTGTTTTTGATCTTGATGAGGTAAAGCCCTTTTGGACAATTGCTGAGGTCCATTTCCACAAGCCTGCCTGTAACACCCTTTATGCTTCTAACTATCTGACCTTGATAATCTAAGACTGTAATCTCAGCATCCTCCATATTGGTGTTATTTGAAAGGATTTTCACCAAACCTGTTGAAGGATTAGGATATACTTTATAGTCTATTTTTTCATTTTTAGAATTGATAGTAACTCCCACAACTTTAAAAGTCTCACTTGTTCCGTCAAAGTCTGTTTGGGTAAGCCGGTAATATTGCCTTCCAAAAACAGGACTTTCATCTATAAAGTCATAATGAAGGACAATATCAGAATCTCCTGCTCCAGGAATAAGGCCTATAGGAGACCATGTCGAAGCGTCAAAAGATTTTTCCAAAGTAAAGAAAGCATTATTTTTCTCTTGGGCGGTGGACCATGAAACTTTGATTTTATCATCTTCAATGATTTCTGCGGTAAAGGATAGCAGCTCTACAGGTAGGATTCTGAACGATTGGGACAAAGTGAATATTCCTGAAGAAAAACCGGGAACTGCTGTTTGGTTTCGGACAGATCCGGAATTGGCATCGCCCGATAATGCTGTTTGACCCAAATCTATCCATTGGCTTCCGTCCCATTGGGTCACCATAAATTCATTAAAATCGTCAATCGGACATGTTCTGTCTGAGGACCAGGTCATCGTCAGGGTAGGGATGGCACTTGAGTTGGTATTCTCAAATTCCCAATATTCGCACTCGTTTACAATTCCGATTGATGGTTCTTTACTTTCTCTATCGTAAGGGATTAGGTCTGGATTGACATGGAAATATCTTCCTGTGAAGTGCTGCGTCGCAGCTCCGCCTAATGCAGATGAAGTGAGAGGGGCATAAAATCCATCATTACCAAAAGGATAAGTAAACGCTGTATTTCCGATTTTTCTGATTCTGCCATTGACATGGGAAGCATTGGAAGGAGATCCCAAAACCAATAGTCCGGAATTTAAGGTAAGTAAGTTTTCATCGTTATTGATTATTCCGTTGTCGAGAGTTAGTGTGACTGAAATTGTCAAGGGAATATTCAATTCCAAAGTACCTGAAGTATTCATGGTAAGTCTTCTGACTAGCGGAATATTGGCAGGATCTGCAAATAGTTCTTGGGTAGTATTTCCATTTATTTCAACTGTACCTGTGCCAATTCCAAAAGTCAATACTGAGTTAGATCCCACTGTAGAAATATCACCTCCAAAAGTGCTCACATTATTGTAGGCCGGTTCGATAGCTCCTGTTGAATTTTTGATGAAAGTCACATCCCCGACGAAATTGTCACCACTTCCTGAATTTGCGGTACGTACCCTTCCTGTTCCATTGTTGACCAATGTGAAATCACCAAAAGTATTTCCACCTATCCAATCATTGTTTGTGGCCCCTGTTCTTGTCATGACGGTTGAGGTTCCAGGATTGGTGCTAAAGCTGTTTCCGCCTGCAACTGTAAATGCTATACCGGCGCCTGAATTAAAAGTATTGTTGTCAGGAAATGAATTGGCACTGGAAATAGTGATTCCACCTGTAGTGGTTGTGAAAATATTATCTCCCCCAATATTATTATTGGTGGCTATTAAGATAGTAGTACCTGCGTGGAATTCATTACTACCTGAAAAGGTATTGCTATTGGAAATGGCAATAGAAGTAGCAGCATTGAAAATGTCATTTCCTGGGAAGGAACTATTATTCAGAATTGAAATCAAACCTGCAGAATTGAAAGTATCATTACCTGCAAACAAACTCCCGTTTTGTAAAGTAATGGAGCCTGAAAGTGTGGTGATACCTATGTCACCCCTCAAAGTACTTCCTGATGCAGAAAATGTGTTCATGGAAAAATTCCCATTTGGATCTGAAGAGATCTGCGAAAAATTGTTCAAAGTCAAGGTATTTCCTGCCGAATAATCTGTCGTCAACAAGCCCCCGGATATCAAGGTGGTTGTTCCTCCATTGATACCAAAATTCATAGTTCCCCCGGCATTCAGGTTGTTGATTGTAATGTCATCACCAAATAAATTAATACCCGCCCTGGCAATTTCGAATGTATTGGTGCCATTGTTAATGAATGTACTTGTACTCGCAAATGTATCTCCTTGGGTATTAGCCAATCTGACAAGCTTGTTTCCATTGTTGATAATAGTAGCCGGACCAAAAATATTACCGCCCTGCATGGTTAGATTTTGAGCGGAATTATCTGTCAATACCAATGTACCAAAAGTGTTTCCTGGACCCCATACCACCGCGGCTGGGCCTCCGTTTCTGGTCAAAATTGTCGTGTTTCCGGGATTACTAAATAAGTTGCCACCTGTCACCATATTCATTTGCCCGGCAGATATAAATGAGTTGTTTCCGGCAAAAGAACTTCCTCCCAAAAATGAGATAGTCGTTGCATTTACATTGAAATCACCCTGGAAATTACTGCTTTCTGACTCAAAAGTTACTGGATTAAAAGTGCTGTTAGCAACCGGATTGGTTTGGGTAAACCTTCTGATATTCAATACCCCTGAATTAAAGTTGGTAGTGGTCAAGGCCCCACTGCTGAGTGTGGAAGTACCGTTTTGAGTTGTTGTTCCTCCAAATCTCATTGTCCCGCCGGCATTGTTGTCTATTGTAATTTGGCCGGCAAATGATGAATTCCCATTGTAAGCTATATCGAAGATATCTGGGCTGTTGTTGATAAAGGTACTTGTACCGAGGAATGTATCTCCATTTGTATTGGCAAGCCTTAAATACCCACCCGGAGAATTATTTGTGATGTGGACATTTCCAAAAGTATTTCCCCCAAACCAAGCATCATCGGTATTTGAAGCAGCTCCTTTTATGAAAGTAGAATTGTTTCCTGGAACTGTGCTAAAAAAATTGGAACCACCCATGACTATTCGGGCATTGGAATTAAAAGTATTAGTCCCGTCAAACCTATTTGAACCTGTGAATGTCAAAGTACCTGTTCCCGTGGTATTGACCGCAAAATCCCCCAAGAAAGTGCTGTTGGCTGAGGTGAAGGTTACCGTATTGAAAGTGCCATTTGGAGCGTTGGTCAATTGGGTGAAATTGTTGATTTCAAGCACATTTGATGCTGCAAAATCAGCAGTTACCAATCCCCCTGATTGCAGCACAGAAGTTCCCCCCAATTCACCGAATCTGACTTCACCGGTTGGAGCAGAATTATTGATTGTGATTTGCTGCGCAAAAGTATTAGCCCCTCTGTAGGCAATATCCATGAAAGCAGTGCCATTATTTTGGAAAGTAACAGGTCCATTGAAAGTATCTCCCAAAGTGTTTGCAAACCTTAAATTGGTATTGGAATTATTGGTGATCAGTGTATTTCCATTAAAGGTGTTTCCACCTTGCATAGTAAGTGTGCTAGTTGAATTATCAGTTAAAGTAAGATTTCCAAAAGTATTTCCTTGTCCCCAAGTGATACCGCCACCACCATTTCTAATAATGGTAGTCGCATTGGTAGGTGAACTAAAGGTATTACCCCCAGCAGTCATTGTAATTTGCCCCCCTGAAATGAACGAGTTGTTTCCTTCAAATGTATTGGCGTTGGTAAAGGTCATGTTACCTGAAGTCGTAACCCCGAAGTCCCCCAAAAAATTATTGTTTGCTGAAGTGAATGTTACCGTATTGAAATTCCCGTTGGGAGCATTTGTTAATTGGGTGAAATTATTGATTTCCAAGATATTGCATGCCGGAAATCCTGTAGTTACCAAACCTCCTGTTTGTAATACTGAAGTACCGCCCACTTCCCCGATTCTTACTTCGCCAGTGGTAGAAGTGTTGTTTATTGTGATTTGCTGTGCAAAAACATTAGTGCCATTGTATGAAATGTCCATGAAGGCAGTTCCGTTGTTTTGGAAAGTAACCAAGCCATTATAAGTATCTCCTGTTACACTTGCCATCCTGAAGTTGGAATTGGTATTGTTGGTAATCACCAAATTTCCATTAAATGTATTACCACCATTCCAATAGAAAAATCCGGGTGCATTATCTGTAAAGTTTAGGTTTCCGAAAGAATTACCCCCTGCCCAAGTAGAGTTTCCACCTGCATTTCTGGTAAAATTGGTTGTTCCTCCGGGGTTGCTAAAGGAATTATTACCAGTTGGCATAGTCATCCCATTTCCGGCAACAAAGGTATTGTTTCCTGCAAAGGTATTGTTTCCATTAAAGTTGATCGCGCCAGTAGTCGTGACTTGGAAATCTCCCAAAAATGTACTGTTTGCAACTGTAAATACTGCCAAGGAAAATGTACTGTTGGCGACACTCATTACTTGGGTCAAGTTATTGATCACCAAAGTTCCTACAAATCCTGAGGTCACCAATCCACCTGTGTTGAGTGTCGATGTGCCACCCCCGGCCCCGAAATTCATCTGCCCGCCGGTACTGGTATTGTTTATGGTCAAGCTTGAGTATGTGGTGGCCCCGTTATAAGCCAATTCAACGTTCCCTGTTCCTCCTTTATTTACTATCAATGTTGAATTGAAAGTATCTCCATTGGTGGATGCAAATCTCAATCTATTATTGTCATTGTTTGTAATCGTTGTCGGTCCATTAAAAATATTTCCTCCGGAGAGGTCATTGTTTCCCCCGGCTGTTTTTGTCAATACGATGTTTCCGGAAAAAGTAGTATTCTGCATTGAACTGAAATCTACTGCATTTATAGTACCATTGCTTACTGTACCGCCGTTAAAAAACCCATCGTCTCCTAAAGTGAGTGTAAAACCTCCAAGATTGAGGGTCCCTCCGGAGATAGTAAGGTCTCTGATAGCAATATTAGAAGTAAGAACCGGCTGAAATGTACCTGCACCATTGATGACAGCATCTTCGTTGTTGGCATTTGGAATATTTGCCGGAGTCCAGTTTGCAGCATTGTTCCAATCGGAACTTACGCTACCATTCCAAGTTTGGCCTAAGGAGGCAAAAACAACGGAAATAAAAATAAGATTTAACAATAAAATTTTTTTCATTTTTCTTGGAGAAATGAGGGTCACATAGGCCTTGAAAACTGGGTCATTTAGAATCCAAATAATTGTACATTTTTCATATGCAATTATTCGGACTTCAATACTTATCAGATGTTTTTTGTAATTCTAGGGTGATCACTTCAGAAAAATAAATAAAAAATATTAAAATAAAAGGAATATTTATGTAAATAAACGGGAGCAGAATTAATCTTAGGTATTCGACACTGTAATCTTGTTAGCTATGTCCGGATAAAATTTTTCTAAATAGGTAATTCGAATGGAGCTTGCAGAAGGTCAATTCCAAGTTGATTCCTTAGGAATTCATCTTGAATGAATGACTATTGAGAGATTATACTAGAAATCAAAAAAGCGAAATGGATCAGAACCACTTTTTCTTTTTAAAATAATATACCATGGCAAGTGTCGATCCCAAGAAAAGGATCCAAATAAAAAAGTAGCCATATCTCCAGCCTAATTCAGGCATAAACTGGAAGTTCATGCCGTATACACCTGCAATAAAAGTCAAAGGAATAAAAATAGTAGCGATGATGGTAAGGGTTTTCATCACTTCGTTTTGTTTTAGGCTAAGATTAGACATGAACAATTCGACCAAAGCTGAAATAGATTCTCTTTGTATTTCAAGGTTTTCAATTATCTCAATGACATGTTCATAGACGTCATTTATAAAAGGATTGGTTTTTTTCTTAACCAAGGGATTTTCTGATTTTTTCCAAGCCGATAACAATTCCCTTGTCGGCCAAACATTCCGTTTTATCTGTTGGATTACCTTTCGCTGATTAAAAATTTCAGGTAACTTCGTTTTTTTGGATTGGCTAATGATCTGATCCTCCAGAGACTCAATTTTTTCTACTGCAAACTCCAGGCAATCAAAATATTTGTCAACGATGATATCTAGAAGCGTATAGGCAAAATAATCTGTGCCCATTTTCCTCATTTTTCCTGTTGGATTCTCTAACCTTGTCCTTATTGGGTCAAAAATATCATAAGGATTTTCCTGAATTGAAATTATGTAATTCTTTCCAAATAAGATGCTCACTTGTTCGGTGATAGGACTGTGGGATTTATTTTGATGATAAATCATTTTTGTTACCACAAAAATATTATCATCAAATTCCTCAAATTTTGGACGTTGAGAGGTGTTCTTTATATCCTCAAGGGTCAATGGATGAATATTAAAAAGTTCACTTATTTCTTTCAGTACCGCCTCATTTTCCAGACCGCATAGATTGAGCCAAAATTTATGACTGACCTCCAGAAAAGGTCTGATATCTTCGGTGTTTTTAATGTGGTGTTTTTTCAAAACATTCTCACCAAATTCATAAACTTCAATAATTACATCCTTTGGAGAAGCTTTTTCCGATTTGATCATAAAATGTTTTTGATTTTTTCAGGAGAAAGTGGCTTTTCTATGAATCCTTCTACACATGAAAACTCCTTTGCTTTTTGTCTGTCCTGAAAATCAATTGAACTCGAAAGAACGATAATTCGGTCCTTTCTGAGCTTAAATTCTTTCAAGTATTGGTTAAGAAAATCCCAACCATTCATTACAGGCATATTGATATCCAAAAAAATCAGTATACTTTCTTCATTGTCAATTTCCCTAATCCTTTCGATTGCCTGTTCTGCCTCTAAAAATTCTTCTATCTGAGGAGTTAATTTTAATTTAGATATCAACCTTCTGTTAATCAGGTTATTGATAGGATCGTCATCTACTAAAATAATGGAATAAAATCTTTGCATGAACGATTCTCCGAATTATGAAAGTTGTTTAAGTTATTTCAAATATACTTCTCTAATTTATAAAATAACTGATTTAGATGAAATTGATTTTTTATAAAATCACATCAAGTAAAGAATTTTAAAATAAAAAAGAGAGGAACTAATTTAGTTCCTCTCTTCAAATAGGGCAGATTTTGGAATTACATCATTCCGCCCATTCCTCCTCCACCCATTGGTGGCATTGCAGGAGACTCTTCTTTTACATCTGCAACCACACATTCGGTAGTCAATAGCAATGCTGCGATAGAAGCGGCATTTTCAAGGGCCAATCTAGTCACTTTGGTAGGATCAATTACACCTGCTTCAAATAGATCTTCATAAACATCTGTTCTGGCATTGTAACCGAAATTACCTTTATTTTCTTTGATTTTGTTTATAACAACAGATCCTTCACCTCCGGCATTTGCCACGATTGTTCTTAATGGAGATTCGATCGCAAATCTGATGATATTGATACCTGTATCCTGATCTTCGTTTTCACCTTTCAAGTTGTCCAATGCTGATACTGCTCTTACCAAGGCAACACCGCCACCTACAACAACACCTTCTTGAACTGCTGCTCTTGTTGCGTGTAAAGCATCATCAACTCTGTCTTTCTTTTCCTTCATTTCGACTTCAGTAGCAGCTCCGATATAAAGGATGGCAACACCACCTGAAAGTTTTGCTAATCTTTCCTGAAGTTTTTCTTTATCATAGTCAGAAGTTGTTTTTTCTATCTGAGCTTTTATTTCATTGATCCTTGCCTGTATAGCAGACTTATCACCTGCACCGTTGACAATTGTAGTATTGTCTTTATCGATGTTGATTTTTTCTGCGGTTCCAAGGTAATCAACTGTAGCGTTTTCAAGTTTGTAACCTCTTTCTTCTGAAATTACTGTTCCACCTGTCAAGATTGCGATGTCTTCCAACATTGCTTTTCTTCTGTCTCCAAAACCTGGAGCTTTAACAGCGGCCACTTTCAAAGCACCTCTTATTTTGTTTACTACCAATGTTGCCAAAGCTTCACCGTCCACATCTTCAGAAATGATCAACAAAGGTCTGCCGGATTGTGCAACTGGTTCCAATACTGGAAGCAATTCTTTCATTGATGAAATCTTCTTGTCATAGATCAAAATATATGGTCTATCCAATTCGACTTCCATTTTTTCCGTATTGGTTACAAAGTACGGGGAAAGATAACCTCTGTCAAACTGCATACCTTCTACGGTACGTACTTCAGTTTCAGTGCCTTTTGCTTCCTCTACTGTGATGACACCGTCTTTGCCTACTTTGTCCATAGCATCGGCGATCATTTTACCGATTTCTTCGTCATTGTTGGCAGAAACAGTCGCTACTTGCTGTATTTCTTTGCTTGTAGAGATTGCTTTTGAATTGGCTTTCAATTGAGCTACAACAGCAGATACTGCTTTGTCAATACCTCTCTTCAAATCCATTGGATTGGCACCCGCCGCTACGTTTTTAATTCCAAGCCCAAAAATTGACTGGGTCAAAACAGTAGCAGTAGTAGTTCCATCACCGGCATTGTCGGCGGTTTTTGAAGCTACTTCTTTTACTAGCTGGGCTCCCATATTTTCAATTGGCTCAGACAATTCGATTTCTTTTGCCACAGTTACACCGTCTTTGGTGATTGCAGGTGCACCGAATTTTTTGTCAATAATCACATTTCTACCCTTTGGTCCTAGGGTTACTTTTACTGCATCAGCAAGAGCATCCACTCCTTTTTTCAATCTGTCTCTTGCGTTGGTATTGAAAAATAGTTCTTTAGCCATTTTTTTGTTGTTTTAGGTTCTTTTGATTGTTTGAAATAGATAATTAGAGAATGGCAAAAATATCTGACTCTCTCATGATAAGGTAATCATGTCCTTCAACTGCAAGTTCTGTACCTGCGTATTTGCCATAAAGCACTTGGTCACCTACTTTTACAGTCAACGGCTCGTCTTTTTTACCGCTTCCCACTGCGATTACTGTGCCCTTCTGAGGTTTTTCCTTGGCAGTATCAGGAATGTAAAGTCCGGATGCGGTTTTTTCTTCTGCTGCAGCAGGCTCCACCAGAACTCTGTCTGCAAGAGGTTTGATGTTTACTTTTGACATAATTATTGAATTTTTAAAGGTTAGTAACAAAATCTTGTAATGCATGATTATCACTTCTTGTGCCAATATAAATTAGAATTCATCAACTGACATATAGTCCGTCAATTTGCCCCATGTCATGTCATAATTCGCTTTTGTCAAAAAATAATTCTGTCAATTTTTCCAATACGCTTTTTAAACCTGTCAGTTTTTTTTAAATTTTCATAAACGGAATGTTATGAAAAACTTATCTGAAAATTGGATTACAGAAGGTTGGATTGATTTTGAATACAAAAAATACCTTCTTTTGGCCTATTTGCAACATGTAGGCGGACAGTTTAAAGAGGTGAAACTTTACCCTCCCTTGGCCGATTTGATCCAGCATTACAGCCGGCTCAAGAGTTTTGAACAAAATAGAGATCAGATTAAATCTGCTTTTCCAAAAATGCTTCAAGGACCTGATACAAAAGAATTGAGATTTACTTACAAGCCATTGGTCATTGATGATGAAATGATGAAACAGCTTGAAGAAATTGTAGCATTTTCCCTTCCACAACTCAAAAACCATATAGAAGATGGGAAGAATATTTATGATTTTTTGGAACGTGAAATGAAAATCGAACCAATCGGAATTTCTCCCCTTTATCAAAAAGAAGGGTATGTTTTTCTTTCGTTCGATAAGTCCAAAGAGGTTTTTGTTTATAGGTACAAAGTCAACCTGTTTCAAAACAGCATAGATACTTTCAAAGGTATCATGATGCAATTGATTCAAAAAGTGCGAAGGTCTATTTTGAATACCTACGAACAAATCAAGCTTGATCTTATTAAAACAAACAGGGAACTTCCAAATCCTGCAACATACAGTATCTGTTGTACACAGCAGATTCCAATGGAGGAAAGTTTTGTTCCGATCAGTAAAAGGTTGCTTCTAAAAACAGTGGAATAAAAAAGCCCGCTAGAAGAGGGCTTTAAACAATTTATTTTTCGTTTTCTGTGGTATCTGCCGGAGCAGTTTCGGTTCCTTCAGTCGGCAACAGGCTTTCCGAATCACCAAAAGAAGGACTGACTATTTGCTTCCTTGCATTTTCAATGTTTGGAGATGAGGATTGTCCCGGCTGAATAGTAGAATAAAAAGCCGATGAAGATAGGGAAAGTACCAATATGGCTATTGCCAAAACCCAAGTTGATTTTTCAAGTATATTTCCGGTTTTTGTGACTCCCATGATTTGCGATGCACCTGCACCAAATGCTGCACCAACTCCTCCTTTTGAATCCTGAGCAAGGATAACAAGAACCAACAGAACAGCCAAAATGATAATAAGTGTAATAAGAAATGTAAACATATGAGTGATTTTATAAATCCAAGCCTTTTATTAAGTCCGCAAAGTAAATGTTTTTATCTGGAAATTTCACCATTAATTTTTGATAAATTTCTTTTGCTTTTTGTTTTTTACCTTGTTTTACCAGCAATTTGGCGTAGGATTCTGATAATAGGGTAGGGTGAAGATGCGTGCTGTTTTCAGATAGATCTGCCTGTTTTTGGAAATCTTCCATCTCTTTCAGTGTTGCAAGTTTAAACTCTTTTTTACTGAATGCTTTGATCAGGTCAATTTGTTCCCTTTTCTTTTCATCGAGGATTTCCTTTTTTTCTCTTTTACGGATATTTTCAATCAAATCATCGTTAGGCTTTTTCCTTTTGGGTTTCGTTTGTTCTTTGGACTCAGGTTTTTCTAAGTTAGCCACATTTTCTTTTCGGCTGTTGAGGTTTTCCTCAAGTTTTTTAAGGATTTTAGCTCTTATCTCTGGATCTGTTTCTTTGGGGGGTTCAGGAATTAGGGATTGTTCGAATCCTTCTAAAATTATTGATTTTTGATTGCTTGATTTTAAGCTGGAGAAAGTCTCCATATTTTCTTCAATCTTGTTTTCTAAAAACCGGAAGGGAGTATCTGACTCAATCATTAG
This sequence comes from Aquiflexum gelatinilyticum, assembly GCF_024813435.1. Classification (NCBI taxonomy): domain Bacteria; kingdom Pseudomonadati; phylum Bacteroidota; class Cytophagia; order Cytophagales; family Cyclobacteriaceae; genus Aquiflexum; species Aquiflexum gelatinilyticum. The sequence continues at coordinate 183,895 of NZ_JANAEZ010000003.1, forward strand.
TTTAAGCCAAGCCCGGTCTGGACTAGTAATTGATGCCTGGTGAAGCAGATCAAGAGATTTTCCTCTTGATTTTTCAAATTCATATTTGGCAAGCAATACTTTTGGAACCTGAAAAAAAGGAAAACTTTCATGTAATTTGATCAGATGGGCAATATCCTCCTTTTGGAGGTTGTTGCTCACTTTCAATATGGAGAGAAGTTGGTGGCTGTTCACGGTTTGGTCATCGAATAAATTCCAATTTACTCATTTTTACCAATTGGCAACTGTGGCTGTAAAGATGTCCTGAATAATATTCTGGAAAATTTCCTCTATCAACTGGCTTTCGACCTGAAGAATGGAAGTAGTTCTCGGGTCATAGTCTTTGAAGAAGGAGAAAGTCCGCTTGAGGTTTTCTTCCTCATTCACTGTATTAAGGTACTCGACTTCTATGGAAATGGTCAACCTCATTTGTCCGGCTCTATCCGGTAGATTAGGATCTGTACTGGTCACAGTCGCCTGAGGAGTTATCGCATAGCGTTTGATTGCACCCAGAAATTGTATGTCTCCGTTGTTCCTAACCAATTCAAGCTGGGTATTTCGCTGATAAAACTCCTTGAGGGATTCAGTAAAAAGCTGTTCCATATTGGCAGGCCCACCTCCAGAATCATTGAAGAAGTTTTCTACCGAAAATGTCTTAGTCAATTCATAATTAATATTCGTTCCGGTAAAGCTGTAATTGATAGCACATCCCTGAAGTAAGAAAACCGGTATAAGCAAAGTCAAAACAAAGCTTCTTTTTTTCCTACTCAATGTCATATTGTTTGATTTTTCTATATAACGTCCTTTCGGATATCCCTAGGTCACTTGCAGCGTATTTTCTTTTGTTATTGTGTTTGCGGAGTGCTTTGAGGATCATTTCTTTTTCTTTTTTCTCCAAAGAAAGTGAATTATCGTCTTCCTCATGGATAATGTCCTCAATAGTATCGTCATCATAATCTTCTGTTTCCTCGTTTTGGTTTTGGTGGTCAATTACCAACGGCATATTTGTGGAAGGTGTTGCTGGTTTTTTCTCCTCAAACGAGGAAGACGGTTCCAAATCATCAAACAGGTTTTGATGCTTGGTCATGATATTGGAGGTGAGCCCTCCGGATTGAAATGCCTCAAGTACCAGTTTTTTGAGTTCATTCATGTCCTTTTTCATGTCAAAAAGAACTTTGTACAGGATTTCTCTTTCCGAAAAATCTGAGAATTCATTTGAGCCTCCTGAACTTCCTGTCAGGGCTGGAAGTCTGCTTTGGTCAGTGGGAAGGTATTTTGATAATGTAGCTGCGTCAACTTCTCTTGTTTCTTCCAATAAGGAAATCTGCTCTGCAATGTTTTTGAGTTGTCGGATATTTCCGGGAAATGGGAATTTTACCAATAATTTCTTGGCAGCATCATCCAAGGAAATCGGCTTCACTTTGTACCGTTCTGAAAAATCAGTCGTAAATTTTCTGAACAGCATGACGACATCATCGCCTCTTTCACGCAAAGGCGGCACATAGATAGGCACGGTATTCAATCTGTAATAAAGGTCTTCTCTGAATTCCCCTTTTTCTACTGCTTTGATCAGGTTGACATTGGTAGCGGCAATGACGCGTACGTTGGTTTTGAGTACTTTGGAGGAGCCAACTTTTATGAATTCGCCATTTTCCAAGACCCTCAAAAGCCTTGCCTGTGTTCCCAAAGGCATTTCCCCAATCTCATCGAGAAAAATGGAACCACCGTCTGTCACCTCAAAATATCCTTTCCTCGCTTCATGTGCGCCGGTAAAGGAGCCTTTTTCATGGCCAAAGAGTTCTGAATCTATTGTTCCTTCTGGAATAGCGCCACAGTTGATGGCAATAAATTTACCATGTTTGCGGAGGCTAAGTGAGTGGATGATTTTTGAAAATGATTCCTTTCCACTGCCGCTTTCTCCTGTGATCAAAACAGTCATATCGGTGGGAGAGGCTTGCATTGCCACTTGTATGGCATGGTTCAGCAATGGGCTGTTTCCAATAATGCCAAATCGTTGTTTTATACTTTGAATCTCTGAGGATGTGATCATTATTTCATCTTAAATATCAGGAAACAACTTCTCCAAACAATGTTGCCGGTGAGCAATCGGTAATTCTTACCATGACATAGTCTCCTTTTTGGTATGGGCCATCAGGAATAATCACCACCTTGTTGGCGGAATTTTTTCCTTTAAGCTGCTCATTTGATCTTTTTGATTTTCCTTCTATTAAGATTTCCTGGATTTTTCCCAAGTCAAGTTTATTTCTTTCATAGGATAGCTGACTTTGTTTGTCGATGATTTCAGCCAACCTTCTTTTCTTTACTTCCAAAGGAATATCATCTGCAAATTTCTTTGCAGCCAAAGTTCCCGGACGCTCTGAATAGAAAAACATGTATGAAAAATCGTATTTTACAATATCCATCAATGTGAGTGTATCCTGATGTTCCTCCTCTGTTTCGGTACAAAATCCTGCAATCATATCGGATGAAATCCCACATTCCTCACCAAGAATTTCTCTGATTTTACTTACCCTTTCCAAGTACCATTCCCGATCATAAGTTCTGTTCATCAGTTCTAGTATTCTGGAATTACCGCTTTGGACAGGAAGATGAATGTATTTGCAGATGTTGTCGTGTTTTTTGATGGTGTACAATACCTCATCGGTGATGTCTTTTGGATGGGAAGTCGAAAACCGGACTCTCAGCAAGGGACTGATCTCAGCGACCATCTCCAATAAATGATGGAAGTTGACCACCTCGGATACTTCATCTTCTTTTTTACTGAGTCTCGCTTTGTTGTTTTCTTCCGGAGACCATTTGTAGCTGTCTACATTTTGGCCGAGAAGCATTACTTCTCTGTAGCCTTGCGCAAAAAGGTCTCTTGCCTCACTTACAATGGAATGTGGATCGCGGCTTCTTTCCCTTCCTCTTGTGAAAGGAACCACACAAAAAGAGCACATATTGTCACATCCTCTCATGATTGAAATCATGGCATTGACGCCGTTGGAATTGAGTCGGACAGGAGCGATGTCTGCATAAGTTTCTTCCCTTGAAAGGAAAGTGTTCACACCTTTATTACCGAATTCAGCACCGGTCACAAGATTTGGAAGATCCCTGTAAGCGTCCGGACCAACGACCACATCTACTATTTTTTCTTCGTCAAGTAGTTTTTCTTTCAGCCTTTCAGCCATGCAACCAAGAACGCCTACTGTCAATTCGGGCCTATTTTTCTTAAGTGTATTGAATTGGCTGAGTCTTTTGCGGATTGTCTGTTCTGCTTTGTCCCTGATAGAGCAGGTATTTAAAAATATGACATCTGCCTGCTCAAAATCCGAGGTGGTATCATAACCATTGTCCTTCATGATGGAAGCGACGATTTCGGAGTCAGAAAAATTCATTTGGCAACCGTAAGACTCGATGTAGAGCTTTTTTTGCTTGCCGGTATTGACTTCCTCGGTTGTTTTGTAATCAGTGGCTTGCGCCTCCTCAGGACTGAGGATATCTATATCTTTGATGATATTTTCCATGGATATTTTACTTTGGATTGCGAAATTAAAAAAATACCGACAATTTGACAGGTTTTATTCTATCATTTCTGTTAATTGAATTCTTTTGTCAAAAAAAACTCCTTCCGTAGAGGAAGGAGCTCGATTTAATTTAGTGCTTGACCTTTAGATTGGTTTGATCATCAATTAATCTCCCAAACCTTGTCTGTTTTTCTATAGAACTTCCCATGTCAATCCTCTCTATCATTTGGATTCTGTCAGGTGAAGGCGTTCCTGTTATCTGTTCCAATGTGAGTTTCAACAAAAATTCATTCGTATCCCCCAATGGCAATAAGGTAGGTTGTGACAGCTCGTTGCCTTGAATGTTAGGCTGGAATCCTGAAGCGTAGTCAGACTGATCGTTTTTGTTGAATGATTGAGATACAATCGGCAGAAGACCATATTTGTTGGAAGGATTTTCTTCATCTTCGATGGCGATGGAACCAACGTTTTTTCCGTAAGTCAATCCTCCAACCATAAATACTTCCATATATGGTTTAAGCCCATTGATAATCAGTTCGCTTGCAGATGCTGTTCTGGAAGAGGTTATGATATAAACTTTGTTTCCCGACAGTATCGGACCAAGGTTTTGAGGCTTACTTTCAAATTTGATCTGTACATTTTTCAATTGATCAAATCCCATCAGGTAACTGTTGTATTTAATTTTGGTAAAAACATCATCGTTGGTCACATTAGGAGCGATCAAGCTTGCCAAGTTTATAGCACTTGATTGGTATCCTCCTCCATTATATCTAAAATCTAAAATCAGGTGGTTGATGCCTTCTGCTTTGAATTTTGCAAAGACAGCATCCATTTCATCATCATACCTAGTTGCTTGGCCTTCAATGCCCGGAGCAAAGAAATGATAAACCACGTATCCGATTTTTTGATTCCCAATGGTGTAAATGGAGTCAAGGAAGTTAGGGTCTTCAGAAAGCACTGATGTCGTTAAGTCCACGGGAGTCTGTGCGACATAATTAGAAGAGCTTTCATTGTATCTCAAATAGGAAATAGAATGAGCCTCTGACCTTTGTCCTAATATTTCTTGGTAGTTGTCCAGTGTCATCCTCACACCATTGATGTGCGTGATCAAATCGCCACGTTTGAGGCCTGCGGTTTCTGCAGGGCTACCTTTTTTTGTGTAGGTAATAAAAGCAATTACATTGTTGTTTGTACTGCTTTCGCGGGCAAGTGTGATTTCATATCCCGCTTCTTTGGATACTCCTGAGAGGCTATTGATCAATTCCTGATAATCCGGATAAATGACAGAGAACCTATCGGTAGGTCTAAAAAGTAAAGATTCAAAATAATCTTCGGGTTCAGATTCAAGAGAAATGGGATTTCTCATATCATCAAGCCACAGGTAAACTTCATCCATTACTTCTTGAATCCAGGTATTTACTTTGGCATTGGCAGACAGTTCTGGTACAGGATCATCGGTTTTGTCTTTGCAGGCGTTTAAGAATATCAACGCCCCAAAAACCAGGGCAAGACCGGCTTTATTATAGGATAGGTATTTCATAAGCATTTACTTTAATGGATTGATCTCTAGGTTCTAACAAAGAACTAAACGCAGATATCAGTCAAATTGATTTGAAATATAATTGGTATTTTCAAATTATTGGGACTCAATAAGAGGTATTGATCGTAATGTCGGAGGTCTTACTGTCAAGGAGTTTCCCTTTTTCGCATTTCAATACACGATAGGGATATTTTCTCAATAAATCATGGTTGTGGGTCGCCATCAGGATAGCAGTGCCTTCGTTATTGATTTCCTGAAAAAGTTTAAAAATCCCATCTGCGACATCTGGATCTAGGTTTCCTGTTGGTTCATCCGCCAAAACTATGGAAGGTTGATTGATAAGAGCCCTTGCAATGACAACCCGCTGCTGTTCACCTCCCGAAAGTTGATGGGGCATTTTGGTGGCTGCATCTGCAAGACCAACTTTGAGGAGAACTTCAATCATCCTGTTTTTCATTTTTTCTTTATCCTTCCATCCAGTAGCCTTCATGACAAAGAAAAGGTTTTCGGCTATGGACCTGTCTGGGAAAAGCTGAAAATCCTGAAATACTATCCCAAGCTTTCGTCTGAGGTAGGGGACTTCGCTTTTCTTGATTTTTGAAAGTTGAAAACCAACTATTTCAGCTTGGCCCATTTTAAGGGAAAGATCGGCATAAAGGGTTTTCAAAAGGGAGCTTTTACCGCTTCCTGTCCTCCCGATCAAAAAAACGAATTCATCTTTTTCTATTGAAAAATTTACATCCTGCAGGACTGCATCCAAGCCCTGAAAAATACAGGCGTCTTTTACCTCAATTACTGCATTCTTTCCAAATTCCATTAAATCTCAATTTTTTGTGTTTTGCCAAATGGCAGTTCCCTTATCAAGGTCTCGAGTTCTGCTTCCTTTCCTTCCAAACCGAATTTCTCAATATTCTTCAAAGGTCTGTCGGCCCTGAAGTAAGCCACCAAGACAAAATTATCATCTCTGATCTGTATATAATCCGGGATTTTGGCTTTTCCTTTTACTTTTAAGATATACATAAGTTTGTTTATTTTCTCTATTAGGTATGCTAAACAACTTTTTCCCGGATTCTGTTTTTTTTTGATTCTAATCAAACTGGGGGACTATGTTATTGAAACGAAGGAACCGGATTATGTTGCCAATAGTCCGGTTCATTATTTTAAGTCAATTACTTTCCTGCTGCTTTAGCATGGTCTGCAAGGAAAGTCGCCAACCCTGAATCCGTGAGCGGATGGTTCAACAATCCCAAAATAACTTTCAAAGGACATGTCACTACATCTGCACCGAGTTCGGCACATTTGATCAAGTGCATGGTATGTCTTACTGATGCCGCCAAAACTTGGGTGGCATAGCCATAATTTTCATAAATATTGACAATCTGATCGATCAGCTCTAAGCCATCGTAAGAGATGTCATCCAGTCTTCCGATAAATGGTGAAACGTAGGTTGCTCCGGCTTTTGCGGCAAGAAGTGCCTGGCCTGCTGAAAAAATCAAAGTACAGTTGGTTCGGATACCTTCATTGGAAAAGTATTTGATGGCTTTGATACCGTCCTTGATCATCGGGATTTTTACCACGATCTTGTCATCGATTTTTGCAAGTTCTTTACCCTCTTTGATCATACCTTCAAAATCTGTGGCAATGACTTCAGCACTGACATTGTCATCCACGATATCGCAGATGGCTTTGTAATGTGCTCTAACTTTATCTTCTCCGCTGATGCCTTCTTTGGCCATCAAGGATGGATTGGTGGTGACGCCGTCCAATACGCCAAGATCGTAGGCTTCCTTGATATCATTCAGGTTGGCGGTATCAATAAAGAATTTCATATGTTGTTTGTTTATGTTGATTGTACAAAGTTAATTGATAAATCAGGAAATGGAAGGGGAAAAAGAATGTAAAATGATAAATGGATAATTGAAATGTTGTGTAATCCAAAATTCAAAAAATGGGAAAAAATTAAAAAAAAAGAAGCGGCATCGCACCGCTACGACTGCTTACCCTTGCTCCCTTCCGGACCTGGGGGATTCAGCAGGAGCTGGTCGTGCCGCTAGGACGCAAATGTAGGGCAAAATTCTCCGGTTTCAAACAGTTGAAATAAAAACAAAACCATTTATTCTTAAGTCGCTCAAAATCAGCGATAAATTTCGTGGCAAAGTTTTTGCAATATTTTAACTTGAAAAAACAATAAAAAAAATGAAGCAATTACTCGTATTATTCCTTTCCGTATTCCTTTTAAGTTCGTGTGGAGCATTTGGCCCTAACCCGGAATATTATCAGGGTATGAAGGAAAAAAAATTTTTGAGACGGAACGATGCCGCCGTAATCAGTCACCTTGATGGAAATCAGAGGACATACAGGGTGGTTAGAGATGAGAAATTTTATGTGCTTGCCACATTCGAAGATGGATATCTTGTCAAACTTGAGGAAAAGGAATTTGGACCTGAAATGATGGAAGAATTGATAAAAGACCAATAATTTTATTTGTTGGCATTTTTCTCCAAATTCTATATTTAAGGAATTGCTTTTGGGTTTTTGAATTAAAATTCAGAGTGATTCCTATATTTTTTCCTAAAAAAGAAACAAACAATGCTGAATCTTTGCTTTTTTTTGTAATTAGCCCCTATGCTGTAAGTCAGGTTTCGGGTAGTTTACAGACCTGTTCAAAAATTAAATTATTTGGTTAAGTTTACGCATTAAGTTGCCTATGAATATTTCCTTTTATCTAGCCATGAGAAAGGTCGTTTGGAGTCTTCTCGTATTGATTGTCATCCTTGCCTACTCCTCTTGTGTACCTAATGAAAAAATTATGTACTACCAAAATCTTGAAGGAAACAAAGCTATTCAGGATGGGGAATTGATCAGCTATGAGTTGCCGGAGTATAGATTGCAATTCAATGATATCATTGATATTCAGATCCAAACTGTGGAGCAGATTCTTGAAAATGGTATTACTTCCAAAATTCAAAATGAAGCCAACAATGCCGTTTTTGGTCAGATTGCCCAAAGCGGTGGCGATATCTATTACATGACGGGCTATACCATCGACAAACATGGCTTTATCAGAATGCCACTTCTTGGAGAGATCCAAGTCAATGACAAGACCCTAGATGAAGTCAGGGTGATTGTAGAAGAAGCTTTGAAAAAGTATGTGACCTCTGAGATTTTTGTTCGGGTCAAACTTGGCGGGATCAGATTTTCGACTTTGGGGGAATTCCGCAGACCTGGGAAGTATGTTGTTCTACAGGATAGATTGACTATTTTTGAAGCAATCGCTCAGGCAGGCGACATGACTACCGTAGCCAAGAGAGATGAGATTCTCTTGATCAGACAATATCCTGACGGTACCAAATTGCACAGAATCAATCTCAATGACAGGCAGATTATTCAGACTCCTTTTTACTTCATTCAGCCAAATGATCAGATTTACGCCGAACCTTTGAAAGCAAGAGAAATAGGTACGGGAGAAAATACCGCCCAAACTGTCGCTTTGATCCTTTCATCTGTCACGGCCGTCGCTTTGATTTTGAATCTTATTCTACAAAATTGATGAGTAAAAGCAATCCTTATCCATATATTCCTGATCCATTTTTGCCACCCCATGAGGATGACATTGAATTGAAGGTTGTACTTTTTAATTATCTGAAATATTGGCCATTTATTGTGACCTGCACCTTGGTCTGTGTATTGGCAGCATTCCTTTTCAACAAATACGCTACCCCGGTATACCTAGTCCAATCTTCGGTAATTATCACAGAAGAACCCCAACCTTTGGGATCAGAAATTTTTGATGCAGTTGGAATGATGCCGATCAAAAACAATGTCGAAAACGAAATTGGCATTCTCAAATCCTACACCTTGGCGGAAGAAGCAATTTTGGAACTTGGACTTGATGTTTTTTATTTTACAGATGATTTATTAAGCAGCATCCAGGTCCATTCAGGAGTTCCGGTGAAGGTAGATGTGGATTGGACCCATCCCCAATTGGTCAAAGGCAAATTTGTCATTGAGGTTTTGGATAATCAGACCTTCAGCATTGAACCGGACGGAGATGATTTTGAAATTTTCAACCCTTCCGATCCTTTTTACAAACAAGAAATCAATGATATTCCCGAGTTAAAACCGGTTTATGCTTTTGGAGAAAATATCGAATCAGAATTCCTTAAAATTAAGATTGAAAGTATTGAGGCTAAAGAAGGCGATAGAATCTTCTTCCAATTGGTGGATACCCCGTCGTTGGCTCTTTTTTTAAAAGATAAAATCAGCGTCTCACCCATCAACAAACAGGCTTCTATTTTAAATATTTCATTTGAAACGCCTGTCAGAAGGATGGGTGAGGAATACCTTAATAAGCTGATGGAAGTTTACCTTCAAAGAGAATTGGATGAAAAAAACAAAGCATCAGAAAATACCATTCGTTTTATCGAAGATCAACTCAGCGGTATTACTGATTCATTGAGTTTTTTTGAAGGAAGCCTTGAAAAATATAGGTCTGAAAACAAGATTTTCAATCTGAGCGAAGAAGGTTCTCAGATTTTCCAAAGGCTGCAGGAGTTTGAGAAAGACAAATCCCAAGCCGAAATCAACCTTAAATATTATCAGACACTTCAAAATTACATCAATAGGGACGATATTGAAGAAATCGTCGCTCCGTCCATAATTGGGAATACAGATCCTTTGTTACAGTCCTTGGTGGTAAGTATCAGTGAACTACAAGCCGAGAAAATGAGACTATCTAACAATTTTTCGGAAGAAGCTCCACCTATCAGGGAGATCAATTCCCAAATAAGGATGACCAAAAAGGCCCTTCAAGAAAACATTGCCTCTTCTATCCGCAATACCAATACCTATCTTCAAGAAGTCAATTCTCAAATAAAAAGAGTGGAAAGAGAAATCAATTCACTTCCTGAAACAGAAAGAAGGCTATTGGGAATACAAAGGAAATTCACTGTCAATGAAAACATTTATGTTTACCTGCTCCAAAAAAGGGCTGAATCGGAAATCACAAGGGCATCCAATATGCCCAAAAATGCAATCTTAGATCTTGCCAGAGCAGGGCAGATACCAGTTTTCCCAAAGAAAATAGTCAACCTGGTGATTGGTCTGGCGATAGGTCTGTTTTTTTCTATCGGTTATATCTCTATCCGTGATTTTTTGAATACCAAGATCGAAGATCCCAAAGAACTTGAAAAACAAATCAATACGCCATTGATCGGCATGATAGGTAGGAATCAAAGTAATGACCCCAAACCGGTATTGAATAATCCAAGGTCATCGGTGACAGAATCATTCCGAAATATCAGGGCCGATATGTCCTATCTCAGCCCAAACAAGGAACACTTAACAATCCTTTTTACATCGAGCATTTCGGGCGAAGGAAAGACTTTTGCTTCAGTCAATATGGCATCAGTATATTCCCTTTTGGGCAAAAAGACCTTGTTGGTAGGCTTGGATCTTAGAAAACCAAAAATTGCAGAAGAGTTTGGACTGATCAATGACAAAGGTATGAGTACTTGCTTGAGTATGAATATGCCTTGGCGAGATGTCGTAAAACAGACCAAATACGAAAACCTTGACATCATCCTTTCTGGACCAATTCCGCCAAATCCTGCAGAGCTTTTGCTTCAAAGCAAATTTTCCAAAATCATGGCTGAAATCAAGCAGGAATATGAAGTGATTATTTTGGATTGTCCTCCGGCAGGATTGGTTTCCGAGACCAAGGAACTTTTTAAACATTCCGATGTGAATTTTTTCATCTTCAGACAGGGATTTTCCAATAAAAGCAATATCCAGATATTGAATAATCTGATCGAAAAAGGAGGGGTTTCCAAAATTTATGCTATTCTCAACGACGTACACATAGACAAAGGATATGGATTCGGCTATGGGTATGGGTATGGCTACGGTTATTCCAGCCATTATGGCTACCATGACGAAGTACAGTTGCCTTGGTGGAAGCGTGCGATGAGAAGAGGGTAAAGGAATTAGGAATTAAAAATTTAAAATGGCGGATGGAGAAAAGGTGTGAAAAGTATCCCTATTCATTTACATTTTAATTTTGGTCACAAAGGGAATGATGAATGGTACAGCGTCATCCTGAAGGAGGCAAGACCCATGAAGCTCATTTCTATAGGTGAGATTCTTCGCTTCTTTCAGAGTGACGTCGCAGGTCTAGCCAATCGGCTTCAAACTAAACAATAAAACTGTTTTTATTAAAAAGGAAATGGTTTGGTAAAGCCAGTTTAGATCTTGGTAGTTTCCCATCCACTTCGACTAAAGTAAGAAGAAATTTATCTTTTCACTTATTTTACTGTGACCCAGGTGGCGAAGCTGTGCACAGTCCGTTGCAAATGTGTGAATAAATGAAAAAAATCCAAATGGTGGACTTGAGGTCCCAATATGAAAAAATAAAGGAAGAAGTCGACGCTGCCATGCAGGAAGTCATTGATCAGACTGCATTTATAAATGGACCTCAGGTTAGGTTATTTGCTGATGAATTGAAGCAATATCTGAATTGTAAATATGTCATTCCCTGCGGCAATGGAACTGATGCATTGCAGATTGCGATGATGGCTTTGGATTTTAAGCCTGGAGATGAAGTCATTGTTCCTGCATTTACCTATATCGCAGCCGTAGAGGTGATTGCACTCTTGGGTTTGAAACCGGTTTTTGTGGATGTTGATCCGGATACTTTTCAGATTGATGCCTCCAAAATAGAACCACTAATATCAGATAGGACCGTAGCGATTGTCCCTGTACATTTGTTTGGACAATGCTCCAACATGGAATCCATTTTAAAAATTGCTAAAAAACATACCTTGAAAGTCATTGAAGATGCTGCCCAATCCATTGGTTCAGTTTACACTTTCACTGATGGCAACCGGGCCTTTTCAGGAACTATGGGAGATATAGGCACAACTTCTTTTTTTCCTTCCAAAAATCTGGGTTGTTTCGGCGACGGCGGTGCATTGTTTACCAATGACCATGATCTTGCAGAGAAGATGCGGATGATTTCTACCCACGGTCAAAAAAAGAAGTATCACCATCATTCTTTGGGAGTAAATTCCCGTTTGGATACCATTCAGGCCGCAATGCTTCGGGTCAAGCTCCGGTATTTGGAACAATACCAAAAAGCTCGAAATGAAGTCGCATCGGCCTATGATTTGGCTTTTGAAAACCACAGCCATATTTCCATTCCAAAGCGTGATTCTAATTCCACCCATGTGTTTCACCAATATACAGTCAAGCTGAATGGTGTAAACAGGGAGAATTTTTCAAAACATCTTGCTTCCTTCGGAATTCCGACCATGGTGTATTATCCGGTTCCGGTTCATCTTCAGGTTGCTTACCAAGATTATGGGTTTCAAGAAGGAGATTTCCCTGTTGCTGAAAAACTCAGCCATGAAGTAATTTCAATTCCCATCCATACGGAAATGGATCCCGGGCAATTAGAATTGATTATAAATACCATCAACAGCTTTTTCCAATGAAACTTTATTTTGCCCACGAATCTGCCTATATCGATCAGGGCTGTGAAATAGGAGAGGGGACCAAAATCTGGCATTTCTCCCATATTATGGCCAATTGCAAAATCGGAAAAAACTGTAACATCGGTCAAAATGTGGTAGTGTCTCCGGAAGTTGTCCTTGGGAACAATGTCAAAGTCCAAAACAATGTTTCTATTTACACCGGAGTTACCTGCGAAGACGATGTTTTCCTAGGACCTTCTATGGTGTTTACCAATATCATCAATCCACGTTCTGCCATCAGCAGGAAGAATGAGTATTTATCCACGAAAGTTGGAAAAGGTGCTACAATAGGTGCCAATGCGACAATTGTTTGCGGCAATGCAATCGGAGCTTATTCTTTTATCGGGGCCGGGGCAGTAGTGACCAAAGACGTTCCTGATTATGCTTTAGTGATCGGTAATCCTTCCCGACAGACAGGATGGATGAGTGAATTTGGCCATAAGCTTGATTTTGACAAAGAAGGAAAAGCAATATGTCCGGAAAGCGGCGAAGTGTATGTATTGGAAAATAAGAAAGTCTATAAATCTGAAGTTCCAAAATGAAGAATTTTGCGCTGATAGGTGCAGCGGGGTATATCGCGCCAAAGCATATGAAAGCCATCAAAGAAACCGGAAATCAAATGGTGGCAGCATTTGATAAGTTTGATTCTGTTGGGGTAATGGACAGCTATTTTCCAAAAGCTTCATTTTTTACCGAATTTGAGAGATTTGACAGGCATATGGAAAAACTCAAAAGGGAAGGGGATCCTGTCGATTATGTCAGCGTATGTTCTCCAAATTACCTGCATGATTCGCATATCAGGTTTGGGTTAAGACTTGGAGCGGACGTAATCTGCGAAAAACCGCTGGTTCTCAATCCTTGGAATATGGATGGGCTAGAGTCGGTTGAAAAGGAAACAGGCTCTAAAGTATTCAACATCCTCCAACTGAGACTTCACCCTGCGATTTTGGAACTCAGACGCAAAGTGATGGCAGAACCTTCCGATAAAATCCATGATATCGACCTCACTTATATTTCCTCCCGAGGCAATTGGTACTATACCTCATGGAAAGGTGACGAAAGTAAATCCGGAGGCATCGCAACCAATATCGGGATTCATTTTTTTGACATGCTGGTCTGGATTTTTGGGAAAGTCAAAACCAATATTGTACATATTCAGAACCATGACAGGGCCTCGGGTTTTCTAGATTTGGAAAGGGCAAGAGTCAGGTGGTTTTTGAGCATTAACCAAGAAACATTGCCCGAATCTGTATTGTCTAAAGGAAAAACCATTTACCGGTCTCTCACAATAGAAGGAAATGAAATAGAATTCAGTGAAGGTTTTGTTGACTTACACACACAGAGTTATTCAGAGATTTTAGAGGGAAAAGGATTTGGGTTGGAAGCTGCAAGAAGTTCTGTGGAGTTGGTCCATGATATCAGATTACAGAAAGGAGTAGGATTGGTGGGGGATTATCACCCGTTTTCCAAAAAACCATTAGCAGACCATCCCTTTCATTGAAGAATCACCGCAGAGGACACTGAGTTCACTGAGAAATCAAGTGTTTTGAGATTGGCTTCCAAAGGCTAAGAAGTAGTTTAATCTTTTTGCAGAGAAAACGAAAAGGCTTAATACAAAATTCTAAAACTACATGAATCAAGAAAAAAAAATCTTCATCATCGGCTACTCAGGCCATGCCTATGTGGTTTTGGACAGTATCCTAGAGCAAGGATTGGTTGTCGGCGGCTATTTTGCGAAGGATTATAACGTAGACAATCCATATGAACTTGACTTTTTTGGCGATGAAATGGCAGAAGATGTCGGTCAGATTTTGACAAATCATTACATTTTTCCCTGCATTGGAGACAATAAGGTCAGGGAAAGAGTTATTGGCTTTATTGCTAGCAAAGGTTTTTCACAATTGGCAATTATCGATAAAACTGCTTTGGTTTCCGAAAAAGCAACTATCGGACTTTCCACTTTTGTTGGAAAGAATGCATGCATTAATTCTTTAGCAAAGATCGGAGACGGGGTCATTATCAATACCGCGGCGGTTATAGAACATGAGTGTGTTATCGGTGATTTTTCGCATGTCGCTCCCAATGCAACCTTGGCTGGAAACGTAACTTTGGGCAAGAAAGTCTTTTTTGGTGTTGGGGCAGTGGCAAAGCAGGGAATTACTATAGGCGACAACAGTGTCATCGGTGCAGGTTCAGTGGTGATTTCAGACATTCCTGCCAATGAAGTATGGGTAGGAAATCCGGCGAAGCGAATCAAGGGATTAAATCACTGAAGTCAAATCAGTTTTTTTTAAGCAATTTGAAAGACAAGAAGTTTACGGTCGATACTTTTTGGTTGATATCCTCTCAAGGGATCTTGATCATATCAGGCTTTTTGGTCAATCTGATAATAGGCTACCAATATGGGGCTACCACATTAGGAGTATTCAACCAAGTCTTGGGATTTTACCTGATCCTTTCCACGTTCATTTCTTTGGGCATCAATAACTGCTTGATCCAAAAAATATCTTCAAGCTCCATAGAATTTCATCCTAGGATATTTGCTTCAAATCTTGCCATCACAACTTTCAGCACGGTTCTTTTTTCAGCTTTAATTTTAATTATTTGTTTTTCATTTCCATCGGTTTTCAGTTCCATGGAATTGGCCAAGGCTTTGTTTATAGCTACACTTTCATTGCCTTTTTTCAATTGGAACAAAAACTTCATGGCTTTTGCCACAGGTACCCGAAACCAAAAACTCTTTTCCAATGTGCGCTCTTTCCGTTGGCTGATGATCATTGGATTTGTTGGATCAGTTGCTTTTTTTTCATCCGATACGATTTGGCTCTACTATTCTTTTTTGGCTGCCGAGGTAGGCATTTTTTTGTTTTGTGTTGCAAAGTATTCCAACCTGCTGACATTCAATTTTACTTTTAGTGACATAGAAAACAATTTATCCTTCGGCTTAAAAAGCTTTTTTGCCGAGGCATTTTCAATATTGAATGACAAACTTGACCTGATCATCATCGGCTATCTGATCAGTAGCACAGAGGTTGGCGTATATAGTTTTTTTATTTTTTTCGCAAAATCGCTTTACATATTTCCGGGAATTCTGCAGCAAAATATCAACCCGTTAATTGGGAAACACTGGGTGGAAGGAACCATGGTAGAACTTTCCCATAGCCTCCAAAACATCAAAAATATAAACATCGTGGTGGTTTTTGTACAGGCTGCTACTATTTTGGTTTTTTATAAAATATTGACGGATAATTATAAGCCTGAGTTTGCCAATTCCCTTGGTTATTTGGCTTTATCAATAGCGGGAATTATTCCCTTTGCTCTTATTTCATGGGGAGGTTCAATTTTGGTGATGACGGGAAAATTGAAGGAAAATTTCCAAAGGACATTTTTACTTCTTGTATTTACTGTTATGTCTACCTTGATCTTGGCATATAATTTCGGTTTGCGAGGAGCAGTTTGGGCGGTAGTTTTAAATGGCCTTTTTGGTTTTTTGCTTCTGTTTGGTTTGGTAAAAAGAGAGACAGGGATTTGGTTGGTTTGATAGATTATGAAAAACATCTTATTCTTAGTTCGCTCTGTACCTCCTTTTTTTTCAAACAGAAAAGACATTGACGACATTATCTTTAAATTAATTGAAAATGGAAATAGGGTGGATATATACGATACCAGAAGGAAAATCCATATTTCAGTTAATGATAAAGTTGAGACAAATTATAATTTTTGGCCAAAATGGGTTTTTTTGGAAAAGACCTATTTGGGATTAAACTTTCTTGTTCTGATCTATTTTTGTTTAAAAAACCAAAGAAAATACGACTTTGTCCAAATTAATTATTGCAGGGAAGAGTTCCAGTTGATTCCAAGACTGATTAAAGGGTTGGGCAAGAAATTATATATTTTTTTCTATGGAAGTGATTTGAATGACAGGAATTTTATCAAGAATAATTTTAAAAGGCTTTTCTATTCAGCAGATAGATTAATTGCAACCAACAAATCAATTTTTAAAATACTTGACAAATACTTTGATCAAGCAAAAATTGAAAAAAAGAAGACAGTAATTTTTTTGCCTCAAGACCATTTTAAATTATATGAACCATTCAGTTTTGAGGATAAGGTCAAATTTAAAAGAGAGCTGGGAATTCCTGAAAACAGGATTGTGATTATGGTTGGGAATAATGGTACTGATAATGAGCAACATGAGAAAATGATTGAGCAAATTCATAGGCTTAAAAATCTGGAAAATTATTATTTTATCATTCCATTTTCAAACCGGTTGGATACATCCGGGATAAGGCTAAAAAAAATAACCAATCTTGCAAACGAGAAACTGGGGGAAGGGAATTTTAAATTTATTCCTGACTTTGTTTCTCATAAGGAAATTGCCTCACTCCGGATGGCAAGTGAAATTTTTCTTCATTTGAGGAAGATAGATATGATGGCAGCATCTATGTTTGAGAGTAATATGGCTTATTGTCAAATCATTACAGGTGATTGGCTTCCTTACCAATATTATTTGGAAAAAGTAAAAATTGAAGTGATTTCTGAATTTCACCAAATCAATCCATGTATTGAAAAAATCCTTTCGGATGATGAACTTATTGATAAACTGAATCATAATAGGGAGGTGGTTATAAGAGATTACCATTACAGTGTACTTGAAGATTGGATGAAGTTCTATGAATAACCAATTTGCAAATAGTTTGGAGAAAAAAGTGGTTAGGGCAGCCTTTTGGGTTCTGTTCGGAAATACCGTCATCGAATCCTTTCTTTTATATTTTGAAGACAGGTTTACTATAATTCTAGCCCAATTACTTTTGAATCTGGGTTTTTTCCTTTTCCTCTACTTTAAAAAATTCAAGATCCAATTTTCAAAGGATTTTATTGCCCCTTTATTGTTGATCCTTTTGTTTTTTGTAATGTGCTTTTTCAGCACTGATTTATTGTTGTCCTTGAATATGTTTTTGAAATTTTCGATTCCTCTTATTTTTCTATTAATAGGGTATTCTCTACCGTCTTATTACTTGAGTTATTTCGTAGTAAACTATGTTTGGGTTTTTTTAGCCTATTTTGTTTTTTACTTTTTGATTGTTAATTATTTCGGATTGGGGTATGAAATGTACTTTGGAGGGGTAAAGACTGGTTTTTATTCATTGAATGGATTGTATGTCCCTGTTTTTTCCCTGTTATTGATTTCTTTTTTCTTCCAAAAAATTTCAAATTCCAAAATCAAATTTATCACCTTTCTGTTTTCCATTCTGGCAATTGCTATTGCCTTATCCATTTTGAAGCGTACCCTTTTGTTGATCTTGGTTTTGGGCCTTTTTGCTTTGGTAGCGTATAATTTTAATTTGAGATTTTTATTAAAAATTGGAATTACTCTGCTCTTTTCAGGAGTGATTTTTTTCAGGTATTTCTATTCGGACTTCCAAAAAACCTTTGAATCCAGGGAAAGCAGGTTTAATACTGAGTATAACATCATGAATGAAGGAAGAGTGACTGAAAATTTCTATGTTTTTTCTCTCATGAAAGACAATCCTTTGAAACTGATTTTTGGGTCCGGAGAAGTCTTTAATGACAGGAAATACATTGCCTATACTTTTTACGAAGAAGATAGAGAAGTACATAGTTCATACGCGAGAATTTTTTGGAATGGAGGGATAATTGGTTTGGGGCTGTTTTTATACTTTTATTGGATACAGATCAAAGCGATGTATGTTTCATTCAAACTTTTTAGAAATAAATTAAATCCTTTTAAACTCCTGTTTTATTTTGGATTAGTTTTTGTCAGTTTAAGATTGATCAGCGATTTCAGTTCTGGTATTACCTATTTGGGGTATAATGCCTTTTGTTACATATTAATTGGTTACTTTTTAAAATTAAGCCATGATATACAGAGGAAGCACCAATTTAATTCTAGGTTGTATTTAGCGAAAAAAAAGAAAAATAATTTAATTGAAATTTGAGTTTTATTGAGTCTTGTTCCTTTCCTATTTTGGGTCGAATTAATTTTTGGATTTGGGAATTATCCCCTTTTCAAAATATTCTAACAATATTCTATAGAAATAAAACTTCAATTCATTAAAATTAGAAAAATGGATTTTTTTTATGTTTTATTCAAAATTAAAACGGCTACTTAAACAAGCTACTTTCTTAGGTTCAGAGCAATATTGGGAAAATAGATATAATAAGGGAGGAAATTCAGGGTCGGGTTCTTATGGCCATTTAGCAGAATTTAAAGGTTCCGTTATTAATGATTTTTTGAAGGAAAATAAGATTCAAAGTGTAGTAGAGTTTGGTTGTGGTGATGGAAATCAACTTAGATATTTACAGATACAGAATTATTTGGGTTTTGACATTTCCAAAAGTGCTATTGAACTTTGTAGGACTCAATTAAGAAAGGATAAATCCAAAGGATTTAAACTTACAAAGGACTATCAAGATGACGACAAAGCAGAATTGGTGCTGTCTTTAGATGTTATTTTTCACTTAATTGAAGACGAAGTTTTTGAAAATTATATGAACAGGCTTTTTTCTTCATCTTTAAAATTCGTTATTATTTATTCCTCTGATACTGACAAAAATACTTCGAACTGTCCTCCTCATTTTAAAAATAGGGACTTTAGTATTTGGATTGAGAATAACTTTTCTTCATTTAAATTAATTAAAAGAATCCCAAACAAATATCCTTTTAATGGAACAGAAATGACCTCTGTATCAGATTTTTATATTTATGAACGCATTGAAGATATTTATAATATTTCCGATTTTCAAAAATTTTGATCAGGAATAATTTAATCACCTTTCTAAAAAAACCTAATTGAAATCCATCCACATCGACATCATTCATCCTGCGAATGTGCATTATTTCAAGCATGCGATTTCTAATTGGAAAGCGATGGGTTATGAGCTTATCATTACCTGCAGAAATAAAGAAATTACTTATGAATTATTGGATTTGGAAGGCTTGGATTATGTTCCTATGGGAAAGAATCCAAAGTCCGTTTTGGGGAAATTCCTGTTTCTGTTTAAATGTGAATGGAATATATTTAAACTTTACCTAAAGAAAAGACCTGATATTGCTTTAAGTTTTGCAGCTTCCTATGTGGCCCATATGTCATGGATTTTTAGGTTGCCCCACATTTCTTTTGATGATACAGAGCATGCCGGGTTGAACAGAAAACTTTACCTGCCATTTACTGACCTTGTCCTGAATCCTGAAAGTTACCTTCTCGATTTGGGGTCCAAGCAATTCAAATTTAAAGGGCATATGGAGCTTTTTTACCTGAATAAGAAGTATTTTAAGCCCGATACAGGTATTTTTTCTGAAATGGGAATAGATGAAAATACCTCTTTTATTTTCCTGAGATTTGTGTCTTGGGGAGCTTTGCATGACCAAGGGCAAATGGGTTTTTCGGATGAATACAAAATCTCATTGATAAAAAAGCTCAGCGAAGAATACAAAATTTTTATCTCTTCAGAAAGAACATTACCGCTTGAACTTCAGCCTTTCCACATCAAAATCAAACCCAATCGCATTCACCATGTTTTGTATTATGCTGCTTTGTTTATTGGGGAAGGTGCCACAATGGCTTCTGAATGTGCTGCTTTGGGTACCCCCGCCATTTATGTGAACTCACTTGACGCGGGTACTTTGCAAAGACAGGAATCAGATGGATTGATAATCAATAAGCGATATCAAGATGGTACACTTGAAAAAGCCTACGAAATTTTAAATGATGAGAAGGCTAAAATCCTATTGAAAGAAAAAGTAAAAGCATTAAATCAGGAAAGGTATAACCTGACCGATTTTTTAACTTGGTTGGTAACAGAATATCCTGAATCCAAGAAAAAATTGCTTCTTGGAGAAGTTGATCCCAAAACCAAATTTTAGAGCATATGTGCGGAATCTTTGGTCTATTCATCAATCCTGAATCTGATTTTTCTGAGAGCGATATCAGGAAACTGACTTCCAAACTTGCCCTATTGAGCGAGTCAAGGGGAAAAGATTCCTCAGGAATGGCATTTGTCAACCAAGAAAGCAGGCAAATCGAGGTGACCAAAGGAGATGTCAGAATCAGAAAATTGATTTCGACCAAGCCATTCCAAACCTCCCTTTCAAATTCATTGAAGAGATACAGGAGCCTTCATGGCTCTTTTTCGGTTTTTGGCCATGCGAGATTGGTCACCAACGGGTCACAGTTGCAGGAGGAAAACAACCAACCTGTCATCAAAGATGGCAATCTTCTCATCCACAACGGTATCATTGTCAATACTGATTCACTTTGGGAAAAGTACAAGGAATTGAAGCGGGAATTTAAAATCGATTCGGAGATTATCCTCGCTCTTTTGCACCAAGCCATTTTGCAAAACCCAAATGATTTGGGGTTGGCCATCAGAAATTCCCTTTCCCAATTGGAAGGCACTTATTCCATTATGGCTTTTATACCGCAGATTGGGAAATACATTTTAGCCACCAATACCGGATCCCTGTATTGCCTTACTGACAGCAAAAAATTCCTGATTTTTGGTTCAGAAGCATATTACCTGGAGAATTTGGTAAAATACCTGCCTTCAAAAATATCAGAATCAGCCAAGCTAGCAATTACGAAAATCAATCCCGGTGAAGTATTGCTTTTTAGCATACCTGATTTGGAATTAGAAAAGCTTGATTTTGGTAAAGAACCAAAAAGGAAGATCAAATCTGAAGAAAATCTTCCTTACATGGTCACCGTATCAACGGTCAAAAACCCTGATTTTGGAAAGGAAATCGTCATCGAGCCGGAGCTAAATTTCAATAGAAATAGGGAAAGGCACCTGTTTGGATTATTGGAAAATCAGTCTGAAAAGATCGAAAAGATAAAAAGGTGTAGCAGGTGTGTCTTGCCCGAAACGTTTCCTTTCATAGATTTTGATCAGGCGGGAGTTTGCAATTACTGCAGAAACCACAAACCCAAGCCCAAAGCAAATAATCAGGAATACTTGCGACAGCTTCTTGAGCCCTATAAAAGCAATTCTTCTAAACCTGATTGCATTGTTCCTTTTAGTGGAGGGAGAGACAGTACTTTTGCCTTGCATATGGTCAAAAAAGAGCTTGGAATGAATCCCATTGCATTTACTTATGATTGGGGGATGGTCACCGATCTGGCAAGAAGAAACATTTCAAGGGTTTGTGGGAAGCTCGGGGTGGAAAATATTGTGGTGGCGGCGGACATACATTGGAAGCGGCAAAACATCAAAAAAAACATTGAGGCTTGGCTGCGCAAACCTGCCTTGGGAATGATTCCTCTTTTCATGGCCGGTGACAAATACTTCTTTTATTATACAGACAGGCTCAAAAAGCTAACAGGTATCAACCTCAATATCTGGGGAGTCAATCACCTGGAAAATACTGATTTCAAGGTGGGTTTTGCAGGATTGAAACCGGAGTTTGAAAAACAGCGAATATTTTCCCTTTCTGCCATCAACCAATTGAAGCTTTTTGGGTTTGTTGGAAAGGAAGTTCTTTCAAATCCTACATATCTCAATCAATCTGTTTTGGATAGTCTTGGCTCTTTTGCGGTAAGGTATTTGGCCCCCAAAAAGGACTATATTCAATTATTTGATTACTATCCTTGGGATGAAAATGAGATAAACAATCTGATTTTGTCAGAATATGATTGGGAAAAATCCCCCGATACCAATTCCACTTGGAGGATAGGGGATGGTACGGCGGGTTTTTATAATTATATCTACCATACTGTTGCGGGTTTTTCGGAGGTCGATACTTTCAGGTCAAACCAAATACGGGAAGGAATGATCACAAGAGAAGATGCATTGAAACTTGTCTATGAAGAGAATAAGCCTAGATTCGAAACTATCCGTTGGTATCTTGAGATAGTAGGCATTGATTTTCAGGAAGCAATCCAAAAAATCAATAGCATTCCAAAGCTATTTTGAGTGAATTATCAATAAATTGCGAATTGATTGACCTATTAATTTGTCAATTCTTTTCTGGTCAAAAAGAGTATTTTAAGTCAAATGAGTTTCAACGCATATCCGGATTCAGAAATTTTACCGCAATCGAAATTCCTTTCGGAAAGAAAGGAGCTTTTTGAACTTCCAATTAAAGCCAGGTATTTTATCCAAAAACATGTTGAGAAATCGGATTCCAATATCCTATATCTTAATGATCCTATTGCACTTTTTTCGGTCAATTCCTCCACATTCTCATGTCTGGTGAGTCAATTAAGGCTGAATGATTATCCATATTGTGACCAATTTTTGTCAGCAGCCAATCAATCACTTTCAATTGGAGGTTTGTTGATAGGATCTGTGGAGACATATACCAACAGGAAAATTCAGATAAAGTCAAAGTACCCTGCTTTTCTTGGCAATTTAGCGTACAATTGG
Source organism: Aquiflexum gelatinilyticum (assembly GCF_024813435.1). NCBI lineage: Bacteria > Pseudomonadati > Bacteroidota > Cytophagia > Cytophagales > Cyclobacteriaceae > Aquiflexum > Aquiflexum gelatinilyticum. Next base: position 206,895 of record NZ_JANAEZ010000003.1, read on the forward strand.
GATTCCGTTCTCCATCGGTTTATCCCGAAAATGCCAATTACTGGTAGAATTTACCGAATGGCGTACAAGGGAAAAAGTAATTTGATGTCTGAGGTGGAGGCATTGGGTCGGATATATGCATCCGGTTTTGAAATGATCGATCAGCAAGAAATAGGAGATAGGTTATATTTTGTAGCAAAAAAAATAATCAATCCATCCAAAAATGCCCATCCTACATTTTGGCCTATCGTCAGACTTAAAAGGATTGGAATAGGAGGGAAGGAGTTTGCTGTGTACAAACTGAGGACAATGTATCCTTATTCTGAATACCTTCAGGATATGGTTTACCAAAAGAACAACCTTTCGGAAGGAGGAAAATTCAAGGATGATTTCAGGATTTCAAGCTTAGGGAGGTTTTTACGAAAATTCTGGTTAGACGAAATCCCAATGGTTTGGAACCTAATTAAGGGAGAAATAAAAATCGTTGGAGTCAGGCCATTGAGCAAGCAATACTTTAACCTTTACAATGGCGAGTTAAAGGAAAAAAGGATCCAGTTTAAACCCGGGTTGATTCCTCCTTATTATGCTGATATGCCAAATACTTTGGAGGAAATCATGGAGTCCGAAATGCGGTATCTGGAGGCATATTCCAAATCGCCGGTATATACCGACCTCAGCTATTTTTTCAAGATTTTGAAAAACATTCTTTTCAAAGGAGCTAGGAGTAGGTAGGCAGTATTCAATAGGCAGTCGCGGTGGTCAGTATCCAGTGAAATCAGTCACAGTAAGAAAGTTGGCAGAAGAGGGTTTTAGGGGAAGTGATCAGTGTTTGTAGCCAAGTTGGTACCAATCTTTCAATCTTTTCTTAATCTTAAAACTTTTGAACTTCCCCAACTTTCTAATTTTTCAGCTTTACAATCTTTTTAGACCGGTTCCACCAGAATCTCAAAATCATCAAAAAATGCCTCCCCTTTTGTCCCCGGCATCATAACTGCAAAGGGTAAAATAAATATTGTCTTTCTGGTAAAATTGGGGAGTCTCAATTCCAAAACATGGTTCTCTAATTTCCCATTTACCGGATTAGGTTCTGTGGTTAAGGTGTGAGATTCATTTGTAGTAGCTCCAGTTGTACCGATCTTGGTATCGTAAACTCTCATGGCGATAGCTACTCCGGGCCCTTCAAGGTTTTCAGCGTTGACTTTTGTTCGCAAAATTACCGTGGCACCTTCAGGAATATTGGGTACTTCTAACTCTTTATAAATGTAACCATTATTTTGGCCTGTACCTGAAGATGAAATCCCCAAATACGTGGTGCTGAATGAATTTGGATGAATTCCTCTTGAAACTTGATATCTACCATTGTCATTAGAAAATCTCCACATAGGGTCAGCCAAATCGTTTTTGAAAAAAACTGGATTTTCTGCAAAATTTTGCCCGAAATCAATGCACTTTTCATTGGCTGCTAACCTGTCAAAAAGTTCGTCTAAATAATATTCTCTGAGTTCAGGTTCATTTTCCTTATAGATAAAGAATTGATTGAAGTCATCAGTCATCATTGACAATGGTTTGCCATTACACATCAGGGCATTATCATGTAATAAACCTAGAAATGCATGCCCCATCTCATGGAAAAAAAGATTTTCTCTTTCAATATCTGTTTTTTTGGCCCAATCACAATGGCCGGGAGATTTTGAAATTTGTATGGTTCTTTTACCGGAAACAGGGTGTTTAATTATTCCAAGTCCACAATATTCAGATCCATCCGGCATCGTAAGTTTATCCACATAGACAAGGTCTAAATTGGAAAAATCAAAATTATAGCCTCTAAGTTTGGCTTCTGCTTCAAATTTGTCTAGAAAAATTTTTAGATCGGGAAACTCTTCTTTGGTTATTTCAGGGACATTATCCTCAGACTGATTACAGGTCTGAAAGCCTAATAGTACTACCAAAATTAAAACGAGTTTGAAAGAATATCTCATGGCTAACGGGTTTTATGGTAAATAATACTATGTCGTACGGTCAAGTTTGAATTAGAGTTTTAAAAATAGCTTTTATGGAATTAAAAAAAATCCAGTAACCCAAATTTTATTTGGATGACGGGATTTTTTTTGACTTTGAAGCTTTAAAACAAATGTTAGGACAATTTCGCCAGCGATTCTTCCAAAGCTTTGATTTTAGATTCGGCATCTGCGAGTTTTTTCCTTTCCATCTCGATCACCTGTGGTGGTGCGCCGGCGACAAATCGCTCATTGCTGAGTTTTTTGAGTACGGAACTCTGAAAGCCTTTGGTGTATTCCAATTCTTTCAGGATGTTTTCCCTTTCTTTCTCCACATCCAATTTATCTCCCATTGGGATAAAACACTCATCGGCCTTCACCACAAAACTCATGGCATTGTCCACTTTTTCACCAAAAGAAAGCTCGGATAAGTTTGCCAATTTTTTCAATACGGCTTCGAAATTCCTGTAAATCTCTCCTTGCTTGGTATTGACGGTAAGGGAAAAAGCTTCTTTTGGAGAAATTCCCTTTGAAGCCCTGGTATTTCGGATTTGGGAAACTACCTCAAAAATCTGAGATGCTTCGGCAATGATTTTGAAATCAAAGCTTTTCGGTTTTGGCCAAGCGGCGATGATAAGGGCCTCTTCTTTTTTCCGATCCTTGATTTGATGCCAAAGTTCCTCGGTTAGGAATGGCATGAAAGGATGGAGAATTTTGAGAATATCTTCAAAGAAAACGATCGTCTTATCAAAAGTCTTTTGGTCAATTGGCTGCTGGTAAGCAGGTTTGATCATCTCCAAGTACCAAGAACAGAAGTCATCCCAAACCAGTTTATAAGTAGCCATCAGTGCATCTGAAATCCTGAACTTCTGGAAGTGTTCCTCGATTTCAGTCAAACCTTCATTGAACCTGTTTTCAAACCAAATTATAGCTGCCTCATTTTCATTTCCATCAAGATTGGGATCAATTTCCCATCCCTGTACCAATCTGTAAGCATTCCATATTTTATTGGAAAAATTCCTACCCTGTTCCACCAGTTTTTCATCAAAAGGCAGGTCATTTCCTGCAGGAGAGCTAAACAGCATTCCTGACCGTACTCCATCAGCGCCAAAGGTTTTGATCAATTCGAGTGGATCCGGGGAATTCCCTAGAGACTTTGACATTTTCCTACCGAGTTTGTCCCGCACGATTCCGGTCAGGTAGACATTACTGAAAGGTTTTTCTCCCGTGTATTCATATCCCGCAATGATCATACGTGCTACCCAAAAGAATAAAATTTCTGGGGCAGTTACCAAGTCATTGGTTGGGTAGTAGTATTTCAGGTCTTCATTTTTCTCGCCTGTGGAAAATATATCAGTATCGAAAACCGAAATCGGCCAAAGCCAAGAGGAAAACCATGTGTCCAAAACGTCCTCATCTTGCTTCAGGTCTTCCAAAGAATAAGAGCTCTTGAATTTTTCATTTGCCAATTTTAGTGCTTCCTCTTTTGTTTTGGCAACGACATATTCCCCATTAGGAAGGTAAAAAGCAGGGATCTGATGTCCCCACCAGAGTTGGCGTGAGATACACCAATCCCGGACATTTTCCATCCAGGACCGGTACATATTTTTGAATTTGGGAGGATGGAGTTGTATAATGTCATCCATCACCGAACTGAGGGCAGGTTTGGTGATATCTTCCATTCTCAAAAACCATTGTAGGGAGAGCTTTGGCTCCACCACAGCATTGGTTCTTTCTGAGTGACCTACATTAGACTTATAGTCCTCGATTTTATCCAATTGAGCCGCTTCATCGAGAAGTTTGGCCATTTTTTTTCTTGCGATAAACCTATCTTCTCCGATGAGAATCTGCGCTTTTTCATTCAAAGTCCCATCGTCATTCAGGATATCTATGACGGGTAGTTTGTGTTTGATCCCTAATTCATAATCATTGATATCATGGGCCGGAGTGACTTTCAGGCAGCCTGTACCAAATTCCATATCAACATAGTCATCCTCGATGATTGGGATAGTTCGGTTGATAATTGGGATGATGGCTTTTTTTCCTTTTAGGTGTGAGAATCGTGCATCATTAGGATTGATGCAGATAGCCACATCGGCCATGATGGTTTCGGGTCGGGTAGTGGCGATGGTCAGGAATTGATCTTCGGATCCTTCGATTTTGTAATTGATATAATAAAGCTTCGAGGCAATTTCTTTCATGATTACCTCATCATCAGAAAGGGCGGTTTTGCCCTGTGGATCCCAATTGACCATGCGGATGCCCCGGTAGATTTTTCCTTTTTTGTGCAGGTCCACAAAAACCGAAATCACAGCATCACTAAGGTCGGCATCCATGGTGAATTTGGTTCGGTCCCAATCGCAGGAAGCTCCCAATTTCTTCAGTTGTTCTAGGATGATACCGCCATATTTTTCTTTCCACTCCATGGCATACCTGAGGAATTCCTCCCTAGAGATGTTTTTTTTGTCAATGCCTCTTTCTTTGAGCATGGCTACGACTTTGGCTTCCGTAGCGATGGAAGCATGGTCAGTCCCGGGAACCCAACAGGCGTTTTTGCCTTCCATGCGGGCTTTTCGGATCAATACATCCTGAATCGTATTGTTGAGCATGTGTCCCATGTGCAGCACTCCGGTGACGTTTGGCGGAGGGATGACAATGGTATATGGCTCTTTGCTGTGGTCTACTTTGGAGGAGAAAAATTTGTTTTCCATCCAATAGGCATACCATTTTGACTCGGTTGCTTCAGGACTGTATTTGGTAGCTAATGACATAATTGATTTTGAGCTTAAAACTTCAAGGCGCAAAATTAAGAGAATTTCTCTATGTCAGTCATGAAATCCGGATAAAGACACTTTGTAGGAATCAAAAAAAATAGGGCAATTTTCGAAAAAAGAATCCAAAACAGCCGGATTGAATCTTTGGCTGTTTTGGATTGAATTTAAATTGAATGGTTATTTATGCCTAAATGGCAATAATTACCATTCAACTGTAACATTTTTAGTTTGCCCATCTGAGTCAATTGAGGAACTTCCTTTTTTCCAACAGGAATTAGGGAAAGTAAACGAAACGTTTGGATAAAATTCCCATTCTATTTTATAAAGCCTAGATCCATCCGCGGAGGCTGGAGTGTTGTTATAAAGGGATTCCCAATATGTGCCTTTTGAGTCGGATTTTCCGGAACCTGAAGGAATACCAATCGATGTTGTTTTAAACTGTTTAGTTTGCGGGCTATACCAATATCCCTTTAGAGTTCCACGGAATCCTGTGATGCCTGTTGAATTGGCACATGCGCCTTTTGGAGCGTATACCCTGAGTCTAAAGTTCCCTGTTGGAGGAGGGGTAGAAGGGTTCACATTCGAGGAACCTCCGCAGGAATAGGTGCTTACTTTGGTGTAAAGGACATCTTCATGGGAATTTGAAGCCTGAGAGGGTACCCGGACAATGAGTTCAGTGCTGCTTTTAAATATCAGCGGAAAAACAATTGTATTGTTGCTGACAACAAAAGTCATCGAAGGTGTGGATGAATTGAATGTCCCAACTGTTTCTGTTCCGTTTGTACATACTTTAGCTGTCGAGCCTCCGAGGGAAACGAGAGTATTTGTTCCATCAGACCTTTTCCAATAGCTAGTACCGGCCGGGGCGGCAGTTCCACTTCCACTACCTCCAGAATTTCCTGAGTTGAACACGCCATATTTGTCCCCAAAATAGCTTGTAGATCCTGGTGATTCTTTCCCATTAGGGCTATAGTAAATCCCTAATTCGTCAATAGTATAGCCAAGGTCTTTGCAGCGTTGGCCTTCACTAGAATGAGTTTCATAAGATCCCCAATTTTTATAACCGAAAGTTTGACCTGGGAAAGTATTTCCTTCAGTACAATAACAATACGGTTTCCCATCACCATTGAAATCTTGGTGATATACTTCTGTAGTTTCCCACAGTAATTCGTCTGATTCTTCTTGGCAACCAAAAGCAAAAAATGCTGCAACCAAAAAGATTAAAATAGGTTGAATTTTCATTATAAATTAAATAGTTAAGGGTGATTAATAAGGTCAAATATATTACTGGAATTCGAAAAAGTAAACCTTAAGACCCAGTACTTTATATTTTAATTATTTTGTAATGTATTATAAATCAGTTGTATATAAATAAAAATGTTAGTTTTATCATAAAAAATGCGATTGGTTCATTAAAATCATCATTTGGAGAAAAAATAAAAAAAAGGGCAAAATCTTGTAATAATTTTTTCCTAAATTCTTTTCAAAACAAAAAAACCGGAGAATTATCCCCGGTTTTATGATCACTTTTAAAGCTATGAAATTTTATTTTTTGATGACTGAAAAGTCAAAAGTCTCCAAAAATTTGGTGGTATAATTACCATTTCGGAATTCAAAATCATCCAACAAGGCGATATGGAAAGGTATAGTGGTCTTGATGCCATCAATGACAAATTCTTCCAATGCCCTTTTCATTCTGACGATTACCTCTTCTCTTGATTGGCCGCTTACGATAAGCTTTGCAATCATGGAGTCATAATTTGGCGGAATAACATACCCTGCATAGACGTGGCTATCCACCCTGACACCTCTTCCTCCTGGCATGTGAAGGTTCAATATTTTACCGGGACTAGGTCTAAAACCATTGGCTGGATCTTCAGCGTTGATCCGGCACTCCATGGCATAAAGCTTAGGAAAGTAATTTTTACCGGAAATTTTCTCACCTGCTGCAACTTTGATTTGTTCTTTGATCAAGTCAAAATCAGTTACTTCTTCAGTTATGGGATGCTCTACCTGAATTCGGGTATTCATTTCCATGAAATAGAAGTTGCGGTGCTTATCCACCAAAAACTCCACAGTACCGGCACCTTCATAGGCGATGGCTTCGGCACCTTTGACAGCAGCTTTTCCCATGGCTTCCCTGAGTTCGTCTGTCATGAAAGGAGAGGGAGTTTCCTCTACTAATTTTTGGTGTCTTCTTTGGATTGAACAATCCCTCTCGGACAAATGGCACGCTTTTCCTGTGCTGTCGCCTACAATTTGGATTTCGATATGTCTTGGTTCCTCTACGTATTTTTCGAGGTATAGCGCATCATTTCCAAAAGCAGCACCTGATTCCTGACGTGCATCATCCCATGATTTTTTGAATTCTCCTTCATTTCGAACTATCCTCATTCCGCGTCCACCGCCGCCGGCGGTTGCTTTAAGGATGACAGGATAACCCATTTCTTTGGCAATTTTAATTCCTTGCTCTATCGAATCCAATAATCCTTCAGAACCAGGTATTGTTGGTACGCCAGCTTCTTTCATGGTAGCTTTGGCTGTAGCCTTGTCTCCCATTTTATTGATCATTTCAGGGCTTGCTCCGATAAATTTGATTCCATACTCTTCACAGATTCTGGAAAATTCAGCATTTTCAGATAGGAAACCATATCCCGGGTGAATGGCGTCAGCATTTGTGATTTCCGCAGCGGCGATGATTCTGGGAATATTGAGGTAAGATTCCCTACTTGGAGGAGGACCTATGCAAACAGCTTCGTCTGCAAAGCGAACATGAAGGCTGTCTTTATCAGCTGTAGAATATACAGCGACGGTTTTGATGCCCATCTCCTTGCAGGTTCTGATTACCCTAAGGGCAATTTCTCCTCGGTTGGCTATTAATATTTTTTTAAACACAATTAATTCAGGTTAGTGAAACAAAAATCATCCCGCAGGATCAACTAGGAAAAGTGGCTGGTCGTATTCAACCGGGGTGGCGTTATCCACCAAGATTTTTACAATCTTTCCCGAAACTTCAGATTCGATTTCATTGAAAAGTTTCATGGCTTCGATAATGCATACAGTCTGACCCGAAGACACTGAATCACCCACGGATACAAATGGATCTGCATCAGGATTGGATGTACGGTAGAAAGTTCCGATCATCGGTGATTTTATCTCAATCAAACGGGAAGTGTCTTCCTTGACAGGAGCAGCTATAGGTGCCGCGGCTGGTGCTGAAGACATAGGGGCAGGGTGTGCTACCTGAGCGGGAGCAGCAGGAGCAGCCTCAAACTTTACAGCAGGAGCTTCAGAATATTTTTTGATAGAAAGTTTAAACTCTTCTGTTTCAATTTTCACCTCGGCTAAGCCGGAATTTGAAATAAAATCTATTAAATCCTGGATTTCTTTTGCTTTCATGATATGTCTTTTTGTTAAAACCCGCTTCTTTTTCGGGTTAATGGTTGATGTTGTATAAAAACAAAGAAGCTATGTAATTTAGGTAAATCACATAGCTTATTAAAATTATTTTACTCTTTCGGAATAAGAGCCGTCTCTAGTATCTACTTTGATCATGATGTCTTGTTCAACAAACAAGGGAACCATCACCACAGCGCCTGTTTCCAAAGTTGCAGGCTTGGAAGCATTTGTCGCAGTATCTCCTTTGATGCCCGGTTCTGTATAGGTAATCATCAACTCTACAAAAGGAGGGAGTTCCACCGAAATAGGTGTCTCTGTTTCTGCATGTACCAAAATGTCTACAGTCTGGCCTTCTTTGAGAAGCTTTGGTCTTTCGATGAGTTTTTCTTGAATGGAGATTTGCTCGAAAGTTTCGGTATCCATGAAATTATAACCCAAGTCATCTTGGTAGATAAACTGATGTGGTCTTTTTTCAACCCTTGCAGTGGTTACTTTTTCACCTGCTGTATAGGTTTTGTCCAAAACTTTTCCTGAAGTAAGGCTTTTCAGTTTGGTTCTGACGAAAGCTCCTCCTTTTCCTGGTTTGACATGTTGAAAATCCACAATTGTGTAGATGTCATTATTCATCTCCAGACACAATCCGGTTTTGAAATCTGCGGTACTTGCCATTATTATATTTTGGTTTTTTTGTTATTCGTTATTTTGGGTCATATCCCCATTTCAGGTAAATAGAACCCCACGTAAATCCGCCTCCAAACGCGGCCAAGATGATGTTATCACCTTTTTTTAGTCTGGATTCATAATCCCATAAACACAATGGAAGTGTTCCTGCGGTTGTATTTCCGTATTTTTCAATATTGAGCATTACTTTATCGGGACCGATACCCATTCTGTTGGCTGTGGCATCGATGATTCGCTTATTTGCCTGATGTGGTACTAGCCATGAGACATCCTCCGCTGTGAGGCTATTTCGTTCCATGATTTCCGCACTGACTTCTGCCATGTTGGTAACGGCAAATTTGAATACTGAAGCACCTTCTTGGAATGCATAATGCTCTCGGGCTGCGACAGTCTCCATGGTAGCAGGCTTACGGCTACCTCCGGCTTTCATATGAAGATATGGTGCCCCGGAACCATCGGAGTGTAGGAGTGAATCCATGACACCGACGTCTTCCGTTGTTGGTTCTAATAGGACAGCACCTCCACCGTCACCGAATATGATGCAGGTTGCACGGTCTTGATAATCTATGATGGAAGACATTTTATCTGCACCAATGATGATTACCTTCTTATGCATACCTGTTTCGATAAACTGGCTTCCAATAGTCAATGCATATAAAAATCCCGAACAGGCTGCCGATATATCAAAACTATAACTGTTTACAGCACCCACTCCGTCCGCTATGATATTGGCAGTAGCAGGGAAAGGCATATCAGGTGTGACCGTGGCACATATTATCAGGTCTATGTCTTCTGGATTGGTGTTGGTTTTTTTTAAAAGTCCTTTGACAGCGTTGATACCGATGACAGAAGTTCCCTTGTCCTCACCTTTGAGTATCCTTCTTTCTTTGATCCCTGTCCTTGTGACTATCCATTCATCATTGGTATCCACCATGGTTTCCAATTCACGGTTGGTCAAGATATAATCAGGTACCCAACCTTGGACCCCCGTAATGACTGCTCTGGTTTTTTTCATTCAAATTTTGTTTGAGGCCCTAATGTAGGAGGAATAATCCTAATATATCAGGCTTTGATGTGGTAATGGAATTTGACCTTGAGGAGATTTTCAGATTTCCATTCAAGGCGACAAAATTATCTAAAATGTGCTTTTCCACCAAAGGTTTTTGGTTTTAGAATAGCAGCATTGACAAATAGACCCTTTGGGGCTTTTCAAAACGGATTTTCTTGAAAATAAAAATCCATCCCGAACAGCTCCGGGATGGATTTTATCAAATGGAAATTTCTATGATAATTATGCAAGAACTTCTTTCTCCATGATAACCTGTCCTTTGTAGTACAGTTTGCCATCAAGCCAAAACGCTCTGTGAGGTAAATGAAATTCGCCTGTGGTAGGGCATTGTGCAAGACCTGGAGCTGTCAACTTATAGTGAGTTCTTCTTTTGTCTCTTCTGGTTTTCGAAATTTTTCGTTTAGGATGTGCCATCTCTATACTATTTTAGATTATTCTTTTTTCTTTAATTTATTTAATATTTCCCATCTGGGATCTGCCGGTTTTTCTTCTTGAATTTCTTCATCTGAATTACCGGATTCTATTTCATCATCTTCATCAGAAAGATAAATTAAACTTCCTTCCTCATCGAAATCATCCTCATCTGTTTCATCCATGTAATCAGGATGGATTTTTTTGGCAGGAATAGCCAAAAGGATGAATTCATAAATCAGTTGGGCGACGTTGATACTCGGAGTATCTTTGGTAATCATGAAGACGTCTTCACTGATTTCCTGCACCATCGGACCATATTTGTAAATGACTTTTTCGGTCAATTCCAAAGGATGGTCAAATTCCTCCAAGCTCCTGTCACAAGTCAATCCCACTGTGCCATTGATGACAAAATCCACTTCCATGACGGAAACAGTTTTATTCACATTGATCGAAACAGTGATGTTGGCTCCGTTGACCCAATCTTCAGCTTCATTATACTTGAAGAACTCATCATTGACTTCAAAAGTAAAAGAATGCTTTCCATCCTTTAATTTGATGATATCAATATCGTAGTTTCTTAAGAATTTCACGAACCTCCTGCTATTTCAAGACCGCAAATTTAGGAAAATGCTTTAGAAAAATAAAATTTGGTGTAAAATTATTTTGGCAAGCATGAAAGATAAAGGATGAAGGATGGTTTTTCTATGCTTTTGTTTCAAGTTTTATCTTACAAATCATTCTTTTTCAAACTATTACAATTCTCCTTCTTCCTCCCAGTTTCCATTGTGTCTGATGATATCATAGGCCTGTAAAATTGCTGCCCTCATGGAACCCTCATCAGCAACATTTTTTCCTGCAATATTGTAAGCTGTGCCGTGGTCTGGTGATGTTCGGATTACAGGAAGACCAGCCGTAAAATTCACCCCTGTTTCAAATGCCTGTGATTTGAACGGTATAAGGCCTTGATCGTGATACATGGCTAGAATTCCATCAAATTTCTTTTGGTGCATCATTCCAAAAAAACCATCTGCTGAATATGGGCCAAAAACCAAATGACCCTTGTCTTTGTATTCTTTAATTAGAGGCTTGATAATGTTTTCTTCCTCATCACCCAAGAGACCTTCTTCTCCTGCATGTGGATTAAGACCCAATACGGCAATTTTTGGCTTTGCTATTCCGAAGTCATCCTTTAGGGACTTCATCATGATATTAAGCTTGGATTTTATTTTTTCGGGAGTGACGTTCTTGGATACATCCTTTAGGGGAATATGTCCGGTCACCAAACCTACCCGAATCCCTTCGGCTACCAAAAACATAAGGCTGTCTTTACTTCCAAAAGCTTCAGTCAAATATTCAGTATGTCCAACAAACTTCTTTTCGGGACTGTTGATGTTGTTTTTATTCAAAGGTGCAGTGACCAAAGCCTCAATTTTATTGTCCTTTAGGTCTTTAATGGCATGGTCAAGGGCTGCAAGTGCAAGTTTTCCAGCTTCGTTGGTTTCCATTCCGGGTAATACCTCAGGACTTTCCTCTAAGACATTGATGACATTGATTTTTTTGTGGTGGACTTCATCAATGCTTTTTATCTGCATAAAGTTAAAATCCTCTATACCGAGATGTTTTCTGTAAAAAGTAAGCGCTTTGCCATGGGCATAAATCACGGGAGTGACCAGTTTGATCAGTCTGTTGTCTAAAAGTGCTTTGATAGTGACTTCAGCACCTACCCCGTTAATGTCTCCGATACTGATGCCAATGACCGGTTTGTTTTTTCTTTGGTTCATTAAAATTTATCGACTACTGATGGTTATTGATTTAGATTTATTGTGTTCAAAACTCCGGGATTTCCTTTTTTTGGAGAAAATGAATACTTCCAAAGTGAGAAAAAGCACCGCAATGCCTTTTTAAATAATAGTAGGGCTTTGTGATAATTCTCTTATTTTTGACACGCAATTTAAATAAAATAATTAGAGTATACCGCATGGAAAAGGTCAAACCCAAAAAACACCTTGGACAGCATTTCCTGATAGATTTGGGAATTGCCGAGAATATTGCCAAGGCCATTACGGGTCATGGAGCCATCACCAAAGTCCTTGAGATTGGACCTGGAATGGGGGTGCTGACTGATTTCCTTTTAAAGGAGAAATGGGACCTTTACCTTGTCGACATCGACAGGGAATCGATCAAATACCTAAGAGAGAAGTATCCTGATCTTGGTGAAAAGATCATTGAAGCTGATTTTTTGAGAAAGGATTTTGCGTCACTTATGCGGGACCCTTATGCTATTATCGGGAACTTTCCATATAACATTTCCTCACAGATACTTTTCAATGTATTGGACCAAAGAAATCAAGTGACAGAGGTAGTTTGTATGTTGCAAAAAGAAGTGGCCCAAAGGATAGCTTCTCCAAAAGGAAACAAAGATTATGGGATTTTATCCGTTTTGTTGCAGGCGTTTTATGATATTGAATATTTGTTTTCGGTACCTCCCGGGGTATTCAATCCTCCACCAAGAGTAAATTCAGGGGTGATCAGATTGAAAAGAAATCAGGTGAACAAATTGGAGTGTGATGAAAAACTGTTTTTCAGGGTCGTGAAGCAAGGTTTTGGAACAAGGAGAAAGACATTGAGAAATTGTCTAAAATCTTTAGGCATTTCTGAGGAACTTAGCAAAGATCCCATCATGGACAAAAGGGCAGAGCAGTTGGATGTGCAGGAATTTATCGGTTTAACGCTTAAAATACAGGAATCTTGGAACCAATAAAATCATTTGAACTTTCCAAAGAATATCTGGAAAGCCTTCAGGACAGTATTGAAATCCAAAACAACAGTTTCATCATTGAGTCCTTTGAAGGGGCTAATGTAGCGGATATCGCTTCCTTATTGGACGAACTCAATATGGATGAGGCGATCTATGTTTTGAGGTTGCTTCCGGCAACTACTGCAGCTGATATTTTGATAGAGTTGGATGAAGATTCTTTGATTCAGGTAATCCGAGAATTGGAAACTACCGAATTGGCAGGTTTGATCGATCAGATGGAATCTGATGATGCCGCCGATATCCTGATCCTGATGCCCACCAAAGACAGGGAAGATGTCATCAGTCACCTGCAAGAAAAAGAGAAGTCGGCCAATATCCTAGATCTCCTCCGATATGATGAGGATTCAGCAGGGGGTCTGATGGCCAAAGAATTTATCAGGGCAAACAAAAACTGGAATGTAGTCCAGACTATAGAAGAAATCAGAAGGCAGGCTGAAAAAGTAGAGAAAATCTATTCCATTTATGTGGTGGACAACAGGCAACATCTTTTGGGTAGGGTTTCGCTTAAAAAGATCATCCTTGCTTCTTCAGATACCAAAATTTCTGATATCTATGAGCCGGAATTGATTTCCATCCCTACCCATATGGAGGGTGAGGAAGTTGCCGAGATCATGAGAAAATATGACCTTGAATCGGTTCCTGTGGTAAATGCAAAAAACCGGCTCGTCGGCAGGATTACAGTGGATGATATTTTGGATTTGATAAGAGAGCAATCTGAAGAGGACATCCAGGCTATGACAGGTATCTCGGCAGATGTGGAGGAATCGGATTCCATCTTTAGGATTTCTAAAGCACGTTTGCCATGGCTGTTGATCGGGGTTATCGGAGGATTAATGGGAGCAAAGATCATCGGGTTTTTTGAAGTCGGCCTCAGCAAATATATTGCATTGGCTTCCTTTATCCCCTTGGTGGCGGCTACGGGAGGAAATGTCGGTATCCAGTCTTCCTCATTGGTCGTGCAGTCTTTGGCATCCAAATCTGTTTTTGATGATACTCCATGGCAGCGTTTTATCAAAGGATTGTTGATTGCTTTAGTCAATGGCGTTGTTTTGGCTACTTTTGTATTTTTGGTTGTTGTTTTCATATATGGTTTTGAAAGTATTTTTGGATTTACGATCGGCCTGGCAATGTTTTGTGTTGTTTTGCTTTCGTCTTTTATGGGGACCGTCACTCCTTTGGTTTTGGATAGGTTTGGAATCAATCCGGCCATTGCTTCTGGTCCATTTATCACTACTGCCAATGACCTCTTAGGTCTATCGGTTTATTTTGGTGTGGCGATGCTTTTGTTAAAGTTATAAACGGATTTTGGTCATGAATTTCAAGGTTTTTACAAATTTTCTTGACACAATTTCGCTGAATAAATAATTTCGTCCGTACCCAAAATAACCTGTATCTATGTTAAATTCGATTTTCAAAACCACGCTCATTTTATTTGCTGTGGCAACTTTTTCCTGTCAATCTAACGAACCTTTGACAGAAGTATATATGCCTAAGTTTTTTGCTGACCACATGGTTTTACAAAGAAATCAACCCATAAGAGTTTGGGGGGACGGCACTCCCGGCAAAAGAGTGCTTGCCAAATTCAATAATCAGGAAAAGGAAACGGAGATTGACGATGCGGGTTTTTGGATGGTAGAATTCGATCCCATGCCTGCCTCAGGACCATTCGAACTAGATGTTAACGGAAAAAAAATCCGGGATGTGCAGGTCGGTGATGTGTGGGTAGCCGGTGGCCAGTCCAATATGGAGTGGGTGATGAGTGCACAGGTGGAAGGGCTTCAGGAAGAAATTGCAGACAGTGATTATTCCCTGATCCGATTTTTCAAAATCCCCCATGATTATGATGCCGTCAAAAAAAATGATGTCAGAGGAGGGGAATGGAGAATGGCTAATGCGGACAATATCCTCAATTTTTCCGCTGTAGCTTGGTTTTTTGCAAAGAGAAATCATCTTGAAAAAGGAGTTCCGATCGGGATCATTGAAAGCAATTGGGGCGGAACACCCGCAGAAGGTTGGACGGCCTCGAGCAAATTGATTGATTTCCCGCCGTATTCTGAAAAAGCAAAAGATGTCGAAGAAAGAAAAGAATATTGGATCCAAGAAGTAATCGATAACAAGCTTAGGGAATTAAAAAGAAATGAACTTGTCGCTGCCCCACAAAACGGTGAAATCAAAGGAGTCGTCAATACCAATTTCGATGACAGCAATTGGCAGACTGTTAACCTTCCCAGAGACAATCCTTTCTCTGACATAGCTTGGTTTCGAAAGAAGTTCACTTTGACAGAAACCGAAAATATCACTTTAAACCTTGGTGATATCCAACAAATGGCCTATATCTACCTCAATGGTGGCAGACTCTTAGTAAAAGATTATGGAGATGCGGTAAAAGAATTTACTCTCCCAGCCGGAATGCTAGTCAAAGGAGAAAATTTATTGGTTGTGAGGATCGTCAATACTTGGAACAATTCACCTGTTTTGGGCAAAAGCGGTGAGTTTTTTATCAAATCACGAGGGAAGAAAATATCCCTTGAGGGAGAGTGGAAATATAACAATAAAGTGGAGGAGGAAATACCAAAGGTAGAATGGTACAATTGGCTTCCTGGAATGATGTATAATGCCATGATTGCTCCTATCGTGAAATATCCAATAAAGGGTGTGATTTGGTATCAGGGAGAAAGTAATGCCGGAGAACATCAATACTACAAACAGTTATTTGGCACAATGATCCAAAACTGGAGAGAGGCATGGGGAATAGGTGATTTTCCTTTTCTATTTGTTCAATTAGCCAATTTTATGGAAAGGAAGGATGTTCAGCCGGATTCTGATTGGGCATTTTTGAGAGAGGCTCAGACCCAAACTTTAGAACTGCCAAACACCGGAATGGCTGTGACCATTGATGTTGGCAATGCTGATGATATTCATCCGAGAAATAAAAAAGATGTGGGTCATAGACTGTGGCAGGCTGCCAAAAAAGTGGCTTATGGAGAAGAAGTAGTTCATGCAGGTCCTACTGTTTCCAAAGCCGAAAAGAAAGGTGACAAAGTAATCATCACTTTTGATTTTGTTGGGGATAGTTTGAAATTGACTTCAGGAACTGAAGTATTGGGCTTTATTCTTAAAGGGGAAGATGGGAATTTTGAATCCGCAAAAGGAAGTATCATTGGTCCAAACCAAGTAGAGGTGTATAGTGCCGCAATCAAAAACCCGACCGAAATCAGGTATGCTTGGGCCGACAATCCCGAAGTCAATTTATACAATAGTCTCGACTTGCCTGCAGTGCCTTTTAGACAAAAGATTCAGTAAATTCCTGAAGACTTCGAAAGGATTGATAACTTAAAAATTTCCTGAAGTTTTCTTTCCAAAGCCCCAACTTAAGCCGATCTGTATGTCGGCTTTTTTTGACTGATTTATCAAAGCCGTCATCACGGATTGTGAACCTATAAAGAATCCGCCATACCGGAATCCAAGTCCGCCTGTAAATCCAGTAATGTCGTAATATCCCCAAGAAGAATAAACTTCAAATTTTCCAAAAATTGCACTGGGAGTCAGGGCTATAAGGTTGATGGCCGGAATCTGAAGGTTATTGTTTTTGTTTTGAATGAATGTCTGTCCATAAAGGCTTACAAAAAACTTATCCGTTAATTTCAAATCTGCATTTGCAGCCCATACCGTAGGTAGTCCTACTACAAAACCATCCTGATTGGATTCTCTGGAAAAATAGCCACTTTCCAAAAAATCCCTTTCTATTGCTTTTAAATCGGGTTCTAAAAGGTCTATCCGGAATGATTCTCCTTCAGGGATGGACATCCTGAAGGTCTGATTGTTTTGACCACCTCCGAAAGTTAACTTACCGATATTTCTAAATGCCATACCGGTATTCAACCATACTCCTTTGTTATTTTTCAATTGATAATTGAACCCAATGTCAAATCCCAACCCATTCAAATTTCCAAATGACAGGTTATTGTAATCTATATTAAAATTCCTTGTATCCACCACAGATTCATTATAAGAAAAATTAATGATACCTTCAGCATTAGTCAAACTGACTTCACTTTGATCCACTACCAAAGTACCCCTCAAATTTCCCACCCCAATATTGGTATATCCTGTAGGGAAGAGTAATTTGAAATTTGTACCCACCGATAATTTGCTTTTTGGGCTTTTCCAGATTTCTCTACCGACTACTATACCCGATTCAAACCATGTCGCGGTGTTGGCCCTTTGATTGTTAGGATTGTTTATTGCCAGGCGGATTAAATCGAAATTCACTTCATTTTCAGTTACATACCTTCCCAATTCAGGATTGAGATTCAAGATGGTGGCCCTACTCTGTACTTGGGAAATAAGACCAAAAGACCATTTTCCTGTCCTCATTCCAAAGGAAGGAATGATTACCGATCCGTCAGTATTTCCATTGACAGGCTGATCCGCCCTTTCCATCATTTTGTTCCAAAGGTCATTGCTGTATTCCAGTGTTTCCGAAAAAGTGAGTACATTATTTCCAAAGGCCGCATTTCCTGCAAAAAACTGCACTTCAACTGATCGGGACAAGTTGTTCATTTCAGCAGGATTCATCATCGCACTGATTATCCCTTTTCTTTGGCTGTTTTGGATTCCGACGTAAGGAAACTGAGCCATTACAGCTGTTGGGATCAAAAAAGTAATTAAAAGAAGTAGTAGCGCTTTATTCATATTATCTGGATAAACTCTCGCAAATTAAAGATTAAAATGATATGCATAGGAATTTTTACAAATTGGAAAATCGGAAATTCTAATCTTCAGGATTCAAAATATAATCTTCTATTTCGAACCTTGCCCAAGTCCAATCCCCTGATTCTAATTTCCAGGTAACTTCACCGGAAGAAGGCACCATAATCCCCTCAAATTCTTTTGTTGAGGTGATATTTACTGTCCATTCGGATCTTTTGGCATCAGGACCACTACCCTGATATCTTAGGGCTGAAAAACTCCTAACATGGCCCACTTCATCAAAGGTGAAAATTCCGGATCCTGAAAGGCTTTTTAAAGTCATTGTGGCTTTTGCTGTTTGTGGACCCAAATCTTTCCATACAACATAATTACTTAAAGCAGCGGAAGGATACCATACCATTTCTCCCAGAAAGCGCTGCAAAGCAGCCTCATTGATTTGCGGATTCGGACCATCATTAGCCACAGCAAAAACTGATAAAAGCTTAAAATCCATCTCTCCCTCTCCATTTATAAACTTGTCTCTACCAAATGCACTGATCACAGGCATCATCTTAATCTCTGCCTGCCAGACAAATGCCGGATCAATTACTGTCGCATATTGTTCTGCAAATGCCGGATACCATTTTTTTTGTTCTGGCTTTAGCTTGATCTGGTATTTTTGTGACATGTAGACACTTTGGATAGCTGGTTTTCCAATAATACCCGAAACTTTAAGCCAGTTTTGGATCGGTTCAGGTAGGGGAGAAATATCTTCAATAGTAATTATTGGGGGTATTTCTTTTGGTACTTTTTCCAAAATAGAAGAAACTTCAGACTGGATTTTTTTGTCAAAATCATAATTTGCCCATGCAATCAACGATATTGTCAGGATCAGAATATTGGGTAAGGTTCCATATAGAGAGTCTTTCCAAAAAAGAATAATCAGCACTTGGGATATCAGAACACCTATGATCGCAAATAGCCACCAAAGTGGATTTTTGAGGAAGATAAATACACCTGAAATGACCAATATCAAAGCTGCTGATAGCCATAGCAATCCCATCGGTTTGGATACGGGGTTGGTGATTTCGTTAAGTTCAGCGAGAAGGAACGCTTTCAAAAACCCAAGTAGGTGAATTAGGCCGTGAATCAGAAGGATAATCATGAATAAGATTTTCATGGCTTTCTGGATTTTTGATAATCAAATGTAATCCAGACCGAATTAAAATTCCCTGACAGATGTCAGGTTTTCAGGTGATTTTACATTGAAAATGGATTTTGTCTAAAGACTTTTCTATGGTTGAAAATGATTTTATATTTCCTCATCCGGCCTGAAGCGGATTTTTTGAGGGTAAGAAAATGCGTGGATGCCCGATCCGGAAATGATTTTTTCCTGGATTTTTTTCCAGTTTTCGGGATTAAAAAGATCTGTATGGTAATCGAAAAAATAGTTTTTGACATCTTGTCTTCCGATCATAAAGCGCTTGAAGTCTTGGGGAAAAACATCGTTTGGCGCAATGTCATACCAAGGTGTAGATGCATAAATCTGCTCGAAAGTCTCAGGTTTTGGTTTTTCCCTGAAGTTCATGTCAGTCAAAAATTCGATTTCATCATAATCATAGAAAATCACTCTTTTTTGTCTCGTGACCCCAAAATTTTTGGTCATCATATCCCCGGGAAAAATATTTGCTTTGGCCATTTCGAGAATTGAATTGCCATATTCTTCCACAGCTTGTTTGGCATCTTCGGTGGAGCAGGTGTCAAGGTAGATGTTTAGGGGAGTCATCCTCCTTTCGATGTAAACATGCCTGAGGATGAGTTCATCGGAAGTGGTATATAGCAAAGAATTGACAGTACTGCGGAGTTCTTCTAACAACAAAGGATCAATTCTATTTAGAGGCAAATGAAATTCTTCAAATTCATGCGTATCCGCCATTCTTCCAACCCGGTCATGAAGTCCGACCATCTTGTATTTTTCCCGGACTTCCTGTCGCGTCATGGTTTTGGGCGGGTCAAAATAATCCTTGATCATCTTGAAAACGACATTGTAGGAGGGAAGGGTGAAAACAGTCATAACCATACCTTTGACTCCTTCTGAAAGGACAAAATTGTCTTGGCTTTGGCTGAGGTGATTCAGGAAATCCCGATAAAATTCTGTTTTCCCGTGTTTGTTGAATCCGATGGCGTTGTAAAGTTCATGGATTTTTTTGTTTGGAATCACGGCATTCAGAAAGGAGATCATTTGAGACGGGATGTCTGTTTTTACCATAAAATAGGAACGGGAAAAACTGAAAAGTCCTGACATCAGGTTTGGGTCAAAGATCATGGTATCAGCAAACACACCTTTTGGTCCGTTGAGAAAAGGGATGATGAATGGCATCCATTTTCCCCCAAACCTGATTCTACCGATGACATAAGCACCTTTGTTTCTGTAAAAAACAGATTTCAGAACTTGGGTTGTGCTGTCTGAAGTGGGTATGTATCTGGTCAAAATCACATCTTTCACAGATTTGATCAAAAATTTAATATCTTCTTCCTTGTTCATATAAGGAACACCAAAATCGAAATCTTCAAGAATTTTTTGGATAATTCTGTCCAATCCCCAATCCGAAGGATAGCTATGATAAAGGTTGTCATTTGGATAAATGGCACAAGAATTATAACCCTCATGGACAAACATCAAATCTTCATTGATGACAAGACCTGAATAAGATTTGCGGATTACAGAATTGAAGTAAGTTTCTGCCAATTCTTTATCCTTTTTGTTTGAAATCAGCATTGAATAATGTGCCTTTGCGCTTTTCCAAAAATCAAAACTGTTGGTATTTTCCAAGAGAATTTCATTCAAAATCTGGCGGGTAGCATTTACCTGATCTTTATAAAGACGAAGTCTTTTTCGATGGTTTTGCTGAAGAGCTTTCCAGTTCCTTGTTTTGAAAAAGATTGGCGTCAAATCCGTCAATTCGCTGAAGACCCTTATGTAGGTTTCAAATCCTGCAAGGAGGAATTGTGCGGTCTTATCTATCAATTGCTCACTCATGGAAATAGCTCAAATGACCTTTTTTGGTTTTGACTTTTTATAAATCGAGAATATAACAAGGTTTTTTTTTATGTCCTTGTGAAAAAAATTGATTTTGGTTTTTTTTCACAAAATATAAAGCTGATTAAAAAGTATAAAAATTTCTGTTGGATGAGGTTATTTTTAAGTATTTCAACATGTTATAAGGTAAGATATCTGATCCAAAAAGCTGTTAAAAATGTTTGTTTTAAGATTTTGAGAAGCACAAAATATAATTTTCGCAATCGATTGTTTGGACAATATAAAAACATTATTTACCTTTCGAGCACGTTATTCATTCAATGAATATCTACAATAGGTTTAATAGGTTTGAGAGATAAAAAAGGTTGGGACAATGTTCCGACCTTTTTTGATTTTTGAGGTTTTTATATTTCATTCGTATTCTTTATCCTATCAATAGATGCGACGGTTTTCCAAATCCCTTCTCAATAGATTTTCTCTTGGCTTCTTGGTTTTCTTTGCTTCTTGCTCATTTCAAAAAGAAAAGACAGAAGAAACGGAGGAAGTGTCGTCTGTTTCTGAGGAAGAGGAGATCAACCAACTTTTGGCATCAGGACTTCAACAGCTGGATAATTGGACAGGTTATTGGAAATCCCAAGTACCGACTTTTGATGTTTCCGGATTTCAAATAGGAAGGGAAATAACCTATGAACCTTTGGAATGGCCCGAGGATAATTTTATAAAACAGGACCATCCGCTCTATAGATACCTTGTCCCTAATCCTGAAGGTCAGGGTGTGGTTGATATCTATAGTTATAAAGTGGTCCGTCCGGAAGAAGCCCAGGTTTCATTCAATCCTGATTCTGAAGTCATTTATTTCAAATCAAATGGGATGAGAGAAAGATTGATGTTTATGGGGCCTTCAGGTGGCTTTGAAGATGCCATTTGGGTCAGTCCGGACCATTTGATGGTCGCAGGGTTTTTTGAAGAGGAGGGAGGAATTACTCCCAAGATTTGGATAATTATGCCCAATGATCACAAATACCTGACTTTTAAACATCCGCTTTATACCTCCAATTATCCAAAGAACGGATACCTTACCAAAAAGCTCCAAAACATCGATTTTTCAAATGGAGCTAATTAAAGTTGTAAGAAAATTAGAAAAGCTGTTGAAAGACCCATTGCCGGGTAGGGTAGGACAGCTCCGGATGTTACCGGGAGGGGTCAATGAAGAGAGATTTTCAATCAGGGATGACCACCGAAAGGGAGCAGTTCTGATGCTTTTTTTTCCTGATTCCGACAGCAGTTTTGTTCCTTTTATCAAAAGGCCGGAATATCCGGGAGTACACAGCGGACAAATAGCATTTCCTGGAGGAAAATGGGAACCTGAGGATGGAGATTTGAGCGTCACTGCATTGAGAGAAGCCGAAGAGGAAATAGGAGTTTATGCTGAAAAAGTGACTTTGCTGGGAAAACTTAGCGATGTATATATTCCGCCAAGCAATTTTTTGGTTACACCATTTATTGGTTTTATCTCCGAAAAGCCGGATTTTATTCCTGATCCCATAGAAGTGGAAAGAATTATTAGCTGTCCTTTTCCTGTTCTTGTAGACAAAGAAATCAGAAAACTTACCCAAGTGGTGGGAAGTTCAGGTTCAAGATTTGAAACGCCTTATTTTGATATTGACAATGAAGTAGTGTGGGGTGCAACAGCCATGATGTTGGGCGAATTCACTTATTTATGGGAGAATTCCAGGTTTTGAAGTTTCTCCTAATTGTGGTATTGTTGTATGTCTAACATTTTACAAGCATGCAAGAAAGCAGTCCCCTGATCAGTAATGATGCCGTTGTATTTGGATTATTGATGACCATTCTGGCTTTGGTCTTTTCTACCTCCTCAAGTAAATCACCTTTTTGGGTTAAATTTTATAGAATTGTTCCCTCTGTCCTTTTGTGTTATTTCATCCCTGCACTTTTCAATTCATTCGGGATTATTTCAGGTGAATCATCAGGTTTGTATAAAGTAGCATCAAGGTATTTACTTCCGGCATCATTGGTTTTGTTGACCCTGAGTATTGATTTCAAAGGAATCTTAAAACTTGGGCCCAAGGCCTTGGTGATGTTTGTAGCTGGGACAATAGGAATTGTTTTGGGTGGACCCTTTGCATTGTTGGTAGTGTCTGGTATTTATCCTGAGATGTTAAATGGCGTAGGGCCTGATGAAGTATGGAGAGGTTTGTCAACGATCGCCGGAAGCTGGATAGGCGGAGGTGCCAATCAGACTGCAATGTTGGAGGTTTTTGGAGCAAGTCCCTCTCTATTCAGTCAAATGATTGCGGTGGATGTATTGGTAGCCAATCTTTGGATGGCAGTATTGCTTTTTTGGGCTGCAAAGCCCAGGAAAATTGACAGTATATTCAAGGCTGACAGTTCTGCGATATTGGAGCTACAATTGAAAGTAGAAAAATATAGGGCTGGAATTTTGAAGATTCCAACGCTTTCGGATACCATGCTGATATTGGGAATTGGCTTTGCTGTTACAGGTTTTTCGCATTGGGTTGCAGATATTGTTGCACCTTTTATTGGAGAAAATTATCCTCAGTTAAGTCAATATTCCTTAGATTCTACATTTTTTTGGATAGTGGTCATTGCCACTACCGGTGGTTTGTTGATGTCTTTTACCAAAGCCCGTGAACTCGAAGGAGCGGGAGCGTCCCGATTGGGTTCTGTACTTCTCTATGTTTTAGTGGCGACCATCGGCATGCAAATGGACCTGATGGCTATATTTGACAATCCTGTCTTATTTTTGATCGGAATCATTTGGATTCTTTTCCATATTATGATCATGCTCTTGGTCGCTTTTCTGATCAAGGCTCCATTCTTTTATGTGGCAGTAGGATCGCAGGCAAATATCGGAGGTGCAGCATCTGCACCTATTGTCGCTTCTGCGTTCAATCCTTCCCTTGCTCCCGTAGGCGTTTTGATGGCTGTTTTAGGTTATGCTTTAGGAACATACGGTGCTTACCTCAGCGGATTGTTGATGCAATGGGTTCATGGTTGAGTAGTAATTAGCAAATAGTAGGACTTGAAGTTTGAAAGGAAAAAAGAAGTTATATATGAATTTTTGCAGGTTGGTTTTTCCATAAATCCTGTTGGTTTGAATTCATTTCAAGGCTGTTTTTCCTGCTCTTTCCTTTTCTTTCTCCAAAACCAGTTACCTTTGTTGTCCACTTCAAAAATCCATAATGGGAAGTTATCGAAAATTTATTTTTGTCTGTAACGGTTCTGACTGCAAAAAATGTGGGTGTAAAAAGCTTCAGCATGAACTCAAAGACCTTGTCAAATCAGAAGATCATAAAGGTAAATATAAAATCATAAAGACAAAGTGTATGGATTTTTGTAAATCTGCACCTGTTTTGGTGGTGAACAACGAAGTATTAAAAAAAGCAGATTTGGCCGCCATAAAGAAAAAATTAGCATAATCCTGAATTTTGTAAGTATTTCAGTTTGACTCATAAAAAAAAGCCGGGATTTAAATCCCGGCTTTTTGCTTTTAGTCGATTCCGTTTAGGAACCTACTCCAACGTATCTTGTTAAACATCGACTTATGCTTGTCAAGGGATAGCCATAAAAACCAGGCCTTGCCTACAATATGGTCTTCAGGCACAAATCCCCAATACCTTGAGTCGAGAGAATCGTGTCTGTTGTCGCCCATCATGAAGTAATAATTCTGTTTGAAAGTGTAGGAAGTGACCTTTTGGCCATCGATATACAACTCATTGTCCTGAATTTTGACATCTTCGTGCCCTTCAAATTTCTCGATGGTATAAGAATATTTTGCAATGTTTTCTTTTGTCATCTCAATCGTCCAACCTTCTCCAGGTATTTCCAGTGGGCCCCAATTGTCTTTGTTCCATCCGAAATACACACCGTCAGGGAAAATTCTCGGATCTCCATATTCCTCTCTGTCCTGTCTCATCGTGATGGAACCGACAGCAGGTGAGCTTTTAAGTCTTTCAATTGATTCGGCAGTAGCCATGACCATGTATCCCGAACCATTTGAGAATGGCATGTAACTGTCCTGATTGATGCCATACTCATCAAAAAACTCAGGAGTAAGGTTTCTATCCGACATCACATCGTAAGAAAACTGCATTTTCTCAGGATTGGAGCTAGGCTCACCATTTACATAAATCTGTGTTTTTCTGATTTCAAGGATATCTCCAGGGACAGCCACCGCCCTTTTGATATAATTTGTTTTGAGATCGACAGGATATTCAAATTCAGAAGGATAATTGAATACTACCACGTCATTTCTTTTGACATCAGAAAAACCGGGAAGCCTGTAATAGGGTAATTTGATCCAATCCACATAAGATTTGGCTTCAGTACCCCAGATTTTTTGGTGTGTCAAAGGAACCTGCAAAGGAGTTCTTGGAATCCTTGTTCCATAGTGCATTTTGCTCACAAAAAGAAAATCGCCTACAAGCAGGGATTTCTCCATAGATGCCGTGGGGATAGTAAATGGCTCAAGAAGGAGCCAACGGATTAAGCTTGCAGCAATTACTGCAAAGACCAGTGCATCTGCCCATTCACGAGTTGCAGATTTTTTCTTTTTTACTTCAGTCATTATAGTTTAAAATTTCAGAAAGATAGGAATTCGTCCATTGATAATACGCCTTTTTTATTTTTTATCCATTCCGCCACTAAAACCGCACCAAGTGCAAATCCTTTGCGGCTATGGGCAGTGTGGGTGATTTCAATATCATCAATATCAGACTGATACCTTACGATATGGGTTCCCGGAGCAGGATCGATCCGCCTGGAAGTTATTGGTAAAGTTTGTTCATTTTCGGTCAATCCTTCGGAAAGCGTCCAGTTTTCAATGCGGGGAACTTCTTTGATAATTCCTTCGGCAAGTGTGATTGCAGTACCGCTTGGTGCATCTTTTTTTTCAGTATGGTGGATTTCTTCCATACTCACTTTATACTCCGGTTGGTCTTTCATCAATGATGCTAAAAACCGGTTTAACTTAAAAAAAATATTGACTCCGATACTGTAATTGGAGGCGTAAAAGAAAGCTGAATTATACTGCAAAGTCAACTGTTCAACCATCGGTTTTTTGTCAAGCCATCCTGTGGTGCCTGAGACTACAGGAATGCCACGCTCAATCGCCCAACTTATGTTTTCAAGGGCTGATTCCGGTGAGCTGAATTCTATGGCAACATCTACTTTGGAAATGTCTACCAAATCCAAGTCCTGTCTGTTTTCAATATTGATTTTTCCAACGATATGGTGTCCACGGGATTCGGCTATTTCCCCGATGATTTTTCCCATTTTCCCATATCCTAATAAAAGAATGTTCATTTCAATAGAAATTAATTTTTAACGATAATCCCATGACATTGCCTCCTCCTGCACTCAATGATTCATAGCTCGGTTCAAACCGGAAAGTCAGGTCATCACTCACATCAAATGCGGATAAATGCGCATCTACATTGGCGTCGATGATATTGAGTGCATAAATACCAATAAACAGGAAGTAATTCAAATCCCGGTTCCGCTTCCAGTAATTGACATTCCGTACCAATCCGTCACGGTTAAGACTTGGGAATGGTTGTTCAGGGTCTTTTGGATCCTCATCAAAGATGGCAAGAGCTTCTTTGAAGAGCTCATAACGCCTATTGTTGAAATCTATAAAATAGATATTGGCGGCAAAACCTGCATAGATGATCGGGACTTTCCAGGGCTTTCCATTATAAACTTGGCCGGCTCCCGGAAGCATCGCAGAAAGGAGAGTGGCAGTTTTTGGGTTTTTTATGGCGGAATTGGAATAATCAACCTTTACGGTATCCGGAGCAACAATCTGGATTTGGGAGGCGGCTTCACTTATCGGAAATAAAACAAAAACAGCAACGATAATAAGGCTTATCATTGCTTTAGATGTTGTTTTCAAACGCCAGTTTGTGGTAAACTTTTTCAAGATTCAGATAATCTCCAAAATTTCCAGAATTCTGTTCAGGTCTTCGGTTGAATGAAAGGGTATTTTTATTTCTCCTTTGTTTTTTGCATCCGACTTTAGGTTCACTTTTGTTCCAAAATGACTCGCAAGTCTTTGTTGGATTTTTGTGATTTCATATTTCCTTACAGGATCCAATGGAAATACTTTTTTGTTTTCCTTTTCCTCGCGGTCCCCGTTGATTGATTTTACGAGGGCTTCTACCTGACGCACACTCAACTCCTCTTGAATTGCTTTTTTAAATATGGCAAGCTGTCTGTCGATACTTTCCACATTGATCAGAGCCCTTGCATGTCCCATGGAGATTTTATTGTCTCTCAATCCAGCCTGAATATCAGGTGGCAATTTGAGTAATCTCAGGTAGTTGTTGACCGTAGTCCTATTTTTACCCACACGCTCTCCGAGTTCTTCCTGTTTCAGATTGCATTCTGCCAAAAGTCTTTGGTAAGAATGTGCGATTTCCAAGGAATTGAGGTTTTCTCTTTGGATATTTTCTATTAATGCCATTTCCAGCATTTGCTGGTCATTGGCAGTCCGGATATAAGCGGGGATTTTTTTCAGACCGGCTATTTTTGAAGCCTGAAATCTCCTTTCTCCGGATATCAGCTGGTATTCATTTTCATCCAGTTTTCTGACAGTGATCGGCTGGATAATTCCTTGAGTCAAGATGGAATCAGCCAATTCCTGCAATGCATCCTTGTCAAAGTGCGTTCTGGGCTGGTATGGATTTACCTGAATTTCATCAAGAGAAATCTCAAAAATCCCGGCCGTCGGATAAGAAGGCATGAGGGACTCACTTTTGTTTTTTTGCGGAGAATCCTGCAACAAAGCTCCCAATCCTTTTCCCAGTGCGCTTTTCTTTGGTGTAGGTTTTTTATCAGTCATAATATTCTTTCAATCAGTTAACTTTCTCCTTGCCGTTTTTAACAGCGATTTCATGGGCAAGGTTGAGGTAAGCAACAGCTCCTTTTCCTTCTGCATCAAAGGCGATTACAGGAAGCCCAAAGCTTGGGGATTCACTCAGGCGGACGTTTCTAGGGATAATTGTCTCAAAAACCATGTTTTTGAAATGCATTCTAACTTCCTCTACCACCTGATTTGAAAGTCTTAACCTCACATCATACATGGTGAGAAGAATTCCTTCTATTTCCAGTTCAGGATTGAGTCTGGTCTGAATGATTTTGATGGTATGCAGCAATTTGCCCAGACCTTCCAAGGCAAAGTATTCGCATTGCACAGGGATAATCACTGAGTTGGCTGCTGTAAGCGCATTGATCGTGATCAATCCCAATGAAGGTGAGCAATCTATGATTACAAAATCATATTTGTCTTTGACTAGGTGGATGACAGATTTCATCTTCTCCTCCCTATTTTCGAGATTGATCATCTCTACTTCAGCACCGACCAAATCGATGTGTGAAGGGACCAATTCCAGATTTTCTATTTCAGTTTTGAGGATGATGGTGTGGATGTCTATCCCGTCCACCATGCACTCATATATACTTGTGTCTATTTCTTTTGGATCGTGACCAAGACCCGAAGTAGTATTTGCCTGCGGATCCGCATCAATGACCAAAGTCTTGAATTCCAAAACTGCGAGACTTGCTGCCAGATTCATGGCAGTAGTGGTTTTTCCTACGCCCCCTTTTTGGTTAGCAATTGCGATAACTTTTCCCATAAATATTTTAGAGGGTAATACTGTCACCAATATTAAGCAAAATCAATTCTTTTCCTGCTTCTGAAACTGCTTTTTTTGCAGCTTCCAAATCTATTTCAATGTAGGGGAAGGTATCGTAATGCATTCCCACAATTTTTTTTGTGCCTACAAAATCCGCGGCCTTGATGGCATCATGGATATCCATTGTGAAATTGTCCCCAATAGGTAGTATTGCGAAGTCAATTTTAAATTCTTCCCCGATCAGCTTCATGTCATAGGTAAGTGCTGTATCACCTGCATAATAAAAGCATCCTGCTTGATGCTTGACCACAAATCCTCCGGGATTACCACCTGAGGAACCGTCAGGGAGCGTGCTGCTATGAATGGCATTCACATACTTTACTTTTCCAAAATCAAACTTTTTACTTCCCCCTATATTCATAGGATGGTATTTTTCTACACCCTTTTGAGCAAACCAAACAGCTATTTCATAATTGGAGACCAACATAGCATTATTGGCTTTGGTGATGGATTCTGCATCTGCCAAATGGTCTTCGTGTCCATGACTGAGCAATACATAATCCGCTTTGATGGAAGAGACATCTATTTTTGATGCTTTCGGATTAGGGCTGATGAAGGGGTCAAAAAGGATTTTCGTTCCGTTGATTTTTACTAAATAGGATGAATGTCCAAAATAGGTCAGTTCGATCATGGTTGCGAGAATGATTTTATTAGCTCTATTTACAAATATATCATTTAAATTTTTGGATGAAATGAATTGTTATCCACAGTATCTATCTGAAAATGTTAATAGTCTGAGGTTTAAAGGAAAAGACATAAAAAGAAAAGAGACCCTTTTGGGTCCCTTTTGTTATTTGTTTTTCTTATTGGCGTCTGCCGCTTTCATGGCATCTTCAAGCTTTTGCTGAAATTTTGACTTTTTCTTGTCCACGTTTTTCACTTTGTTCTGCTCAATTTTCTCTCTGATTTTGGCATCATCCACAAACAATTTGATCAGCGCTTGTTGTCCGAAGGTTACCATGTTGGATACAAAATAATAGAAACTTAATGCCGCGGGGAATGAGTTAAGTACAAACATGAATACCACAGGCATGATGTACCCGAGGTTTTTCATCGGTCCGGTCTGTGCAGTGAGCTGGTTGTTGAAATGAGTATAGGCTATTTGGGAAACCGTCATCAATATCGTAAACAAACTCACGTGAGATCCATAGAAAGGTATTGTAAAGGGCAACCTCAAAATTGAATCATAAGTAGACAAGTCATGGGCCCACAGGAAGGATTGCTGACGAAGTTCGATTGCATTTGGGAAGAAGAAGAACATTGCAAACAAGAAGGGCATTTGGAAGACCAAAGGCAGACAACCTGAGATCGGACTTACACCCAATTGCCCAAAGAGCTTCATCTGTTCCTGCTGCATTTTGGTAGGATCATCAGGATATTTTGCTTTCAGTTCATCAATTTCTGGTTTGATTACCCTCATTTTTGCCATACCGATATATGACTTGTAGGTCAGCGGTGTAAGGGCAATTTTGATAATCAAGACTATAATGATGATGATGATACCGTAATTGGAGAAGTACTTTTCAAGGAACTGGAAAAGGTTTACAATAATGTACTTATTCACCCAGCTGACAAAGAAATAACCCATGTCGACGTTATTCTCAAATCCCGGTGTGATTTTTTTCAGGGTGTTGTACCTGTTTGGTCCAAAATAATAGCTCAGTTCAACCTTGTTGTTGTCTAATGGTAAAACCATTGCTGCCTGAACATTTTTGATGGAGAGGGTATCTTGTGGGGTTTGTTGGTTAAACTTTGCCGAACTGAAATTATTATCTGCAATGATCCCTGAGGTAAAAAATCTCTGGCTAAAGCTTACCCATTTTAATGGTTCTTGGACTTCAGCATCATCTTCCTCTGAGGTAGTACTCAAATAATCGTGGCTTGAATCTGAAGTAAAGAAATTGATGTTGGTTTTCCTCCTTGATTCCTCGATATCCTGTTCCTGACGTATAAGCTTAGCATCCCAATTGACTAAAATGGTTGTGTCTTTTAAGCTGTTGGAAAGTCCGGTAAATTCAAGAGATTTATCTAAAACAAATCCCCCATCAGCCAAGGAATAGGTTCTGGTAATTGATCCGGTTCCAGCTTTGGTAATGAAAGTGATGATTGACACAGGGACTCCTTCCACTTCAGTTGATGAAAGTGTAGGGTTGAAATAGAATTCATTTAAACTTAAAGGTCCTTTATCAGTCTGAATTGAATAGCTTAAATCTGAACTTTCATTGTCCAACAATACCAATGGTCTCTGATCCCAGGTTTTGAATTCCTTCAGTTCCACTTTGGTGATTTCTGCACCCTTGGTGGAGAAAGTGACTGCGATTTGGTCATTTTCGAGGACAACTTCTTCCTGCGTTCCTTTGGTCATTGGAGCGAAAACACCAAATTGACGCTGAGCGATCAGGTCCTGAATACTGTCGGGCTGAATAATGTCTTCTGTTATGGTATCGGTTTCCGCAGGTTCCTGTTGGACGTTCTGTGTTACATTATTTGTCTCTTCAGGGAGTGGTTCGGGGGAGGTAGCAAAGAAAATCGAATAAATCAGCAATACTGCTGCAAATAAGATTAAGCCCGCCGCTTGGTTTCTGTCCATATAGTTACTTTAAATGCCTTTTGAAAACTAAAGGTAACAGAAAGTATTGAGAAGGAATTCCCTTTTACTTTGTGTTACCTATCTCTCTAATAAGGCTGGTATTCAAATATTTGTTTTTTTGTTGGCAATAGTAGCTGTTACGAACTTCACAAACAAAGGATGTGGATTCAAAACTGTGCTTTTATATTCGGGATGAAACTGGGTTCCCAAAAACCAAGGGTGGTTTTTAAGCTCAATAATTTCAACCAATTGTGTCTCAGGATTGATTCCGGAAGGAATCATACCCATTTTTTCCATTTGTGACAGGTATTTGTTGTTGAACTCATACCTGTGTCTGTGTCTTTCCCTAATCTTTGCTTTGCCGTAGGCCTGGGCCGCCTTGCTTCCTTTTTTGAGTTCGCAAGGATAAGAACCAAGCCTCATGGTTCCACCCATCAGCTCCACATTTTTTTGATCTTCCATCAGGCCGATCACAGGATGTGGGGTATTTGGGTCCATTTCTGTGCTGTTTGCGCCTTTGAGTCCGAGTACATTTCTGGCAAATTCAATTACAGCCACCTGCATGCCCAAACATATCCCGAAAAAAGGAAGGTTGTTTTCGCGGGCAAATTTAACAGTTTCTATCTTTCCTTCAAGTCCTCTTTCACCAAACCCGGGAGCTACCAATATGCCGTCCAGATGTTCAAGCTTTTTGGCGACTGTTTCGGGAAGTAATTCTTCAGATGAAATCAATGTCAAATTTACCTTGCATTCGCAGGCTGCACCTGCATGAACAAAGGCTTCAATGATAGATTTGTAGGCATCAGGAAGGGATACATATTTTCCTATCAGACCTATGTTGACTTCCTGCGTGGGGTTTTTTAACCTGCCCAAAAAGTCCTTCCACTGTTCTAGGTCGGTATTTACTTTTGAGCTCAGTTTAAGTTTGCTCATGACGCGCTCATCAAGCTTTTCCTTTTTCATCAATAAAGGAACATCATAGATGGTCTCAGCATCCATGGCTTCAATCACACAGTTTAGCTGCACATTGCAAAACAGGGCCAATTTCTTTTTGACATCCAAAGGAAGGTGATGCTCTGTTCTGCAGACCAAGATGTCCGGCTGAATCCCCGCTTCAAGCAATTGCTTGACAGAATGTTGGGTGGGCTTTGTTTTAAGTTCTTTGGCTGCGGCGAGATATGGAATAAGTGTAAGGTGCACAACAAGTATATTGTTGGCGCCGATATCCCATTTTGCCTGACGGACGGCTTCAATAAACGGCAGTGATTCAATATCACCTACGCAACCACCGATTTCGGTAATCACGACATCATATTTGCCTTCTTCTCCAAGTTTGAAAAAATTCCTTTTGATCTCATCTGTGATATGAGGGATTACCTGCACGGTTTTTCCCAAATATTCACCTTTTCTCTCTTTAGTGATGACGTTGTTGTAAATCCTTCCTGTGGTGATGTTGTTTGCTTGGGAAGTTGGGGTGTTGAGAAAGCGCTCATAATGACCTAAATCCAGGTCGGTTTCAGCACCGTCTTCTGTGACATAGCATTCACCATGTTCGTATGGATTGAGTGTTCCGGGATCGATATTAAGGTAAGGATCGAATTTTTGGATGGTGGCACTAAAGCCTCTAGCCTGCAAGAGTTTGGCCAAAGAAGCGGCGATAATGCCTTTTCCAAGTGAGGATGTAACGCCTCCGGTGATAAAGATATATTTGGTGGTTGAGCCCATAAGAAGGGTAGGATATAGAATATTGTTTGGATTCTTATGGGATTCAAAGGTAGGAGAAAAATTTGATTTGGACGTGAGGTGAGTAAAGGAAAAATATAAAGAAGTGTTTTGAGCTTTATAGTCAGGGATTCTTTTTTTTGCCAAAAACAAATCAGGCTTCTTTGAATCCATCTTAAAAGCTATTGTAGGAATTGTAGCTTAAATCACAAAGTCATCAAAACAAAAAAACTAAATTCCCATCATGAAACTTCTCGGACTGATCGGAGGGACTTCCTGGCACTCCACCATAGAATATTACAAATTGATCAATGAATTTGCCGGTGAAAGAATGGGTCACGACCAAAACCCGCCTATGTTGATCTACAGTCAAAATATCCAACTGATGCGGGAACAAGATAAAGACCTGATCAACAAATCTTACTTGCAGACTGCTCAGAAACTTGAGGCAGGCGGGGCAGAATGCATCGTCATCTGCGCCAATACGCCACACATGGTCTATGATTTTGTTCAACCTAAAATCAATATCCCTATTCTCCACATTGCAGACGCAATCGGAAAAAGTGCCCAAAAACAGGGGCTACGAAAGCTTGGTCTGTTAGGAAACAAACCAACGATGACAGGTGATTTTATTCCCAAATACCTCAAATCCCATTTTGATATTGATACCATTATTCCTGATGCTGTATACTTGGACAAATCGCATTATTACGTCTCCAAGGAGTTGACACTTGGAAAGTTTACCGATGAGGCCAAAGCTTTTTATTTGGAACAAATGAGACTTCTCCAAGAAAAAGGAGCAGAAGGAATGATCATGGGATGTACCGAATTGCCATTGCTGATCAAGCAGGAGGAAACGGATTTTCATTTGATATCCACTACGCAACTACATGCTAAAGCAGCTGTGGATTTTATTTTTAGCTAAAATAAAATGAGGGTAAATCTCTAACCACATTTTACAGAAGTTTAATGAGCGAATTAGATAATTGGCCTTTTAATCACAAACTTTATAATCCCTTTTAGCACTCCTTCCAATAATCTACCTTATTTTTGGGGCAAAAAAATCAGAATGGAAATCAAAGATGCAGTCAAAATCCTCAAGGAAAAGGGAAGAATCAAGGTCAAAGATGGTCATGGTACCATTTTGGAGTTGGTTGCACCTCAAAGTTGGGACGCTGCAAAAGATGACCAAGACGGTATATTTCTTTTTTTTGAAGTTTTCCAGATCAGGCATGTGGCAGAGCAGTTTTCGGAGGTTTCTTTGGATATCATTGAATACGCCACCAAGCCAACAATTTACCATACGCCTGTCAACAGGATTTTAAAAAACGGACCGATATTGGAAGGCAAAGTCAAATTTTCTGTAATCAGAAAGGATTTTTGGAACAGGTTTTTGTTTGCTTTTTCTCAGCCATTGATTCTTCAGTTTAGCAAATCTAAAGATTGGGATATGGCTACAGAGGAATTTTTTCCGCTTTTGAGTGCAGGTACCAAAGAGATGTTTTTGAGCCCTGACGGGGATGTCAAAATAATTAGAGCATGAATTTTAAATCCCATTTAGACAAACTTGAAATTTTCAGCCGTGTAGGGCGGATAGCTGATGAACTTGGCTTGGAAACCTACGTGGTCGGTGGTTATGTCCGGGATCTGGTATTGAACAGGCCAAGCAAAGACATTGATTTTGTATGCGTGGGAAGTGGGATTGCATTGGCGAAAGCTGTCGCTGACAGTTTTAAGGAACATGTACCGCTTTCGGTTTTTAAAAATTTTGGAACAGCCAATATCCGTTTAGAGGATTGGGATGTGGAATTTGTAGGAGCCCGAAGGGAATCCTATAGGCACGATTCCCGTAAACCAATAGTTGAGGACGGTACCTTACAGGAAGATCAGGAGCGCAGGGACTTTACCATCAACGCCATGGCTATATCTGTCAATTCCCATAATTATGGAGAATTGATCGATCCATTTGACGGTATGGGAGATATCAAAAAGAAAACCATCAGGACTCCTACAGATCCGATAATCACTTTTTCTGATGATCCACTCAGGATGATGCGGGCGATTCGTTTTGCAACCCAATTGAATTTTGACATCGAACCTGATACATTCCTCGCCATTGTGCATGATGCACATCGGTTGCAAATCATATCAGCGGAAAGGATAATTGACGAACTGAATAAAATCATTTTGACAGCCAAACCTTCATACGGCTTCAAATTGCTGTTTGTGAGTAAACTCTTGCATGAGTTTTTCCCTGAAATGGTCGAGCTCCAAGGTGTAGACTCAGTGGGTGACAAATCCCATAAAGATAATTTCTACCATACCCTTCAGGTATTGGACAATGTATCCCAAGTTTCAGACGACCTTTGGCTGCGTTGGGCAGCCATCATGCATGATATTGCCAAACCTGCCACTAAGAGGTTCAATCAAAAAGTCGGTTGGACATTTCATGGACATGAGGACAAAGGGTCTCGGATGGTTCCGGGGATTTTCCGCAGGATGAAACTCCCGATGGACGAGCGGATGAAGTATGTACAAAAGCTTGTCAGGCTTCACCTGAGACCAATTTCTTTGGTATCCGAAAAAGTCACAGAATCAGCTGTAAGAAGGTTGCTATTCGATGCAGGTAATGATATAGAGGACCTTATGAAACTCTGCAGGGCTGATATCACCTCCAAAAACAACAACAAAGTGCAGCGTTTTTTGGCCAACTTTGACAAAGTTGAGGAAAAAATGAAAGAGGTTGAGGAAAATGACCAAGTCCGAAACTTCCAACCACCTGTTTCAGGAGAGGAAATCATGGCCTTGTTTGGTCTCAAACCTTCCAAAATAGTGGGAGAACTTAAAGAAGAAATCAAAGAGGCGATTTTGGAGGGACAAATTCAAAACAATAAAGCTGAAGCTATGGACTTATTATATAAATTAGCCGCCACAAAAGGATTGACAACGAATTAAAGATAGAAAAATGAATAAAATAATGATGACAGTGACCTTGATGTTAGCAATGGTCATTTCGGTATTTGCCCAAGATAAACCTGTAGATTCTGAGACAAACCAAAAAAGAAATGAAATCGACAGGAAGATTTATCAGTTGGCTTTGAGGTACAATGACTTGGCTGTGGCCCGCATGAAACTCTTTGAACTGATCGAAAGAAATCCTACCAATATAACTTATCCTGAGACTCTTATTTCACTATATTTTGAAGCAGGTCAATATACTTCCGCGGCGGTTTCTGCTTTGGATGTTTTGGAAATGAATGACAAAAGCCTCATTGCCCTTGAAGTTGCAGCCAATTCATTGGAACAATTAGGCGCATTGGACAAGGCATTGCCAAATTTTGAAAGGCATTATTTACTTACCAACAACCTGTTTAGCCTTTACAAAACTGCCTACATGCAATATTCCCTCAACAGACAGGATGAAGCGCTCAACTCCATCAATATGTTGGTAAAGGCTCCTAAATCATCTGAAGAAAAAGTAGGCTTTCCAAAAAATGACAACACTACACAAGAAGTTTCCCTCAAGGCTGCAGCGTTGAACCTAAAAGGGATGGTTTACATGTATCAGAAAAACAAAGCTGAGGCTATTACAGCTTTGAATCAGGCATTGGAAATTCAAGCTGATTTTGAACTTGCCATCGAAAATCTCAAAGAAGCAAACAAAATGTAAGCGTCGTTGCAAAAAATTGAAAAAGCCAAACAGTGATGTTTGGCTTTTTTGTTTTTAGATTTTTTCGAATGAGTTGAAAAGGGTTTCGATTATTTCATCCTTATTCTTGGAAATCCTGATTTTGGTTCCATCCTCCATTTCCACTTGCCCACCTTCTGATTTGAGAATTTTTTTTATGTAAAGCGGATTGATCAGGTGGGAATGGTGTATCCGGAGAAAGCCGCTTTTTAAAAGTGCATTCTCCAGACATTTCAGTTGCCTGCTTACCATGATGGGAAAGTTATTTCCGTCATAGATGATTTTGGTGTAGTTGCCATTTGCCTCACAGCGTAATATTTTGGCAACATGCAAAATTTCAAACCCTTCCAACGTCGGGATGGCGATTCTCCCGGGATGGATATTGTCTAATACTTTATATTTGATCGGCTTAGTGGGAACTTCGGTTTTTGGATTGACCAGGCTGATTGTTTTGGTATTCTTGAATTTTTTTAATCCAGTACCAATATCAAATTTCAAATAAGGTTCCATAGTCAGCGGTTTTATAAAAAAAGAAATAATTAACTGATCTAAAATTCCAAAAAGCAAAACCCGGAAACTATACCCCAAAAGGAGTATTTTTCACCTTTTCTTAATTCTTGGAAATGATCAAGTGTGAATTGAATATTAAGTGATTTTTTTGAAATACCTGATCATAACTTTTGGATAATATTATTTATTTACCTGAAAATCAAACTTATATATTGTTTTATATCATTCTGACTCAGAAGAATAATTAACCTTAAATTCTTCGATTTTTGCTTTTTTGATAACACCAAAAAATAGGCATAAGATGGAGTGTACTCTAGTTTTGTTATTTAAAAGAATAACGAAATGATGAGAAAAATTTACGGTTTACCATTTTTGATTCCCTTTTTGATTTGTTCCTGTCAAAAATCACCAAACACAGTCACGGAAGAGGCAGTTGAAGTACCTCAAAAAGTTAAACCGTTATTTGTGACCGACTCGGTCATTTATGATACAGACGATCCTGCCATATGGATCAATAGTGAAGATCCTTCCCAAAGTCTGATCATTGGCACGGACAAAGATGCTGATGGGGCCTTGTATGTTTTTGACCTTGAGGGAAAAAAAATCGATTCTCTGACAGTCAAAGGTCTCCAAAGACCCAATAATGTGGATGTTTCCTACGGTTTAAAAATGGGAGATACCTTAGTGGATTTTGCTGTTACTGGAGAGCGGATGACTTCCAAACTCAGGTTTTATTCCCTTCCTGATATGAAAGAAATTCAGGTTGGTGGATTGGAAATTTATAAAGAAGAAACCGGAAAAATGTTCCGTGACTTAATGGGTGTTGCCATTTATCATGATAAGTCAAATGGAAAACACTATGTCATCGCAGGAAGAAAATCAGGACCCACCGATGGAACCTATCTATGGCAATATGAAATCATTGGATCTGAGTCAGGAATAAAACTTGACCTAGTCAGAAAATTTGGCAACTATAGCGGAAAGAAAGAAATCGAAGCCATTGCAGTAGACAATGAATTGGGCTATATCTACTATTCAGACGAAGGAGTAGGGGTGAGAAAATACCATGCCGATCCTTCCAAAGGAAATGAGCAATTGGCACTTTTTGCGACAGAAGGATTTACCCAAGACCACGAAGGAATATCCATTTACAAACTTGACGAGAAGACGGGCTATATTCTTGTTTCAGATCAGGAAGTCAACCAATTCCATGTTTTTCCAAGGGAGGGCGCCCCATCCGATCCTCATCAACATGAACTGATCACCATCATCAAAACATCCACTGTTTCCAGTGATGGTTCTGAGGTCACTAGTATGCCCTTAAACAGCAATTTCACAAAAGGAATGTTTGTCGCCATGTCTGATGACAAAACCTTCCAATTATACAGATGGGAAGACCTTGCGGGCACTATCCTAAAATCCAAAAAATAAAAACTATCTAACCTTTATATGAAAAAACGTTTACAACTTATTTTGATGCTAAGCTTGATCCTGTTTTCAGGACAAATTTTGGCGCAGGCTACATTCAGGGGAAAAGTAATCGATGACCAAAACCTTTCACTTCCAGGTGCCAACATTGTTTTGGAGGGGACAAATAAGGGAACTGTCA
Organism: Aquiflexum gelatinilyticum; assembly: GCF_024813435.1. Classification (NCBI taxonomy): domain Bacteria; kingdom Pseudomonadati; phylum Bacteroidota; class Cytophagia; order Cytophagales; family Cyclobacteriaceae; genus Aquiflexum; species Aquiflexum gelatinilyticum. Next base: position 245,613 of record NZ_JANAEZ010000003.1, read on the forward strand.
CCAACCAACTTGGGGATTTTGTGATTCAGGGTGTTCCTTCCGGCAAGTATATTGTAGTAGTTTCCTACCTAGGATATACCTCATTGAAACAAGAAATTACACTTCAGGATGGGCAGACATTGGAAATGAGATTTCAGATGATGCCCGGAATTTTGGAAGGCGGCGAGGTAATTGTTTTTGGAGATAGACTTAAAGGCCAAGCAAGAGCCTTAAACCAACAAAAAACCAATTCAAATATCACCAACATCGTCGCGGCAGACCAGATTGGCCGTTTTCCAGATGCAAATATCGGAGATGCTATAAAAAGGATTCCCGGTATCACCATGCAAAATGACCAAGGTGAAGCTAGGAACATCATCATTCGCGGCATGGCTCCTGAGTTGAATTCAGTCATGATCAATGGAGAAAGAGTTCCATCTGCAGAAGGTGATAATAGAAGAATTCAGATGGATTTGATTCCTTCTGATATGATTCAGACGATAGAGGTCAATAAAAGTGTACTTCCGGATATGGATGCCGATGCCATCGGTGGTGCAGTGAATCTTGTGACGAGAAAGGCTCCTAACGGACTCAGGGTTTCAGGTACAGCGGCATCAGGCATCAATTTATTGACAAATAAACCTATCTGGACAGGTGGTTTGATAATCGGGGACAGGATTGCAAATGACAAATTGGGAGTGATTTTTTCAGGGTCCTACAATAACCATAATTTCGGATCTGACAATTATGAAGCTCAATGGGCGGAGACTGATGATCCCAATAATCCTGTTGTTGTAAATAATTTCGATATCCGAAAATATAATGTACAAAGGGTAAGAAGGTCAGCATCATTGGCTTTGGATTATGATTTCAATAAGAACCATTCGATAGTATTCAATACCATGTACAATTGGAGGGATGATTGGGAAAACAGATACAGATTTAGAGTGGACCGTACTGACAGGCCTTTTGAATCAGGAGATTTTACAACCTTGGCTCCAAATCTTTTTCAAATGAGAGGAAGGACTGCCATTCAGACAAAAGGTGGGATTGATAATGACAGGGTTAAGAATGCACGTCTGGAAGACCAAAGGGTAATCAACACCACGCTTTCAGGAAGCCATATTTTCAACAAATTGAAAATGACTTGGAACGGAACTTATGCCAAAGCTTCAGAAGATAGACCAAATGAAAGGTATATAACACATAGAAGTAATGCAGATGTTATTTTGGACATCAGGGATCCTTTTAAAGTTTTGACTACATTAGTCAACCAAGATGATGCATTGGGACTTGGTCTCAATGAAATCTATGAATCCAATAACAATACTTTCGAAGAAGACCTAAACGGCAGGGTGGATTTTACCATGCCGTATGCAGCCAACAAAGGAATTTTGAAATTTGGCGGAAGGGTGAGGTCAAAATATAAAGAAAGAACAGACTCATACGATGTCTATGATCCGATTGTGGATTTGGGTCCGGGTGGAAATAATCTGGGTTCTTTGCCTTATAGCTTTCAAAATGACAGGGTGTTTCTAAACGGACCTCAATATGTTCCTGGAAGATTTGTCGACAAAGAATTTTTGGGAGGATTGGACCTAAAAAATGAGTCATTGTTTGATTATGAAGACGCCGTGGCTGAATATATTACCGGAAACTACCAAGCTTCTGAGACCATTTCAGCAGGCTATGTGATGACTGATTACCAGTTCAACTCCAAGCTTTCAGGTATTTTGGGATTGAGATTGGAAAACACCAACCTGGAATATCGAGGTTATGAATTTGATGAAGATGAGGAGACTTTCACCCAATCAGCGTCTGTTACTCAAAATTATTCCAATTTTATGCCAGGAGCCCACTTCAAATATGATATCAATGAAAACAGGATTTTGAGACTGGCTTGGGCCAATACCATCGCCAGACCAAATTATTTTGACTTGGTTCCTTTTGCCATATTCAGTCCTGAAAACCAGTCTTTACAAAGAGGAAACCCGAACCTAGTACCGACTACTTCAATGAATTTTGATTTGATGTTTGAAAATTATTATAAGTCAGTTGGTGTATTTACGGCAGGTGGTTTCTACAAAGACGTTGATAATTTCATCTACCAAAGCACCCAATTGAACGTTACTGATCCTCAGTTTGGTCAGTTAATTGAACTCACGCAGCCTGAAAACGGCGGAACAGCCAATGTCTACGGTTTTGAAACAAGCATCCAAAGACAGTTTGATTTTCTTCCGGGTATCTGGAAAGGTTTAGGGATTTTTGCCAACTATACCTTTACTGATTCAAGAACCTCAGGAATAGAAGGAAGAGAAGATGATGAACTTAAATTACCTGGAACAGCAAGAAACATGTTCAATGCTTCCTTGTCATTTGAAACTGAAAAAATTGTCCTAAGGGTATCCGTCAACCATGCAAGTGGTTATATAGACGAGGTCGGTGGTTCCAATTTTGAAGATTTGTATTACGACCGTCAGACATTCCTTGATGTCAATGCATCGTATGCCATCACCAAAAACTGGAGGGTATTTGCAGAGGCAAACAACCTGACCAATCAGCCTTTGAGGTACTATCAGGGAATCAGAGAAAGAACTGCCCAAGAGGAATATTACAATGCCCGAATCAATTTCGGGGTGAAGTTTGATCTATTCGATTAAACTTTGTTCTTGATATAAAACAGAAAAACCTCCGATTTCGGAGGTTTTTCTGTTTTATAAAATTTCTATTTAAAATAAGGTTAAAGACTTTCCCAAATAACCAAATAACCATTAACCCAATACCCAATCTTATGGCTTCAAAAAGAACCTCATTTTTTGCTTTCCGGTACTTCCAAGCCCAACATAAAACTTGATGGCTCGGACATTGAATTCAGGTGTCTGCCATTGGATATTGACGCATTTGTTTTCTTTGGCTACTTCCCGGATCCGCCGCATGATTTCTGCGCCTATTCCGGTGCTTCTGCATTTTTCATTCAAAAAGAGACAGTCCATGTACAAAAATGGTGCGGCATCCCAAGTAGAAAAATCAATGGTGAAGGTGGTAAATCCCTCTGGTTTTCCATCGATTTCCACAATCCAACAATTCAGTTTTTTATTTTTTCCTAAGATTGCTTCCCTGAGTCCTTCGATTTTTCCTTCAGGTGAATAGTCTGATTTTTCATGCTCGGCATGTGCAGCACATAATTTTACCAAGTCGGTTAAATCTTTTTCTTCGCAAGGTCTGATAATATAGTCCATGGATTTTTTTTGGATAAGAATGAAAGAATTTTCGATGCGTTAAAATGGGTAAAAAAATTGATATCTCTAAAAAAGGAATGATAAAATCATTTTTAATACTGATAGCTGGGATAAATGAAAAAGTAAAACATCATGCCTGATAGGGCAGAGGCAATGATAAAACTGATTCCAAGTATTTTTAAATATTGCAGGAATTCACGGGTTTTTCCATCGTCCCCTTTTTCAATTCTATATCCTCCCGGAATATATCCCTGTACCAAAGCTAATACAGCCAAAAAATAGCTTGCCATCAAGAAAATAATACTGAAAAGGATGTGGGTCATTTTCAAAAGAACATTATTTGGTCAAATTAGTAAATTGATGATTTTAAAATTCGACATTTTGGAATGGTAACGATTAATTAACCTTGAGTTGATTGTTTCTTCATGTATACTTGAAAAATGGAGATTACAAATAGCATAATTATTCGTTATGAAAGGGGTTTAAACCTTATATTTGGGATTAGCCAAGACATCAAATTCCAAAGCCCATCAAAAAGTTTGTAAGGATATTTCTAAAAACTTTAGGCATTACAATAGCTGTAATCCTGCTTTTGTTGGTTGGGCTTTTCTTTTTCATCAGGAGTCCTTGGGGACAAGATATCATTGTCCAAAAAGCTACCAAGTATGTTTCCAATAAAACTGGTACAGTCGTCAGGATAGACAAGCTTTTCATCACTTTCGTAGGAAATATTTCCCTCAAGGGACTTTATCTGGAAGATTTGAAAGGAGATACTTTGGTATATTCTAATCATCTGGAGACAGGCATTGAATTTCTGCCTTTGATCAGAAATGGAGAAATCAATATCTCAAAAATAGATTTGGATGGTTTGGTAGCCAATGTCAAAAGGGATTCTGTTTATCAGGATTTTAATTTTAGCTTTTTGGTGGATGCATTTGTCAGTCCGGTTGATAGTGCCAATTCTATCAGTGAGACAGACAGTGTAGCACCTTTTCCAGAGCTCTCTTTTGGTCCCATAGACCTTAAAAATGTCAGTCTGCACTATGATGATCAGGTTTTGGGTATAGACCTAATCGCAGGTTGGAAAGAAATCCGGATTGAGTCAGACAGATTCGATCTTAATAAAATGGATTTTGGGATTCAAAATGTACTGATCGACCAAGCAAACATCATTTACCTTCAGACCCATCCTTTTCCACCTTCGGAGGAGGTGGATACACTTTCTGTTTCCCCTTTGCCATTATTGGTTTTGGACATGGTTGAAATCCATAACAGCAAAATGGAATACACCTCAACACCTGATGGTATTTCTACAAGAATGAATATTGGGGATTTATTCCTATCCCTTCCCGAAGCCAATTTGGAGGAAAACAAAATCATGCTAAAATCCTTGGCTTTGTCTGATTCCAAGATTGACTTGAGGATAAATCCGGATGACCTCGGTCAAAATGTAGCACCTAGCCAAGAATCGGCAGCTTTTTTATGGCCGGATTGGTGGGTGGAGGTTGGCTCTCTCAAGCTGGAAAATGACGAATTCAATTTTTATTCAGGAGGCGGTGTGGTCAAAAAGGGTGTTTTTAATCCTGAAACAATCACTCTGTCAAAGTTAAACCTCCAAGCCCACAGCCTTTTTCTGAAAGATCAAAAAGCAAAAGCTGCCATAGATGATTTTTCCCTAATAGAAGGAAGTGGATTGGAAATACAAACACTAAAGGCCAAACTCGGGGCGGATGACAATAAAATCAACATAGAAGGCATCGATGTCCAAACAGGAAAATCCTTGCTGAAAGGTGATTTTTTGATTACCTATCAAAGTTTGGATGGATTTATCAATAATCCTGAGAAAGCAGGTTTTGATATCCAGTTTAAGCAATTTGAAACGGATGCATCCGAAGCCCTCTTTTTTGTACCTGAATATAAAAATGATATTTATTTCAAGGAATTAACAAGGAACGGGCTAAAAGCCTCCGGGTCAATTTCAGGGAGTCTGGCAAGATTGAATATTCCTGCATTTGACTTGTCCTATGGGAAGCTTACCAAGTTAAAAATCAGATCAGCCGGGATAGTAAATGCAGTTGATTTTGAAAGAATGTCTGTTAATATCCCGGACTTTACTTTTGAAACCAAAGGTAGGGTAATTGAATCATTTTTGGAAGATGGGAGCTATCAGATTCCCGAAGACATCAAACTAACTGCTATGGCAATCGGTGGTTTTGAGGATTTCAAAACAGAAATATTACTGGAAACAAGTGAAGGGAATGTGTCTTTGGAAGGAACGGTCAATGGAGATGAAGTCTATTTTGTGAATTCTACATTGAATGTTCAAGAATTAGACCTTGGCAAAATCCTCGACCTTCCACAATTGGAGCCCATCAGTCTCGTCTCTCATCTAGAAGGGAATGGCTCGGGATGGTATGATCTGGAAGGTTTGATGAAAGTTGATTTTGGCAATCTGGCTTGGGAGGATATTGACCTTTCTCAGCTTGGATTATCCCTTTCTGCCAAAGATACAGTGGCCACATTACAAGCTGTATTTTCAAAGGAAAATGTTGATTTTGACTTCAATGCCACTGCTAAAATAGATACGGTTTCACCTGAATTAAACTTCTTGTTGGATGTAAAAAAACTCAATACGCAAGCAATCGGGGCTACTAAGCAAGATATCGATACCAACTTTAAGATTTCGGGCGAACTTTCAGGAAGACCGGAAAATATGACTGCCGGTATCGAGATCTTTGACAGTTTTTTTCATTTAGAAGGGAGAGATTTTCCTATAGGACTGATAAAGGTGGATTCCCGTCTTTCAGATCAGCTGTCAGATTTGAAGGTTCAATCTGATTTTCTAAATGGTTTTTTTACAGTAAACAGTTCATTATCAAATCTTTCTCTTTCCCTTGAGAATTACTTTAATAAGGTGATAGTGGGCCATTCGGAATTGGCTGATAGTGTAAATGTAGTTGCCAAGTCCGAATTCAAATTTCTCTCCACACCTTTTATTGACCAACTTCTGCTCTCGGATATTGACCAGATGGATACCCTTCTGATAAAATTTGATTTTAATTCTGCTTCTCAAAAATTAAATACATTAGTTAGGATGCCCCATTTGCTCTACCTAAATGCAGGCATCGATACATTCAGGCTGGATTTGGACGGAGATGCATCGACATTGAATTTTGATGCAAGTTTTGACAGGTTTTTTTATGATCCGGTAAACATGGGCCAAACAAGATTGCATGCAGACTTCCGGGATCAAAAAGTAAATTTTTCCTTTAATTCAAAATACCAACAAGAAACTGTAATCAATTTTGCAGCCCAGGTTACCAACCTTGGTGATACCATCCAGGTCAGGGTTTTACCGGAAGCCCTTATTTTCAACAAAGAGAATTGGGAGATTCCCTCCAATAACCTTGTGACTTATGCTCCAAAATCTTTGAATTTTCAAAACGTTGAATTCAGAATGGAGGAGCAGTATTTTGGGGTGAAAAATGATTTTCCCAACCTGGAAGAAGAACACCTCGGGATAGGTTTTCGAAACTTCGCCTTACATACCGTGTTTGGATTTCTCAATCCCGAAAACCCTATTGCGAAAGGGGAGGTGAACGGCAATTTTATTGCTGTAAATCCATTCCATGCTATTGGATTGGTGGCTGATTTGACCATCGGTGATTTTGAATTGGCAGATATACCATTAGGAATTCTTGATTTAAAGGCCAAAGCATTGAGTCTTCAGGAATACGACTTCAACCTTGCTCTGAAAGAAGGGAAAGTGGATTTGGATATTTTCGGATCAATTCTGGCAGATTCTTTAAAGACAAATCTCGATCTGAACCTAAAGCTCAATGCTTTGCAAATGTCATTTTTGGAAATTGTTTCTGACAGTGCTCTGAGAGAGGCAAAAGGTTTTATCACGGGAGATTTTAAAGTAAATGGATCAGTTAGGGAACCTTTGTATAATGGGGCCATTGGTTTTAAAGATGTTGGCTTTTTAGTAAGCCAACTGAATACTAGTTTCAATTTTCCTGATGAATTGATTAAACTGGACAATCAAGCGGTGTATTTCAACAACTTCACCATCAAAGATGCCGAAGGGGATTCCTTTATTACCAATGGGAGGATCATTACTGAAAACATTGCTGATGTGGGTTTTGATTTAAAGCTCAAAACGCAGGGCTTTCAGGTAATGAATTCTACCAGAAAAGACAGCGATCTTTTTTTTGGTAAAGCCAATGTAGATCTTGATTTACAGATTGGCGGTACCTTTTCCCTTCCGATGATCAATACGCAACTCAAAGTAAATGAAGGGACTGAAGTGACATTTATTGTGCCTGAGGACAGGCTTGACTTGGTAGAACGGACAGGTGTCGTGATTTTTGTAAACCATCAGGATCCCTATGACCTCATTTACCAAAGGGAAGGAGACCTTACCACGCAGGGCATCAAAGGGTATGATGTCAAAGCAAACCTCAGGATTGACCCAAAAACGGTGTTTAACCTCATTGTCGATGAAAGGACCAATGATAACCTCAAAATCCAGGGAGAAGGTGATTTGAATATGCTGATGAACCCTAACGGAGACATTTCCATGTCAGGCAGGTACGTTGTAAGAAGCGGACATTATGAAATGAATCTCTTCAACCTGGTAAACAGGAGGTTTGAACTTGCCTCGGGAAGCACGGTGGTATGGAGAGGGGATCCCTTGGATGCAACCCTTGACCTGACTGCCATCTATAATATCAGGACTTCTGCAGCTGAACTGATGCAGGCTCAACTCAGCGGCACTGACAATGATACCAAAAGCCAATTCAGACAGGTGCTTCCGTTTATGGTTTACCTCAAAATTGATGGGGAATTGATGAAACCTGAAATTTCATTTGAGCTAGATCTTGCAGAACAGGAGAGGGGCGCATTTGGCGGTAGTGTTTATGGAATGATCCAGCAGATCAACGAACAGGAAGATGAACTTACCAAGCAGGTATTTTCATTGTTGGTACTTAACCAATTCTTCCCTGTGATGGGAAATGACGGATCGGGAGGTGGATCTGTTAACCTCGCCCGCACTTCTGTCAGTCAGGTGCTTTCAAGCCAGCTGAATGCCTTGTCTGGAAAGCTTTTCGGAGACACAGGGTTCTCATTGGATTTTGACCTAGATTCCTACACTGACTTCCAGACCGGAGCAGGCCAAGACCGCACGCAACTGAATGTGGCTGCTAAGCAATCCCTTCTTGATGACAGACTTGTCATCTCCGTGGGAGGACAAGTGGATGTGGAAGGAGGGAATCAGGAAATGAATCAGGCGGATGCACTTTTTGGAGATGTAAGTGTAGAGTACCTCCTAGATCAAAGAGGTCAATGGCGGGCAAAGGCCTACCGCAAAAACCAATTTGAATCCGTCATTGATGGTCAGTTGGTGGTCACTGGAATATCACTTATTTTCAATAAGGAATTCAATGCTTTTAAAGAACTTTGGAGAAAAAGTGTCTTTGAAGGAGTAAAGAAAGAAGAAAATGTGGAGGTATCTGAGGAAAAAGAGGAGGAAAATAAAATGCCACAACATGAGTAAGCAGCCGTCAATTATATTGTTCATTTTTCTCCTGCTCAGTTTCTCCTGTGGGGTCAAAAAATTCATTCCCGAAGGTCAAAGCCTTTACACCGGACATGTTCTTAACCTTGAAGCTCCACTTACCAAATCGGAGAGGTCTAATCTCCAAAGTGAGCTGAATAACCTCATCAAACCTGATCCTAATGCAAAAATTTTGGGAACAAGGTTTGGATTGTGGGCGCATTACAAAAGCAGCAAAGAAAAACCCGGATTTATAAATAGATTTTTGGGAAAAAGATTTGGGGAGAAGCCTGTTTATCTCAGTGACGTCCAGCCTGAGCGAACCACGGGGATATTGATAAACAGGTTAGAGAATATGGGGTATTTTTTTGGTGAGCCAAAATATGAACTCATTGAAAATGGCAAATTCGTAAGGATAGAATATACTTTGAGTTTTGGAGAACCTTATCGCCTTGAAACCTATCAGCTTCTAGGAGATTCTTTGGAAGTCATTCAAGAAATAAAAACCTCGCTTGATAAGTCCGATTTGGTCAAAGGAAGTAAACTGGACCTGGACAATTTAAAAAAGGAAAGGGAGAGAATAGATTTGGAACTCAAATCAAAGGGCTACTATAATTTCAATGCGGATCTTTTGATTTTCGAAGCTGATACCAACCAATATGAGGACAGGAGATTTGACCTTTATTTGAGACTCAAAGGGAATACACCTGTCAAATCCAAATTTCCCTACACGATTCAGGATATCAAAGTATTTCCAAACTATGCCATCAATGAAGATATCACGGATCCAGATACTGTAAATATCAATGGGATTGACATCATTCAATCTGAATTGGTTTTTAAGCCGGATTTACTGGCCAATTATATTCTGTTCAGGGAAGGTTCAAAGTTTGATCCGCAGATCTCCCGTCAAACATCCAATAGGCTTTCTTCCATCGGAAATTTCAGGTATGTCAATATTTCATTTGAAGAAGCAGACAGTATCAGAGGTGAGGATGGAAACTATCCGCTAAATGCCCGGATTTTACTTTCTCCTCTCAATCAAAGGTCGGTACGTGCAGAGGTTCAGGGAGTCACCAAGTCAAACAGTTTCGTGGGGCCTGCATTGCAGCTCAACTTTCAAAATAGGAACTTATTTAAAGGAGGCGAAATATTCAATCTGACAGCAAAGTTCGGATATGAAGTGCAATTGCAATCAGGAGACAGGCAAGCGCAGCAATCTATTGAGTTCGGATTGCAGGGTTCTTTGGTATTTCCGAGAGTTCTTTTCCCTGTCCCTGTTATGAACAGGTTCAAATTTGCGATTCCCAAAACCCGAATTACAGCAGGAGTGGAATATCAAAACAGGACAGATTTATATCTTCTCAATTCCTACAATACTTCTTTCGGTTATTTCTGGAACATCAATAAATACACCTATCATGAATTCAATCCTATCAGTGCAAGCATTGTCAACCTGATTAGAACCACTCCCGAATTTGATGAAATATTGGAATCCAATCCTTTTTTGCGAAGAAGTTTTGAACAACAGTTTATCCTAGGGATGAATTATACTTTCAATTACAATCAACTGGTGGATACCCATAGGAAAAATGCGATATTCTTTTCGACGACAATAGACCTTGCAGGTAATTTTTTGAAGGGAATCAACACCCTGTTGGATACGGAAAATCCGGGATTTGTATTCGGACTGGAATATGCCCAATTCGTCAAAAATGAGATGGACATCAGATTTTACCACAAATTTTCAAAGGAAAGTATGATTGTCACCAGACTTTACGGTGGAGTCGGGGTTCCTTTGGGCAATTCGGTATCCCTTCCTTTTGTGAAGCAGTTTTTCTCAGGAGGTCCCAGAAGTGTCAGGGCATTTAGAATAAGGTCATTGGGACCGGGTATATTTTTACCTGAAGACGCAAGTACAAGTGGGTTTTTTGACCAAGCAGGTGATATCCGGCTGGAAGGAAATGTGGAATTGAGGTTTCCACTTAACAAGTACCTAAAAGGAGCGGTATTTACGGATGCGGGTAACATCTGGCTTTTCAATGAAAATGATGCCCTTCCCGGGGGTAAATTCTCCAGAAATTGGGCAAAAGAATTAGGTGTAGGGGCAGGCTTTGGACTCAGGATAGACATCAATCTTTTTGTATTGCGGTTTGACCTTGCTTTTCCTGTACGCAAACCCTGGCTACCTGAAAACGACAGGTGGCTCGATACCTTTAATGTATTGGATGCTGCATGGAGAAGGGAAAATATGGTGCTTAATTTTGCAATCGGTTATCCTTTCTAAAATATGGATATATGCTTCCCGATATAGATTGATATATGCTTTCGGCGATATTTAAAAGATATAAGCTACGCGATATAAAGGGATATATGCCTTCGGTGATATTTAAAAGATATAAGCTTCGTGATATAGGTTGATATAATGCCTTCGGCGATATAAATTTTCCAATCATCAAACCTATCCCTTTATTTTTAGCGTTTATTTCTAAAGAATTTATTTCAACTTTATTTTTATCTATTTCTACCTTATTTCATTTAATTTCTATCAATTCCATTTTTACCTGGTAATCGGCTGAGGGAATACGGCCATACTTTCATGTCCATCTGCACCAACCGCCTGTACGGCAAAGAAATAATTGTCTTTCGAATAGGGGATTGTCAAAGTAGTTGATTCTGTATAAAATTTCTTTTCCCATGTTGCCGAATCTGTTTCTCTCATCAATACATAATAACCTTTGGCTTTTCCTTTTGCAGGTACTTCCCATCTAAGGGTGGAGGTATTGCTAAGTTTCCTGACATCAATACCGACAGTTTGCGGTTCGGAAGGTGCTGAAGCCATTGAATATAGAGATGCTAAGTTGATACCAGTTACTTTTCTCATGTACTCAAAATCCACGAACTCTGGCAAATCCCCATATTGGATGCCATTTTCTACCCTGACATTTTCATGTTGATGGTAGTAGTTTTCATTCATTTCACAGACCCTGATAGCGGTAAATCCTTCCCTTGCAAAAGGAGTATGGTCACCGCCTCTTAGGAAACGGTCATTTCTGTAAACCAGTTTCACTTCTAGCTGATCGACATACCTTTCACCGACTTCTTTCATATACCTAGCAAGCTGACGTGATTTACTGTCGTTTTCTCCGTTGGTATACCGCCTGATGGCCGCCATCTGCTCAGTTTCTGCCGCAGGTACGCCCTCAGAAAAGATCCTGACACGCGTATTGTCATTAATATTGGTTTCTGATGAATTGGAGTTTCCGATCATGTCGTTGTTAAGCATCGCCACAAGATTCCAGTTTTCCTTTTTTGCTTTTTCAGCAAGGTAGGCAGCTCCTTTGAGGCCTTGTTCTTCACCGGAAACAGCCACAAAAATGATAGTGGAAGGATAAGATTTTTGGGACATTATCCTTGCCAACTCGATGACTGCGGCCACACCCGATCCGTCGTCATTGGCTCCGGGAGCATCGATATTGGTGTTCATCACATCCAAAGCCCTGCTGTCCACATGGGCGGAAATGATAAAAACCCTGTTGTCACTTGGATCAGTGCCTTTGAGCGTAGCCATCACATTTGCGGATTGGACATCAGCAGGGATTCTTCTGTTGTCAGCAGGTATGGTATAAGTATCAAGGAAAGCTGTCAGCCTTCCACCGGATGCAGCTTCGAAGGATTTGAAATGGTTGAGCACGTATTCTTGGGAAGCAGAGATTCCATCTTTTGGATGGTTGGGACTTAGCGTATGACGGGTTCTGAATCCGGCAAGGTCACGGACGTATTTTTCAAGATTGGTTGCAGATATCTCTTTGACCATCTTTTCTATCTCGACATCACGGTGGATGATTTGAGTCTGTGCGTTTGCAAAATTAAAAGCAAAAAAAGCTGCTATGAGTAAAATTTTTTTCATAATGGGTAATGCTCAAGGTGAATGGGTTAAATTTACCTTTAGATACCTCAATTTTAAAACAGAATTACATGAACGAATTATTAGTACCCCGCGAAGGTGAATACCAGTCATATTATACCGGATATGTGTCTTGGGTAAAAGGGAAGGATATTCCTGTTTTACTTTTGGAGCAAGTGACAGAGATCAGAAATTTTTATCAGGAAATGGGAGAGGAAAAAAGCCTTTTGGCTTATGAGCCTGGAAAATGGACTTCCAAAGAGGTTTTGGGACATATTATAGATACGGATAGAATCATGACATTCAGGGCTTTGTGCTTTGCAAGAGGCGAAAAAGCATCTCTTCCCGGTTTTGACCAAGACCAATATGTGGCTACTGCTGATTTTAACCTAATCCCGCTTTCGACATTGTTGGAAGATTTTGAATTGTCAAGAAAGGCATTGGTCTCACTTTTGAATTACCTGCCGGAATCTTCCTATTCCAATATCGGAAATGCCAATGGGTTTCAAGTTTCAGTCCGTGCGCTCTTTCATATTATTGCCGGTCATGCCCAACATCATCTGAATGTTTTGAGACAAAAATATGCCTGAGTTACTGCCTCGAAAGTAAGGATAATGAAAATTTAACCTTAGAGATTGGGTAAAAATGATTAAGTTTGTAGAATTTATCCAATAAAAAAATTTTAAAAACTATGCAAAGAACACGCGCACAAGAATCACGGGCAGCCATCGAAAAACTCTATATCACCATGAGACACCTGTTTATGAGGGGTTCTTACAAGCCGATGGGAGTTTCCGGTGAGTCGCTTGTAGATTCACTTTTGGTGTTGAGTCCGGAGATTTACGGGCTTTTGGGCGACGATGAAAAGATTGAATTGGACGGGTTATTGTACGTCATGGAGCGCCTTCCGAGAGGAATCGAACAATGTCGCTATATCAGGTTGATCAGCAGGGAAGGATATGAAAACTCTACTTTTTCAGCTATCGTCCCTGCCAAACGGAAAAGAAACTGTTACCGTGTGGATCAGGATCAGATGTATGTCGAAATGACCCGCGGTCGATCAGATATTTATGATATCCTCACGCACATTACTTTTCTTTATATCGAATCAGAAAAAATCAAGTCCAACAGCACAGACCATAAAGGAAGAATAGACCTAAACTGGGAAATGTTGGAAAAAACAGTCGAGAAAGAAGTGAACGGTGAGGAGTTTGACAGAGAAGTGGCTTGCTCTTATCTCAGTCATGTGATCGGAAGGACATTTGATGAGACCCACGAGGCTGTTCAGAAATTTGAATCTTCTCCGCACACAAGCAGCCTTTTTTCGATTGTATACCACTTAGGAAAACTTGCTATAGATGAGTTTTTCAACGGCAAAGACAGGGAGATATCCTTTTCGTCTACTTTGAGACAGCGGGTTGGGCATCACGTATACGGGGAGTTATGGGCCAATGCGATCAAATCAGTTCTTTTTGAAGCGGGATTGATAGAAAGGCCAATCCATATTATCTCTGCCAATCTCCATAGTGTGGCTAACACCATCTATGGACATCAGGCATTGGGATTAAATTCTTTCGAAGAAATAGAAAAAATCGCCATGGATATCAGTACCGGGGCAAAAGTTAATAAAGGCAAAGAGATTTGGAACTTTGCTTTGAAAAATGGCCTCATTGAAGTTCATGATACTTCAGGTACCAATATCAACGTGCAGCTCATTGATACCGCCAAAATGTCCAATGATTCCCTTATTCCCGGAGTCAAAATCGCTAAAGAAGACAAAAAGAAACCTGTGATTCTGATCATGGATTATGCATTTGGTGAGCAGGCTTATGAGTGCTTTGATGAATTGCTCAAACCTTATGACCATATCAATGGTAAGTCTTATCCTTTGAATGTGCTTTCAGCTTCTATTATGGGAAAAGCAGGAATCCTTACCGGAAAAAAAGGGGACATCATGATCCCCACAAGCCATGTTTTTGAAGGAACAGCTGACAATTATCCTATCAGGAATGAATTGAAAAAACAAGACTTTGAAGGATATGGCTTGGGCGTGTTTGAGGGTACCATGTTTACGGTTTTAGGTACTTCACTTCAAAACAAGGATGTACTTAGCTACTTGATGGAATCAAGCTGGCAGGCCATAGGTTTGGAAATGGAAGGGGCACATTATCAGAAGGCCATTCAATCAGAAAGTAAGATCAGGCAGAACATCTCAAAAAATGTAAAAGTGCTTTATGCGTATTACGCATCTGACAATCCTTTGGAGACAGGAAGTACCCTTGCATCAGGCGCATTGGGTATGGAGGGGGTCCGTCCGACTTATCTAATAACATATAAAATTTTGGAAAAATTATTCAAATAAAATATAGTATTTATTTTATTGTGATTTTTTGTTGAAAAACAGAATTTTCTCTTGATTATAGGAGGAGATTCTGTTTTTTTATTTTGCTATATTCCATAAAATATCGTTGTGCGATAAATCATACTATTTAATGATTTTCATCATGTTTTAATGAGATGCATATCCCCAATTTAGCATCATCAAACAAACACAACTGATTATGAAAAACAGATTGAAGACGATATCAACGATAATGGTTTTTATCCTGATATCAGCAATTTCGACACTTCAAGCACAAACTAAGTACACGCTTTCAGCCTCACCAACTTTAAAAATAGACGGCGGATCTAGTTTGCATGACTGGACTATGACGACCAATACCGCAAAAGGAGAAGCCCTTTTGGTAGTGGAAGGCAACCAACTCAAAGGCGTGAAAAGTGCTTCGGTATCTGCCCAGGCTGAAAGTCTAAAAAGTGGGACGAAGGGTCTGGACAACAACGCTTACAAGGCCCTAGACACAAGCAAGAACAAAGAAATCCGCTTCACTTTAAAAGAGATCACTGGCAGCGGAAGCAGTTTTCAGGCAAAAGGCGATTTTACAATCGCGGGAGTCACAAAACCTGCATCATTTCCTGTCAAAGTTACCCAAAGTGGAAACAAATTTACTTTTGAAGGAAGCTTTGATACAAAACTTACAACGTTTTCCATCACTCCGCCAACGGCCTTGATGGGAACTGTAAAAACAAGAGACGAAGTCAAAATATCATTTAAAACAACATTTCAACCTATCAATTAAAACCTTTACATCATGAAAAAGTATTTTATTGCTGCGATCGCTTTTGTGGGGTTATCCTTATCCACATTTGCCCAAGGACTACAGAGAGACTTGCAATTCTGGAGACCTTATGACCAAAGAGGTATCAATATTTTCGAAACCGGAAAAGCTGATACTATCGAATATGAAGGAATGAAAGTTCGTATTGGGGGTCATTTCACCCAACAATGGCAAAACCTAAGCCATTCAAACACTGCAAATGAAGTGTTGAATGCCAATAATGTGAACCTAAACAAATTAGCAGATATCGGTGCAGGTACCAACCTTGCCACTGCCAACCTTAACATTGACGTGGCCTTGGCAGATGGTTTGAGATTGAACCTGATTGCTTACTTGTCTTCTAGACACCACCCTGAAACCTGGGTAAAAGGTGGCTACTTACAGGTGGATAAATTGAGCTTTCTAAACGTAGGCAATACCGACTGGTTTGATAAATACCTTACACTACGAGTGGGACACATGCAGATTAACTATGGTGATGCCCAATTCCGAAGAACTGACAACGGTAACGCTATGTACAACCCGTTCATCGGAAACTACATTATGGATGCTTTCACTACAGAAGTTGGTGGTGAGTTGTTCTTCCAATCTAACGGTATATTGGCCATGGCTGCTGTCACAGGTGGTGAAATTCAAGGTGGTGTAACAAATCCTGCTGCAAGAAAGCCTTCATTTATCGGTAAATTGGGATACGACAAACAACTTTCTGACGATTTGAGAGTGAGATTGACAGGTTCTGTCTACACCACTTCAGGTTCAGCAAGAAACACTTTGTGGGGTGGTGACCGTGCAGGTTCAAGATATTACCTAGTGATGGAAAATACCTTGGCTTCTACTTCTGCCAACTTCACCTCAGGACGTATCAACCCAGGTCAAACAAATAACATCACTGCCCTAGTGGTCAACCCTTTCATTAAATTCCACGGATTGGAACTCTTTGGTAACTTCGAGCAATCAAAAGGTAGGGCTGCTAACGAAACAGTGGACAGAACTTGGAAACAAACTGGACTTGACCTTGTCTACAGATTTGGTAGAAACGAAAAATACTACGTTGCAGGAAGGTATAATGAAGTCAACGGTAAATTAGCAGGATCAGGATTGGATGTAAGCCTGGACAGAATCCAGATCGGCGGCGGATGGTTTGTAACCAAAAATGTTTTAGCTAAATTGGAATACGTTCAGCAGAACTACAGTAACTTTGCTGCTACAGATATCAGAAATGGCGGTAAATTCAATGGCCTCATGATTGAAGGTGTAATTGGATTCTAATAATAAATTAGCATGATGCGTATCCTTCTAGCCTTGATTTTGATTCTCCTGAATCCCGAAACAAAAGAGAGAGAGGTAATAGTTACCAGAAAGATGATCACAGTAAGTGGTCAGACCTCGATCGGCGGATTTAGCTGTGATTATTCAAAAGTAGGCTTGAAGGATACGTTATTTATTGACTTTGAAGGAACACCAAAAGAAATGGTTTTTGATATCCCGGTCAGGGATTTTTCCTGCGGCAATTTTTTGATAAACCGGGATTTTAGAAATACAATAAAATCAGACAAATTCCCCTCAGCCCGTGTCAAAGTACAAAACCTCAAGTCCAATTATGGACATTATACCTGCGATCTTTCAGTAACCTTAGTAGGAAAAAAATTAGATTTTTCATCCCTTGTTTTGAAAAGAGTTCCCGAAGGACTTCACGCAAATCTGATTTTGAGTTTTGAAGAACTGAATTTGGAAGCACCAAAAAAAATGGGGGGACTTGTCAAAGTTGAAGAAAAACTTACCTTAGATTTTACATTAGGTTTCTGAATTTGTTTTCGGGTAAATGCATTTTTTATTGTAGTAGATTGGTTTAATGAGCATGATATTTTTAGACTGAGAGAGTCAAGCCCTTTTCCTGTTATTACCTGAGTTTGTTATTGAATAAAGTTAAACTTTCAATTTTCAAAATTAGCTATGAAAAATACCAAAATTTTGATGCTTATAGCCGCTTGTTTTGTTTGGATGGCTTCGATTATTCATCCACTGCAAGGACAGACTTCCTACACGCTTTCTCCATCTTCTGAACTCAAAATCGTGGGCAAATCAAATATCAGGACCTGGACCCTTACATCTACTGCTGCAAGTGGGAAGGGTCAGTTTATGATAGAGGGTACAGAGTTAAAAGAGATCAAAAGTCTTTGGGTAGAAATGGAATCTGAGAGTTTGAAAAGCGGGAACAAAGCACTTGATAAGCACGCCTATGAAGCTTTGAAAACAGAAGAATACAAACACATAAATTTTAGCCTGAAGGAAATCAAAGGTTCGGGCTTTCTTTTGGAGGCGAGAGGAGATTTGTCAATTGCAGGAATCACCAAGGAAGTAAATTTTCCTGTGAAAGTTAGTCAGGAAGAAAATCGGATCAATTTTAAGGGTGAATTGCCAATTAAATTTTCTGATTTCAACATCAATACACCTACCAACTTGATGGGCTTGATAAAAACTTTGGATGACGCCAAAATTTATTTCAATACTGATTTCACGAAGTGACCATCCTCATCGGTTAGAATAAAATATTTGGCTCAGATTTTCATTAGGTTTTCCAAAGCCACATTCACTTTTTCAAAATCAAACTTCTGAATTGCCTTTTCCATCTTTTCAGTGATTTCATTTGAGCAAAGATTTCCGATACTGCCTTCATGGGTATGGGCCACTTGGTTCTGATCGGGATAGAATTCGCCTTTTTCTATATCCATGCCGACTTTTTTATACGCATCACGGAAAGGCATTCCTTTTAATACCAGATTATTGACCACTTCAACGCTGAAAGCATGTCTGAAAAATGGGTCTGCAAGGATGTTTTGTTTGACTTTTATTTCATTCAACATGAAAGTACTCATCCTGATGCAATCCAATAAATTTTCAATTCCCGGAAAAAGAACTTCCTTCAACAATTGAAGGTCTCGGTGATAACCTGTGGTGGTATTGGTCAACATCAAAGTGATAGTATTCGGCATTCCTTGAAGTTGGTTGGTTTTTGCACGGATCAATTCAAAAACATCGGGATTCTTTTTATGGGGCATGATGCTGCTACCTGTGGTCAGGTCATCCGGAAAGGTGATGAATCCAAAATGCTGGTTCATAAAAATGCAGACATCCGCAGCCAATCTATTCAAAGTTCCTGAAATACCGGCTATTGCAAAAGCGATGGTCTTTTCTGTTTTACCACGGCTGTTTTGAGCGTTTATGACATTGTGGTGGAGGTCGTCAAACCCAAGAAGCTTTGTGGTCAGTGTCCGGTCCAATGGAAAAGAAGACCCATAACCTGCTGCCGAACCAAGTGGGTTTTTGTTGGAGAGTCTGTAAGCTGCATAAAGCAAATCCAAATCCTCGGTAAGACCTTCTGCAAAAGAACCAAACCATAAACCGAAAGAAGACGGCATCGCCAATTGGGTATGGGTATAACCCGGCATGAGATCGTTTTTATGTTTCTCTGAAAGTTGGATCAATAAGCCAAAGAGTTCCTCGGTAGCTTCTACGATTACTCTGATGGCCGCCCTATAATACAATTTGAGGTCTACCAAGACCTGGTCGTTTCGGGAACGGCCACTGTGGAGTTTTTTTCCGGCTTCTCCATACCTGTGTGTCAATAGGAATTCAACTTGGGAGTGGACATCTTCCACACCTTCTTCAATTTTGAACTGCCCTTTTTCTATTTCCAGATAGATTTCTTTCAGTCCTGTTTTTAGCATTATCAGGTCATCAGCTTCTAATAAGCCAATTTTTTCTAACATGATGGCATGTGCCATTGAACCCAAAACATCAAATGGTGCAAGAATGACATCAAATTCAGGATCTCTGCCGATAGTGAATCTTTCAACTTCTTTTTTTGAGCCCGTATTTTTTTGCCAGAGTTTCATGGTTGGTAATTGAGTTATTGGTTAATAAGTTACTGGTTATTGAGTTATTTGAAATAAATGGAAATAAGGCGGAAATAGAATTGAAATAAATTGAAATTAGGTAGAAATAATACTCGAGTAATTTTAGGGTAGTTGGAAGTAATTTTCAAGTAAAGTTATGTATCCCTGGATGCCTTCTTGGATTTCTTTGAAATAAATGAATTCGTCTGCGGTATGTGAACGTGCAGAGTCCCCTGGTCCGATTTTGACTGAAGGAAAGGGAATCAAAGCTTGGTCCGAAAGGGTAGGGCTACCGTAAGTTTCTAGACCCAACATTTTCCCTACTTTCAATATTTTATGATCATCGGGTACTTTTGAGGAATTCAACCGGAGTGATCGGGGATTCAATTCAGCTTTAAGAATGTTCTTTAATTCAGCGAGTGCCTCTTCCAAAGTATAGCTGTCAGTGACTCTGACGTCAAGTGTATAGGTACAGGTATCAGGGACAACATTGTGCTGGGAACCTGCTTGAATGATGGTCGCGGTCACCTTGGTTTTTCCCAGATAAGGAGATTCCTTTTTGAATTGGTACTCCCGCAATTTATTCAAATCATCCAGAGCTTTATATATCGCATTTTCACCTTCTTCCCTTGCCGCATGTCCTGCTTTTCCTTTTACAGTAGCGTCAATGACGAGCAGTCCTTTTTCTGCCACAGCCATTTGCATCAAAGTTGGTTCTCCTACGATGGCGAGTTCCAATTCCGGAAGTTCGTTCAATATACTTTCTACGCCGTTTTTTCCCGATATTTCTTCCTCAGCCGTAGCCGCCAAAATCAGGTTATAGGGAATATCTTTTTCGTAAAAATAACAGAAAGCCCCAATCAAACTTACTAAACATCCGCCTGCATCATTACTTCCCAATCCATAAATTCGGCCATCTTCTATGATTGCTTTGAAAGGATCTTTGGTATAACCCGCATTTGGCTTGACTGTGTCATGGTGAGAATTAAGTAGTATGTTGGGTTTTATGGGATTAAAAAGCTTGTTAAATGCCCAAATGTTATTTCCTTTTCGGTGGGCTTTGATGCCCATTTTCTCTAAAAAATCGGCAATTAAGTCTCCGGTTTTTTCCTCTTCCTTACTAAATGACGGAGTCTCTATCATCGAAACCAACAAAGAGATGGCCTCTTCATAAAGACTTTGGAACGAAGGATTGGAGTAATTCATAGTGAATTTATAATTTACCTGACTCGAGGTCAGTATAAGTCGTAGCGGTGTTTTTCGATAGTGGTACCCGAAAGTTTTCCTTTTGCTGCTAACAGAAGATTTTCTGCTTTTCCAATCCAAACAAAGTTGACTCCCTTGTTCAAGGCCGCGAAGGCGTTGTCCAATTTTGGGATCATACCAGAGTGGATGACGTTCTCTTTTTTGAGCTCAGCGTAGATTTCCTCATTGATCATGGGGATGATCGAGTTGTCGTTATGTTCATCGATCAGGACCCCTGACTTATTAAAGCAATAGTAAAGGTTGACTTTGTGGTTTTTGGAGAGGTTGGTGGCAAGCTCGGATGCGATGCTGTCGGCATTGGTATTGAGCAATTGACCTTTCTTGTCATGGGTAATCGCACAAACCACCGGAATGATATCCTTATCGAGGAGCATTTGGATCAGGTCTACATTGACTTCCTTGATATCCCCCACAAATCCATAATCGATCGTTTTGACAGGTCTTTTATCAGACCTGATCAGGTTTCCGTCTGCGCCGGTCATACCAATGGCATTTTGTTTGAGCCCTTGGAGCTTTGCGACTACCTGTTTGTTGATCAGGCCTGCATAGACCATGGTCACTATATCAAGGGTCTCCTTGTCGGTAATCCTTCTTCCGTCCACCATTTCGGGCATAACCCCGAGGCTTTCGCCAAATTTGGTGGCCATAATTCCTCCTCCATGAACAAGGATTTTCTTTCCCGGAAATCTGGAAAAAAGGAAGAGAAACTCTTCCAACTTTGCCGGAAAGTCAATGACATTTCCTCCGATTTTGATGATGCTGATATTCATGATTTGTTAGGTTTGAGCTGATGGGTTTTTCCACTAAGGTTAGACCCCAGATTATTTTTGATCCAAAATATGGCTGATCACTGATTGGGCTGCGAAAATTCTATTATGTGCCTGTTGCATGACAAGGCTTCTTGGTCCGTCCAACATCTCATCTGACAATTCAAGATTTCTCCTTACAGGAAGGCAATGCATAATTTTGGCATTCTTGGCATGTTTTAGATGCTTTTCTGTCAGCATCCAAGAACTGTCCGTATTTAGTATTTTACCATAATCATTGAATCCTGACCAGTTTTTGACATAAACAAAATCAGCTCCTGCCAAAGCTTCTTTTTGGTCAAGGACGATATTTGCACCTTTGGTAAAGTTCTCATCCAATTCATAACCATATGGGTGTGTGATGGTGAGCTCATGCCCGCATCCAATGGCCCATTCTGCAAATGAATTGGCGACCGCATGGGGTATGGCTTTGATATGTGGTGCCCATGTAAGCACAACTTTTGGTTTTCTTTCCTGATTCCGGTTTTCATGAATGGTCACCATATCTGCCAGACTTTGCAAAGGATGGCGGATCGCAGATTCCAGGCTGATGACGGGGATTCCGGAGTATTTGATAAATTGGTTGAAAACAAAATCCTCCAAATCTTCCTGCTTGTTGGTCAATGAAGGAAATGCCCGTATCGCAAGGATGTCAAAGTAAGAACCCAATACACCTGCTGCATCCCTAATATGTTCGACAGTGCCTTTGTTCATGGTGACACCTTCCCGCATTTCCAATGCCCATCCTTCTTTGTCCATGTTCATGACGATGGCTTCCATACCGAGTTGTTGTGCAGCAATTTGGGTACTCGCCCTTGTTCTGAGTGAGGGATTTAAAAAAATGCATCCAATTCTTTTTCTTTGACCTTTAGCCTGATCGATCCAAGGATCCCTTTTGTAATCAAGTGCCTTTTGGATGAGTTTTTCTGCGGTGGCTTTATCTTCAAATTTGGTAAAGTGCATCATTTTTATTCAATTTCTATCCAAAATTAATGGATGGGATGGGGTATGAATTTGAAATCAATTCAATATTTCTTTTAAACTACCTATAAACGAAGATAGCTCATTCGGTCCAATATTTAAAGGTGGAAGCAATCGAATGGTCTGTTTTCCTGCTGAACTGCCTGTGAAAATTTTGTATTTGCTCACCAATTCAGAACGAACAGGGGCAGCGTCCCTGTCAAGGTCTACTCCAATCATAAGTCCCTTTCCTCTGACTTCGGTCACCCCGGAGATTTTTTTCAATTCCGAAATCAAGAATTCTCCCATTTTCTCTGCGTGGGGCAGGAGATTTTCAGATTCTATTACTTCAAGCACTGCCAATCCTGCTGCACAGGCTAGGTGGTTGCCTCCGAAAGTCGTCCCCAAAAGACCGTAGGAGGCTTTGAAATCAGGATGAATCAATACGCCTCCAATTGGAAAACCATTGCCCATCCCTTTTGCCATGGTGATGAGATCAGGGACCAAACCTTCCACCCATTGATGTGCAAAGAATTTTCCTGTTCTCCCATATCCGGATTGAACTTCGTCAAGGATCAGTTTTGCGCCATAAGTTTTTGCCAATCTTGAAACCTCCAATAAAAATTTAGGGGAAGGAACATGGATGCCGCCGACACCCTGAATACCTTCAATGATGATTCCTGCAATGTTTCCTACTTTCAACTGGTTTTCTACCGCTTCAATATTTTCCCAAGGAAGGATAAATACATCAGCCCTTTGATTGAAAGGGGCTACGATTTTTGGATTGTCTGTCAATACAACAGCACCAGAAGTCCTGCCGTGGAAAGCACCTGAAAATGAAATAAATCCGGATTTACCTGTTGCGAAGGAAGCTAATTTCAATGCATTTTCATTGGCTTCTGCTCCGGAGTTGCAAAGGAAAAGATTGAAGTCAGGATATCCCGACATTTCCCCCAATTTCTTGGCTAGTTGTTGCTGGACTGGGATATGGACAGAATTGGAATAAAAAGTGATCCTGTCCAATTGGTCTTTGATTCTTTGGTTGAAATGGGGGTGGCTGTGTCCGATGGAAATCACAGCATGGCCTCCGTAAAGGTCTGTGTATTCGTCTCCTTTTTCATCCCAAAGTTTTGACCCTAGCGCTTTTACTGGGGTGACATTGATCAAAGGATATACGTCAAATAGGTTCATGGTTGATAGGTTAGAAAGCGATACTTTTTAAATGCAGCCCGGCAGTTTCTTCCAATCCAAAAGCTATGTTGAAATTTTGGACTGCTTGGCCGGAGGCTCCTTTGAGCAAGTTGTCAATGGCAGAATAGATGACCAACTGCCCCTTTTCTTTTTGTAAATGAAGGATGCATTTGTTGGTATTGACCGCTTGCTTCATGTCGATATCTTGATCCGAAACATGCGTGAATGGAGCATCATGATAGAAATCTTTGTACACCTTTCTAGCATCATCCAAATCTCCTTCGAAAGGAAAGTAAGCGGTGATCCATATCCCGCGAGAGAAATTTCCGCGATAAGGGACAAAAAGAATTTCCTGATTGAACTCAGCAAATAGCTGACCAAAAGTTTGCTTGATTTCTTTGAGGTGCTGATGAGTGAACAATTTGTAAACAGACATATTCCCTGTTCTATAGCTGAAATGACTTGTATCTGCCAATTTCTTACCGGCACCGGTACTTCCTGTAATTCCCGAAATTTGGACTGTATCCTTAACCCAACCTTTGGCCACAGCAGGAATCAATGCCAGTTGAATCCCCGTGGCAAAGCAACCCGGGTTGGCAATTTTGGTTGAAGATTTGATTTTATGTTTGTTGACTTCAGGTAATCCGTAAACAAATCCATTGCTTTCGTCTCTGAAATCCGTGCTTAAGTCAATGATTACAGTGTCGGTGGAAAAGGTATGGTTTTCCAAAAAACCTTTGGTTTCCCCATGGGGAAGACCCAAGAAAACAGCTTCGATACCTTCTGTTTTAACTTTATCAGTGAAAACCAGCTCGGTGTCACCAATCAGGTCAGGATGGACTTCGGTTACTTTTTTTCCTTTTTGGCTATTGCTGTGTACATACACCAAGTCGCAGGCAGGATGATGTAAAAGGAGACGAAGGAGTTCGCCTCCGGTATATCCTGCTGCCCCAATGATGGCTGTTTTAATTTTCTTCATGGTTGTTTACTTGATGGAAAATCGCAGTTTGGTTTCCAAGGATTCTTGTAAAGCCTTTGACATCTTCGCCTGTATACCCTTTGTTCATTTCACCATAGCTGCCAAACTTGGAAGCCATCAGGTCATGGGATGATTCTATTCCCACCAATTGGAATCTGTATGGATGGAGGAGCACTTTCACTGTGCCTGAGACAAATTCCTGGGTGCTTTCCAAAAATGCTTCCATGTTTCTCATCACGGGGTCGAGGTAATGGCCTTCGTGAAGATGGTTGCCGTAGAATTCGGAAAACTGGTTTTTCCAGAATGTCTGCCATTTGGTCAAGGTATGTTTTTCCAACAATTGATGGCTTTTGATGATGATGAGAGGGGCAGCTGCTTCGAAACCAACCCTTCCTTTGATGCCGATAATGGTATCTCCGACGTGCACATCTCTTCCTATGCCATAGGGTGCTGCCAACTCCTGAACTTTCAGGATGGCATCTACAGGATTGTTGTAGCTGATGCCGTTTACAGCATTGATTTCTCCTTTGTCGAATCCAATCACCAATTCTTCTGAACCGATTTTGCTTACTTGGGTTGGCCAAGCTTCTTCCGGCAATGTTTGGTTGGAAGTCAATGTTTCCTTGCCACCGACGGATGTACCCCAGATCCCTTTGTTGATGGAATATTTTGCTTTCTCAAAATTCATGGAAACGCCATGTTTTTTGAGGTAGGCTATTTCTTCCTCTCTGCTGAGTTTGAGGTCACGGATGGGTGTGATGATTTCTATATCCGGAACAATGGTCTGAAAGATCATGTCAAAACGGACTTGGTCATTTCCTGCGCCGGTACTGCCGTGTGCTACGGATTTTGCTCCGATTTTTTTGGCGTATTCTGCCAAGGTTTTCGCTTGGAGGATTCTCTCTGCACTAACCGAAAGGGGATAGGTGGCGTTTTTAAGTACATTACCAAAGACCAAAAATTTAAGTACTTCCTGATAGTAGGTTTTGGTAACATCCAATGCTGTGAAGGAGGCTACTCCTAGACCGTTTGCCCGTTCTTCAATTTCCTGAAGTTCTGATTTTGAAAATCCACCTGTGTTGATCAATACTGCATGGACTTCGTAGCCGAGGTCTTTGGTCAAATGAAGTGCACAAAAAGTAGTGTCCAATCCTCCGCTATACGCTAATACTGTTTTTTTCATTGGTAAAATCATTTTTTAAGCCAATGGCATAGGGCTTAATAGGTTTAAAATAGGTTAAAGGTTTTGTCTTTGGTTTTCTTGAGGTTGAGCATGACGTATTTTTTAAGTCTTGTCCACCTTTCAAAGAGCTTGATGTTTTTCTTGAAATCCGTCCTCAAAGCCACCTCTTCCACCTTAGCTTTTTTGGATGGATCATAAAGCATGGCTGTGCAAAGGCAGTTTTGTCTGTTTTTGCTTTTGAGAATTTCCACATTGACACAGCTGTTGCAGCCTTTCCAAAATTCCTCATCATCGGTCAGGTCTGAATAGGAAACGGGAATATAACCGAGGCTTGAGTTGATCTTCATCACAGCGGCACCAGTAGTAAGTCCGAAGATTTTTGAATCCGGGAATTTGGTACGGCTGAGTTTGAAAATTTCATTTTTGATCAAAGTGGCTAATCCATATTTTCTGAATTGGGGGGCAACAATCAAACCGGAATTGGCCACAAACTTACCGTGCCCCCATGCCTCAATGTAGCAAAAACCGGCCCAAATACCTTCTTTGGTCAAAGCGATTACTGCTTTGCCCTCCTGCATTTTTGTTTTTATGTATTCCGGAGAACGCTTTGCGATTCCCGTTCCACGTGCTTTGGCTGACTCTTCCATTTCGGTGGTGATGGTCTCGGCAAAGACTACGTCTTTTTCTGTTGCAGGTCTGATGATAAAGGAAGGAATGTTTTCCATTTTGTCCAATTGGGAATAAATGAATGGTTATAAGTCTCTTTCGAGCTTTTTGATGTAATGACAGATTGAAGGTGCTATTGTAGGTCGTCCACGTAGGACACCAAATGTTAGGTCAGGGATGTCACCCTGAAGCTGTTCCTAAACCTCCTCAATGGAGTAAAAAATGGCATAGCAACAACTATCAAAGACAAAATCTTTGTTTCGGTTAGTTTGATTGCTATGAGATTAAGGTTTGACATGCTTTTTGAAAACGTGTGCAAATGTTAAAAGGTTTAAAACAAGATGCAAGAATTAATTTCAGTTATTTCAATAAGCATCTGTAATCTTACACTGATGGTAATAATGCGATAGAATGTTTGGTTTTTTGGCAACCTTAATTCGCTTTTGTTATTTCAAATCAATTTAAATTTGATTTGAAGTTTTGGAATTTTTATGGAGTTAAAATTTGAATGAAAATTTAAAAACCATTAAGATTTAGCCATTTCTTTCAGGGCATTGACAAAAACATCCAATTCTTCTGTGGAGGTATAAATATTTGGTGTGATTCTACATCCAACCACGCCTGCATAATTGATGCCGACGGTATAGATTTTGTGTTTTTCCATCAGGATTTTTGCCATTTCATTGGGATCCAATCCTTCTATGCCCACGTTAGCAATGCCGCAAGAACGGGAGGGGTCAGCGGGGGTATTGACATTGATTTTTGGGACATTTCTAACCTTATCACTCCAATATAATTGTAGGTATCTCAATCTTTCTTCTTTTCTCTCTGCTCCTATTTTTTCGAAATAGTCCAAGGCATTGTTCACAGCTAGGTCAGTCGCGACAGGATGTGTTCCGATGTGGTTAAGGTTTTTTATATTGGTATGGTCGAGTTCGTAAGGTGCCAATAGCGGCCAAATCTTATTTATTTTGTCCTTTTTGACGTAAAGTAATCCTGCGCCCAAGGGAACACTCAGCCATTTGTGAAGGCTGCAAGCGTAATAGTCGCAATTGAGGTCTTCGATTTTGAAATCAAAATGGGCAATACAATGTGCCCCGTCTAACATCACTTCCACACCATGCCGGTGTGCCATGTCACAGATTTTTCTGACGGGAATGATTTGTCCCGTGATGTTGATCATGTGGCTGACCATCATCAGTTTGGTATTTGGAGTGATGGCGTCTTCGTAGATCTTGACTATTTCCTCATCCGTTTTTGGATGGTTTGGGATGGAGACGATTTTGTTTGTGATGCCATGCCTTCGTGAGGCAAGGATAAACATGTTTTGGATGCTGCCATAATCTTGCTGCGCAAATATGGCTTCATCGCCTTTTTGCCAAGGATAGCCTGAAATGATGATGTCAAGGGATTCGGTGGCATTGCGGGTGATGGCAATTTCATCAGGACTTCCTCCAAAGGCCTTGGCTAACCTTGCTGCTGCTTTGTCTTTGTTTTCCCACTGAACAGTCCGGAAATACCATGAGCCTTGATAATTGATTTCCCGGATGTGGTTGATGTAATTTTCGAGGGTTTCTGTGGGTATAAAGCAATAATACCCGTTTTCTAGGTTGATGTAATCCGGCTTGAGTTTGTATCCGCCTCGGATCTTACTCCAAAAATCTTCATCCTTTGCCAGGTCTACAGGAGGGATATGGGCATAAGCGTCAATGGTCTTGGAGAAGGCCTCAAATGAGGCAGAGGAGGCGATGCCGGTAAAAGTTAAGTTTTTGAGGAATGTCCGCTTGTTCATGGTGAGAAATTTAAAACAAAATGGTGAAAAAAATTTTTAAACCAAAAAATGTTGAATAAATTTGTCAACAAATTAAAAGTCAACAATGTGAGTACATTAGCGGAAGTTCTTTTTGAAAAAAGAAATGAAAAGGGAATAGTGGTTAGGAATCTGGCTTTTCAGACAGGGATTGATCCGGCATTGATTTCTAAATATGAAAAAGGGAACAGGTTGCCGACAGAAGATAATTTAAAGGTGCTTGCTGAGGTACTTCAGATCCCATTTGAGGAGGCGAGAAAGATGTGGCTGGCCGAGAAGGTTTATAATTTGTTGGCCTATGAAGAAAATGCGGGGGAGATTTTGGCTTTGGCTGAGTCTAGGGTTGCTTATCTTTCAGGGCAACAGTCTTTGACCATGCAGGAATTGAGTGCGTCTATTCAAGACAAGCTGAAGCATATCGATGATTTGAAAGGCAAATGGCAATCTAGAAGGCCTTTGAATCCTACACAATTGCAGAAAATGCAGGAATTTTTCAATGTGGCTTATACATTTGAAAGTAATAGGATTGAAGGGAATACGCTCACCCTGCAGGAGACTCACCTTGTGGTCAATGAAGGGATTACCATCGGGGGCAAATCCATGAGAGAGCATCTTGAGGCCATCAATCACGCGGAGGCAATTTCCTATATGGATCAATTGGTGACCGATCAATTGGATTTTAGCCCAAGGGTTTTGATGGAGTTGCATTACCTGATATTGAAAGGCATCGATAGGAATAATGCCGGTAAATACCGTTCGGTACCTGTGAGAATTTCCGGGAGTGCCCATGTTCCACCTCAGCCATTTTTGCTTGAAAAATTGATGGAGGAATATTTTATCCATTACGATAGGCAGAAGAAGCGTCTGCATCCGGTGATTTTGGCCGCTGAGATGCATGAACGATTGGTTAGTATTCATCCCTTTATTGATGGAAATGGGAGAAGCAGCAGGCTGGTGATGAATCTGATCTTGCTGAGGAAGGGTTATACAATAGCCAACCTAAAGGGAGACCTTACTTCAAGGTTAGCGTACTATAAGGCCTTGGAGGCCGTGCAGGTTGATAATAATCCTGAGGCTTTTTACCACATGGTGGCAGATGCGGTCAAGGATTCTCTTGAAAGGCATTTGGAGCTTGTTTGAGGAATTGTTAATTAAGAATTAAGAATGATAAATTATAAATGAAGAATTGAGAATTGAGAATGAAAAATGAAGGATGTTTAAAAAAGCATCAACATCAGCATCAGTATGGCTAGCAGTATGGCAATCCATTGGTAAACTGGGTTTCTTTTTGGAAAATGGTATTCGCAGATGGGGCAGAATTCAGCTTTTGGATCAATGTCCATCGCACAGGATGGACATTCTTTTGTATTTGATTTTTGAACCATATCATTTTAAAATTGATTTATGAATGAAGTAAAATTATCTGAATTATGAAAATAGAAATCTGGTCGGACATCATGTGTCCTTTTTGCTATATAGGAAAAAGAAGGCTTGAATCTGCTTTGGCGGATTTTGAATATGCAGATCATGTTCAGGTCGAGTGGAAGAGTTTTCTGCTCAATCCTGATATGGTCACCGATCCATCAAAATCTACATTAGAATATCTATCAGAAACCAAAGGATGGAGCATGGCGCAGACAAAGCAGGTTTCCCAACAAGTTGTGGATATGGCTGCTGGTGAAGGTTTGGTTTATCACATGGACAAAACCGTCGTTGCCAATGCGAAGAATGCCCACCGATTGCTTCAGTTGGGTAAGACCCTAGGCAAAGGAGGTGAAATGAAGGAAAGGTTATTGAAAGCCTACTTCACGGAAGGAGCAAATATTGATGATAAAGCCACTTTGACAGCATTGGCAATGGAAGTAGGTCTTGCTGAAAGCAGGGTTGCAGAGTGTCTGGATTCCGGTGAATTTGCAGAGAAAGTTGAGCAGGATATCTACGAATCCAGGTTAATAGGTGTGAGGGGAGTTCCTTTTTTTGTTGTGGATCGGAAATATGGGATATCAGGCGCCCAACCCAAGGAGGTTTTTGACGAAACGATCCATAAAGCCTGGGAAGATTATGTGAAGGCAAATCCTGTGCTACAGGTTGCGGAAAGTCAGGATGGGAATAACTGTGATTTAGAGGGAAATTGTAATTGACATGGGTCAACAGTCCCTGGTCGACAGTCCACACCTTTCCCTTGGTGATGTACTTCATAAATTCTTACTTTAAAACACCTATTAAATAGCGACCTTTTTAAATGTTCCATTTTTATTTAATGGACCATTTTCGGGAGAATTGATAACATCGAAAAGGGAGTCCTGAGGATTCCCTTTATTTTTTTGAAATTTTTTTTAGGGTTTGGATTTGATACCAAATTCATTTATCTCAGGCTGAATTTCATTTTTTATTTTGTTTAACTGAATATTTATAAATTATTATTTATCAGTGACTTATGTACATGATTTAAATCATTTGTTTGCACTTGTTTTTTTGTTTTCCCCGAGTAATTTTGTTACTCATGAGTAAGAAATTTACTCATCTTGGTAGGTTCATTTATGGGACTGAGAGGGCGAAGCTGGGCTTTTTCTGGTTACTTCTACTACGCTCAGTACATGTATTTGGTTAATGGTAATTGGTTATTTCGGTTACACACAGTACATGTATTTGGGTAATTGTTAATTAGGTTGATGGAAATTGAAGACTACGGATTGGATCATTTTTAGATAGAGGAATTTTGGCTTATGTATATTACTGATCAACAAAATGCTTGACTCCATAGTCACTTCCAAAACCCGGGTTAAACTTTTATTAAAGTTTTTTTCACACAACAATTCAAGCTACCTGCGCTCACTAGCCAAGGAGTTTGATGAATCTACCAATGCTGTGCGGGTGGAGCTCAACAGGTTGACAGATGCCGGATTATTGACATCCGGTGAGGAGGGAAAGACCATCATGTACCGGGCAAACAACACACATCCTTTCTTTCAGGAGATCAAAAACATGGTCTCCAAGTTTTTGGGTCTGGACCAATTATTGGAACAGGTAGTCCG
Source organism: Aquiflexum gelatinilyticum (assembly GCF_024813435.1). NCBI lineage: Bacteria > Pseudomonadati > Bacteroidota > Cytophagia > Cytophagales > Cyclobacteriaceae > Aquiflexum > Aquiflexum gelatinilyticum. The sequence continues at coordinate 277,266 of NZ_JANAEZ010000003.1, forward strand.
TCGGCTTGGTAATGTAGAGCGGGCTTACATCATCGGTGATTATGCCAAAGGTATAGATTCAGGTACCATTGAGATGGTTTTGATAGGGAAAGAGATTGATCAGGAATACCTTGAATTTTTGGTCAACAAGACTTATGAAAAAGTACAGAGGAGAATTAAAGTGTCTGTTTTGGAAGAAGAACTGGAGGAAGTGGGGGGATTACTGGTGTTTGGGTAAATCAATTTGACCACAGACCATGGTCGACAGTCCATAGCCACTACAATTGCAATCTATCCGAGTTTTTTATAGTTAGCGTCAAGTAATCTAATGTATATATTCGATATTGATTTATATTGGATATTTATTGATATTAATTTGAAATTGGATATTGATGGATATTAATTGAAAAAAGCGACTATCCACTGATTTGAAAAAATAGATTAGATTTGAATTTCAGTCCTATAATGTAGGCGAAATCATTGTCCAAATACAAAGATTACAATTAATATAACCCAAAGATAGCTTGATAAGATTCACGTTAATTGCTGCCCTTCTGTCTGTTGTGTTTTTTCAGATAGTGGGCGAGAAAGTCCCCGTTAACGAAGGTGCCATGGGAGATGGGCTTTTTTTTAGAGATGTAGCCGGAAATTTTCTAGAAAAAATAGAAGGGGGAAGCTACAATGCGTTTCAGATGCAAAGGGTGATGCCATTTGCTTTTGTAAATGTGATGTTTGGGGCGTTTGAAATTGTGAAAAGCAATGACAACCTGATCCGGGGGATGTTGGTTCTGCATTTTTTGTTTCTTGGCTTGGGGGTTTATTGGTATTTCTCCTTGGCATCTAAACTTCAGCTAGGAAATAGTTTGAGCATTTTGGGCTTTGTGTTGTTGTTTGTGAATTTTGCAGTACTCAAAGAACCTTGGTATAATCCCTTCTCAACCGATCTTCCTACCATGATGTTGGCGATTGGTCAGGCCAATTATTTTATTAAAATCAACCGTCAAAAGCTTTTTTTGGTCTCTATTGTTGCCGGGTTTGTCTGGCCGACGATGATGATAACGGGATTGTTGCTCTTGTTTTTGCCGAGTGAGCCGCTGTTGCTGTATACTGAAGAAAGGCCGAAGTCAGTTTTCCCGGTTGTTGTTTCTTCATTTCTATTGGGATTTTTGGTGATGCTGGGTTTTCTTACAGGGAGGTTTGAAACCCTAAGTTTTTGGAACGGTGTCCTCTATCTTGGTTCAATTTTCAGCCTGGTTTTGTTTGTATTGGGCATGATGGTAAGGAATCCGGTGGACTGGGGCAAGAGTTATGTCCTGCTGGTGAAAAAAACCAAATCTCAAAAAATGGGAAGGTTGGTGGGGATATTTTTGGTGTTTGTGCTTGTGATTTTTCTCTTGTCAGGTAATAATAGGTCAATTCAACCAGGCTCAATTTTCTTGGGAATGGTAGCTGACACCTTACGGTTTCCGGGAGATTTTCTCGTTGGCCATTTGATGTTTTTTGGCTTTCTCATTCCATTTGCACTGGCTTTTTTTCCAAGGATGGTGAAGGAGGCCGCAAAGCTCGGAATGGGGATGACAGCAGTAGGCATATTGATGTTTATTTTTGCGCTACACCCGGAGTCAAGGTTGCTGTTGGCTTTTTTCCCATTCATAGTGGTACTGCTTTTGAAAGCAGTCAGGAGGTATAGGATTGTCAACAAAGACTTGATTGTGATCGGTATTGTCAATGTATTGATATCCCTGTTTTGGTTACCAATGAATGTACCCGGCATGGAAAAAGCTTTGGCAATGGGTAAGGAGGCTATGGGTAGCTTTCCTGCTCAAAGGTATTGGATGCATTTTGGCCACAAGATGTCTTTTGAGGTATATTTCATCGGCGGGATAGTTTTTACATTTTTGGTATTTTTAGCCTGGAAAGGGAAGTTGCGATATAAGAGAGAGGAGTACCGGAGGAATAAACCGGTTTCTTCTGTTTCCGGAGCTTGAAAGGGAAAGGTCGATTAAGTGCAAATTTTATTTGTTACCGCACTAATGACTATAGGGATGACGATCATCGGCATTTTTTTAACCTCATAGGTAGAAAGGGTAATTTACCACAAATAGAAACAGGTTTTCAACAGATTTATTGAAGTAACAGACATTAATTTTCATATTCTTTCGGTAGCAGGAAGTTTTTTTTCCATCCTGATTTCTGATCATATTCATAAAGTTATGCATCTATGCACAATTACACTATTCACCCAATTTTTACAGCTTTGGAAATAAAATTCTATTCTCCATCTGATTTTGAGTCTTGGAATGAACTGGTTGAAAACAGTTCCAATGGGATATTTCTTCATTCGAGGAATTTTATGGATTACCATAGAGACCGTTTTACTGATGTCTCTCTTTTGATTAAAGAAGGGGAGGAATTGGTGGCTGTATTGCCGGGCAACAGCTATGAAAAAACATTTTTATCCCATCAGGGATTGACCTTTGGGGGATGGATTTTCAGAAACGGGATTGATTTCGTCAAGCAGCAGGAAATCATCCTCAGATCCCTGCAATTCCTTTCTGAAAAAGGATTTACAAGGATCCGTGTCAAGCCAGTTCCGGAATTTTATCACTCCCAAAAAACCGACAATGAGTCCCTTATGGTTTCTTGTGGCGGGGTTTTGGTGGATGAGGATCCCAATTATGCCATCGAGTTGCCAAAGGTGATTTCGGACAGGGGCAAAAGGTGGGGTGTACAGAAGGCCATGAATATGGGGATTCATATTGAAGAAGACGATGGTTTTGTGACGTTTTGGGATGAAATCCTGATGCCTTACCACAAGCAGGTATTGGGCTATGAACCTGTACACACCTTGGCTGAAATTGAATACCTTGCTGCAAACAATCCGGGGAAAATCCGTCAATTCAATGCCTATCACAAAGGGGAAATTTTAGCAGGAGTAACCGTGTTTTCCCACCCTGAAGTGGCGAGGACACAATACATCGCTTCAACGGATGATGGCAGAAAAAACAGGGCGGTGGATCTCTTAATAGGTTATCTGATGCGGCATGTGGGAGAAAAATACATTGACCTTGGGGGCGTCACCGATCCAAAAACAGGTTTGCCAAAAGAAAGCCTTGTGCAATGGAAAGAAAGCTTTGGCGGGGTGTTGTATATGGGGAAGGTGTGGGAGTTTGGGTAATTTAGAATGGTGAATTATGAATGAAAAATTAAGGGATAAGCACGTAGAATTGAGGTTAGCGGTTATTTTTTGAGGAAATGAGAATTGAGGCGAGCATTTTGTTTATTTCTAAGATTTAGGATTGCAAAAAAATGAAGTCCGGGTGGTCTCCGATCAGTTCTTTTCGATCCAGTAATTTGATCCAATATGCTGTTTCCCTCGCTTCTTTGGATGCAATGCTAATTTTTGAAATAAAGTCATTTTTTGATTGGGCTGCCTGTGCTTCTTCTACATTTGCACCAATAGAAGTGCCTGAACCAACAATTTGATCTGCTAACCTGTAGTGATTATTTTCTCGAAGAAAGAAATAAATATTAAGTATTTTCTCTGCGAAAATGAAACTTTTATCAACGATCGGATTTTTCATATTTAGTTTCTTTTTTCACTAAAATACAAAACGACCTTTTCAGGATTGATAAATTAAACGTTTAAATCGGAAAATATATCTTGAAGTATAGCTTTAGTCCTCATTATTCATTCAACATTTATCATTCATCTTAGTTCTACATTGATTTCGTCGCCTTTGTGGATTTCGGCGGCGAGTTTGAAGTAGAGATGGCGGTTGCGCTTGTCGTTGATCAGGATGCCGTCTTCAGTTTTTTGTGCTTCTTCAAAGTCTTCAATGGTCAAGGTATCGAGCCATTTGGATGCATTGATTTCGAAGATGATGGAGGGGTTGATGGTCCTGTCGGAAGTAAAGGAAAGGATTGGAGAACTGTCGGCATCAAGTGCCAAGTCAAATCGTGGCTTTGCCCCAAAAAGCTCTATGGTCACAGGAATCAATTCACCTGCTGTACTGTAGTAAGACGCACTGATAAATACAGAAGGGTTTTGTTCATGATCTGACAGGTGAATTCCAAATCCCAACCTGTCATAGTTTCCTTCAGGGATATTCAGGAAAAAATCTTCAGTCTCATCTGATTTGTCGAAGAAGACTTTTTTGACCTCATTGAATTCGATGTCAAGGTTTTTATTGAATTTGCTTGTGTCATTTTTTCCCCTGACACTCAGTTCGAGTTTTTTGATACAGATGAATCCCTCATGGATGATGATTTTGGGTTTGTGGGGCAAAAATACATCCATGTTGCCTTCGTACTTGTCTGTCAGCACAAATGCCAATCCTATAAAACTTTCGTCAAGCTGGTGTAGGAAATAATCGTGGGCACGGTATTGGATAATCAGCATGCTTTAAAATTACTAGGGGTTATCTTTTTCAATCTCTTACTTACAATTTTACCCGCTATTGGAAGGCAGTTATTTTTTTAACCACCTTTTTTCGGATCACCTTCCACATACCTTATGGCTGTCGGGAATTTTCATGATATCGAAAAGCATCCTTTTGTTACAAAGGGTCGACCTGCAAACAGGTTTCGTCTACTTTCCAATAAACAGACATTTCTTAAACGACAGGAAAAATTTTATTTGTATAAAACTTTTCAATTTGATGACCAATTAAAGTGCCAAGTAATACTATTTTTTTCACTTTAAATAATGTAAATCAAGGGAAGGGCAGGGTTCAAGAAGAGGTTGAATTTTGGGTTTTATGGTTATTTTTTTTATTTATAATTCATTGAAAAATAATTGTTTATATAATAATTGATAAAAATCAATTTAAAGATTTGAAATGCATTTTAGATTTATCGACCCTCATTTTCTTCAGGACGAAGTTTTTGGAGAAAATTAAGGTTTTCTTTAAGTTTTTTTTCATTGGCGAAAATGTTTTTAGAAGGTTTGCAAATCCCGTCTGCCCGAGTAATTTTGTTACTCATGAGTAATTTTAGTACTCGGTTGGATGTCCCAGATGGGATTGAAGGGGCGAAGCTGTGTAAGGAGAATCTTGTGGGGTAGGAGGATCTGTTGGGGTGGTTGTAGTGGTTGTAATTGTTTTAGTTGTTGAAATTGTTGTCGGGTTGTCTGCTGCGCGTTGTCGGGTTTGGCTTCGTCCTTGGTACATGATACTTGGTTCTAGAAGTTTTAAAGTTAACTAGATCTCCGTTCTCGCTTCTCGGCTCTCTCTTCTCGCATCTATACTAAAACCGACTTCTGAGATAATTCTTAACTGGTTGCTCAAAAAAGTAATAACCCAAGATGGCGAAAAGGTATAACAGCAATAGGTTGGTCAAGATAGAAAGGCCAAGTGATGCCAATGCCAATTGGAATATCCCGATGTGGATCAGGTAAAACACGTAACTGCTGTCTCCCAAGATCCTAAACAGGCGCGAGGAAAGGAGTTTTTTGAGTACTGTTTCTTCATGCAACAATCCCCAAAAAAGCGGCAAGATACCAAAAAGGGGTAAAGCAAAATTGTTGACCAAAATACCCAAAGGAAAATTGTCACCTGTTTTTTCCCCATTGCCAATCATAGCCAAAGCCACTATTGAAAGCAGTATCCCTGCTGCGCCAAACAGCGTCAGGTGTTTGAGTGGTAAGCGGCGCTGCATATGATAAGCCAATCCCATTCCCAACAGAAATTCAAAGCATCTTCCAAAAAATGTGAAATTGAACAGGAACTGAAGATCTCCAAAAAAGCCGAAGGGAAACAGGTCCTTAAAAAGATTTTGAATCAAAATCCCTGAACTGATAATGGTAAGCGGTAAAAGCAATAAAGGCAAACGCCATTTTTTCCAGGCCAAAGCCAAAAGCGGTGCTGACAGGTAAAAAGTTTCTTCAACCGTCAAAGTCCAAGCTTGGGCAATTCCCGAGAAAAGCAATTCCTGAAAATAGCCTTTCAAAAGGAGAAGATTAAGTATAAGAGCAGGGATTTCTTTTTCTCCAAATTGACTGAAATAAATTGCCCTCGCGAGGAAAGTCAACATAGTCAGTATAAAGAAAACCGGATAGATTTTGGTGAACCTGTTCCAAAAATAGACGGAAAGCGAAGGTGAGGGGTTAAGAAAGTATTTGTGGGTGATGATAAATCCACTCAGAACAAAAAACAAGGTCACGCCGGTGTGGAATTCTGCAAAGAATCTGAAAGCGAAACCTGAGGAACCTGCAAAAGGATTGAAATGATGGAAGTATACCATCAGTACAGCGATCGCCCTGATGCCTGTCAGTGCAGGAAAATATGTTGGTGTTGAGATGTTCAAGGTGCCAAATGTAATGCTTGGAAATGAAGAATTTTGAATGCTGAATTAGATATTGGAAAAGTGATACGTTTTCTTGGAAATTGGTCGAAAGGTAACGAATGGGTAAGGAGGGTGTAACGGAAGGGTAAGGGAAGGGTCGGAGAAGGGTAAGGGAACATGCCCGAAAAGTGCTGATTTTGAAGGAAAAAATATGGTTATTTATAAAAAAATATGATTTTTTAAATTTTAATAAAATGGTCATCAGTCCACCGTCCACCGTCCACAGCAATAGTGTACCAAACCTTTTACTAATTTGAAAAAAATAGAGGACAATTTATTTTCAAATAAGAAACCACCATTTCGTTTTGTGATTTGAAGTCATTGGTTAATTTTTTTTCGCTTTTAAAGGAATTTTATTACCCTGCTGTCAGGCATGGATTTTATAGCCAAAAAACACGAAAGGTTCAACTGCTTGCCACGCTTAGCTTTTTGTTTTTCAGGGCAAAGTTCAGGAATGACAGGGAAGTTACGGTCAGTCTTTTTGGATTTAGGATAATTGCAAATTCTCCACAGGTCTTGTTGCGCTTGGTCAAAGAGATTTTTTTGGAAGAGGTTTACAAGTTTGATTCGAAAAGCGCTACACCCAAAATCATCGATGGCGGGGCAAATATCGGGATCAGCGTTTTGTATTTTAAATCCTTGTATCCCCAAGCTCAAATCATTGCCATCGAACCTAATCCACAGGCTTTTTATTATCTGGAAAAGAATATTGCAGGTAATGGTTTGTCCCAAGTGGAAGCAATCAATGCCTGCCTGTCTGACCGGATGGGAAAGGAACGCTTTTATGTTTCTCCCACAGGCTCGATCATCAATGGTTCCCTGTTTCCTCAAATTGGGAAATCCTTCCTGAAAGAAATAGATGCTGTCCGCTTGTCTGACTTATTGAAAGAAGCTGAATTTGATCTCGTCAAGCTTGATGTGGAGGGTGCAGAAAGGCAGGTCTTTGAGGACTTGAAGGAAAGCGGAAGCATCAAGCGCTCCAAACAGTACCTGCTGGAGTATCATTCAATCCCCGGGTTGGGAGATATCTTTGGCGAGTTGGTTGAAGTTTTTGAGGAAAATGGATTCAAAACTCCTTCTATTGTCAATGCGCAGGAATTTTCTAGCGGAGGGAACTCCATGATTCATTATATCCAATCCCAAAAGCCAGTTTTTGCTTGAGGATTTGTCATTACAGTTAGATGCTCAATTAACCAATTTTAAATTCCGATAAGAACAATATATTCCAATCATTTTTATTTTAAAACCTATCTAGCAATTTGATACCTGTAACAAAACCATTTTTGCCTCCGAAGGAGGAATATCACCGCTACCTGGATGGAATCTGGGAGCGGAACTGGCTGACGAACAATGGTCCTTTGGTGAATGAGCTAGAACTTAAGCTCAAGAGTCATTTGGATGTCAATCACCTCTTGTTTACAAACAACGGGACCATTGCCATTCAGATTGCCATCAAAGCGCTTGGGTTGAGCGGAGAGATCATTACTACGCCTTTTTCCTATGTGGCCACCACTAGCAGTATTGTCTGGGAGGGATGTAAACCTGTCTTTGTAGATATTGATCCCAACACGCTGAATCTGGATCCTACCAAAATCGAAGAAGCCATCAGCCCGCAGACTTCAGCCATATTGGCAACTCATGTATATGGAGTTCCTTGTAATGTGGAGGCCATTGAAAAGATTGCCAAAAAGCATCAGCTGAAAGTTATCTATGATGGGGCACATGCCTTCGGTGTCAAAATCAAAGGACGATCCATTTTTGAATATGGGGATATCAGTACCTGTAGTTTTCATGCTACCAAGGTATTCCATACCATTGAAGGTGGAGGGGTATTTACCAAAGATCCCGAGTTGCTGAAAAGAATGTCCTACCTCAGAAACTTTGGGCATGATGGTTTTTTGAAATTCAACGGTGTCGGTATCAATGGCAAAAACTCCGAATTCCATGCTGCCATGGGATTGGTCAATATGAACTACCTGGCTGATATCATTGCCGCCCGCAAGTTACAGTTTCACCATTATCTTGATTTGCTCAAAGGGTTAAAAGTGAAATTTTTGGACATTGTAGGGATCGAATCCTACAACTACGCCTATTTCCCCATCATTTTTGAAAATGAAGGACAACTCGAAAAAAGCATGGCGCTGCTTTCGGATCATGAGATCGGGTCAAGGAGGTATTTCTTTCCGGGGCTCAACCATTTGGATTATACTTCGGGAGAGACGCCTGTTTCGGATAGCATCAGCAGCCGGGTCTTGTGCCTTCCTTTGTATCATGGGCTGAGCAAAGAGGAACAAAAAATGATTGCCAGGATTTTACTCCGTGTACAAAACAACTGATAGATGATCGTAGCAGGTGCAGGCGGACATGCTTTGGAGTGTTTGGATATCCTATCCAAAGACGGGCTTCCGAGTTTGTTGGAATTCTTTGATGATGTGACCAATGAGAAGTTGGTTTTGAAAGAATACCTAATCATCAGGGACCAAGCTCAGGTCGAAAGCCATTTTGCCAAAGATCCGAGGTTTATCTTAGCTGTTGGCAATCCGGCCTTAAGGTGGATGTTTTTTGAAAGGTTTACCCAAGCCGGAGGTAAAATGGTTCATCTTTTGGGATTCAATAACACCATCAGTCCCTTTGCTAAGCTTGAGGGCGTGGATATTTTCAACCATTGTTTTATCGGTTCTCAGGCAAAGATCGGCCAAGGCAGCTTAGTCAATACCGGGGCGCAGGTCCACCATGAGGTGGAAGTGGGGGAATTCTGTGAAATCAGTCCAAGGGCAGTGATTCTTGGCGCTGCCAAAATCGGAAACCAAACCCGGATAGGGGCAAATGCCACCATCCTTCCCAAAATCAAAATCGGCAACCATGTCATCATCGGGGCAGGTTCAGTCATTACCAAAGATGTCCCGGACCATGTCACAGTAGTGGGTGTGCCTGGGAGAATTATAAAAACTACATGATATTTTTACATAATAAGCAACATAATATGAATAGAATAACACTTATCAATACCCTATTAAATAGCATAAAGGGAAATAACTACCTCGAAATTGGGGTTAGAGATGGAAAAACGATTACCGAGATCAAAGCCAAATTCAAGATTGGTGTTGACCCTGCCTATCATCTAAAAAGAAACTTAGCTTTGAAAGGTGTATTGGGTCTGAATGACTTTAAATTGTTCAAGCAAACAAGCGATGATTTTTTTAAGAATGAAGCAAAGAAAACATTTCCTGATGGAATTGACCTTGTCTTTATTGATGGTCTCCATAATTATGACCAATCTTTGAGAGATGTTATCAATTCTTTAGAATTTCTAAATCCAAATGGTTTTATGGTTCTCCATGATTGTAATCCCAAAGGGGCAGCACAAGCCTATCCAATCAAAAATAGCTATGATGAAGTCATTGAAGTACTTCAAGATGGAGGGATAGAAGGGTGGACAGGAGAATGGAACGGTGATGTTTGGAAAACCATAGTTCACCTTCGCGCATTTCATCCTGAATTAAACGTTAGAACGATAGATGCAGATCAAGGTCTTGGTGTAATTTCTTTTGGCCAAAATCATCATCAATTGAATGTTGAAAAGAGTGAATTGGAAAACGCTGAATTTGATTTCTTGGAACAGAACAGAAAGAGATTTTTGGGATTGATTTCGAAAGAGGAATTCTTGACCGAGTTAAAAGCTTGAAATTAAAATACATATTAATTACAAGATTCAATCTTGACTACAAGAGGATTGTAAGCGAGACATTGGGGATCAATCCCGATGAATGGCTCAAAAATAGGATCGATCTATTCTTTGACTATTGTTATCCATCTGTACTTAACCAATCAGACAAAAATTTTGAATGGTGGGTTTTTTTTGATTTTCAAACAGATAAGAAAATATTAGACGTATTAAGAGAAAAAGATAGAAGTGGTTTAATTAAATTTAAATTCAGTACCTGGGCAGGTTTTAGAGAAGACATTCTTTCCGAACTGAAAAATATTCCCGATAACTATGATTATTTGATGAATGCCCGGCTGGACAGCGACGACGCACTTTCAAAATTCAATGTTGAGGAAATTAAAAAATATTTTTTATCCAGAGTTAACCTTTTTCCTGAATCCTTTATATTAAATCCACTTAGCGGTTTGATTTTTGACACAAGTACTACCATTCTGTACCGAAAAAAACTGAATAATAATCCATTTCAGGTGTTAGTTCAAAAACAAAGAAAAATTGTTCATTCAGTATTTACTTTCCAACACCAATCTGTTTCAAACCATTTACAAGTTTTCAACATTTCAAGTATTCCTTTTTGGCTAGTGGTAGTTCATGGGGGCAATTGGCTAAATGTGAAATCAGGAAGGCCCATAATATTAAAGAAGAAAATATTGAAAAAATATTTTAGCACAATAACATTCCCTGAAAGTGAAATATCATCAAGCAGAATGTTAAAAGAATTTCAATTTTTTTTTAAATCTATTCAGGGAAAGGTCCTTTCAAGGTTAAAGGCTAGTATTGGTAATTTTCTGTTTTTTTGAAAAAATCAAATTTGTAATCTGAATTTAACCCTTGAATTAAAATGCTTAATAAATACTTCAAACATTTTTCGTTTTTTTATTCCTATTTACGGCATAGAATTTTTATTTCTATGGGGCTTAATATCTCAGTGGGGCTTTTGGATGGCTTTGGATTGGTAATGTTTTTGCCATTGCTTCAAATGGTGGATGGAAACAAAACCGCTAATGCAGACGACTTGGGTAATCTCTCTTTTTTGATTGAAGGTATCAGTGGTTTAGGCTTTGAAATAAATTTAAAAACGGTTTTGATATTCATGCTCTTTTTTTTCATTCTCAAAGGTGGAGCAAGATTTTTGGAATCCTACTATCGAACTGTTGTTCAAAATTATTTTGTGAGGTCACTAAGGATAAAAAGCATTTATTTTCTAAGAGATTTCAGTTTCAAGAATTTTGTGAATTCCGATTCGGGAAGAATCCAAAATACCCTATCCGGTGAAGTAGGCAGGGTAGCCGGAGCATCTAATGCTTATTTTATGACTATGCAAAGTGCTATAATGGTATTGGTGTATTCCGTGCTTGCATTTATGGCCAATCCACAGTTTGCATTTATGGTTTTTATAGGGGGAGTATTGTCTAACTTTATTTTCAATACGATAAATAAAAAAACCATTACAGCCTCACGAAAAATCACGAGAGAGGGTCATGATTTTCAAGGGCTGTTGATTCAAAAAGTAAGTTTTTTCAAATATTTAAAAGCTACAGGGCTAATTGATCAATATTCCGAAAAATTAAAAGATATAATAATTAGCATTGATTTGAATAACAGGAAAATAGGTTTTTATGGGGCGATTTTATATGCTACCAGAGAACCGTTGATCATGGTGGTGGCTGTGTCTGTAATTCTTTTACAGACGATTGTATTTGGCCAAAGCTTGGGATTAATAATTCTGAGCCTTTTGTTTTTTTACAGGGCATTGACCTATCTGATGACCTTACAAACATTCTATAATACTTTTCTAACAAGTGCAGGTGCCTTGGAAAATATGCAGGAATTTTTGGAAGAATTAAATATTAACAAGGATGTTACAGGAGGCGAGCCCATCAAACAATTCAAAACCTCTTTATTGTTGGATAATATATCATTTTCGTATGGACAAAAGCCGGTACTTAAAAATATTCAGCTTTCTATCAATAAAAATGAATCTATAGCTTTGGTTGGGGAAAGTGGCAGTGGAAAAACAACCTTGATTAATCTCCTAACAGGGCTCATTCCTGTGGATAGTGGTGATATACTTATAGATGGAAAATCTATAAAGTCACTAGATATCAAATCCCTCCAACACCGAATCGGTTACATTACACAAGAACCTGTGATTTTTTCGGACTCGGTATTCAATAATGTGACATTTTGGTCGCCCAAAACCCCGGAAAATCTTGCCCGGTTTTGGGAAGCACTGGAAAAATCCAATATTGCTGAATTTGTCAGGCAACTTCCTGAACAGGAAAATTCCATGATGGGAAATAATGGGATTCTCGTGAGTGGTGGGCAAAAACAAAGGATATCTATTGCTAGAGAATTGTATAAGGAAATAGATATTTTGATTATGGATGAGGCTACTTCAGCCTTGGATTCTGAAACTGAAAGAATTATCCAAGAAAACATAGAGGATCTAATTGGAAAGATCACCTTAATCATCGTTGCCCATAGATTGGCAACAATAAAGAACGTAGATAGGGTAGTTCTTCTTTCAAAAGGTGAAATTGTGGCTATGGATGGGTTTAAAGATTTAGTAGAAAAATCCCAAGACTTCAAAAGAATGGTAGCATTGCAAACTTTTTAAGAAATTAATTTATATATAAAAAATAAAATTGTGAGGGCACTTCATTTTGTACATCAAATCAAGTCATACCTTATTGACAAAAGGCCAAAAGGATTTGGGAAAGCACTCAAAGCTATTGATGCAGTATTTTTTAGAAAACTCCCAGAAGGAGAGATATTAATCAAAACCCTAGATGGGTTTCATTTGTATGTCAATCCAAAGTATGACAAAGGAATCGAAAGGAAACTTTACTTTACTGGAAGTTATGAAAAAGGGTTGTTGCGGATTTTGGACAAACTTGTTAAACCTGGAAATATTGTGGTAGATGCTGGGGCAAACATCGGTTTAATTTCAATTTTTTGTGCTCTAAGGGCTGGACAAAATGGATTGGTTTTATCTTTTGAGCCTCATCCTGAAACTTACCCTATTTTGAAAAAGAATATTGCTGTCAACGGTATATCCCAAATAGATGCATATAACAAAGCACTGGGCTCAACCTCTGGTACCGCCAAAATTTATTCAAATCTTCAAATTAATAGGGGAGCGGCCTCTATGGTTGAGTTTCAGGAGGATTCCCCTTCATTTGACGTTGAGGTGGTTTCTTTGGATTCGGTACTCAAGCAGCATTTGATTTCCAATTTAGATTTGCTAAAAATAGATGTTGAAGGCTTTGAAATGGAAGTACTTAAAGGTGCTAAAGGTATTCTTTCAGGAAATAATGGGCCTTTTCTTGTTATAGAGTGTTCGAATACAAGGAGTAATTTTAACTATTCATTGGAAGAACTATTTGATTTTTTGAATAGGAACTATTGCTATCACATATATAAGCTAAGCAATTCTAAAGAAAAAATTTCAAGATTGGTTAGCGTCCAATCATGGAAAGACCTCCCTGAACACGATAATATTTTGGCATTTAAAAATGATCACCTTTTACTTCTTAAAAAATACGGCCTAATTTGAAGACGACAAAAGTAGCTTTTCTTCTAAATGAATTCCCTTCATTGACTGAAACGTTTATTTTGAATCAAATTGTTTTTCTGATTGATAAAGGCGTTGACATTCATATTTTTTCGCTTTATCCGGGTGATTTTACACGATTGCATATTCAATACCAAGGATATGGTCTTGAAAAAAGAGTTACTTATGTTGCGACTTTACCCCAAAGCCCGATCAGCAGAATTTTTGAGGCTTTTAGGTTTTTTCATCAACAAGGTTTTAGAATTGCCTTTTGGGCAGCAGTAAAATGTATAAATCCATTTAAACTTGGGATATCAGGATTAAAGATTACCCATTTTTTACACTGTATACGGATTTGGCAAATTCACCGATTTGACCTTGTTCACGCCCATTTTGGCGTTATGGGAGTTTTTTTTACAAACTTTGTTTCTCAAGGATTATTTAAAAACATACCATTTCTTGTCAGTTTTCACGGTTATGATTTGGTTCCAAACCAAGCAATGGAGAACAGAATAAAATATCGGAATTTGTTTTCCTTCGGTAAAATATTTACAGCAAATTCTCACTACACGAAGGGTCTAATGTTAAAGCTTGATCAGAAACTTGATCCACGTATCCGGCTATTACCGATGGGAATAGATACTAATCTTTTTGATGTGGAGACTTTAAAAAAAAGTGAAAAACATTCAGATACATATAAGTTGGTATATGTAGGTAGGCTTGTAGAATGGAAGGGAGCTGATCAAGCTATTAAGATACTTGAAAAGGTAATCCGGGAATTTGGAATAAATAATATTGAACTGAGCATCATAGGAAAAGGACCAATGCATGATGTTTTAGAAGATATGATAATTGAAAAAGGCTTGAAAGAAAATGTCCGTATGTTGGGTGGACAAGATCAATCCGTAGTTAGGTCAATTCTTGCTAAAGCTGATTTATTTTTATATACAGGCAAAGAGGATATAAAATCAGGTAGAGCAGAAAACCAGGGGTTAGTATTGATGGAGGCACAAGCAATGGGGGTTCCTGTAGTTGCTTTTGCCGTTGGCGGTATTAGTGAAGGGATCAATAATCAGGAAACAGGTATATTGATTCCGGCTGGTGATTTAGAAGGATTTGCAGAATCAGTTGTCGGTCTTCTGCTTGACAAAAATAAAAGAAGAGCAATGGGAATTTCCGCAAGAGAATTTGTGAAAGAAAAATTCGATACTCAAGTTCTTGGAAACCGGCTTATAGAAATTTATCAAGAGGTTTTAAGTTGAAATCAGTTTCAGTTATTATCCCGGTATTCAATAGTCAGAATACAATTGAAAGGGCAGTAAATTCAGTTATTAATCAACCTTTGGTTTCTGAGATTATTCTTGTTGATGACGGGTCCACGGATAATTCAATTTTAATCGCCAAAAATCTCATTACAAACCATGGCTTAGTCAAATTATTTTTCCACCCTTCAAATCAAAATAGAGGTGCTGCTGCCTCAAGGAATTTAGGACTTACGCACGCCCAATCCGAATGGGTTCAGTTTTTAGATGCTGACGATGAATTACTGGAAGGCAAAATTGAGGGTCAAATTGCGGTATCAAATAATGAGATGTCTTTTATAGCTGGAAATGCAATAGATTGCTTTGAGGATGGGCATCAACATTTAAGGAAATTTTTTCATGATCCTTGGTCTGGCTTGATTGCCGGAAAATTAGGGATCACCAGTGCTAACTTATGGAACAAAAAGTTTTTGGACAAAGTAGGAGGATGGCAAGAATCTCTATCAAGCAGTCAGGAATATGACTTGATGTTTAGGTTACTTAAAGAAAATGGGAAAATGGGACTTTGTAGTCAGGCATTGACTAAAATCCATAAAACAGGGCATTCAATAAGTAATAATCCTGCAACACAAGCTGATAGAATTGATAACTGGCTGAAACTAAGAAAAGAAATCAAAACATATTTGATAAATATGGACATGTATTCTTTATCGAGGAATTACGTTTATTCAGGCTACGTTTTTGATTTTTGTAAAAGGAATAATTGTCTTTCTCAATATGACGGATCAAGGTTCTTTGCTAAATTGTTTGGATTGGAAAAAACTTTGAAAAAAAAACTAAGTCAGATTTTCGTTTGATTTTTTTAATGGTGCTTCTAAAACATCTATATTTTTATTCTTCGCAACAATTTAAAGTTTCCTCCTTGTGTTGGTAAATGTTTGCATGATTACCTATAATCAAGAGATTTATATTAGGGAAGCTCTTGAAAGTATCTTGAACCAAATTACTTCATTTGATTTTGAAATCATCATTGCAGATGACCACTCCACTGATCAAACTGTAGGGATTATTAAAGAAGTCATTGGCAATCATCAGCATGGTGCCCGAATCAAGTTGAAGGAGAATCAATCCAACTTGGGTTTTAAAGAAAATTTCAAATATGCACTGTCGCTTTGCAAATCAAAATACATTGCTTTTTGCGAAGGGGATGATTTTTGGATAGATAATATGAAGCTTCAGCGGCAGTTTGACTTTTTGGAAGAAAATGAATTTTATTCCTTCTGCACTCACCATTGTAACTTTTTTTGGGAATCTTTAAATAGAATTATTTTGAATTCGAATTATCAATTTCCAGAAAACATTGGTTTCGGGACTGATTATGATATGAGTTCATTTAATAAAGGATGGCATGCGGGTTTACAAACCCTGATGTTTAGGTCTGATATTATTAAACACAATACATTTAATAAATATAAGTTTTTTAGAGATACTCATTTGTTGTTTGAATTATTACTTTTTGGAAAAGGTTTTTTTTTGAATTTTGTAGGGTCGGTTTATAGAATTCAAGAGAATGGGGTTTCATCAAAAGAGAAGCCTTTTGAAAGAGCAAAAACAAATTATGTTGTCTACAAAGACTTGGTTAACCATAATCCCCATAATAAATTACTTTTTGAAAGGTTTAAATTTTTTTATGGTGTATACATTGATCAATTGTTTATAAAAAATAAGCTTCTAGGTGGTTATTATAAAATCAAATATGCAATTGAAATCAAGTCTATTTCAGAAGTATTTGGATTAGTATTAAAATCGCTAAAGACAAAAATCAATAGATGAAGAATATCCTTCTCATTCCATCTTGGTATCCCACTCCTTCAAAGCCACTGAATGGTTCTTTTTTTAGGGAACAGGCCGAATTTTTAGATCAGTCAAGAGTAGGTCAATTCGTGGTTTTATATGGCGATGAGATTTCGAGACCATTATTCAAATTTCTTTGGATTTATATTTTGAGTCTTATAAAAACCTCATGGCCAATTGAAAAAGGATTTGTCATCCAAAACCCGGAAGCTTATGGTTTTATTATTCCCAAAAATAGAAGAGTACCTGAAAAATACAGGATAAAACTGGCAATTAGATTATACCAAAAGGCTTTTTTTTCATTAAGATCAATAGGCCATATTCCCGATCTAATCCATGCACAAAGTGGAATGGACGCCGGCATTTATGCGCATAAGCTTTCCAAAGTCCATTCCATTCCTTTTGTAATCATAGAGCATCAAGTTTTTGTATTTCACTATTATTCAAGATTAAGGGCAAGGTTGGTTCTTCAAGCATTTGCCTCCGCTGATAAAACTGCTGCTGTCAGCTATGATGAACGTAGGCAGGTATTGATGAATCAGCCAAATTGTAACCCTGAGGTTATTTGGAATTTGGTGGATGAAACCAAATACCAAATCAAGCTTGAAAAGAGAAATAGTGTCTTTACAATTATCACTATTCTAAATTCTTTGCCCATTAAAGGATATGATACTTTTTTAGAAGCGATTTATGAATTGTCCAAGGAAACACAGGATTTCAAATTCATCATGATTGGCAAAGGGGCAGATGAAGAATCAAATGATCCTGATTTCAATGCATTTGTAAGAAAAAGCAAAGAATTGGGTGTTTATGAATTTGGTAAATTCATTCCTAAAGTTGATAGGGATAAAATTTCTGATGTTTTGAATACAGCCCATGTTTTTGTTTCTCCAACCATCCAGGAACCTCACGGGATAGCTATAAGAGAAGCCATGATGTGTGGACTTCCTGTTATTAGTACTGCAAATGGAGGAGGAGAAGATAGTGTAACTGAAGAAGTTGGATTGGTAGTACCCGTAAAAAATGCCAAGGCTTTAGCTAATGCCATATTAAAATTAAAAAATAAAGAAAGAATCTTTGACCCTAAAAGAATTTTTGATTTGGCATTTAAACAATGCGGTAGGTCAAGATTTTTAAAATCCATGATTGAATTTTATAAGCTATGATCAACAAAAGTATCAAAAAACTACTTAGGGGAATATTTAAGTCCAGACCGAAATATCTTCAAAAAGTAAAAGAATTAATTCAAGAAATTGAACCGAACAAAAGTGTTTTTCTGGAGTATCCGGTAAATCTAAATCAAAGGTATTCCTTTTCGAAACCTCATGTAGGGATAGAAAAAATCCTGCAAATCAAGCATAAAGAATACAAGTCTGATATGGAAGGGTTTTTAAAATTCAGGGAAAATTTTTTGAATATTCCCATAGGAGAATCCTTTAGGAAATCATTAAAAGAGCCGACATGGATAAATAACTTTATTCCGGGATTGGATTTAATTTCACTTTATGGATATCTCGTAAAATTCAACTCTAAATTATATATAGAGATTGGTTCCGGAAATTCCACAAAAATTGCAAAAAGGGCCATAGAAGATTTTTCACTTGGAACCAAGATTATTTCTATTGATCCTGTTCCTAGGGCAGAGATCAATGAAATATGTAACCAAATAATAAGAAGCCCTTTAGAAAATATAGATTTGTCCATTTTTAATGAGTTGGAAGCAGGTGACATTTTGTTTGTGGATAATTCTCATCGTGTTTTTATGAATTCTGATGTGACAACAGTTTTCTTAGATATCATACCGCAACTAAAAAAAGGAGTAATTATTCAGGTTCATGATATTTTTCTACCTTATGACTATCCTCAGGAATGGTCAACGAGGTTTTATTCAGAGCAATACATGCTTGCTAACTTGATTTTATATGGTCAAGACAAAATAGAAATTCTATTTCCATGTTTTTACGTTAGTAGGACAAAGGAACTTGCAGACACACTTTCACCACTTTGGCAAGATCCATATTTCTCAAAGGTAGAAAAACATGGAGGATCTTTTTGGTTCAGAAAAATTTAATAGGATTGTTTAAGGTTTCAGTGATAATCCCGGTTTTTAATAGGGAAAATTTTATTAAAAACTGTGTTTCAAGTGTTTTGAAACTTCCTCAGGTAGGAGAAGTTATTTTGGTGGATGACGGTTCATCAGACAGATCTTATTTAATCTGCGAAGAATTGAGCAGGGCTAATTCAAAGGTTAAAATATTAACACATCCTGATCGCCTAAACAAAGGTGTATCTGCAAGTAGAAACCTAGGGATAAGGCATGCTAATTTTGAATTTATTTCTTTTTTGGATTCAGATGATATATACCTAAGTAATCGGTTTGAAACAGACGAAAAAATTTTCAGTAACAATACTGATGCTCATGTTGCATACTCTTTGTCGCAAATTGAAACTGAAAAAGGGAAAAAGACGCCATTTGGAACTACCTATGACACAAGTTCAATTCAAAGCCAAGGAGATTTTTATAAGTTAATATTACAAAATGAAATCATATTAGGGCATATTAGTTCGGTTACATTTAGGAAAATTGTTTTTGAAAACCTCAATAAATGGTTTGATGAAAGGTTGCAATTGCATGAGGATACAGAGCTTTGGAATAGGATATCTAGGAAGTATTTCTTTTTTTCAAGCCAATTACAAAAGCCCGTTTCTATTTATTATCAACATCAATTAAATACCATAAGTGCTAGGTCCATGCAATCAGAGTTAAAATTTTTACTTGTATTTATTGATAATATTGGGCTTAAAAATCTTTTTGTATTTGAAAAGAAATATATTATTTATCATTTCAGCCGAGTTTTTTCAAACCCGATTAAGAATAGTTTTATTAGAAGATTAGTGCTGCACGGTTCTCAAATTTTTTTGAATCTATTTAGAAATATTTTTGTGTCTATTTATTTCACTTTTGGCAAGCGCTTTTTAGGGTTGAGCAGATGAGCTTGGTTTTCTCAATCATAATTCCTGTTTACCAAGATCAGGAAAGGCTGCTAAGTCTTTTAGGTTCCTTGAATTCACAAACCTTTGATTTTGAAAAATGGGAGGTGATTGTAGTCAATAATGATCCTGAAATTAGGTTGGAAATTAAGGGATTGGTTTCCCCATTGTATAAGCTTACAGTGGTGGACGAAAAAATTCCCGGATCGTATGCTGCCAGAAACAAGGGGATCAAAGAAGCAAAAGGAGAAATTTTGGTATTTACTGACTCTGATTGTTTGCCGGATAAAAAATGGCTTGAAAATGCTTACAAAATTTTTGAAAATGACCTAAACCGAAAAATTGGAATCCTGACGGGTCCCATTCCCTTATTTTATCGAAATCCTTCCAACCTTTCTGATGCTGAGGTGTATGAAAAATATACTGGGTTTACCACGGAATCTTACGCCCGTGAAGGAAAAGCAGTCACTGCCAATTGGTTTTCATATTCCAAGGTTATCTATGAATTCGGGGGGTTTAATTCTGAATTAAAATCGAATGGAGATTCCGAACTTTCAGGGAAAATATCATCCAAATATTTGGTTGAATATCGAGAAGAAATTAAAGTCAATCATCCTGCAAGGTATTACACAGAAGAATTGGTCAATAAATACCAAAGACTTTTGGGGGGCACCTACACCAGGAATTATAAAAACAGGAATTTAAAATTCCTCGGCTATTTGGGAAAATTTGTTTTTAGAAGGTATCGTTTCGCATTCAAAAAGTTTTTAACAATTGGCTGGTCAGAATCTAAGGCAGTATTTAAAGTTTGCCATGCAATTAACAAAGGAACAATATCAGAATATTTTAAACTAATCAAAGGAGCTCCTACTGCGAGATAACCTTTAATACATCCATCATGAATTTACTCAAAAAATTGAAATCTAAGGTGTTTAACCACTATACAAAAAAGTATAACCTCATTCAGAAACCTAGATTTGAAGAAATGCCGGTTCCTGAAATTAATATGGTTCATGTCCAAAATATTAAGGTTGTTCCAACAAGAGAGGAATTACTGGCTTTACTTCCAAAAAATGGAGTAGTAGCAGAATTGGGAGTTGATAAGGGTGGATTTAGTGAAAAAATTCTTACAATCAATTCGCCTCAAAAGTTATGTTTGATAGATGTGTGGCAAAGCAAAAGGTATCCTGAGAAATTATACCAAGAAGTGAGCTCTAAATTTGGTGAAGAACTGAAAAATGGAAAAGTTGAAATCCACCGAGGTTACTCAACTGAGGTTGTTAATGATTTTCCTGATAAATATTTTGATTGGATTTATATAGATACCGTCCATGATTATAAGGTAACTAAAGCCGAATTGGAATTATATAAAAGCAAAATGAAAGAGGGAGGAATTATTGCCGGCCATGATTTTATTGTGGGTGAGATTGACGTTCCTTGGAAATATGGAGTGATTGAGGCGGTATATGAATTTTGTAAAGAGCATCATTGGGAAATTATTTTTTTAACTATGGAAAGGGGTATTTCACCAAGTTTTGCCATTAAAGAAATTGCCAATCAATAATTGAATTTTTCAACATGAATCCCTTAGTATCCATCATAATACCAGTATTTAATAAGGCTGCCTATATCAGGCAGACATTGGATTCGGCATTGGGACAGACTTATCCCCATATCGAATTGATCTTGGTCAATGACGGGTCCACCGATGGTTCTTTGGCTATTTTGGAGGAATACAAAGACCGGTTTCCTGACAAAATAGTCTTGTTGGATCAGGCCAATGGCGGAGTGTCTAAAGCTACCAATGTAGGCATTCAAGCAAGCAGGGGGGATTATATCCAGTTTTTGGATGCGGATGATTTGTTGACTCCGAATAAAATCGAAAACCAATTCAAGTTACTCCAAAATCAAGCTAAGGATGTGGTGGCATCTTGTGAATGGGTAAATTTCAGACATGATATTTCCAATTGTACACAAGTTCCATATGGGGTGTTTGGGAATTTTGAGTCAGGTTTGGATTGGCTACTGCATTCTTGGAATAATCAGGAAATGATGGCTGATTCTTCTTGGCTTACTCCTAAGGAATTGGTAGAAAGGGCAGGATTATGGAATGAAACCCTGAGTATCAATCAAGATGGTGAGTTTTTTATGAGGGTTTTGCTGAGATGTAGTAAGGTGATTTATGATACTGAGTCAAAAGCTTATTACAGGGTATTGGAAGAAGGGAGTGTCAGTAAACAAAAATCTCATGATGCAGCCGAATCACTGTTGTCTTCATTTGTGATTTATCAAAAAGAGGCATTGGTAATGGAGGATTCGCGTATGATAAGGGCAGCATTGAAACGCGTGTATATGAAATTTATTTATGATATCTATCCCTTATATCCTGACCTGATCAAAAATGCAAATGACCTGATAAGTAAGCTGGGAATATCTGAAAAAACATTTATCGGAGGACCCAAATTCCAACAACTTTCGAAGGTTATGGGTTTTGAAAATGCACTTAGGCTGAAAAGGCTTTTACAATAATTTAAGATCTTAATTCTTGTTTTCTGTCATTATCCCTTTATACAACAAAAGTCAATTTGTCTCAAGGGCAATTGATTCGGTTCTAAACCAATCATTTCTTGATTTTGAGATTATTGTAGTGGATGATGGGTCTACAGATGGGGGAGGAGAATTGGTAACTTCCCTTTATGGAAACAAGGTTAGGTTAAAATCTCAAAAAAATCAGGGTGTTTCCGCTGCTAGGAATGCAGGGATCCAAAATGCAACATATGAGTACTTGGCTTTTTTAGATGCGGATGATGTATGGCATCCGGATTTTTTATATTGGATGAATTTTATAATCGATAATTTTCCGGGTATTGGGATGCTTGGGAGCTCTTATTCTAATATTGGATTGCCTGAAAAATATGATAATCCAAAGGTTTCCCTGATTGAAGATTATTTCAGTCAGGCAGATTACAATACCTTGTTTACCTCTTCTTCTACTGTTTTGCGAAAAGATTTTTTTGAAAATAAGGTAGGATTTAAAACTAATTTGACAAAAGGAGAGGATGTAGATGTATGGTTAAGGGCTTTTGATTGGTTCAAAAAAGCTTGTTATGTCCATGTGCCCCTTATGTTTTATGATATGAATGCATCAGGTAGTTTGAAGTCCCATCCTGCCTTGGAGGAAACGATTTTTACAGATATGTATAAGGAGGAATATGGTATTTCAGAACATTTCCCATCATGGAAAACCTTTCGGGACAAGTATTTGATCCTTAACCTTTTTCAATATTTTGACAGTGTCGACAATTTTTCAACAGGAAAGAATTTATTGGGGCAAAGGCTGAATTCCTATCCATTGAGTCAGCTTCCTTATTTGCTTCCCTATTCATTTTACAGGTTTGCGCTAGTCAAGCCAAGGTTAAAAAAGTTAATCAGGAACTACCTGAAGTTTTGCTTCAGGTACATATATAAGTAAGATGAAAATCTTGAGGATAGTATCCGAGTTGGATTTTGGTGGCGTCGAGCAGGTTGTTGCACTTTCAGTTCCAGCACTTTCTCAAAAAAGTGGAGTAAAAATCAAGGTCATTGTTCTCGGAAAAGGAGGAAGGATATCGGAGAGGTTGGCTCAAAAGGGATTTGAAGTTCTTGTTTTAAATAAGGATACCAAGATCCCAAATTTTCAACTTGTATATCAACTGAAAAATATATTTGAAAAAGAGCAAGTGGATGTGGTCCATACCCAAGGTGCGGAGGCAAATTTTCATGGGATATGGGCAGCTAAATTAGCGGGAGTTAAGACCAAGATAGGGGAGGAAATAGGCTTACCCAATCACCATTCTTATTGGAAATGGATTTTTAAATGGGTTTATAAGAAGGCAGACCATGTTATTGCCATTTCAGAGTCTGTGAAAAATACCATCATATCATTGGGAGAAGTTGAAGGGGAGAAGGTAAAGTTGCTTTACAATCCGGTTGGGTTGGGAAATTTTGGACATGGAGATAAAGAATTAGGGCAGCGGTTATACAAATCTAATAATAGGGGATTAGAAGAAGTGGGGGATAATTTAGAGAACATGGAGGTTCTTGGTTTCACTCAGGATGATGGTTTGAAGCCAGAGAAAGACAGTTTGAAGCCTTTTGTCTTTGTGACCACCTGCAGGCTAGTTCCTATAAAAAATCTGGATAGGTTAATACAAAGTTTTGCAAAGGTGAAGCAAATAAATCCAAACAAGGAATTTGAATTGTGGCTTATTGGAGAGGGTCCTGAAAAAGAAAATCTAAATAAATTAAGCAATCGATTAGAACTTGGCTCTTTGGTCAGGTTTTTTGGTTTCAGGGAGGATGTGAGTGGATTTTTAAGGGAGGCAGATGTATTTATATTGCCTTCATTGAGTGAAGGTTCGTCTGTCTCACTTGCAGAGGCAATGATGGCGGGTTTACCCGCAATTGTCACAGAAGTTGGAGGAGCAAAAGAGATTTTGGGAGAAAGCAATTCGGGAATATTGGTAAATCCCTACAATGAGGATTCTATATTTTCGGCCATGCAATTTATGGTTGATTTATCTGAGGAGGAGAGGATAAAAATGGGGAGAAGTGCGAAGAAAGAATCTGAAAGATTTTCTGTAGAGGGATATGTTGCTAGCTTGATGGAGGTTTACAGGGGATGAAAACAGGGGAAAAGGAAAAAATCCGGGTATTACATTGTATTGAAACCATTTCTTCAGGAGGAGTGGAACAGACAAGGTTGACATTGATCCGGGGATTAGATAAGCAGAAGTTTGACCACAAGATCATTTGTACCTGGGCTGGTGGACCAATTGCTGAGGCTCTACAAAATGAAGGAGTAGAACTGATTATTGTTGGTTCTTTTAAGCATCCTTTTGAAATAAATAAGCATAGAAAAGTACTTGAAGTCATCAGCCGATATTCTCCTCATATTCTGCACGGTGCTATTTTTGAGGGGATGGCTATGGCTACATTTGGAGGGTTTTTTGGTAGGGTCCCTGTAGTGATTTTAGAGGAAACTTCTGAACCATCCACAAGGTCAAGGAAAGCAATCTGGCTTCAACGCTTGTTTGTAAGGGGGGCAGATAAGATAATCGGAATATCCCCGGCTGTGGTCTCTTTCCTTAAAGACAAAGCCAAGCTTCCACCTGAAAAAGTAATTTTGATAAATAATGGTGTTGTTGATCCCGAAACCTTCGATCAGGCAAAAATAGATAAACTAAAAGTTGATTTAGGGATAGTTGAAGGTGATTTTGTAATTGGATCAGTTGGAAGGATTTACAATGAAGTCAAGCGCTTTTCTGACATTTTGGATGCGCTTAAGATTCTGGATAGACCAAACTTGAAATTTTTATTGGTAGGGGATGGTCCTGATCTGGATTATCTTAAAAATTTGGCTCTTTCACTTGGATTAGGAAATAGTTTACTGGCAGTAGGATTCCAAGAAAATCCTGGCCTGTATTATCAAATTATGGATGTTTTTTGTTTGCCATCTGCACATGAGGGATTTGGTTTGGTTGCAGCAGAAGCCATGTTACACCATTTACCTGTTATCGCTTCGAAAGTCGGAGGTTTGGCAGATGTAGTGGTTCATGGGGTCACAGGTTATCTTGTGCCACCTTATTCTCCGGAAGCGATTTCAGAAAAGATGCTTTTATTTTTGAATGATAAAAAGAAAAGGGTTGACATGGGGGCTCAGGGATATTTCAGGGCGCAGGAGAACTATACTTCTGACCGATATTGCATGGAAATTGAAAACCTATACCTTAGCACATTAGCAACCAAAATCAAGACCTTCACCAATTGTTAGATATCATTTTCATTTTTGCAGGAATTTTAGCCTTGGTAAATACCAATTCTTCTATGGCTAAAAAATTCAAACTTCCTTACAAGTATGAATTGCAGTTGCATTACCTTCTTTTTTACCATATTTTTTTCAGTATGTTTTTTACCTGGTATATCCTGAATTTTGGAGGAGATTCTTATGGATATTGGAAGTTTGGTATGGAACAAGTCATCATCCGAGATCCTACTTGGATGAAATATTTTGGAGAAAGCACCAAGTTTATCTTGTGGCTTTGTTACTTTCCAAGTCAGGTATTAGGTCTTTCATACATTACAGGAAATATTTTATTTGGATTCCTTGGTTTTATTGGGATCAGGTACATTTTTGTCATGGTTGCTGACTTGTTTCCGGCCAACCATTCTGTTTTGAATGTGCCATTGTTTCCAACAGTATTTTATTTTTTAAATCTTCATTTTTGGTCTTCCGGGGTAGGAAAAGATGCTATTTGTTTTTGGGGGATTGCATGGTTTTTGTTTGCATTACAACAGTATAGGGAAAGGTGGTGGCAAGCAATTTTTGCACTGTTTTTTGTTTATATGGCAAGGCCACACATGGGGCTAGCTTTATTGTCTGGCTCAGGAATTGCGATTTTATTGGGCTCAGAAATCAAACCCACAATAAAAATTGTGCTAAGTTCAGTTGCTCTTGTGGGCGCTGTTTATTTAAGTTCAAGTACCCTGGAATCTTTGAGATTAGAGGATTTTTCTTTGGAAACATTAGAGGAATTTACGGGAACAAAAGTCAATGATCTAAGTAAAGGTAAAGTAGGGTCGGGTGTCGATTTGGCCTCGTATTCATGGCCTATGAAGCTGTTTACTTATATGTTTCGGCCCTTATTTTTTGATGCCCATAATATTGTTTCGTTTTTCAGCAGTTTTGAAAACCTACTTTACTTGTGGCTGAGTTTGTTTATTTACAGGAATTGGACCCCTGAGGCGATCCGGGATATGCCTTTGTTTATCAAAGCGGGAATGATCACTTTTGTTCCTGTGACTTTGGCATTTATGAACTCGCTGAGTAACCTTGGCATCGTCATGAGGATGAAAAACATGACCATGATTTATTTTTTGTTGTTTTGTTTCTTTCTGATTGCGTATAACAAACACTTGCGGTTACTGAAGGTGCAGGAGAAGATGAAGTATTATCAAAGGCGGGAAGAGATTATTAGGAAGAAGGCGGAGACTGCACCCCCTGTATCCCCCTGAAGGCTTTACCCCCTGTATCCCCCTGAAGGGGGAATTTAATGACAAGAATTATAATTCTGGGAAAGTATTGGAATTGAATCCTCTAAGTTTCGGATGTGGTATATTGGTTTGAATTCTTCCTCTCGATTGGGGAGGGTTGGGGTGGGGAAAATGAGGAATGGACTACCCTCTGAATTCCACTACCCCCTAAATCCCCCTGGAGGGGGACTTTGTTGAAAAAGATAAAGATTTGTGTAGGGTTGAGATACAGTGTAATCCTGAACCTTATTACTAAACCAAATTTCTTGGGATTCTCCTTCTCCTTGTGGGGAGAGTCGGGAGGGGAATATGAGAGATTTGTCTCCTTGAAGGAGGAAATAGTTGATGAATTGGGAGGTTGACTTAAAGTAATTGTGTTCTCAGCTTTAGGGGTGGTTTAATTTTTATGATTCTCCCTCCCGCTTGGGGAAGAATCGGGGTGAGGTAGTCTGATCTTGGAGATTTTGTCAAGGATTTTGAATGATACTGCATCCATATCAGCCCATAATTCTTCATTTGTAATTCTCATCAATCAATTCCAAGTTGGTTGAGTTCGAAGGTTCTCCCTAGGTCGTATTCTGCCTGTTCAGGATTAAAGTGATGCCCCCGTCAAGTTCTATGATCAGTCTGAGTTCGTGGCAGTAAAAGTCAGCGATGAATTTATTGACAGGATGTTGTCGTCTGAATTTGTATCCCTCAAATTGTTTTTTTCTTAGTAATGTCCAAAGGCTGTTTTCTGAAGGGGTTGTATTTTTTCTTAATTCCCTTGCCCTTCTGAAAATCTCTGGGCTTGCACCATAAAATAGATTTTCTTTATATCCCATAAGGTAAATTTATAATGTCCAAATTGAAACTCATCAAAATAAACGTTAAAGATCGTCTAAGCTTTTCCTCCTAAGTATCTTGTTTTGAATAGAACTTCCAAAAAAATCCTTTTTTTGCCCAAGTATCCACGGATGGGGGCGAGTAGCCGGTTGCGGACTTTTCAGTTTTTGCCATTATGGGAAAAAGCAGGATTTGGGCTGAAGATTGCTCCGTTTTTTAATGAGAAATACCTGAAAGAAAAGTATGTAGGGAAGGGTGTTGATAAGTTCAATGTATTGGCCTGTTACCTTTATCGCTTATGGGTTTTGTTGGGGTTTTGGCGATACGATGTGGTTTGGGTGGAAAAAGAGCTTTTCCCTTTTGTGCCTGCATGGGCGGAATGGGTATTGTCAGCATTGGGCAAGGGCTATGTGGTGGATTACGATGATGCGGTTTTTCACCGGTATGATATGGCGAGGAGGTCCTTGGTCAGGAAGTTTTTGGGTAACAAGATTGATAAGGTCATGCGGTATTCCAATATTGTTTGGGCGGGTAATTCTTATTTGGCAGCAAGAGCCAAGGCTGCAGGAGCCAAGAAAATTGTACTGTTGCCTACAGTTATTGACCCAAGTAGGTATGGGAAGAAGCAGTATGAGGAGAAAGAGCGGGTTGTTATTGGGTGGATAGGTTCACCGACTACCATCAAGTACCTAAAAACAATCCGCCCTGTTTTGGAAAAACTGTGTAAAGAGCAGCATGCAAGTTTGATGGTTGTAGGGGGATCTGGTGGTTTTGGTTTTGAAGGCTCATTGGATAGGGTACAATGGACAGAGCAAGGGGAAGTAGATGCGATCCATCGGATGGATATTGGGATAATGCCTTTGCCGGATGACCCTTGGGAAAAGGGAAAGTGTGCGTATAAGTTGATCCAATATATGGCTTGTGGTTTGCCCGTTGTGGCTTCGCCTGTAGGCATGAATCTGGATGTGGTGTTGGAGGGGGAAAACGGTTTTTTTGCCAAGGATGAAGCAGCATGGGAAGAAGCACTCAGGGCATTGATTTTGGATGCCGTTTTGAGAAAAAAGCAGGGAGAAAAGGGCTATGAGCTCATCATGGAGAAATATACCCTGGAGATGAATTTTGAGGTAATGGTTGGGGAATTAAGAATGCTGAATTAATAATGAAGCATTAAAGAGAAACGAGATACGAGAAACGACAATAAGAGTCCGCAGTCTCTGGTAATAGTAGTACCAGGTATTATGTACCAAGTACCAAGTATTAAGGAACATGAGCCGAGAAAGGATTATAAGTTGGCAGTCTCAGTTTTCAGTCCACAGCTCCGACAACAATTAGTACTAAGTATTATGTACCAAGTACCAAGAAAAAGAGTTGGCAGTCTCAGTATGCAGTTAACTGACCTAACAACCACTAGAACAATTACAACCACTGGAAAGAGACCCTTCGTTCCTCAGGGTGACGTTCGACAACCCGACAACGCGCAGCAGACAACCTGAAAACAATTAGTATCAAGTATCATTTACAGAGTACCAAGAAAAAGAATTGGCAGTCTCAGTTTGCAGTCAACAGTCCTAACGACAATTACAACTTGACAACAATTACAACCACTAAAACAATTACAACCCCTGAATAAGACAAAGAACCTTCTTTTTGTAACCTGGGATTCGGAAAGCACGAATTATATGGAGTCCCTTTTCTTTCCGATTTTTAAAGGATTACAGGAACAAGGGGAAATTAGGGTTCATGTCATGCAATTCTCTTGGGCAGGCCCGAAGGAAGTACAGCGGATTTCCGCTTTGGCAGATTCTTTTGGTATCCCTTATGTGCAATATCCTATTCATAGAAAACCTATTGCTGCCATCGGGGCAATATGGTCTGTTTATCTGGGCGTTTTTTATTTGAAAAAGCACATCCAAGAGCATCAGATACAAATTTTGATGCCGAGGTCTACCATGCCGGCCATGATGGTCAACAGGCTTTGGGGATGGCTGAGAAAGCAGTCGGTTTCTGTGGTTTTTGATGCTGATGGTTTGCCTTTGGAGGAGCGGGTGGATTATGCCGGGCTTGATCCTTCAGGAAGACAATACCTGCTGTTGAAAAAAGAGGAGGAAAAGATATTGAGAAAGGCAGACAAGGTGATAACAAGGAGTCAAAAATCCATTGCTATCCATTTGGACAAAATCGGAATGGCACATCAAAGAAAATTTTTCAAAGTGGGCAATGGGCGGGATGGCCTGTTTTTCAAACCTGATTCTGAAAGTAGAGGTAGAATCCGCAAAGGATTTGGTCTTTCGGATGAAGATATCCTTTGGGTATATACCGGAACCGTCGGACCGCAATATATGGTGGAGGAAATGTTAGGGCTATTTGGAGTTTTTCACCAAAGTAACCCTAGGTCAAAGTTTTTGATCCTGACCAGAAATACCGATTTTCTGGAAGGAAAGATCCCTTGGATTCTCAGCGATTCAGTGATTGTCCAAAGTGGGTCCTACAAGGAAATCCCATATTACCTTTCAGCGGCAGACCTTGGTTTGAGTTTGAGGAAAGCGGCATTCAGCCTGGCAGGGATTGCCCCCATCAAGTTGGGGGAATACTTGTTGTGTGGATTGCCTGTTATTGCCTCCTCGGGCGTAGGTGATACGGAAGAGATGTTAAAGGACAAGGATTTTTGTTTTTTGGTTGAGGAAGGAGATTTGTATTCCGGTGATTTTCGGGAATGGATTGGTGGATTGGCCAAATTGGATAGGGGAAAAATCAGAGAATTTGGATTGGAAAATTTCAGTCTTGAGCAGAGTGTGGGGAGTTATTTGGGGATGTTGAATGAAGAATTATGAATGAAGAATTGAGAATGAGGAATTGAGAATGAATAATTGAGAATGGAGAATAAGGAATGAATAATGAAGAATGAGGAGTGGAGAATGACTAATGATGAATGGTGAATGAAGAATGAAGTGTGAGGAATAATGGGAATTGAGGAAATGGGGGTAGAGGTGGTATTGATTTTTGGGTTAGTGGTTTTGCTGGTTTGGTCGAATGTGACCGTGGCAAAGAGCACAGGTATGTCGAAGATTCAGGCTTGGGGGTTACAGTTTCTTTGGGTCTATCATTTCCTATTTTCTTTTGTTTTTTACCTATACCTTCAAAAAAACGGAGGCGATGCGATCCGTTATTGGGATTTGACTGCGGACCTTTCCCAAGGAGCTTCTGCTTGGTGGGAACATTGGGGAAGGGGGACTTTCTTTTTGCAATGGTTTAATTTTTTACCTTCGAAGGTTTTTGCTCTGGATTTTTTGTTTGGGAATGTATTGTATGCCTGTATTTCTTTTTTGGGGATCCGGGAGATTTATTTGGTGGGCGTGAAGTATTGGCCTGAAGCTTCTACCAAGTGGATGGAATGGGGCTGGATGGGTTTGTTTTTCCTCCCGAACCTTCATTTTTGGTCTTCGGGGGTAGGCAAAGAAGCCTTTTTGATTTTGGGATTGGGTTGGGCAGTACGGGGCTTGGCAGATTTTCCTCGGCATGGGATACTGATGGTGATTGGGGTATTGCTTTCTTTTTGGGTACGTCCCATTTCAGGCTTGGTTTTGGGTTTGGTGGTGTGGCTTGGTTTGTTAACTGAGAAGCGGATTGCTGTTCCCTACAAGACAGGTTTTAGTTTCTTGATTTTGTTGGTTGTTGCCTATGCTGTTGACAGGATTTTTGTGGCGATGCATTTGGAGGAAATTTCCTTGTCAGCCTTTGGGCAATTCAGTGCAGGGCAAATGGAGTTTTTACGGGGATTTGACGCTGCTTCAGAAGTTCCTATGGAGAAATATTCCTGGGCTGTCAAGCTTTGGACTGTGTTTTTCATGCCAATTTGGACAGACATTCGGGATTTTTGGGATTTGGCAGCGGTAATGGAAAACATTTTGGCTTTCCTTCTCCTGTCGGGTCTGGTAATCGGTTTGGCTTATGGATGGTTTACAAAAATCAACATGAATATTCCTCGGGTTTTGAAATTGGGGCTAGTAATGACAATTTTGATGGGAATTGTATTTTCTCTGACATTAAATAATCTAGGAATCATGATGCGGATGAAAAGTACCTATATGTTGCTCTGTTATTTGGCAGCTTGGAGGGTTATTTATTCGGCGAATAAGTCATATTATTGTATCTCCTGAAATTTTTGGTTAGAATATAAAATTTTATTTCGTTTGGAAAGGCCCATTTTTACAATATCCTTAGACTTCGAGCTTCATTGGGGCAGGTTTGACAAGTACCCTGTGGACAAATGTTTAACCTATTATTCAGAAACAAGGAAAGCCATTCCAAAGATGCTAGCCATGTTTGAATCCTATGGTGTACATGCCACATGGGCTGCTGTTGGGGGATTGATGGCAGATAATCTCGAGGAGTGGCGGTCCTACTCACCTGATTTGAAGCCCACCTATGTCCAAAAGGATTTTTCGGCCTATCATTGGGTGGAAAGACAGCAGCAGCTTTACCCTGATACACTTTTTGCCCCTGAATTGGTAAGAGAGATCATCCAATCTAAGGGTCAGGAGTTTGGCTGTCATACCTATTCCCATTATTATACCTGTGAAAAGGGGCAGCAATCGGAGCAGTTCAGGGCAGATTTGAAAGCCTGTCAGCGGCTAGCTTTGGAGAAGTTTGACATGAAGTTGGAGACTTTGGTTTTTCCAAGAAATCAATATGACCATGACGCGATCCATGTCGCTTCAGAAGAGGGTTTTGGTACTTTGCGTTCCAATCCGGAGGATTGGTTTTGGAGGCATACTGAGAGAAGGAGTTTAGTAAAGAAGCTTTTTCGGACTGGCGATACTTTGATTTCAATGGGGAAAGACAGTTTTTATCCATTGTCTGCTGTAGAACATAGTAATAATCCGGTGCTTTTGCCGACTTCCAGGTTGTTACGGCCATTTGTGGGTAATAAGATGACTCATCAGCGCAGGATATCAAGGATCAAATCAGAGATGCAGCGGTCCGCAGAAAAGGGTATGGTGTACCACCTGTGGTGGCATCCACATAATTTTGGACATTTTACTCAGGAAAATCTACATTACCTCCAAGAACTTTTGGCGTTTTTTCAACAGCTTAGGGATGCCTATGGGATGGTTTCTCTGAACATGAAGGAAACAGCAGGTTTGGTCAGGGGGAAGTGAGTTTAGTTTTAATGGTCAACAGGAAATAGTCCACGGTCCATAGTCCATAGTCAACGGTCCACTGACCACAGTCCACCGAAATATCAATTGTAATTCATACCAGGTAGTAATTGGATTGGGGTAATTGAGGAAGTTCTGATATTTTGTATACTGGGTTTGTATCTGGACTTTACTTGGAAGAAACATAGGTTATATTCCAACTCTTGGGTAATTTTTAAATGAAATTCTATAAAAAAGGAGCTTTTGCTTCAATATTTGTTTTGAATCAAAACTCTAAGATTTTTATAAACTTAATAATGGATATTTAAAGATAGATTGTGGGTTTGGTTCGAATAATTAAAATGCATATTGTTATTTTCATATATTCAACACTAATGGTTTAGAATAAAGAAAATAATTAACGGAATTAATAAAAAATACCCTGATCAGGGTATTTTTTTTTGCTAGGTCTTTTTATACTTTTGATACGGGTGATTAAGCGACTTTTCGCATTGATTTTTTATCGAAAGATTTCTAAACTAGGTAGGGATTGTCTAAAGAAAATTTTTTAACCCTACTTTTTTTGTTTTAGGTTTATTCACCGCAAAGGATTCAATGGTTTCGGAAAGGGCGGAAGGAAGGTTTTTCTTTTTTACCACATAGACCACATGGTTTTTTCTTTTTTAGCACGTAGATCACATAGAC
Organism: Aquiflexum gelatinilyticum; assembly: GCF_024813435.1. Lineage (NCBI taxonomy): Bacteria > Pseudomonadati > Bacteroidota > Cytophagia > Cytophagales > Cyclobacteriaceae > Aquiflexum > Aquiflexum gelatinilyticum. Next base: position 310,716 of record NZ_JANAEZ010000003.1, read on the forward strand.
CACATAGTTTTTTCTTTTTACCACAAAGACCACAAAGACCACAAAGTTTTTTCTTTTTTACCACATAGATCACATAGACCACATAGTTTTTTCTTTTTACCACAAAGACCACAAAGACCACAAAGTTTTTTCTTTTTTACCACATAGATCACATAGACCACATAGTTTTTTCTTTTTACCAAAAAGACCACAAAGACCACAAAGTTTTTTCTTTTTACCACAAAGACCACAAAGACCACATGGTTTTTTCTTTTTTACTATATAGATCACATCGGCCGCATAGGCCACGTAGTTTTTTTTCCTGTGGTTCTGTGTAGGAATTAAATTTAGGTTTACCTGATTCCTGTGGGTCGTTTTAGCAAGGAGAGCAGAAGAAAACTTTCACCCGTGGGTAGATAAATTCAAAATGGGGAATTTATTACCATATTTACTTTATTTATTTATATTTGAAGACTTATCGACCCCGCTTAGCATCTATGAAGCAGCTTCTCATTTGGATTGTTTTCTTATTTTTAGCAGTTTCCTGTATCAGCAACAAGAGGATTACTTACCTTCAAAACCTTCCGGAAAATGAACCGATCGAATTGGATCAATTTATTCCTTTTGCCGAGGTGGAATACCGGTATATCCTTCAGCCCTTTGATATTGTGGATATTGATTTTGCCTCTTCCAATGAGGAATTGACCAAGGCATTTGAGTTTCAGGGTTCAAGGTCTGCAAGAGGCGGTGGTGGCGGTGGTGGAGGTGGTGCCGGCGATATATTTTACTTTACTGGTTATTCTTTAGACCAAGAAGGTTATATCCTGTTGCCAAAGATCGGTAGGTTGAAAATTTCCGGTCTCAGTGAAGAAGAGGCGAGGGTTAAGGTACAAGAAGAAATCAGGGCTTATTTCAAAGAAGAGGTTTTTGTCAAGTTGCGGATCGGTGGAATCCGGTTTACAGCTATGGGAGAATTCAGCAGTGGAGGACCTATGGTGATTATGAAAAACAGGGCCACCATTTTTGATGCCATTTCCATGGCTGGAGAGACAAATATTTTGGCAAGTAAGAACAAGCTGTTTTTGATCCGGCAATATGATGGGGGGACAAAAATCCATCAAATCAATCTGAACGACAGGGCTTTGTTGGCTTCTCCTTACTATTTTATCCAACCCAATGATATTTTATATTTAGAACCGATGAGAATCAGGCAGATCGGCAATGCGGATAATTTTTCGCAATCTTTGGGTTTAATCATTTCTGTCACCACTTCACTTTTATTGATTTTTGCGCTAATCAGGGGTAATTTATGATAGACGGGAAGATTGACATATCGAAGTTTGAGCAGGAAGCTAAGCCTATTGACATCAAGTATTACCTGATCAAGTATTCGCGTTATTGGCCTTTATACGCCACCTGTATATTCATTGCGATGGTTTTGGTTTTTTTGTTTCACCGCTATTCGGTAGAAGAATACCAAGTGCAGGGCAGTGTGCTGATCAAGCCAAAAAATTCTCCCGAGGTTCGGATACTGGACAGATCCAACATTTTTTCAGGGAGCAATAACCTTGAAAACGATATCCTTTTGTTTACTTCCAAAAATCTAGCGGAGGAAGCATTGAAAAAATTGCACTTTGATGTCAGTTATTATGCCTCCACCAATATCAAGGAAGTAGAATTGTATGACAAGTCACCAATTAAAGTATTGGTTGATTGGGATGTGCATCAATCTGAAGGTGGGACAGTCCATTTTACCATGGTTTCTGATACCGAGTTTACCTTGACCAAGGAGGATAAGGCCTTTTTTGATTTTTTCAATTCAAAAAACAACCGGCCTTTGGATGAAGCTATTTTGAATAAAACCTACAAGTTTGGGGAGGTGATCCAGTCGGATCATTCCAAATTTGTCATCCATCAGAATAGGGAGATGGAGGAGGGAGACAAATTGTATTTTATTATCCATAATCCGGTGGATGTATTGGACAATTATTCAAGAGCTGTGACAGTGAGGCCGGTCAATAGTTTGGGAACTGTCTTGCAGGTATCGATGGTGTCTCAGGTGGTAGAAAAGGGAAGGGATTATGTCAATGCCCTTATGGATTCCTTTATAGATTATGACCTTAAGGAAAAGAACAGGATTTCGGAAAACACCCTGCGGTTTATCAGTGATCAGATGCATATTCTGGAAGATACTTTGAAGATGGTAGAGAGTTCCATGCTGAACTTCAAGGTAGACAATAAGCTGATGGATGTGAACTCTGAATTCGGCGGGGTTTTGGGCAACATCCAAAATTTAGAAGATTTGATCCAGGACATAGATTTTGAATTGAGTTATTACCAATCTTTGCAGACCTACCTCAGTACCAAGACCAAGGATTATTCTGATATCATTGCCCCATCTATTGTGGGTTTGAGTGACGGATTTTTGAATGGGCTAATAAAAACCCTGGTTGATGTTTCCATGGAGAGAAGGAAATTATTAGCAGTGGTCAATGAAAACCATCCCAATGTGGTACAAGTGGACGAGCAGATCAGTAAGCTGCGAGAGAATATTTTTGAAAACATCAATAACCTGGTTTCGAATACTGAGCGCAGGAAGGCAGAAGCCCAAAAAAGGCTCAAGGAGTTGGATGAAGAGTTTGCCAAATTGCCACAGACAGAATCCGATTACACCAAGATTTTGAGGCAGTTTAAGTTGAGGGAAAACCTTTATAATTATCTTTTGGAGAAAAGGGCAGAGGCAGGCATTGCGAAAGCTTCAAATATTCCAGACAATTCGGTATTGGATTATGCCCGAAGGGGAAGTTTGATATTTCCAAAGAAGGCCCAAAACTATGGTTTGGCATTGGGACTTGGATTTTTTATCCCCTTGTTGTTTTTGTTGGCTTTTCATTATCTCAACAACAGGATCATGGATCAGATCCAATTGAAGAATGCAATTAGGATACCTTTGTTGGGCACCATCGGTTTGAGTAATAAGGATACCAATATGATCGTAGCCGAATTTCCAAAAGCCATGGTTTCGGAATCCTTCAGGTCATTGAGGTCAGCCTTGTTTTATATTGCAAGTGAGAAAAAGTGTAAAAAAATTCTGGTCACTTCTTCGGTATCCGGAGAAGGAAAGACTTTTATCAGTCTTAACCTGGCAGCCGCAATGGCACTGAGTGGCAAGAAGACGGTTTTGATAGGGTTGGATTTGAGGAAACCGAAAATCGCAGATTATGTGGGCGTAGGCAATAAGGTAGGACTTTCCTCCTATTTGGTAGACCGGTCAACCAAGGAGGAAATTGTCATTCCTACCAAATATGAGAACCTGTATATAGTTCCTTCCGGACCTATTCCGCCCAATCCTGCTGAATTGTTGCTTAAAGACAAGATGACTGAGTTTCTGACTTACCTGGAAGGTGAATTTGATGTAGTGGTAATGGATACCCCTCCAATAGGTTTGGTGTCCGAAACAATGGATTTGTTACGTTTCTCGGATGTAAACCTGTATATCATCCGCCAAGACTATACCCACAAAAAGTACCTGCTGATGATCAACGATCTCTATGCCAATGATCAGATTAGGGATTTTTATGCTGTTTTCAATGGCATGCGGGCAGGAGGAGATATTTATGACTTTGGAGGTTACAATTATGGCTACGGCTATAATTATTCTTATATGAGAAAAAACAAATATACGGGCAACTATTACGAAGAAGATGATTCCAAGAAGAAACCGTCCCAATGGCTCGATAAACTTATAGGGAAGTTTAGGGTGTAAGGTAGTGTCATGCTGCGTGTAGCAAGGCATCTCAGGGGAGCCTTAATTGTTGTCTGCTATGCGTTGTTGAAAGGGGTTAATTGGTTAATGGTTAATTGTTGTCAGGTTGTCTGCTTTGCGTTGTCGGGTTGTTGGAAGGGGTTGATTGGTTATTTGGTTATTGGTTAATAGTTAATAAGTTACTTTTATAAGAGTGGTTACCCTAGGGGAGGAATCAAAGAAAAAGCCCTTGAGACTTAGTCCCAAGGGCTTTTTCTATTGCCTGAATTGATTGACTCATTTCGGTCAATCATTTTTCTTACCGTCTTTTTTGGCTTTCTTTTCAGCCCTTTTTTCTTTAAGGTTTTTGCCAGGCTTCTTTTTCTCTTCCTTTTTTACAGTTTTTTCTTTTGACATGGCTAGTAAATTTTATAAAAGTTAGCTGTAAATCTGCAATTCTCCAATGAAGCAGTTAAGGATTATTTTTAATGACTACATCAAATGAGAAGAACCCTGTTTTAATCGGTTGAAAGTCTTTAGACTACCTTGTCAATTACCCTTTCCAATTTTTGTTGGACATCCAATGCTAATGGTCCGATGCTGCTGTCTCCCATGCTTCCCATGGCTGCCACTGGATCTACGGCAGATATTTCTATGTCCCCATTTGAAAGTTCACGCAAGGTGACATTACAGGGTAAAAGGACACTCATGTGTGGGTCTATGGTCAGCACTTTGTCAGCATAGACGGGATTGCAAGCACCCAAAATCAGGAAAGGCTTGTAGTCTTTGTCCAGCTTCTTTTTCATGGTGGCCTGAATATCGATTTCTGTCAGGACGCCGAAGCCTTCGGATTTCAATGCTTCGGTGATTTTTTCTTTGACAGCGAGGAAATCCTGTTTTGGGAGGGTTTTTGAGATATGGAAAGTCATGGATATATAAAGTTGATTTGGTTAAATTTAGGGGTTTATACTAATGAAAAAGGTGATAATTGTTACTTGGGAAAGGGTTATATGAATGAGTTGATGGATTTTATCAATCTTTCGGAGCCGCATCCTCTTCAATCACATCCTGCTCTACAGTAAATACAATGTCGTCTTTTGATTTGGTTTCACCCGTGTAAAAATTATGGACGCCCAACATAAAAGCCACAATCAAGACCCAAGCAAGGTTGCGGATAGATTTCCAAACGGGTTTTAAGAATTTAGCCACTAGGTTCATCGGATTCGAATTTAGGTAATTTCCAAAGCTAATTATCATTTCAAAAAATATACCACTGTTTTTTCTGCCAAAAAGGCTTACAATCCATGTTTTTAAGTCAGGAAAAGATCTTTTCCTCATTGACATCTGAATCCTTGCATGGGGTTTTTCCAAATCCTTTTTTTGCTAAAATTATTTGGTTAGGGACATAATTTTTCACCGAATTCATAAGGGAGCAGGAATAGTAAACAGCACTTAACATTCTTTCACACTTTATAATTTTTAGCCAGGCAACGTCTGAGTAAATTTTCAGGTTCCGATTTTTGAAAACCACACAAACTCTTGGAAGAATCTGAAATCATAGCAGGCTGCATCAAAAATGACCCTTATACACAACGGTGTCTTTTTGACAGGCATTATAAGCGGACCTTCCATATGGCGATGCGGTACCTGGCCAACTACCATGATACTGAAGATGTCCTGTCGGTTTCCTACACCAAGATTTTCAAAAACATAAGACAGTTTGAAAATAGGGGAGATGGGAGTTTTCAAAAGTGGATCAACACGGTTGTGATCAATGAAGCGATCAGGTTTCTGAAAAGCAAAAGAGCACTTCTTTTTCAGGAAGATGAAGAGCTCCTAACATTGAATGTCAGCTTTACGGATAACAGTGATTTGCTAGATACAGAAGAGGTGTCTCAGGTATTGGAATCGATGCCCAAGGGATACAGAACAGTTTTCAACCTCTTTGCTATCGAAGGATATTCGCACAAAGAAATAGCTGAAATGCTGCAGATCAATGAAAACACCTCCAAATCCCAACTCAGCAAAGCAAGAAATTATATGATTTTAAAATTAAAAAAATCAAGCCATGCACTTAAATGAAATTGATGAAATCATCAAAAGGAGTTTGCAGGATTCAGAAAGGAAGTCCGAAACCCATGCCCTGGAAGCAAAAAACAGGATTTGGGAATCCATCGAAAAGCCCAGGAAAAAATCCGGCTTGTATTGGGGATTTGTACTGGCAATGGCGGCAGCGGTGTCCTTTTTTCTCATCTCCACCTTCCTGTTTCTGAAATTACAATCCAAGCAGGAGGAACTTGTAGCGCTGAGGACAAATACATCCACCGAAACTCAACCGGATCTAAAAACCAGTGAAAGCCTTCCTCAAGATGAAGCAACCGAATCAGAAACCCAGACCATAGTCATGAATGAACCAGTTCCTGATTTGAAAAGGGAGAAAAATATTTCACAGAAACAAACTCCAATCAAAGAGCAAGTCAAAGAAGATGCCGCTGAAGAACCAGTTCCGGAAATTGCAATCCCCCACAATTCAGTTACCGAATTGCCCACATCTGAAACAGAAATTCCGGAAGTAGAAATTGCCAAACTTAAAGCTGAACTGATTTCACCGGAAGAAATCAAAGAAGAAAATCAAGCCAATCCAAAAACCAAAACTGTTTCAAAAATTCGGTTTAGGTTTGGAAACAGTGACCCATCCTATAATTCCAATAATTCGCTCGCCCTCACCATCAAATTTTAAACTAAACCAACTATTTTATGAAACCTTGCTTACGATTACTGACTTTGCTATGCCTTATGAGTTTCCAGTCCGTTTTTGCCCAAAGACCTGGAGGTCCACAGGATACCATCTATTATCATGGAAATGAGAATCTGAACATCTATATCCTGTCTTCCGATTACCACAAGCTGACCAAAGACGATAAACTCCAAAACATCCTCCTTGATTTCCAAAACAAGTTAAAGGAGATCAAAAGTATGGTTCCTTTGTCCTCATCCTATACTATCGATTACCAATACAATAGCAAAATTGAAATCCTGAAGAGCGACCGAATTGCAAGTTTTACCATTTCTGAAGGTAAAAGCCTCAAGCAAGATTTTCAGAACCAAGCACTCATCACAGATCCGGGGAGCAGGTACCATGTGAATATTGGCTTTGATGGCTTGGAAACTTTGGTCAATGCGGATTTTACTCAAATCATTGGAGAAATCATCGCTGAACTTCCCGGAAAAGACAGGTACCTAAGGTATCTCGAATACCAACCTGAGGCCACAACAAACAAAGCCAAATTGATCCAAAACAGGCCTTCAGGGTATCTTGACATGCTGAGTCTGCAGGCTGGCGTCGGTGCCAATGTTTTCAGAAGTAAATTTTTGACGGATATCACAGGAGAATTAAGCCTTCAACTTAACCAAAAAGGCATTTTGAGAAACCAGATTTATGTTTCCAACAACCTGATGTTTTCATTCAATGAGTCAAATTCGGCTATCATCAACAATTTTACAAATGTTGGATATAGAATAAATTTCTCTAATCAAAGAGATAAACCAAACTGGCTAGGCGTTGAATTCGGCACACTTACGAAAAGGAGCGGGGATATTTTTCAACCCAATACCATGCGGTTTGGATTTAACTGGAAAGCCGCAAAGCACATCACAGTTGCACCGCAGATGTATTTCGATGGATTTTTCAAAAATGTCAGTCCGGGATTCAGGATAGGGATTGGGCTGTAACCAATCTCAAGCAAAAAATATGATCTGATTGTTATTGCCAAAATAGGCCATTGATGTATCCTTCGTAGGAATTTATAAGGCTTTTTTCTATTTTCACATTTTGAGACAATAGAAAAACAAATATGAAAAAACACAACCTGATTAACCTCTTATTGCTGTTCCTGATTGCATTTTCGGCGCAGGCACAGGAAGCACTGTTTCGTGCCCAACAGATCGTTTCCCCCGAAATCCACGATGACCAATCGGTGACTTTCCGGGTGTTTGCTCCGGATGCCAAATCTGTTCAGATCACAGGAGATTTTCTTCCCCCTGTAAAAATGGAAACCCAATTCGGACCAATGGATGGACAAGGAAAAGCTGATCTTGTCAAAGGTGAAAACGGCGTTTGGGAATTCAAATCCGCTCCTTTGAGTCCGGAATTGTATGGGTATTCCATCATTGTAGATGGCTTTACCACTACCGATCCCAACAACCCTTTTCTGATCAGGGATGTGGCATCAGTGACCAATATCCTTATCGTAGGCGCAGGTCAGGCAGATTATTACAGGGTGAAGGATGTTCCCCACGGTACAGTTGCACGCAGGTGGTATGATTCTCCGGGACTTGGGATGGACCGTAGGCTGACTGTCTATACACCTCCGGGGTATGAAACTTCAAATGAAAAATATCCTGTTCTTTATTTGCTACACGGTGCCGGTGGTGACGAGGAAGCTTGGATTGCATTGGGCAGGACAGCCCAGATTTTGGACAATCTGATTGCCCAAGGCAAAGCCAATCCGATGATTGTGGTGATGCCAAATGGCAATGTTTCTCAGGATGCTGCGCCCGGTGAAGGAAGTGCAGGTTTTTACAAGCCGGTGTTTATGGCGCCAAGAACGATGGACGGAGGCTATGAAGCTGCTTTTATGGACATCATCAAGTTTGTTGAAAGCAGCTATAGGGTCAAGGCTGACAAATCCAATAGGGCGATTGCAGGTTTGTCCATGGGAGGATTCCACACCTTGCATATTTCGAGGTTTTTCCCCAATACTTTTGATTACATGGGTTTGTTTTCTGCGGCCATCATGCCGCGTGAGGATGCCACAGGAAAAGTTTATAGTGATTTTGACAACACCTTGACAGCCCAAATGAAAAACGGATATAAGTTGTATTGGATTGCCATCGGCAAAACCGATTTTCTCTATAAAGCCAATGTAGAATACCGCGAAAAATTGGATAAGATGGGCATGAAGTATGATTACGTCGAATCCGAAGGTGGACATACCTGGAGAAACTGGAGGGTTTACCTTACCCAATTTGCTCCGCAATTGTTTCAATGATGGTAGATTTTTGAATGAAAAAACGCAGTCCCGAAAGGCTGCGTTTTTTTTCTTTTTGTTTCGCCCTTTCAGGGCTTCCCAGGATTGTTCGTTTTTCTACGGATGGGCTTCACCCATCCCTAAGTTATCACGCCCCTTCAGGGCTGTTAATTCTAAATCATGATGATCACAAATGTTTTAATTTTTCATGGTTTTAGGAAAAACCCGAATTATAAAGGATGGGCTGCACCCATCGCTGAGCTATTTTGCCCTTTCAGGGCTTCCTGAGAATTTGGGGTTTTTATCAATGGCCGCATCCATTGCTGAGGTATTTCGCCATTTTAGGGCGGAAATGTTAAAAGAATTAATTTAAGGGAAACAGTGGGATGGAGCGATTGAAAGAAATATTCTCTCTAAAAAAACATAGCTTTAAGCGACTTCCAACCATTTTCTAATAATATCAAGGAATTTGGATTCATTGCCAAGGATTTCCTGCACGGAGGTAAATCTGATGACACCACGGTCATTTGCTGCCCATTTCAGCAATCCGGAATCGTCTTTGATCAGTTTTTCTTTTGGCAATTCTTTTTTCTTGACTCCTCTGTGGAATACCAATTGGACGCTGTCTTTTTTTGGTGGAAGGTTGAAGGTGATTTTGTCTTCTCCCTCCAAACAAAAGCTCGGCGCATTCCATTTGATCTGTTCGGTTAGATTTGGATTTGCTTTAAAGACCATTTCCCTGATCTTAAGAATTTCAGGTTTTAGTGGATGGTCTAAGTTTTCTAGGTAAATCCGGACAAGATTTTCAGGATCAGCTTTCATGGATTTTTGGGTTTGAAGACTTCGATGCAATAAGAGGCTATGGAACTGATTTTATTTTCGGAATCAAATTGATAGACATCGCAGGCGGAGATTTTGGAGATCATAATTCCTTCCCGGGAAAATTCACCGAGACCAATGATTGCTACTTTTCCATTTTCTTCAATGGTTTGGTGGATTTTGAAATCCGTGCTCACAGATTGGAAATAGGTGGCGATATTTTGGCAATGGAGTTTTACCATTTCCTTCCCTTCGAGGGTTTGTTCTCCGATGATTTCCCATCGGATATTGTCTGCCATGGCAGCATAGACTTCTTCAAATTTGCCAAGTGAAAAATCCGAAGCAAGTTTTGAATAGGGAGAATTTGAAGTAGACATATTTGTTAACAGCTTTTTTCAATCCGGTAATGCGAAACATTCATATCCCTTTTCCTTCATGAAAAGTGGGATTTTTCCAATGACTTCCATGCAACCTTCCACTCTCAATATCCTATCGCAATCATCAAGGTCAAAATTAGCTTTAACCTCCAAAAATGCACATTGGATCAGGGCTACTAAAGAGAGAGCCTCATCTATTGAATGGACATTTGTTTTGAATACTTCTATAATTTTCAATTCAATAGCCGGTTATAGGAGTATCATTTTTTTAAATAATCATATCCGCCTTTTCGGAGGTTGATTCCATGCTCCAGATAAGCCTTGAGACAGCATAGGAAATTAGTCCAGCCTTCTGTATTTCCCATCAGCCATTTGATGCCGGATGGATTATTGGGTCTTTCCTTTTCTTGGACTGTCACAAGGGTATCATTGTCTTTTCTGGATTCCAGAATTATCTCCACCAAATGGTCAAATGTCTCAATTTTCCAGCTGAAAATGATCAATTTATCTGTTTCGATTTTCTTGACCTGGATAGGATCAGTACCTTCAAATTCCGGAAAACTCCAAAAGACAGTTTTTCCTTCCACCATTCTTCCGGAGCTTTCAGAGATAAAATATTGGGTCATATGTTTGGGATCCACAATGGCTTCAAAAACCTCAGAAACAGGTTTTTGAATCTGTAAAGCGACTTTAATGCTCAGTGTATTTTCCATACAACTCGGTTGGTTTAGGTATTAAAATTCAATCCCTCATCGGATAATGCCTGCCTCAGTATTGGAATCGAGGAAGGCCCTATTCCGTGGAATTTTAGGATCTCGGATTCCCTGTATTTTGCCAAAATTGAAAGTTCTGAAATACCCTCATTTTCCAGCGCCCTTCTTGCCGGAGCTCCCAATTTTGACTTCCAGCCAGACAATTGCTTTTTGTTGTTTTCACATTCAGGGCACACCGGACAATCACTGGTTTTATAAAATCTATGGCCTTTTGGACATATTTTGAACATGGTTTTTTCAGGTAATTTTCAATCAAATCTTCCTTACTTAGCTAAAGCTGTTTGAGGTGCCGAAAAGAAAAAATTAACCTGCAGGTTCAGTACAAGCAAACATCCAATTTACCCCAAATTTATCGGTACAGCTTCCAAAATAATCGCCCCAAAATGCATCCTCCAATTCCATGGTGACCACACCACCGGCCGAAAGTTCTTTAAACAGTCTCTCTGTTTCAGACCTTGTGTCCGGTTGTAGGTTGATATGGACATTGTTTCCCATATTGACTTTAAATCCCATAAACGCCGGTGAGTCCGAGCCCATCAATTGATGACCTCCGGTTATTTCCAACGCGACATGCATGACGAGGTTTTTGTCTGATTCAGGCATGGGCGGCATGCCATCCATGGGAGGTGCCCCTCCAAACCGCATGATGCCTCCGATGAATTCTCCTCCAAAGATTGATTTATAAAAATAAAATACCTCCTCGGTATTGTCTGTAAAATTAAGATAAGTGCCTACGCTTGCCATAGTTGTGGGGTTTAAGGTTGATTTTAAGATTCACAGATTGATTTGAGTTTTTCCAAGGCCTTAGGATAAGTTTCCTCAAAGTAGGATTTGAATTCTTCATTAGAATCTAGGTCTACGGAAAGCAAGGTTTTCCCATTTTTTGCCTCAAAAGTATAATTTTCCAATGCTCCTGCCCATCCCTCTACTTCCGGTCCGGAGGTGATTTCTTGTCCATTATTCAGGATTCCAAGGTGTTCGATAGAAACAAATTGATTTTTGATGTTTTCTTTGATCCTGCTGACCATACCGCCTTCTTTTCCATCTTGGTCGGTGCCAACAAATACTATTTTGGAACCTTTGTCCCAAGAACCTTCAAAACGGGAAGTCGGATTGAACACCGCTGTCCATTCCCTATAGGTCTTGTCCCCAAGCATGGTAATAAAAACTTTGTCAACAGGTGCGTCGATTTCTATTTTGAAATTGAGCTTTTGTGGACCGGATTGGGATTCAACATATTTCTTGAAATTGTTTAAAATCGTTTGCCAACCATCTTTTTGGAGCTCGATTGAGTTGGTATCTTCAGATTCAAAATCTTCTTTGACCTTTGTACCTTCGCCCTGGGATTCAAAAATGACCGACATTTTTCTGCCGTCTTCAAGGATGGAGGATATTTTTTTGAATTCTTCTACTTCGGTATGGTTACCCCCAAAGTCAAATCCAAAACTTCCATCTTTTGCCTCCATTCTGGAAGAAAACTTACCTCCCGCTTGAAGGTCATTTTCAGCACGTGGACATTGCCAATCTTCAGATGCAAAGTTCCATTGTTTGATATGTTCGGGTTCTGACCACATTTTCCAAACTTGTGGGACAGGGGCATTTACATAAGTTTCAATTGAAATAACGGTTTTTGGTAAGGAGTTCATAGTTTTGGTTTTTGGAGTTCAAAATTCTTTGAGATGTAAATTTAATTGGAATCAAAAGAGAAAACTATGTGTGAAAACGACAATCAGCAGGTATTTTGCGACAGGTTTTCTATATTTAAATCATGATAAAAGTTTCTATTCTCGTTCCTGAAAATTCGGTTTTGCAGGCCATTGCTGACCCTCAGTACTGTTTCAGTGCTGTCAATCAGTTTTTATCCCTTTCGGGAAAAGAGCCATTATTTGAGGTAAGTCTGGTCGGAGCAAAAAAGGAAATTAAGCTCAACGGAGGAAGTTTTTCAGTTTTTCCTGATACCCTGATCGATCAGGTCAGGAAGACTGATTTGGTAATTATTCCGGCACTCTTTGGAGATATGAAAGCTGCTCTGGAATCCAATAGGGAATTGATTCCATGGATAAGCGAACAGTATAATAAAGGTTCTGAAGTTGCTTCATTGTGTGTAGGTGCATTTTTGCTTGCTTCGACAGGATTGTTGGATGGCAAAAAATGTTCAACCCACTGGGGTTTTGCCAATGAATTCCATGAAATGTTTCCTGAGGTGGAGGTTCAGGATGGCAGCATCGTCAGCGAAGAAGGGGGGATATATTCAAGTGGGGGAGCTAATTCCTATTGGAATCTTTTGCTTCATCTCGTAGAAAAATATTCTGATAGAGAAACAGCTATCCTAGCTGCAAAATATTTTGCTATCGATATTGACAGGAACAATCAATCTGCCTTTTCAATGTTCAAAGGACAAAAGGACCATAAAGATGACTTGATCATTAAAGCTCAGGATTACATAGAATCCGTGATAGATGAGCGGATCAGTGTCGATGAACTTGCTGCAAGGGTAGCATTGGGAAGGAGAAGCTTTGAACGGAGGTTCAAACAGGCTACGAGAAATTCAGTCTTGGAATATATTCAAAGGGTGAAAATGGAAGCTGCCAAGAGGAGTTTTGAGGGGAGTAGAAAAAATATCAATGAGGTAATGTTTGAAGTAGGTTATACAGACAATAAGGCCTTTCGATCCACTTTTAAAAAAATAACCGGATTGACCCCGCTGGAGTATCGAAACAAATACAACAAGCTTTCCTTGGCGTAGCTTGGTTTTAATTTTTGGTAATTCAATAAAAAATCCCGGTCAAAAAAGCTGACCGGGATTTTTATTTCATATTGAATTTAGAAGTTTAACTCAAAGACTGATTTTCTCTGCCTGACAGTTCGAGAATCTTATCAAACTCTTCCGGTGTAAGGTCTTTGAAGAAATAGTTGACGGGGTTTACAAACCTGCCGTCTTTCATGATTTCATAATGGACGTGTGGTGCTGTAGATGAACCGGTATTTCCCACTGTTCCAATTAAATCACCTCTTTTTATTTTTTGGCCTTTTCTGACTTTGAATTCATTCATGTGCGCATATCGGGTGACAAAACCGAACCCATGGTCGATTTCAATGTGCTTTCCATATCCACCAAAAACTGTTTTCACCGCTACCACCACACCGTCGCCTGTAGCATATATGGGAGTTCCTTTTGGTGCTGCAAAATCGACACCTTTATGCATTTTCCTCACTTTAAGGATAGGGTGGATTCTCATGCCATAACCTGAGGCAAGCATGTTTAGATTTTCATTTAAAATAGGTTGGATCGCCGGTACAGAAGCCCAATATTCTTCTTTTTTGTATGCCATGTCGGTCACTTCATCATAGCTGATGGATTGGACGTACATTTTTCTTTTCAGGGCATCCACTTTTTGGGAAAGTGAGACAACAAGGTCTTCCTGTTTGAGTCCTTTTTCTTTGATTTCCTTGTATCTGTCAGAACCGCCGACACCTGCATTCCTCATTTCATCGGGAATCGGTTCTGATTCAAAAATGATCCTGTACAGGTTGTCATCTCTTTGCTGAAGGTCACCCATCATGTGGTTGAGTTTGTTGACTTCCCCTTCAAGCAATTGGTAATAAAGGGTAAGTTCTTGATTTTCTTTCTTCAACATCAGCTCTTTTGGGCTTTCAAAAAAATAGTTGAAGGAAATCAACATGACAACGGCAATTACTGAAGCGAGTGAAAAGAATCCAAGGGAATTGAGGGCAATATCCCACTTGCTTCGCTGGTAGCGCTCGTATTTGCAGGTTTTGGGGTCGTAGTAATATTTTATTCTACTCATTACGGATTGCGAGGTAAATATTCTAATTTTGTGCCCCTGTGGCAGTTGGGTGATAGCGTGTTGGGGACCACAAATATAGTAAATAAAATAGATAATCCGAAAATAGTCAATAGGTTAGATGAAAGCCAAAGAAATCCGAAATTTATTTATTCAATTTTTTGAGTCCAAAAAGCACCATTATGTGCCCTCCTCACCGATTGTGGTCAAAAACGACCCAACACTTATGTTTACCAATGCCGGCATGAATCAGTTCAAGGATTATTTTTTGGGAAATGAAGATCCCAAATTCTTGAGAGTGGCCAACAGCCAAAAATGTCTACGTGTCTCTGGCAAGCACAATGACTTGGAGGAAGTGGGTGTGGACACCTACCACCATACCATGTTTGAGATGTTGGGCAACTGGTCATTCGGAGATTATTTCAAAAAAGAAGCAATTGAGTGGGCCTGGGAATTATTGACTGAAGTCTATCAATTACCAAAAGACCGGCTTTATGTTTCTGTTTTTGGAGGAGATGCGGGTGACAACTTGGAAAGGGATATGGAGGCTTTTCAGATTTGGAGCAAAATCCTTCCTGAAAGCAGGATTATTTTTGGTAGCAAAAAAGACAATTTTTGGGAAATGGGAGATACGGGACCTTGTGGACCATGCTCCGAAATCCACGTTGACCTCAGGTCAGATGAAGAAAGACAGAAAATTGACGGATTTGATTTGGTCAACAATGACCACCCTCAGGTAATCGAGATTTGGAATCTTGTTTTTATGCAGTTCAACAGGGTTGCTGATGGGAGCCTTAAAGAACTTCCTGCCAAACATGTAGACACAGGAATGGGGTTTGAAAGGCTTGTGAGAGCAATCCAAAACAAATCTTCCAATTATGATACCGATGTCTTTACACCATTTATTCAGGCAGTCGCTGCCAAATCCGGGAAGGAATATGGAAAGGATGAAAAAATAGACATTGCTATGCGGGTGATCGTAGATCACATCCGGGCGATATCATTTACCATTGCTGACGGTCAGCTGCCTTCCAATAACAAAGCCGGATATGTCATCCGAAGGATTTTGAGAAGGGGAGTAAGGTATGGATATACTTTTCTGGGTTTCCAGAAACCGTTTTTATATGAATTACTTCCTTTGCTTGCAGAGACTTTTGGGGATATTTTCCCTGAAGTAGCCGCTCAACAGGATTTTATTGCCAAAGTGATTATGGAGGAGGAAAACTCCTTTTTGAGAACCTTGGATAATGGATTGAAAAAACTTGATCAGATCAAAGAAGAAATGGCTGCTTCAGGTCAGGCTGTCATAGAAGGAAAAGTCGCTTTCGAACTGTATGATACTTTTGGATTTCCGCTTGACCTGACTTCTTTGATTGCTCGGGAAAATGGTCTGTCAGTAGATGAGAAGGGTTTTGCTATTGAGATGGAAAAGCAAAAAACCAGGTCAAGGGCTGCTGCAGAGCAGGAAACCGGCGATTGGGTTATGGTTGGAGAAGACGAGGGCGTGGAATTTATAGGTTATGATTATCTCGAATCCCAAAGCAGGATAATCAAATACAGACAGATCAAGGATAAAAAAGGAGACAGGTTTCAACTGGTCTTGGACAGGACGCCGTTCTATGCCGAAAGCGGTGGACAGGTAGGGGATCAGGGAGAACTACAGTCCGAAAACGAAAGCATCAAAGTCCTAGATACCAAGAAGGAAAACGACCTCATTGTTCATTTTGTAGATAGGCTGCCTTCCAAGCCTGAGGCGGTATTTACTTCCAAGGTTAATGCGGAAAAACGGAAGCTGAGCATGAACAACCATACTGCGACTCACTTACTCCATGCCGCATTGAAGCAAGTATTGGGAGACCATGTTCAGCAAAAAGGATCTCTGGTCAATGAGGAAATCCTACGATTCGACTTTTCCCATTTTACGAAGCTTAATGAGGAGGAAATCGCTCAGGTAGAAAGTATCGTCAATACCAAAATCAGGGAGAACATTTCTTTGAATGAGCAAAGAAATGTCCCGATCGCAGATGCAAAAAACCAAGGCGCAACTGCCTTGTTTGGAGAGAAATATGGAGATTTTGTAAGGGTAATCACTTTTGACAGGAATTTTTCAGTTGAACTCTGTGGCGGTACACACGTATCTTCCACAGGCGTGATCGGTTTGTTCAAGATTGTTTCGGAGGGATCAATTTCAGCCGGAGTCAGAAGGATAGAGGCGATTACAGCTGACGCAGCTGAAGCTTATGTCAATGACCAGTTTCAATTGGTGAAAGAAATTCAGGAATTGTTGAAAAATCCCCGGGATGTCAAAAAATCCATTGAAGCCCTTATCCAGGAACGCAATGAATTAAAAAAAGAACTGGAATCCCTTCATTTGCAGCAGGCTGGAGCCCTCAAAGAGGAATTGATCCGTGGTATTGTGCAAGTGAATGGGACCAATCAGGTGGTTGCAAAAATATCCTTGCCTTCAGCAGACGCTTTGAAAAAACTGGCATTTGAGCTTAAAAACGAGGTAGACAATGTTATTGCTGTTTTGGCAGCAGAGATTGATGGAAAACCACAGTTGGCGGTTTTGATCAGTGAAAATCTGGTCGCAGAAAAGTCGTTGAATGCAGGGTTATTGGTGAGGGAATTGGCAAAAGAGATTGATGGTGGGGGAGGTGGACAGCCTTTCTTTGCCACTGCAGGAGGAAAAAACCTTGCAGGGCTACCTGCAGTCCTTGTCAAGGCAAAGTCACTTTTGGCAGGGATTTAAGAGAAATAGGAGGTTCCTAATTTGGTTTTGGTCTATTTTGAATCCAATTTTAGGGCAATTAAAATACAGAATAAAAGAGAAAAGATGCTTTCAGCAGAAGTCAAAAATAAATATGAATTGGTCATTGGACTGGAAGTACATGCCCAGTTGCTGACCCAAAGTAAGATGTACACTTCTGATTCTACGGAATTTGGAAATCTACCCAATACACATATTTCAGTCATTACCCTTGGCCATCCCGGTACACTTCCCAAAGTAAACCGAAAAGCAGTGGAGTTTGCCATTAAGATGGGATTGGCATGTAACTGCGAAATTACCCGGCATAATATTTTTGCAAGGAAGAATTATTTCTATCCTGATCTTCCAAAAGGATATCAAATCACCCAGGATAAAAACCCTATCTGTGTAGGAGGAAATGTCCCCATCACCCTGCCAGATGGGAGCAAAAAATCTGTAGCTCTGACGAGGATTCACATGGAAGAAGATGCGGGAAAGTCAATGCACCTTGCAGGTGAGGTGGATACCTTGGTTGATTTTAACAGGGCAGGGGTTCCTCTAATCGAAATCGTATCTGAACCAGATATGCGCGCTTCCGACGAAGCCTATGCTTACCTTGCCGAAATCAAAAAACTCGTCAAATATCTTGATATCTGCGATGGCAATATGGAAGAAGGCTCACTCCGATGTGACGCCAACGTCTCCGTGAGATTAAGGGGTGCTGCCGAATATGGAAAAAAAGTGGAAGTCAAAAATATGAATTCCTTCAGGAATGTGGTGAGGGCGATTGAACACGAATTTGAGCGTCAGGTGGAAATGGTGGAAGCCAATATTGAGATCATTTCTGAGACGAGGACTTTTGACGCATCCACAGGATTGACTGCAAGTATGAGGACCAAGGAAGACCTGAATGATTACAGGTATTTTCCTGAACCGGATTTGAGCCCTGTGATTGTATCAGAGGAATGGTTGGAAAGTGTAAAAGAATCCATGCCGGCTTTGCCACGAGAATTACACTACAAGTTTATAAACCAATACGGCTTATCAGAGTATGATGCCGGAGTGTTGACTGACAGCAAAGAAATAGCACTCTATTACGAGGAAGTTTGTCTATTCACCAAAAATTATAAAGGAGCAGCCAATTGGGTGATGGGTCCTGTGAAATCCTACCTGAATGAGCTTACCCTGCATATTTCTGATTTTCCGATTTCTGCCAAAAGCCTTGCGGAGCTGATTGCCATCATTGACGAAGGGAAAATCAATTTCTCTGTGGCTTCACAAAAAGTATATCCTGAAATGTTGCTCCACAAGACAAAACGCCCGATAGAAATCGCTCAGGATTTAAATCTTATTCAAGAAAGTGATGAAGGTTCTCTGATGCCGATTATAGAAACGGTATTGTCCGAAAATGCTTTGAAAGTGGAAGAATACCGTTCCGGGAAAAAAGGATTGATGGCCATGTTTATGGGGCAGGTGATGAAAAAATCCCAAGGTAAGGCAGACCCAAAAGTTGCCACAAAATTACTGACTGAAATACTTGAAAATTGATATGAAAAATCCATCGGTTGCTTCCTTATCTTTCCTGTTTTTGCTTTTGGTGATGGCCTGTGGTCAAGAAAGCAAACAGGAATTTGATGGTTCTGTAAAGGTTTCAGGAGTGGTTAAAAACGCTCCCGAAGGAAGAATAGAGTTGTATAAGTTTGTGAATGAAAGCACAGAAATCATCGGAGAAATACCCATGGGTTCAGGAGGGGATTTTGAGTATGAACTCAGCCTTGAGGGTCCTGCATTTTTTGAATTACACTTTATGAACCAAAAGATTGTCAAACTGGCTCTATTTGCTGAGGATGTGGAGGTTTTTTATGATTTCAATGATGAAGCAAGCCTTAAGGTAGAAGGGTCGGAAGATTCTCAAAATCTCCAAAAAATTGAGGCGTTGACTGCTGAATACCAAAAGACCATCAATGAATTGAATACTGCCTATTTTGAAGCCATGAGCAAAAGGGATCAGGAAGCGATCAAATCCATTCAGACCACTGCCATGAACCTTGAAGTGACCCAAGGCCAAAAGGTGAAAGAAGTTCTTACCGGTATGGAGGGGAGTTTTGCCACGATGGCTGGGATTTCCATGCTCAATATCAAAAATGATTTTCAGTACATTGATGAGTTGGTGGCCGGATTGAATGAAAAATATCCCAATACCAAGATGATTCAATCACTGATGAACCAGTTAGACGACATGCGTGCATTGTCTATCGGTCAGGTAGCACCTGAGATTTCTTTGCCCAATCCTAATGGAGAACTTATTAAACTGTCTGATTTAAGGGGAAAGTATGTTTTGATTGATTTTTGGGCAGCTTGGTGCAGGCCCTGCAGGGAAGAAAACCCCAATGTGGTAAGGTTATACAACCAGTATAAAGATCAAGGTTTTGAAGTATTCGGTGTGTCATTGGACAGAACCAAAGAAGCCTGGGTCAAAGCAATTGCCGATGATAACCTTACATGGACGCATGTATCAGACCTAAAGTATTTCAATTCAGAAGCAGCTGCCATCTATCAGATCAATGCAATTCCTGCCACTTATATGCTTGACCCGGAGGGTAAAATTATCGGGAAAGATTTGAGAGGAGCGAGTTTAGAAAATAAGCTGAAAGAGATATTTGAATAAAGCCGGTGATTAATCCGAAAGGAAGGTTTGATAATTGACTTCCCTTCGGAATTAATTGATATTTTTTACCGACTATACGATCTAACTTGATAAAAAAAGGAAATTTCAATTAGATTTGTACAGGCTTAAAAAACGCGATTTTTACAAGCAATTGCAAAACAAGCCATTCAAAAATCAAAAAATCTATTTTGAAATTTGAACGAAACCTGATCATAATTACCCAAATTCTAACAGTCTATTAAACTAATCAATTAACTAAACATGAAAAAAAGAACCGCCAAATCAACGTTAAGCAGGGTGCTGACAATTGCCTTGTTTGGTTTGCTTGCTCTTGGAGCTTGCAAAGGTAAAAAGAAAGTCGTGGCTGCTCCCGAGCCTGCGCCTGTAGAAGAGGTAAAACCAACGCCGCCACCGCCGCCACCTGCAGGGCCTTCTGCTGAAGAAGTAGCTGTTGGAAAACTTGAAAATTACTTTAACAGCATTGCCGGATCTTCAAATGTAGATGCTGCCAACAGGACAATTCAGGAGGCAAAAGGTATGTTCTCCAATGGATCTACCCCCGTTTTGATTGTGATTCACGAAGCCAATGGCATTAAAGATTACGATGAGCCTACCACGATAGAAAATTACCTTAACTATCTGAAGGACACCAAGAAAAACCTAAACTTCATTTCTGATATCAGACTTGACGGAAACGGTAAAGTTTCAGAATTGGAATTGCGTCGTAAAAAATAATATCCACCGAAAAATCACGAGATAATGAAAAAATATATTCCTCTTTTCCTGTTGCTCTTTTTTGCTTCAGCGACCATTACGTTGGCACAAACTGACAACATCAGTCCTGCAAGAAAGCAGGCCATTGATTCCCTTGCTTTGGAAAAAGTAAAAGACTTAAGTAAATACATCAGCATTATCGGAAGCAAAGAAACACAATTCTCAGAAGCCAATCGCGTTATGGATAGGGCTGAGGAGTTGTTTGCTCCAGATGCAGAGATGGGGGTTTCTTCCTTGAGCCGCAAAGAGATAGCCTACTACAAAGTGAGAAATTACTTTGAAAGACTGATGGCATTGAACTATGACAAAGTCAACATCACTTGGTATGACATCCATTATATCAGTGATCTAGAAAGACAGCCTGATGGTCGCTATGTAGGTGTCATCACTGTTTATCAAAGATTTGAAGGTACTTCAATCGAATCAGGTCTTAACTACCGAGACACGACCAAAAAGGATATCACGATCTATGTGGAGAAAAAGCAAACTCAGATCGCAGGTAGAACAATCGAGTTTTGGGATGTGATGCTTGGAGATATCCGCGTGACAGAAACCGCTGCATGAGAAAAGTAATTATTGCAATAACATTATTCATTACTTCCTTTGGAATGGCACCGGGGCAGGGCTTGTTCAGCCCCGGTTCCCCCAAGGATGACGGCAAGTTTGCCGCTTCGACCAAACAGGTCAATCAATTTTTTAGACGATTCAATGCCGAAGAAAGTCAAGACGGCATGAAAAGATATTATTCGGGAGATGCCCTTTTCAGGGACAGGGAATTGAGGGGAAAATTTATCAGTATACTTTTTGACAATGAGACTTCCGGCATTTCAGGAGAATTGAAGACTGAGTTTATGCGTGATGTGTTGTCCGAAACACAACCACAGTTTTTGAATTTCCATGAAGGGGAATGGTTTGCCGAAGTGGTGTCCGTTTTCCAATACAAGGGCAGAAGCGAAAATGTGACCTTATTTTTAAAAATCCAACCTGAAGGATTGGGATATGAGTGGGTCATTGATAAAGTAGTCTTCCAACCCTTTAAAGATATTTTCAACAAACCAATCGGGACTGATAAAAGCTTTATCCATCCTCTGAGTCACGAACTTGGTTTTATGAATCTCCGCAAGGCATTCGAAAATTCCAATTCACCGGAATCTTATACCGCAAAGGAGTATGTTCCTGATTACCTTACCTTGTTTTTATACGAGTTAAAAAAAGGTAGCATCAAATTTGAAACAATATCTGATGTCAAGTTTCATTTTTTCCAAATCAACAATTGGTATTTCGAATTGGACCAGTTTAACAGGCCGGGATTCAATACAGGATGGTTGATAGGGGATTTGGTGAAACTGAAGCCGGGAGATAAAGAAACTATATTAGAATTCATATATGACCAGAAATAGACAATCCATTCTATTTGTTTTGCTTTTTTTTGGCATCCATTTCTCAGGATATTCACAGGATTTGGGTGATTATTCAAAAGCAGATCTGAAAGACCTTACCCAAAAAGTAGAGGATCAGGTTCAGTTTTTGGAGTTTTTTTTGAATACATTGGGAAGTAAAGATACTCCTGCACGGGATAAGGACGTGATTATCAGGGAGAGCTATAAAAAGATTTTCAGAGACGGTAAAGTTCAGGTCGAAGATGACCTTCTATTGGATAGAAAAGTCATCACCAATAAAGATGTGACTGCTTACCTGAAAGACATTGAGTTTTTTTTCGATGAAGCTAGCTTCAAATTTAAAGTAAGAGAAACAAAACCATTTCTTAGGGAAAATGGGGAGTTGTCTTTTTTGGTTTCAATGGACAGGACTTTGACAGCCACCGGATTAAATAAGGAAAAAATCACCAATACCAAGGCGAGATTTATTGAGGTCAATGTAGATAAGAAAACCAATGAACTCAAAATCGCCAGCGTTTATACAACCAAACTCAGCAGGGACAAGGAATTAGAAGAATGGTGGGCTACACTGTCCTACACTTGGACATCTTATTTTAGGAATAAGATTGGCATTGGTGAAGAAGATACTGTTACAGTTGACCATTTATATAAAATCAGCGCCATTGATTCCGTGGATTTTTCAGGAAATGAATACCTGATTGAGCTTGGCCCGCTTGAAGCTTTGAGAGACTTAAAATACATAGATATCAGTAATACCAAGGTGGTGGAATTGAATCCTATCAGCAATGTGACTTTCCTCAGCCATCTCAATATTTCAAATACACCGACGACAGATATTCAGTTTATAAAGTATTCTGATAAACTGCAGTACCTGGACATTTCGAATACTTCGATCGAGGACATCAGCGAATTGGGTAACCTTAAGAGCCTTCAAACCTTGCGGGCCGTCAACACCAAGATTATTTCTTACAGCGTGCTGAATTCCATGCAAGCCCTTAATTGGCTGGATTTGAATAACAGCAGCTTTACAAGTATTGAGGATATCCAAGAACTCAAAGGCTTGAAATACCTGGATGTCAGCGGAAACAGTTTGTCTAACATCGACCTTTTGGCAGGCTTGGAAAGTCTTACTGAAGTCAATCTGAGTCAGACCAACATTATTGATTTGACTCCTTTGGCGGCAATTTCTGCCCTGAAAATCATCAATGTCAACAACACCTCTGTTTCTAACATTACACCATTGAATAATAGGCCAAATCTGAGAATGCTTTATGCAGACCTTACTGAAGTCTCAGAATCCAGTGCCGAACAATATGCAAGAAATAACAGGAATGTTCTTTTGATCCATCATGTGGAGACTTTACAATCTTGGTGGGCAGGATTGTCTCAAGAATGGAAACAGGCATTGATAGCTGTTAATCCCCGACTTGGGATTCCTTCACCAACTATTGAAGATCTTACTGGTACATTGGGAATCGATTCATTGGATATATCCGGTACAGGGGTCAATAACCTGAACCCTGTATTGAAATTTAAGAACCTCAATTACTTGGCCTTTGATGATAATGAAATCATCGACCTACTTCCATTGGCTGAAATGAAAACCCTTGAAATCATTTCAGGAAAAAACACCAAGATTAAAGACTTGGAGCCTTTGGTGGGGATGACAGATCTTACCAACATCGACTTTAGGGATAGTCCCGTGACAGGTTTTATCATGTTGAAAAGTTTGCCAAAGCTTTCTTACCTGAACCTTGACAATTCAGAAATCGACCCTGCAAGTATTCCTGAATTTCTTTTATCCAATCCCAAAATCAACATAATCTATCGATCAGCACTGTTGGAGCAATGGTGGGCTGCTATAGAAGACTCTTGGAAAACCGCTTTTAAGAAAGCCTATGGGAATGGGGATGCAGTTCCGGACCTTGAGACACTTCACCGTTGGACTGCAATGCCGTCTCTGAAAGTTGAAAATTCGGATATTTCAAATTTACAGGCCTTGGCTGTTTTTGTCAATTTGAGGTCTCTGTCTGTTTCCCATATCCCGATGACTGATATTTCAGGGCTGAGTGAATTGAAATTATTGGAGGAATTGAAAATTACAAATGCTCCGGTATCTGATTTAACTGTCCTCCCAATCTTATGGAATCTCAAATCCCTTGACTTGTCGTATACTGCGATTGAGGACTTGAGGCCTTTAGGCCAATTGAATGAGCTCAAAAGTATGGTCCTGACAGGGACCAACATCACTGTTTTGAGGGGATTGGAGACGCTTACAGGATTGGAAAAACTGGACATCGGCGGTACCAACGTCAAATCTCTAAAACCTGTTCAGGGGCTGAATTTGAAAGAATTAAACTGCTTCAATACCAGACTGAATCAAAGGGCGGTCGATGCCTTTAAAAAATTGAATCCTGAATGTGAGGTACGGTTTTATTGAGTAGGTGGGCAATTAGCATCAATAAGAAAACAGACTTCTGAAGTAATGTTCAAGAAGTGAAAATTTCGAAAGGAATAAGGCCTTTTTAAAGGGAAGGAATTTCGCTATTAAAGTTTATTAGGTGAGGTTTATTTTTTCCTTACTTGATCTAAGCTTAGTCTCAGGATATTTCCCATGTTTTTACATTCAAGGAATCGGTCATTTTTATAATGTTTTGCGAGATCCTGCTTGAGGTTTTCTGTATTTTCCTGGGTAGAAATGGTATCAGATTCCATGGTTTCCAAGAGGTCCTCAATTTCTATTTGAGAACTTTTGAGCCTGTTGGCAATCAGGGCCCGTTCTTCCCTTTGGTATTGGGCCATTGACTCTGGGGTAATGTGCTTGAAGCCCATTTGGATCAAGGTGTTGTTCTGCTTGAAATACTGGGGTAAGTAGATTGATTTTTTTCCTTCGTAGGACTGCTGGTCAAAATCTATGGCCCTGATTCTGTAATGGGTTTCTTCAAAATCAGGTGTGACGTCGACCACAAAATTGGAGGAATGCATATCTCCAAGAAGCCTGACAAAACACCTTTCGTTGAATTTGACAAATTCTTTGGCCAATCGGATTGGGTTTTGTAATCCGTCATTGATATATAGCCGCATAAATTGCTCTCCAGGAATGCCTGCGATATGTTCTTCAATAAGTGTGTTTTGGTGAACTAGGTAATTGATTCGGTTGGGGGATAGGAGGTGTTCAAGTTCCAAGCCATAAATCCTTGATGCGTCGGCCATCTTTACGTAGAAATAGTCGAAGTTGTCATTGATTCTGTTGACTATCCTGACTCTAAATGGTTTGGTGTTCCCATACACGCAAAGGTCCACCCGGTCCACGTACAGGTGTTCCATGACGGTCATATCCCCTTGGGCTTTGAGAAGAGAATAGATTTTCTTCACATTGTAATGAATTTCCTCTCTATCTGATTCAGCAAAAAATACCGTCTCCCAAAGGGTGTCGTTTCCTTTGGAGTCATACAGTGCGATGGAGGTACTGTATCTCAGAAGGTCATTGTATTGAATGGGAAAATCGACTTCGCGGCCATATTTGTTGAGGAATTCCCTCAATTTTGGGCTTATGGGATAGATGATTTTCTTTTTGCTGATCAAGGCCATAAGGCAGTTTGTCAAGATTTGACCATTTCTTTTTCTTCTTTGGTCATGTTTTTGTCAAAAATAAAAGGGCCAAATGGAAGTATGGAAACTGCCAAAGCAAAGAATGTTTTTCCGAATTTCCATTCCATTTTGTGCGCTGTAGGAAATACAGCATAGATATATAGGATAAAGAGCAGCCCATGTGCCCAACCCACATAGGTGACGGCCAAGGGAAGGTCCATCATGTATTTCAAAGGCATGGCAATGAAAAGGAGAATCAAGAAGGAAAAACCTTCCAAGATGCTGATTAACCTAAACCGCTTCAACCATTTGGTTTTTTCTTCTATCGTTCTCATTTCTATTTTTTTGTTATGTTGAACAAGACCTGCAGTTCTTTCCAAAGTGCTTTTCGTAGGTCTAGGCTTTCAGAAATCTGCTTTAGATCGTCTGCAAAAAGGTACTCGATGTCATCCTCCTGATGAACCTCATATGTTTTTTTGACCGACATCATGATTTCGTGCCTTACTTTGCCAAACACGATAATCCTGTTGGGATTAAGTGCTGAAATGGATGCCATACTAGTTTTTTCTGTTTTTTCTGAGCTAGCTAATGCAATGTCTTTGGGAGAACAGGATACAGCACCTAAAATCTTGAACAAATAATCAGACAGGTTGCTTTCCAAAGACTTTCCCTCATAGATTACCAAAATGCCTTTTTCGAATCCTCCTTCATATTCCAGAGCCACAGCCTCTTCTTCAAATTCCTCTTGTTGGGCAATTGGATTTTCCTCCAAAAGTTCATTTTGTCTTTTTGCCAAAAGTAGTTCGGTTTCTTCAGGCAGAAGATAAATTTCATTATCTAAAATCAATCCCAAATCGTGGATACGCAAGTTTTCCATGTGCCTAAATTGATTAAAAATTTATCTGAAAGCAAGGATTTGGAAGCGAGAAACGAGAAACTGGAAATAAGAACGTTGAGGATAGATGCAGGCGCAGAAATGAAGGTTAATGGTCCGAATTACCCGAAAATTTCATCCCAAAATTATGCTAAGCTATCATCAGGGAATCAGATTCAATGAAACAAATCCCTTTTTTTTATGCTTTGTTTTCTTCAAATCCAAAGATAGATTTCAATTCCACTGCATCTTTTGGGTCCATTCTTTTTGCTAGGACCAACCTGAGTTGTCTTCTCCTAAGTGCACCTTCATACAATTCGATTTCTTCGGCAGTTTCCGCAATGGCTTCAGGTACTTCAATCGGTCTACCGTTTTGGTCTACTGCGACGAATGTAAAAAATGCCCTATGGGTAAGGATTTTTTTATTTGCAGGGATATCCTCTGCCCATACCTCAATAAAAACTTCGATGGAGGAATTAAATGCCCTGGTTACTTTTGCTTTGAGTGTAACTACATTGCCGAGAGCAATAGGATGTTTGAAAGAAATGCTGTCAGCAGAGGCCGTGACCACGATCCGGTTGGAGTGTTTTTGTGCTGCTATGGCTGCGACTATGTCCATCCAATGCATCAATTTTCCACCCATAAGGTTATGTAAGGTATTGGTATCGTTGGGTAAAACCATTTCTGTCATGATTACTTCTGACAGCTTTACGGGTTTCTGTTTTGGCATAAAAGTTAATTTTTTTGTAAAAATACAAAACCTTTTTCGTTCAGTGAAAAATTGAAGGGGTGAATTCAGTATAAAATTTGGTTATTTCCATCCTTCCATTCCCAAAAGGGGTACAAAGGCAAAGTTATCAAACTCTTCCTGTTCAATTTTAGTTTCGGTGATTTTGGTCAGCTTCATCATTTTTTGTGTTTTGCGGTCTCCAACCGGAATCACCAAAATCCCGCCCACTTTCAATTGTTTCAGCAAAGAATTTGGTACTACAGGTGCGCCTGCAGTCACAAGGATTTTGTCAAAAGGTGCATGTTCGGGCATTCCTTTGGATCCGTCTCCAAAATAAAAATGAAGCTGAATGCCTAATTTGGACATGAATTTCTTGGTTTTTTCGTAGAGCTTTTTTTGGTATTCGATGGTGTATACCTCAGCTCCTAGCAAATGTAAGATGGCGCCCTGATATCCTGACCCGGTCCCGATTTCCAAAACCTTGTCACCAGGTTTTATATTTAACAACTCCGTCTGAAAGGCAACTGTGTAAGGTTGGGAAATAGTCTGACCTTCGCCGATTGGGAAGGCTTTGTCCTCATAAGCATGGGAGTCGAGGGCCGAATCAAAGAAAAAATGTCTTGGCAGCGTGTTGATGGCATTCAATACCGCTTCATTTTTGATTCCTTTTTGCCGGATGATTTTGACCAATTCTTTTCGCTGACCTTTGTGGCGGTAGCTGTCCTCTAATTTCAACATGGGTGTTTTGTGATGGGAAACTTTTGTAAACGATGCTAAGTTAAGGGATAAATTGGCTTAATTTGAAGCCAAAATTAAGCTTTGAAGCTTATTGTCTGAAATATTGAACTTTAGATTAAAAATATGTTTACAGGAATCATAGAAACTTTGGGAACAGTCAGCGGCATGACCAAAGAAGGTACCAATGTCAGGTTTGAAATATCCTCACCGATTACCTCCGAACTCAAAGTTGACCAATCTGTTTCCCATAATGGGGTTTGTCTTACAGTAGTAGCGGTTGAAGGAAATACCTATTCTGTAACAGCCATTGATGAGACATTGAAAAAAACCAATCTGAAATCCTGGGCAATCGGCAAAAAAGTTAACCTTGAGCGCTGCATGCCTGCAAACGGCAGGTTTGACGGACATATCGTACAGGGACATGTTGATCAAATCGGTAAAATTGAGAAGATTTCCGAACAGGATGGTTCTTGGATTTTTGATTTTTCTTATGACCCAAACGTAGGAAACGTGACTGTTGAAAAGGGTTCCATTACGGTAAATGGCACAAGCCTGACTTGTTTCAACTCAAAAAACGGGAGGTTTTCTGTAGCGATCATTCCTTACACCTATGAGCATACCAATTTCCATGTATTACAGATTGGAGATGAGGTAAACCTGGAATTTGATATTATCGGCAAATACATCCAAAGAATCATCCGAGGATATACAGATTAATCTAGTCAGTTTTGATCTTGTTTATTCCACTTTTCATCCTGATGAGATTGTAAATGAAACGGAATATGTGGAAAGCGGCCAATCCGCTGATCAACCCTACAAAAGCACCAACCAAAATATCTCCGGGATAGTGTACCCCAAGGTATATTCTGGTATAAGAAAAAAATATAGCCCATAGAAACAGCCATTTCACTGCCGGATATTTAAAGGAAAGGCCTAGATACATGGATGTCGCAATGGCAAAACTGTTTGCCGCATGGGAGGAAGCAAAACCGTATTTGCCTCCGCAATTGCCGTAATTGTGCACCATTCCGTTCAACAGCACTTCATGACATGGCCTTAACCTTTCAAAAAACGGTTTCATCAGTCCTGAGGTGATTTGGTCAGCAAATAAGATGGAAAGCAGAACTCCTAAGATTACCCACCAACCTTGTTTGCCATAGGCTTTCCAGACCAGAAAAATCAAAAAAACATAAAGTGGAATCCAAGGAAAAGTACGGGTAGAGTAGTACATGATCGGATCCATAAAATCCGAGTGGTGTTGGTTTAACCACAAAAAAAGAGCCTCATCCCATTTACTGATTTTTTCCAGCATATTTCTTAAATATTCTTTTATGGGAAATTAAATAGTAACCCAATCAATTTCTTTTTTGAGGTGGTCAAGGGTGAATGCTTCTTTTGACCCGGCTTGCGGCTGATTCATGTATTCCCAATTGGCTACAGGTGGCATACTCATCAGTATGCTTTCCGTTCTGCCGTTGGTATCCAAGCCGAATTTGGTGCCTGAATCCCAAACAAGGTTAAATTCCACATACCTTCCCCTGCGGAGGGCCTGCCATTTTTTTTCATTTTCTCCATAGGGCAAAGTTTTGTTTTTTGCCATGAAGTGCCGGTAGACTTTTGGGAATAAGTAACCTATTGATTTGACAAAGTCAAAAATAGAACCCATTTCTTCAGGATCATTTGCCGTAAGTCTGTCAAAGAAAATCCCTCCAATTCCCCTTGTTTCATTTCTGTGTTTGATGAAAAAATAATCATCAGCCCATTTTTTGAATTTGGGGTAATATTCGGTATTGGAAAGGTCACAGGTTTCTTTCACTTGTTGGTGAAAATATTTGGCATCGGAGATATCTACATAGTGAGGAGTAAGATCGATCCCACCGCCAAACCACCTGACGCCATTACTCATTTCAAAATACCGTATGTTCATGTGGATGATCGGCACCATCGGGTTTTCAGGATGTATGACTATCGACACCCCTGTTGCGTAAAAATCAGCTTTTTCGAGATTGAGTTTCTGGAGGATTTTTTCCGGTGTGGGCCCTTCCACTGCTGAAAATGCTACGCCGCCTTTTGTTATGATGTTGCCGTTTTGAAGGATCCGGGTACGGCCGCCACCGCCTTCAGTCCTCGTCCATCTGTCTTCTAGGAATTTTCCTTTGCCATCCTCTAATTCCAGTTCCTTACAGATATGGTCCTGAATGTCCATAAAGTCACTGGTGATTTTTTCTTTTTCTAGCATTTTCCTATTCCAATTCTGAATTAATCCTCTATTTCCAATACTTCCAATATTTCTGCCAACTGGTCAAAATCTTTCAGTCCCGGCTTGATTTCGTCACCCCCTTCAAGGGCAATTCCTTTTACTCCGGTCTGCTCCAACAAGTTTCTGACCGTCTCCGGCTCTATTCCAAATCCTAACAGAACCTCTACTGTGGAAGCCAAGGTGTGGAGTTTTTGGATGATGCCGCCATTTATTTCCAAGCTTTCTGAAACGAGGTGAAGCATTATTTTAAAATCCTGAAAAAATTTGGCTTTGGCGATCAGTTCATCCAAATCTTCCTCTGAAGTCAATTCTTTTTTGAAAATTATGCCATACGAAGAATTGACCAACATCCTTAAATATATTTCCTCCGTGATTTCTAAAAAGTTGATTCCATTATATTCATTGAGGTTGCCGAGGATTTTTTCCGGATGGGTACTTTCAAATTCCGCCACGAAATCCACTCCAGAAAGCCATCCTGTAATTTCATTGTATTTCTGTGGAGAAGTGAAGTTTTTGCTGCTTTCTTCCAGGTCAAAACCTATCATGTTGACATACATTCCGGCGCAATACCTGGCGTCGGTGAGGTTGGTGACTGCACTGATTTTAACAAACGAATGAAGTGCCATACTGCTGTTTTGATGATTTTTGGATGCTAAGGTAGAAATTTCATCTTAAAATTGTATTTTTGTAAACGTCTAGAACTCGCTTATGCTTAAGATTCACCCACTTTACTTTCTTAGCTTAATTGCTTTTTTATTTTCCTGTGCAGATACTGAGAAGCCAAATGAAGATTTTGGCTTGGACTATCAACCTTTGGAAGTGGACCTTTTTTGGGAATATGAAGTCAGTGAAACAATAGTTTTTGGTGAAAATGATGAAGAAAGCAGCGATTACTTTTTGAGGGACAAAGTTGATTATAGCTTCTTGAATGCGGAAAATGAATTGGTTTATGTAGTTGTCAGAGAGAAATCTCTGGACAGATCCAACTGGTCTGTAATTGGAAGCTACTCTTTGCATTATCGAAATCTTGCCTTGGTCAGGACTTTTGAGAACAAAAAGACAGTCAATTTGGTTTTTCCTCCTAAGTTACAGAAAACATGGGATGCCCAAGTTTTCAATTCCGAAGATCCCGATGAATATGAAATTTCATTTGTTGGTAAAATCGATGTCGGGCAACAGTCATTCTCCAAATCATTGAAGGTCCTACAAGAGGAAGATGATGATGAAATTACCTTTAGGGACAACAGGTACGAAGTATTTGCAAAAGGAATAGGATTGGTAGAACAATATTATGAGGTCTTGACTTATTGCTCAAGAAATGATTGTCTGGGACAAATGTTAGTCGATTCGGGCAGACGGACCCATTTGAAAATTATAGGATATGGTAAACTTTAACAGGTTTTTGCTTTCTGTTTTTTGTTTTTTGCTGGCGTCAGTTTCTTACGGCCAAAACAGATATGCTGTACATTTTAAATTCAAGCCCCAAGATACCTATTCCTTAAGCAGGCCGGCGGAATTTTTGTCAGCTGCGGCTTTAGAAAGAAGAGCAAAGTTTCAGATTCCAGTTGATAGCTTGGATTTACCGCTTTCAGCAAAATATGTTTCCGAGGTAGCTTCTAAATCAGGCAAAGTCCTTTACGAGATCACATGGCTTAATGCCACTTTAGTGGAAGCAAGTCCTGAGCAAATCATTGCTATCAGTGCGCTTCCATTTGTTGACAAAGTGGTTTTGGCAGCACCGGGCATGAGTTCCAACGGTAGATTGGGAATAGGTTTTGGCAATA
This sequence comes from Aquiflexum gelatinilyticum, assembly GCF_024813435.1. Lineage (NCBI taxonomy): Bacteria > Pseudomonadati > Bacteroidota > Cytophagia > Cytophagales > Cyclobacteriaceae > Aquiflexum > Aquiflexum gelatinilyticum. The sequence continues at coordinate 342,813 of NZ_JANAEZ010000003.1, forward strand.
AAGTCGGAACAAATTCATCAATACATACAAACGCGAAAACCGCTGCAACACCCTATGATTTCCAGAATGAGCTGATAGGCATTCCTGTCATGCATGGGGAAGGGTATAAAGGAAAGGGCATTACAATCGCTGTTTTTGATGCAGGCTTTCCCGGAGTTAATACTATTTCAGCTTTTTCTCATCTGTTTACCAACAATCAGATCGTGGGAACGAGGGACTTTGTCCATTTAGAAAATGCCAATGTCTACAGTTTTAACCAGCATGGTACAAATGCCCTTTCTCTAATCGCAGCAAATCAAGAAAACTTGCTTGTTTCCGGTGCACCGGATTCCAAATATATACTAGGTATCACAGAGGATGTTCCCACTGAATACAGGATTGAGGAATACAATTGGGTACGGGCAGCCTCTTGGGCCGACAGCCTTGGAGCAGATATTATCAGTAGTTCCTTGGGCTATTGGGATTTTGATGATCCTAGTATGGATTACACCAAAGAGGACTTGGATGGAAAGACAGCGACTATCACCATAGGTGCCGATGTGGCTTCAGAAAAAGGTATCTTGGTCGTCACAAGTGCGGGAAATTATGGTTCCAGAGGAGTTTCCTCTATTATCGCTCCTGCAGATGCAGAGGGAATTTTATCCGTAGGTGCAGTCAATTCTAGCCTTGCCAGAGCCGGGTTCAGTTCTCAGGGCCCTACAGCCGACGGCAGGTTTAAGCCCGAAGTTTCTGCTTTTGGCAACAGTGCGCAAGTAATCCGTTCCAATGGAACTCTAGGACCATCCAACGGCACTTCTTTTTCTGCGCCACAAGTTGCTGCTTTGGCTGCGGGATTATGGGAAGCACGGCCTGATTGGACCAAAGATAAACTGATTGAATATATCCTAAGGAGTTCAAGTCAATATGAAAACCCTGATAACCTCTTGGGATATGGCATTCCGGATTTTTCAAAAGCTTATTATGGAGAGATTTTGAGTATTTTGACTTTGGAAAAAGAAAGTGATTTTAAAGTTTATCCCAATCCCCTGAACGGAGGTGATCTTTTTGTCCAATTCGGAAAAAGTCTCATGGGAGAGTTTTCAATATATGATGTCAATGGGAAGGAAATCCAAAAAATTGATATCCAAAGAGAATCCGTATCGCAACCCTTTGAAATCAGCCTTCCCAATATTCCTAAAGGGATGTTTTTGGTTCAGATGCAATCAGGCAGAGAGGTCAAAAGGACAAAATTGTTAAAAAGGTAAAGCGTCAAAGAGATTTTTTTATTTCCTTTGCAGGCAATTCTATAACCCTTTCCTGCCATGTCTGTTCAAGTTGCCCCTTCTGTATTAGCATCTGATTTTGCCAACATCCAAAGAGAAATCGAAATGCTCAATGCCTCAGAGGCAGATTACATTCATGTAGACATCATGGATGGGGTGTTTGTTCCAAATATTTCATTTGGCATACCAGTCACTGAAGCAATCCATAGGCATGCAAAAAAACCTTTGGATGTTCATTTGATGATCGTGGACCCAGACCGGTACTTGGAAGCTTTCCAGAAAGCAGGAGCGCATATCATTTCTGTTCACTTGGAAGCTTGTAATCACTTGCACAGGACTTTGCAGGCCATAAAAGGCCTAGGCTGTAAAGCTGGAGTTGCTATCAACCCTCATACACCTGTTCACCTCTTGGAAGATATCATCCATGATATAGACCTAGTCTGTGTGATGTCCGTCAATCCTGGATTTGGCGCCCAAAAATTTATTGAACATACTTATGAGAAGGTTTCACAGCTGAAGTCTCTAATTTATAAAAGAGGGACATCTACTCTGATAGAAATCGACGGAGGAGTGAATCTAAAAAATGCGCCATTGCTTATTGCCGAGGGAGCGGATATTTTGGTTGCCGGTAATTTTGTTTTTTCAGCAGCAGATCCCATCCAGACCATACACGAACTTAAAGGGCTTTAAATGAGGCCATAAACCGTCTTCCTTTTATAATTAATATATTCCATTTAACATTTTTTAGGGTATTTTTTTTGATGATTTTGTTGTATTCATCAGGCTTAAGCCCTTTATTGAAAGTTGATACAATTTGAATTTATTTACCAAAACCCGTTTACAACATGAAAAAAGTGTTTTTATTGGCTTTCCTATTCATGGGAATTATGAGTGTGAAGTCTGTGGCACAAGAGGCAGCAGAGGAAGTTACAGAGGAGGAAATTTTGAAATTTGCGACGATGGAAGAGTCAGTTGCGAATTTTTTGGCAGAAAAACAGGAAGAGTTGGTGGAGATGATCAAGGGGGATTCCACTTTAGGCGGTGCAGCTAGGTATAATGAAATCAAAGGAGCTTGGGGGGATGATACAAAACTTGCAGAAATAAATATCACAGAAGAGGAAAAGGCTGCTTTCCAAAAGATCCAGGATTTTATGGATTCCTTGGGTGAATCAGTCAAGAATTATAAGATTGATTTCATCAAGGATGCAGAAAAATTAGGAGCAGGAACCTATAATAAAATCATGAAAGCAAAATCCGCAGATCCCAGCCTGAATGAAAAAATCAATTCCCTGATTTCGGAATTGGGAAAAAAGCGGGAAGAAGGTGAGGGAAACGTTTAAATGGTCGAATCAGCAACAAGACCCGGAAGGCTTTCATAATTGAAAGCCTTTTTTGTTTTAGTCAAGGTATTGTTTTTAATTTCGGTTTCGTTAATTATTTGTATGAAAAAACTAATTGCGTTGATTGGGATTTTGTCTTTGGGAATTCAAATTGGAAATGCCCAAGATGAAGATATATTCGGGATAGATTCAAAAGCCAAATCCAAAACTAGGAAAAGCCAGAGTAATATTGGGAATGTTTTTAGGAATGCGATTGGGAATTTCAGTTTTGAGGTTTTTACAGGAGGTGCCTTCCATACCAATAAAATGGTGTTTACGTCTCTTTCTCCCTCGCTATATCCTATTGAGCAATTCCAAAATATTGAAATCCCCCAGCAAATAACTGCTGAAGATACCCTTACTTTTTCAGGCAATAATTTTGCCATCCCGGTCAATGCAGCAGTCAAAATCAATCTTTTCAATACATTGACTCTTGGTGCAGGTTATGGAAGGGAATTCGGAGGGATGTCAAGTCTGCGTTCAGGTGATTTGGAATTTCGTTTTGACAGGACCAACTATACTTTGGATAGGGCATTTGGTTCGATTGGATTGGTGCTGTATGATGCCAACAAGCGGGCGAAATTTTTGAGATGGCGGTATAAGGCTTTTGACTCCAACAACATCATGATGCAATCCGAAATGAACCAAAGGATTAGACAGATCTATCCTTGGAGATTTATGGCTGAAAGTGAATTTGGAAATGTCTACATGAGGAAGAATTTTGATGCTTTGGTCAATACCAATAACCAGTCTTTTTTCAACGTGGCTTTGCGGGTAGAAAAAGAATTTTCAGAGTACACCAAGTTTTTTGTCAAAACAGGAGCAGAATTCCGTAAATACAATTACCAGACAGAAATCCCGGAAGAATTTCAAACCATTGGTCAAAATCTTTTTTTTGCACAGGTAGGATTGTCAATCAGTCTTCCTAGCACCAAGAGGTGTAAAGTTCCCGGTTGTGGGGTAGTAATGAAGCACTTGCACAACGGAGTGGAATACAGGGGCAGCTCTATTTTTCAACTACAAAACCGAAGGGTTGGGCAGTGGTATTGATGCCAAATCAAAACCTGCCCCAAGATCGCTTTCCCTTTTTAAAACCGTATTCTTTTTATTAACTTGCAGGCTTATTGATCACCTTTTAAAATATGGCGCAAGGAGAAAACGAGAATATAATCCCTATTACAATTGAGGATGAAATGAGAGGGGCGTACATCGATTATTCGATGTCAGTTATAGTTTCAAGGGCCCTTCCGGATGTTAGAGACGGACTCAAACCGGTTCATAGAAGGATACTTTTTGGTATGCAGGAATTGGGTGTGATGCATAACAAACCCTACAAGAAATCTGCAAGAATAGTTGGGGAAGTATTGGGTAAATACCACCCGCACGGTGACTCTGCTGTATATGAGACCATGGTCAGAATGGCCCAGCCTTGGTCTTTGAGATATCCATTGGTAGATGGACAGGGAAACTTCGGTTCCGTAGATGGAGATAATCCGGCTGCGATGCGTTATACCGAAGCTAGGCTTAAAAGAATTGCAGAGGAGTTACTGATAGACATCAATAAAGAAACTGTTGACTTCCAACTCAATTTTGATGATTCTTTAAAAGAACCTGTGGTCTTGCCTGCCAAAATCCCTGCATTGTTGCTTAACGGTACATCAGGAATTGCGGTCGGAATGGCCACTAATATGGCTCCCCACAACCTTGGGGAAGTAGTAAGCGGGATCATCGCCTTTATTGACAACAGAGAAATTTCCGTAGCTGAATTGATGGAGTATATCATTGCTCCTGATTTTCCTACAGGAGGAATTATTTACGGGTACAATGGTGTAAAAGCAGCCTTTGAAACAGGGAGAGGAAGAGTAGTCGTAAGAGGCAAGGCAGAGATTGAAACCCGGGACAATGGCAGAGAATCTATCATCATATCGGAGATCCCATATTTGGTCAATAAGGCCAATATGATTGAAAAAACTGCCGCACTTATTAATGAAAAGAAAATAGATGGCATTTCTGCGATCAGGGATGAATCTGACCGTCAGGGAATGCGGATTGTCTATGAATTAAAAAGAGATGCGATATCAAGTGTTGTACTCAACAACCTATACAAGCAGACCCAGCTTCAGACTTCTTTTTCAGTCAATAACGTGGCCCTTGTAAAAGGCAGGCCACAGACATTGAACCTGAAGGACATGATTTTCCATTATGTCAACCACAGGCATGAGGTAGTCATCAGGAGGACAGAATATGAACTGAGAGAAGCTGAGAAAAGAGCCCATATCTTAGAGGGATACCTGATTGCATTGGATCACCTTGATGAGGTGATTTCCTTGATCAGGAGTTCAAGGGATCCTGAAACAGCCAGAAATGGTTTGATGGAAAGATTCAGCTTGAGTGAAATTCAGGCACGTGCCATTCTTGACATGCGTTTGCAGCGTCTAACCGGCATGGAAAGGGAAAAAATTCAGGATGAATACAATGAGATCATGACCTTAATTATAGACCTGAAGGATATTTTGGGTAGTGAGGAGCGTAGGATGCAGATCATCAAGGACGAACTCAATGAGATCAAAGACCGGTACAATGATGCAAGAAGGACAACTATCGAGCACAATGCCGAAGATTTCAGCTATGAAGACATGATTCCCAATGAGGAGGTAATCATTACTGTTTCCCATCAGGGTTATATCAAAAGGACAGCATTGACTGAATATAGGTCTCAAGGTAGAGGCGGTGTTGGGTCCAGAGGAGCGATCACCAAAGAAGATGACTGGACCGAATATCTTTTCACTGCTTCTACTCACAATTACCTATTGATTTTCACCGACTTAGGGAAATTATTTTGGCTGAAGACTTATGCGATACCTGAAGGCGCAAAAGCAACCAAAGGAAGACCAATCCAAAATCTGATCAATATTACTTCGGAAGACAAAATCAGGTCAATTATACAGGTCGGAGATTTGAATGATATTGATTATATCACCAACAATTACCTAGTGATGGTGACCAAGAAGGGGATTATCAAAAAAACCAACTTGGAACAGTATTCCAGACCAAGGACAAATGGGATTATCGCCTTGAATATCAGGGAGGACGATCAGTTGCTTCGGGTGGATATGACCAATGGAGATTCCCATATCATCATTGCAGCCAAGTCCGGTAGAGCAGTTCATTTCCATGAATCTACTGTAAGACCAATGGGAAGGACAGCCACAGGTGTGAAGGCAATTACGTTAAGTGATGTTAAAGACGAAGTGGTTGGCATGGTATGTGCTTCGAGAGAAGATGCAACACTTCTTGTGGTTTCACAAAAAGGATATGGAAAACGTTCACTGATCGAGGAATATAGAATAACCAACCGTGGTGGAAAAGGGGTGAAAGCCATGAACATCACAGAAAAGACAGGTTATTTAGTAGCGATCAAAGAAGTGGTGGACAGTGATGATTTGATGATCATCAATAAGTCAGGGATTACAATCAGAACTCCGGTGTCAGAATTGAGAGTGATGGGAAGGGCTACACAGGGGGTCAGGTTGATTAAATTAAGCGAAAGTGATGAAATTTCGTCAGTCGAAAAAATCACTAGGGAAGAAGAGGATGAAGTAGAAACTGCACCGGAATTATAATCCAACACTTATCATAGAATCAATAAAGAACCAAATAATTAGCAAAAAAGAAAACAAATGAAAAAGGTAATCTTATCATTGGCAATGGTTGCAGTCGCGACGGTTGCCTTTGCCCAGAAGAAAGTCGTCAGTTCCGCGGAAAAGAACTTCAAAAAAGGAGATCTTGAACTTGCAATTTCGGAAATTGATGCAGCTCTTGAAAACCCTGAAACCAAGGATGACCCAAATACCCCACTCCTTAAAGCCAGGATTTTGACAAAAAAATTCGGTCAGGATTCTTCCAATGTAGCTTCCACTGTAGAGATTGGCAGAAGTGCTCTTGATCAATTCAACAAGGCTATGGAAATGTCAGGAAATGATAAAGAGAGTAAAATAGGAAAAGAAGTTTATAAGGAGGAGATACCTGATCTTCCTGAAAACTTCAAGCCATACTCGATCAGAACCCTAAAAAATGCCGCATTTGAAAAGGCGATCAAAACCTATGAAAATGACGACATGGAAATGGCCTATGAGTTTTTCAACCTGATGTCCGACATCGATCCTACTGACACAACCTCTTCCTTCAATGCAGGGTATATTGCCAATGACCTTGGTAAATATGAAGATGCCAAGAAGCAATTCAAAAAACTGATTGAGATCAAAGATTACAATAAGCTGAGTGCTTATTACCTTTTGATTCAAATCTTGAGTGCTGAGGATAAAAATCCGGAAGAAGCATATAAGTATGTAACCAGAGCCAGGGCTGATTATCCTGATGATAAAACGCTGTCTGAATTTGAAGTTCAACTTTTGCTTCAGATGAACAAAATGGATGAGGCAATGGCTTCCGTAAAAGAAGCGTTGGCTGCAGATCCTAATAATGCAGGTTTACTGTTGAGATATGGTTACCTATTGGAGCAATCAGGCGATATGGCAGGTGCTTTGGCTGAGTACAAAAAGTCTGTGGTTGCAGATCCGAATTTCTTTGAAGGAAACTATTATACTGGAGCAATATTCTTGGATCAGGCAAGGGAGATTTTGGCAAAAATCAATGACCTATCTGATGAAGAATGGGAAAAAAATGCACCAACAATGACCAAGCAGGCCGAAGGTCTTTATGCCGAGGCAGTTCCATATTTCGAAAAAGGTTTGTCTTTAAAGCCTGAAAATGTTGAAATCATGGAAATTTTATTCAATGTTCACACAAGATTGAAAAACACTGCAGAAGCTGAGAAATACAACAAAATGCTTGTTGCAAAATTAGGTGCTGACTGGATGGAAAAATAATTCTAAGCATTTTAAATTACTTGAAAGGCCGTCAATTTTGACGGCCTTTTTTTGTTGCATTTTCTGATTTTGTTTACTGCCAATAAATTTTCATTTTTGCCGATTGATATAAAAAATTCCTTGTCAAATGCCGGCAAATATCAGATTCAGGATTTTGGTTTTATTTTTATTTTTTTCCTTTGATCTGGCAAAGGCTTCCAATGAGTCAGATACTGTTGCCAATCATAATCCAAAATTCCAAAAGCACTTAAGCCTTTTGTTCGAAACAGGTCCTATGATTCCAAAAAATACAGATTGGGGGGAATTCATCAACAACGGGTTGAATTATAAGGCGCTGGATTTGAGGCTAGGATTCAGAAATACAAAAAGCAATCTTTACAACAGGATTTACAGGTACCCCACTTATGGATTTGGACTTTACACGGCGACCTTCAAAAACGATTATATCGGCAAACCCAATGCAGTTTATGCATTCGCAGATTTGCCATTTACCAAGACTTTTCTGAATGGTAAATTGAGATACAGTTACTTTGCGGCATTTGGTTTGGCATTTAACTTCAAACCTTATGACCCGGATTCTAATCCCATCAACCTATTCATTGGTTCTTACAGAAATGGATATGTCCATGTAGGATTCTCTATGCGATATGCCATTACCCCATGGATGGACCTTGATGCTGCATTTGGATTGAAGCATTTTTCTAACGGCTCTATTAAAAAACCAAATTCAGGATTGAATTTCATTCCGTTTTCCATAGGATTGAAATCAACCCTCAACCGTGCTTCTTTTGAAAACGCAGACCTTTCAGATATACCTCAATATATCAGTAACAACCATGTGAATCTTTGGACTTCCGTTGGAGCCAAAAACTATGAAATCGGAGGTGACATCTACTTGAAGTGGGGATTCAGTGCCAATTACTTAAGGCAGACAGGATATAAACTTAGATATGGTTTAGGCTTGGATATGTTCTATGCCAATAACGGGATCTTGGCGGGGGATTGGGTGAAAAGCGGATTTATGGACAAAACCTCTTTTGCAGTAGTAGCTTCAGGAGAATGGATACTGAAAAAAAATTTCTCTATTCCATTGGGCATCGGCGTGTATATCCATAGGAATGAATTCAATGATGAACCAAGTTTTTACTATGAAAGGATAGGAATCAGGTATAGATTTTCCAACCAAATGTTTACCGGTATTACTTTAAAAGCCCATGGCTTCAAAGCCGATATCTTTGAATGGACTGTAGGATATTCCATTTTTAAAGATAAAAACAAGTATTGATTTAGGTATTTTAACAATTGGTACAACCCATTGATATAAAAAACAGTTTTTTTAGAAAATTGCTTGCAGTACATTTTATCCAAATTTTGAAAAACATGAAGAATCAAAAGTGGTGGCTATTTTGCTTATGTTACCTTTTCGTATTTCCTATTTTTGCACAATCCAATCCTTCATCTAAACTTTACCATAGCCTTTTGAGATTCAAGGAGACCAAGCGGATATTATTTGTCGCAGCGCATCCTGATGACGAGAATACGAGACTGATAGCCTATCTGGCAAATGCTGAACATGCTGAAGTGGCTTACCTTTCTTTGACAAGAGGAGATGGGGGACAAAACCTCATCGGCAGTGAACTCGGGATAGAATTGGGTTTGATAAGGACACAGGAACTTTTGAGGGCAAGAGAAACAGATGGTGGCAGGCAGTTTTTTACCAGAGCTTTGGATTTTGGATTCAGCAAAAATCCTGATGAAACTTTCAACAACTGGGAAAAGAAAAAACTATTATCCGACGTGGTTTGGATAATCCGCAAATACCAACCAGATGTGATTCTTAATAGGTTCAATACCATTCCAGGAACTACTCATGGTCACCATACAAGTTCTGCCATGCTTTCTGTGGAGGCATTTGAATTAGCTGCCGACAAAAACGCATTTCCCGAGCAACTCAAATACGTCTCTGTGTGGCAGGCTAAAAGTGTCTTTTGGAATGCTTACAATTGGGGGGGGCAATATGAACCAGAAGAAGGGAAAACTTACCACAGATTTTTGGTAGGTGAATACAACCCATTATTGGGGACTACTTATTCTAAGATTGCCGCAGACAGCCGTACAATGCACAAATCGCAAGGCTTTGGCTCGACTTCACAGATCGGTCAAGGCAACGACTTCATTGAATTGATCAAAGGAGAACCTTTTAAAACACATCCTTTTGAAGCAATTGAAAGCCGATGGAATGATCTGCCAAATGGCGGTGAAATTACCAAATCCATTGAAGCCGTGCTTTCCTCTTTTGACTTTATACAACCTGAAAATAACTTGGAAGGCTTGTTGAAAATCAAATCATTACTTGACATTCAAAAATCAAATGCCCTTTGGCTAACAGAAAAAAAACAACAGCTTGACGGGTTGATCTTGGAGGTGCTTGGAATCAAAGCGGAGTTTAATATCCGGAAAGAAATCGGCTATCCTGGAGAAAAGATCAATGCTGAATTTGTCTTTAATAACCCATCCCAAAGTGTCGTGAAAGTCAAATCCTTTGATGGTACACTTTTCAAGTCCCAAATCGATAAAGAACTGAATGGCAATATTCCGCTGACCATTCCGATTGAAATTCAAATACCCAAGGACTATCCCGTTTCTCAGCCTTTTTGGCTAGAAAAACCATTGGACGGTTCATTGTTTAATATTACCGAGCCGGAGAAAATCGGAAAACCCAACAATAGCCCAAGTATCCTCGGGTCAGTGTCCTTAGAAATAAAAGGGCAGAAAATCAAGATGGAGCTCCCTCTCCAATACAAATACAATGATCAGGTGGACGGAGAAGTTAAGCAGCCTTTCACCTTGGTACCTGAGGTCAATGTTCATCTGGACAAAGCCAATCTCTTTTTGGTGGAAGGCGCAGAACATAAGCTCCATGTGGAAGTAAGTTTTAGGGATAAAATACTGGATGGTGACCTGATGCTGAAGGGCTTGGCATCAAACCAATACCGTATAGTAAGTGTCGAAAAGGATGAAAGGAGAAAGAGAATACTTTATACACTTGATATCCTTGATTCTGACCAAGAGAAAAAGCAAGTTATGGTTACCTTCAGTAGTAAAGATGGCAGGGAATTCAACCAAGATACCAAACGGATTTCCTATAAACATATCCCTAATCTTACTTATTTCACAAGCACCACTTTGGGTGTAGTAAAGGCAGACATCAAAGTTTCCGGCCAAAAAATCGGATATATTAACGGGGCAGGGGATGATGTGGCTGAAATCCTTAAAAACCTCGGTTATGAGGTGAGCATCCTTGAAGATTCAGATCTTCAGAAAGACAGGCTAAAAGCCTTTTCCACGGTTATTGTTGGGATCAGGGCATTCAATGTCAATCAGGCACTCGCTTCCAATGTCGATCAGTTGATGGAATATGTGAAAGAAGGTGGAAATGTAATCGTGCAATACAATACTGGTTCTCCTTTGCTGACCAAAGACCTTGGACCGCATCCATTTTCTATATCAAGGGAAAGGGTTACTGTGGAAAATTCACCGATTCAAGTGGATTATTCCCATCCAATTTTGGCAGGACCTAATAAAATCACCCCTAAGGATTTTGAAGGTTGGGTTCAGGAAAGAGGGCTCTACTTCACCGCCAATTGGGACCCGAATTACAGTGCACCGATTGCCTTTCAGGATCCGGGAGAGGAATTCTTCCATGGATCTTTGATCCATACCAAATACGGCGAAGGGACATATACCTATTCTGGAATTTCCTGGTTCCGTCAGCTTCCGGCAGGCGTGCCTGGTGCAGTAAAAATATTTGTTAACCTTATTGAGCAGGGGAAATGAAAGATAAAATCAACTGGAACAACTGGTACTTAGGCTTGATGCTGACCTTGGGTGGTTTGGTATTGTTTTTTTACTGGCTTACCCATCATTTCGCATGAGTGCATTAGACTGGATTGTTCTTTTTGGTACCCTCATTACCATTGCAGGATATGGTGTGTACAAAACCTACAAGGTCAATGACATGGATGGTTATATCCGTGGCAGCGGTGACATGAACTGGTGGACAATCGGTCTTTCCATCATGGCGACACAGGCGTCTGCGATTACTTTTCTCAGCACACCCGGACAGGCCTATGAGGACGGGATGCGGTTTATCCAGTTTTACTTCGGATTGCCCTTGGCTATGATTATACTTTCGGTCACATTCCTTCCGATTTATTACAAACTAAAAGTATATACGGCCTATGAGTTTTTGGAAACTAGGTTTGATTTGAAAACCAGGACTTTGGCAGCTTTTCTTTTTTTGGTTCAACGGGGTCTTGCGGCAGGGATAACGATCTATGCACCTGCAATTATCCTTTCGACTTTGCTGAATTGGAACCTCACGTTCACCAATATCTTTATCGGGATGATGGTGATTGTTTATACCGTTTCCGGTGGGACCAAGGCCGTATCCATTACCCAAAAGCAACAAATGGCTGTCATGATGGGAGGGATGCTTTTGGCGGGAATCTTAGTTATCTATATGCTTCCGGTGAAGTTTACTGATGCTCTGCATGTCGCGGGTAAAATGGAAAAACTCAATGTGGTAAATTTTGAGTTCAATTGGGCCGACAGATATAATTTTTGGTCGGGGATGACCGCAGCGCTGTTTCTTTTCCTTTCCTACTTTGGGACAGACCAATCTCAGGTGCAGCGCTACCTTTCCGGTAGTTCGCTGACTCAAAGCAGGATGGGCCTGATGATGAATGGCCTGCTGAAAGTACCGATGCAGTTTATCATCCTCTTTATCGGGGTAATGGTATTTGTGTTTTACCAGTTCTTCCAACCTCCTGTTGTCTTCAATAAACAACAAACCGAGCAATTGGAAAACAGTGCCCTTAAGGAAGATTACAGGTTTTTGCAGGATGAGTTCACACAGGTTTTTCAGGAGAAAAACAAGGACATCCAAGACTTACTCAAAGCCGTGGATGCGGAGGACGAAGCCGGTATCGCCATGGCGAAGGATGGCATCCAAAAGAAAAGCCAATACCAGGAAACCATCCGAAATGAGGTAAAAGACCTGATTGTCAGAAACGACGCCGCTGCTGTTACCCGGGATACCGATTATATTTTCATGAGGTTTGTAATGGATTATCTTCCCAAAGGCATTATAGGGTTGTTGTTTGCGGTGATCTTCAGTGCGGCGATGTCTTCGTCTGCTTCTGAGTTTAACTCCTTAGGTACTACCACGACCATCGATATGTATAAGCGCTCTATCGTCAAGAATGCTAGTCAATACCATTATATGGTTTCTTCCAAATGGTTTACGGCGATTTGGGGAGGCTTTGCGATCCTGTTTGCGATTTATGCTTCCCTGTTTGAAAATCTGATCCAAGCCGTCAACCTGCTTGGTTCGCTCTTTTACGGGACGATTTTGGGGATTTTCCTCGTAGGTTTTTATATGAAGTGGGTCAAAGGTCACGCAGTTTTTATTGCGGCTTTTCTCGCTGAAGCGATTATTTTATTGATCCATTGGAAAAATGGCAGTACACTTTTGGGGGTTCAGATTGATATTGGATTTCTTTGGTACAATGCAATTGGCTGCATTTTGGTGATGTCATTTGCGGCCGTGTTACAGTTGTTTTTTGGAAGGAAATGAAAGCGATTAAAGTAAAAAAAAATTAAAAAAAAAGGCGCAATATTCACTTGCGCCTTTTTGGTTATAGAAGGTCAGATTACTCAGCAAAAGGGTCAAAATCCCATTCATTGAAAATTGCAATTACTTTGGCCTCCAAGTTTGAGAAATCTTTCATGTCTGTCGCATCAAATGCGCCGGAAGCAAATCCCTGCCACAATTGAGTCCCTGTATTGGCATCTATAAAATTTACCATAACTGTGCCTGCTTTGACAGGTACCATTTTTGAGTTTGTTGTTTTTGGACCAAACCCCAAATAGTTTTGACCATTTGTCAGGGTAAAAGTCCTTAATTCTGTTGGCTTTTCAAGAATATGGAAGTTAACCAACATATCCGGACTGCTTTTATCGTGGCTAAATCCTTTGGCAGCCAATTGTGTATCTATGGCGTCTTTGACATTCTTATTGGCGCTTGTGTTGTTGTAAATCAACATGGTGCTTCCGTCAAAGATTAACTGGTCTTCGGGGATATTCTCTTTTGTGAAAATCCATTCATATGTTTTATATTCACTCAAATCTATGTTTTCCCTTTTATCTGTAAAAGCCTTTTGGCCAAAGGCCAAAGTTGACACCAATGATATAAATAAAATTGAAGTTAAAATATATTTAAAATTTAAATTTTTCATGATTAAAATTGTTTTATTTCGTTAAACATCTTAATAAATATAACGAAATATATAACAAAGGGTTAAACACTGCTTAATGTGTGAAAAATATTCATCTAATTATTTGCTTAAAATAGAATTTTATGGTGACTGATTATGATATGCCATATATGTTTTCCTCAAATGGAGAATTACACAATAAAATTTTTTGTAATTTTCTAATAATTAGAGCGAATTCTCTTGAAAAAACTTCTAGAAAGACTTAAATCTCATGAAAACAACCCCAGAACACAATGAGCGTGTGGCAAAAATGACTTTTGCCTCGGTGTTTCCCCACTATATCAGCAAGGTGGAAAGCAAAGGAAGGACAAAGGAAGAATTGCTTCAGGTCATCACTTGGCTGACCGGTTTTGATGAAAAGAAATTGCAGGAATTGATTGATGAAAAAGCCAACTTTGAAATCTTCTTTGATAAGGCCGACCTAAATCCAAATGCGGGACTTATCACGGGATTAATTTGTGGTTACCGTATTGAAGAAATTGAAAATCCCGTCACCCGAAAGGTCAGGTATTTGGACAAGTTGGTTGATGAGTTGGCCAAAGGAAAAAAGATGGATAAGATTTTACGGGTTGGGTGAGGAGTTCCAATTCCACATTTACTTAAACCAGCCCTTTACTTTTTCTATCCACATTGAATTTTTTGCAGCTTTTTTTTCATCCCCGGAAATATCGTTGCTGATCAGCATGGCAATGGGTTTCAATTGGTCAAACTCTTCGCAGATTACTTTGAGGATGGAAGCAAATGGCAAAAATAGAATCATGCCTGCCACTCCCCATACCGCAGCACCGACCAACAAACTCAATATGGCGACCAAGGCATTGACATTGAGGCTACTGCCGACAATCTTTGGATTGAGAAAGTTGCTTTCAATTACCTGGATTGCCCAAAACCAAATAACCACCGCCACGGGAACCCATAGAGAGTCCGAAGACATAAAAGCGTAAAGTACCGGAATAACTGCGCCAATGGTGGTGCCGACAAAAGGTACTATGGATAACAGTGCTGCTAAAAATCCAAATAGAAAGGGATTGTCAATCCCTATGAGAAGCAATCCTATACTGTTGGCAAAACCCAAAATCAAAATCAAAATAAACATCCCCGAAAGGTATTGTTTTCCAACACGCTGTATTTTTTGGAGCATCCTAAAGATTCTATCCTGATTTTCTACCTCCCCAAAAGAGACAAATGCTTTGGTCAAACCATCCCGATAAATCAGAATCAAAAATGTAAATATGATGGTGGTAAATATGCCTGTAAATAGTGTGGCTGTAGTGCTAAATGTACTTTGTAATAATGTCCCGGATGATGCCTGAAGCCAACTTATTCCTTCCTCAATCAATTCTTCCCTATTCAAATCTTCAATAAAATTGATATTTCCATTTATATAGACAATTACCTCGGATAGGGTGTCCATTATTTTTCCAGTGAATCCTGCAATCTGATCCGAAAAATTCATAATCTGGGTTGAAAATAAAGTTAAAAATCCTGTTAAAATCAGAAACATCATCAGTAAAGAAAGGAAGGCAGCAAGCAACCGATTGACTCCCCATGCCTCTAATTTTTGAACGACCGGAAATAAGATAAATGACACTAGCAATGCCATGCTAAGTGGTATCAAGACAGATTTGGCAATCACCATCACGGCAAAAAGACCAAATACGAAGGCCAGCACGAAGAATAATTTGGAGAAGGATAGGTTCATAGGTTTTTCAATTTCATGTCTTTAGCGTAAAAAATGGCATAGAATTATTTATGCCGTTTTTGCTTGGAATCATTTAAGAAACCATATTGAAACAAAAGAATTCGCTACAAAGGTCGGGATTTTTTATAGGAAAGAGCATTAAAATATCAATTGTGTTTTACATAATTCGCAGAATGCTTTAATTGGTTCATTCATTTTTATGTATATCCGGATGAATGAACAAACCAAAATTAACTATAGGGATGTTCTAAAGGACATAAAAAATCCATCGCCCATTTTTACAGCTACTTTTTTTCTTAGCAAAAAAAGTAGCCAAAAAAGCCAAGATGGGCAGCCGCACATTCTGGCTATTAAAACTCCCGTTTTAATCCCTTATCCGCGCACAAGGCCTGTGCCGGCCTCCCGAAGTTTCGGGATCCTTCCTTCCCACTTAGAACAAACGGAGTTCAGTATTTAGATAGAAAATTTCGGAATTGGTCGGGAACGTGCAACTATGCGGATACTCAAATTCATCTTTAACATTTTCTATAGAACTGTCCTATCAGAAATTTAATGGAAGTAAGTAAACTGAGTAAAAACAGAAAGTTGGTTAAGATTACGCCGACTTGAGTTAACTTCAAGCATGGGAACAACAGAACAAAAAGAAGACAAAGAAATTGAAGCCATCAAAAAAGATGAAAAAGTGCAAAGGGCCCTGAGCGAAACCTCCCTTGTTGCACAAAAAGAAAGCCCTGAAATTGTGCAAAAACAAGTGCCCTTTCTAGGCATCACAGCCATTGTTTTTTTGTCATGTGGAGCTCTTTATTTTCTCTTAGGCTGGAAGAGATTGCCTATTCCGATTACCTATATTCCACTTGCCCAAAAAATTTTATTAGCCATAATGTTGGTTTCTTTGGTATTGTTTGCGATTAGGCTTTTAAAAAATATCGTTAACAGTAAGATTGAAGATAAAACCAAAGAATTTAATTTCAACCGGATCGCAGACTTATTTGCAGCCCTGATCATTCTTGTCATTATCCTTTCCCTTCTTTTTGCGAATTGGTATGCGGCTGCGGTTTCATTTGGAATTATATCCTTGATACTTGGTTTTGCACTGCAAAATTTGATCACGAGTTTTTTTGGATGGCTTTATATTTTGATCCGAAAACCGTTTGAAGTCGGTGACCGAATTAAGATAGGAAATGTCTTTGGAGATGTTATCAATGTGGGTTATCTCGACACCACCCTTTGGGAATTTCATGGGGATTATTTGTCATCTGATCATCCAAGCGGACGTATTATCAGGTTTGCCAATTCCAAGGTATTCGGTGAATATGTATACAACTATTCTTGGCCCTTGTTTCCTTTTATCTGGAACGAAATGAGCTTCTTTATTTCATATGACAGCGATTTTAAATTTACCAGCGATACCATTAAGCGTGTGGTTGAAGTTAAGATAGGTCAAGCAATGGTCAGAAGGGTGAAGCGATTCAAAAAGATATTATCAGAAACTCCAGTAGATGAACTAGATGTAAACGAATACCCGACGGTGATTTTGAAGGCACATGTCAATACCTGGATAGAGGTGACAGTGAGGTACCTGGTCGAACCAAAAAATTCCGGCCGTGTGAAAAGAGAACTTTTTGAAGTTGTTATAGAAGAATTAAAGAAAAATCCGGATAAGGTGATTTTTCCCAATACCAAGATGAAATGATCCTGCAAAAGATTTTTTTATGGGACAATGGAAATATATAACATAAAGATTGTCAAATACTTAAATCTCACAGTTTTTAGATTTTTACTTGAAAGTGGTAAAAGATGGAGAGTTTTTAATATTAATTTAATTTGACCAAAATTAACTATTGGGTTCAATGATCCATTTTGATTATCAGAATTATAGATAGAATTTCAGTAAAACCTTTTTACCTGTAATTAATTTTTGAGCGACATACTTTGGCGTTTCATACTTCTACTTTTGGAAAGACATTAGAAATAAAGAGAAACATGAAAACATCCAACCAAATATCAACTAATAACGGGAAGTATTTTTTTGATCTTCAAAACACATCTGCAAATATGAGTCTTTCAGAAGTTTTTGCAGAGAGAAGTATCTCCTATCTTAATGAATTGACACTATTTCTAGCCCATTTTAATTGTATTCCCAATTTAATTGAAGAGATAGATATTGATTGCAAAAAGGCCAATCTTTGGTTTAACAATAAGTTTGGATCAGAAGTTAAAGCGCATTATTTCAACAAAAGGTACTTCGGGGGAAGTGTTAAGGCAGAACTTGATGATATCTATTATTTTTTGGAGGAAGATTTATTGGTTGATTTTGACACCAACAGTTCCATAGTTAGATTTTTATTCAGAAAAACTGACCCTTCAAAAATTGAGGAAATAATTAAAGGAATTAAAAAATTCAAAAAAGGAAGGACCAAGCGAAAGCCTAAGATTTTATTGCTTGTTGGTGGCATGAAAGGGATTTATACAGAAGCATTGGCAATAACAAAGCCGAAATTGAATATTCAGGATAATTATAACGAAGGCTTTTATGAAGTTCATCAGACTATCATAAAAAGACTTTCCAAGAAAAATGATAAGGGTATAGTCCTGCTTCATGGCAAACCTGGAACAGGAAAAACTTCTTACATCCGGTACCTCATCGCATCACTTAAAAAGAAAATTATTTTTCTTCCGCCAAATATGGCAGGAGCCATTACAAGCCCAAACCTTATTTCCATTCTGATCGAAAATCCAAATTCCATCTTTGTCATTGAAGATGCCGAAAATATTGTAGTGGATCGGGAACGGGATGGAGATTCACCGGTATCGGCATTGTTAAATATTTCAGATGGATTGCTTGCTGACTGTCTGAATGTTCAAATAATCTGTTCTTTCAACATTGATATTTCAAAGATTGACAGTGCATTGATTCGGAAAGGAAGACTTATAGCAAAGTATGAATTCAAAGAATTAGAAGTGGCCAAAGCCCAACAGCTATCTAACAAACTCGGCTTCAAAACGACCTTTGACAAACCCATGACATTGACTTCAGTCTATAACCAAGAAGAAAAAGATTACCAACAAGCCAAAATTAGTAATCCGGTAGGTTTTCAACTTTTAAGCAAAAACAGGCAAGCCGAAAACTGTATAGAGTAGGCATCAAAATGAATTCAAAAAAATGGCAAATTTTTATTGTGAATATTGTGGGTCAAAGTATCCAAGTGTGGCTAGTTTGACGAGTGCCCAATGTATGAGGTTTCCCAATGGACCAAATAATGGAAAACACAAACTTTATGAAGGAAGCGAAAAATCACAATATGCTTGTAAATATTGCGCTACCAAATATTCTTCACTTCCTTCCTTGACAAGCTATCTATGCATGAGGCATCCAAGCGGTTCTAATAAAGGAAAACACGCACCGGCTTTATAGATTATGGATTCATTTACCGCCATAGATTTTGAAACAGCGCAGGGATACCGGTGGAGTATTTGTCAGGTCGGATTGGTCCGGGTGGAGAATCAAATCATTACAGAGAAAATATCAATTCTCGTCCGGCCGCCAAAAAATTACTATTGGAATAAATTTATTGACATACATGGAATTACTCCCGAACAAACTGCGGAATTACCAACGTTTGATTTAATTTGGGATCAAATTGAGCCTTTTATCACAAACCAGAATGTAGTAGCCCACAATGGATTCCGATTTGATTTTCAATGCTTAAAGGAGACACTGGCGTACTATGGTATTTCAAATCCGGTATTTACCGGGCATTGTACCTACCGCATATTTGGAGTTAACTTGGCTTTCCTTTGCAAGAACTATGGAATCCAATTAAACCACAATGATGCTCTGAGTGATGCAATGGCTTGTGCGGAATTGTTTAAAATTTATTCACAAAACCAATAATAGGAAGTTGAGTTAAGAGGTTTTATTTGTTGATTTTTATTTAAATGAGTTCACTAACTGATGTCCAAACGAGGCTACATATCGCGCTACTTGCTTATTCTAAAAAAGTTGAAATTAAAACCTTATTCAACTTATGAGGAATTGCAAGCCTATATAGAAAATCAATTCGATTACCTGCAGATGCAGGATGATACTTTGAATATTGGCTTTTCGAAGCGGACACTTCAAAGAGACATCAAGGAAATCAGAAACGTTTTTGGGATTGACATCGAATTTTCAAAATCCAACAAGGGCTATTTTATCAGTCAAAACAAGAATGAAAACATGAATTTCCAAAGAATGATGGAGGCATTCGATATGTTTAATTCTTTAAATCTGGCACAGGATTTAACTCCTTTTATTCACTTGGAAAAACGCAGGCCACAGGGAACAGAAAATCTATACGGACTTCTTCATAGTATCAAGAATAGGTTAAAAATCGAATTTACATATCAGAAGTTTTGGGATGATGAACTGAGCCAACGAATAGTGGAACCCTATGCTTTGAAGGAATTCAAAAACCGATGGTATATAATTGCTAAAGACTCCAAAGACAATGAAATCAAAAGTTTTGCTTTGGACCGTTTGACGCAACTTGAAATTTCAAAGCATACTTTTGTTTATCCCAAGAATTATAGCGTTGAAGAAAATTATCGCTATTGTTTTGGAATCATAAGTCCAAATGGAGAATCACCCCAAGATATTATTTTAGCATTTGACCCTTTTCAGGGAAAGTATATCAAAACATTGCCATTACATGACTCTCAGGTGATTTTGATAGACAATTCTGAAGAAATAAGGATCAAACTCAGGTTATGCCTTACTCATGATTTTTTGATGGAATTACTTTCTTTCGGAGAATACCTGAAAGTAATCGAGCCAAAGATTTTGGCCGATAAGGTGAAAAAATCCCATGAGAAAGCATATAAGCACTACTGATTTTGGAGAAGGATTTGGTAATTGTTGAGATTAATCCAACAAATCTGATTCCTATATTCTCATCGTTTATACCTTACGGTTACAAATAATTACTCCCCATTATTTTTTAACTATAAACTTCAGGTTTTGAACTCCTTTGCGAGAAGTCAATCTGACAAGGTATATTCCATTGGCAAACTCATTGACATCTATTGGGATGAGATTTCCGCTGGTAGGAATATCATTCAAAGTTTGAAGGACGGTTCCCTTTGAGTCCAAAACCTCTATATACTTGAGCTCAGGATCAATCATTTTAGGAAAGGCAATATGGATTATCCCTTGGCTTGGATTGGGGTAGATGGTGATTTCATTTTTATTTTCATCTGGTGTGGATAAAATCATATCCACCCGCACGTTGGCAGTTTTGGAGCTTTCATTTCCATAAAGATCTCTGACGGTGAGTGTAACCAAATTTTCACCATTGTCTTCTTTGGTAAAGTTTGATTTTGAAAGACTTCGGCTTTCAATTCCACAATTGTCAAATGAGCCATTGTCAATGTCTTCCGGCAAAAGCACCCCATTTCCATCTTCATCAAGCATCAAAGTAAAATTTCTGATCAAGACAGTTGGTGGATTTTTATCTACAACAGTGATTATTGCGCTTTGAGTATTTTCGTTTCCATTGATATCAATCGCTTTGAAGATTATTTCATTTTCTCCAATATCATTACAGTCAAATTCCGTTTTAGATAGTATCAACTCACGGATTCCCGCGTTATCTGTGGTGCCATCGTCAATTTCATCAGGTGAAATTTTTACTTGCCCCATTTCATTTAAATTGGCTGTAAGATTTTTTAACCTGATTACTGGCGGTTCGGTATCTGCTTTAGTTACATGGATATATTGGGTTCTGTTGATGGTTGAGGTTCCCAGAGAATTGGAGGCTCTTAATGAAACCTGAAAAACACCCTCATTTGGATAGGTAACGGTTGGGTTTTGGAGGTTGCTGGTTTCGGGATTTCCTCCTTCAAATGTCCATTCCCATGCTGTAGGAGTCTCGTTACTCAAATCAAAAAAATTAACTTTTTGCCCTTCATATATTTCCCTGTTATCTGCCCCAAAAAATGCCAAAGGTAATTGCAAAGCTGAGGGAGCCGTCAGACTTTCTATTTTTTTACTGAGTTCATTGGTACACACCGAGCAAAAATCCCTTCCAAGGAATCTCATTTTACAATTTTGATGCGGTCTAAACCATGTCGGTGATTCTTCATGTGCATATATTCCTATTCCGTTTTTATTAAGGAAATTTTTCCATCTAATTTCATTTGCATCGCTGGTTTTGGTCATATTGTAAGTTTCTCTTGCATATTGGCTTCCTGCCCAATACTCATCAGCCAAGCTGGAAAAAGTATGACCAAGTTCATGAATCATGATCTCTGCAGATTCGGGATTTGTCGAAAAAGTTGCAAATGTGCCTCCACCTCCTCCGTATCTTTGGTCGTTAACCATAATGAGTCCGATATCAAAAAATGGCGTATGGTTATTGAGAACTTCCAAAATCCTGTTGATTTGGGTTGGATACAGCAACCTCTCTATATTTAAAGTATTGAAAGAGCTCCCAAAATAATTATCAATAGGTTGGTCGGGACGGTTTGCCGCTCCTGAAACATTAGAAACCACCTTGACTGCATAAACATTGATTTTTTGAGAATAGGCATTCCATGGACTTTGGATAAGCATGCCGTCAATATTTTTTTTGACATCTTCAATGAATTTTTCCTGTTCGTTCAAGGTATATCCATCGCCCATTATTACCAAATTGAGCATTTGGTCAGGTGAACCGTTGTATCTGATTATTTCCATCCCAAAGTTTTGTCCAAAGGAACTTTGGTAAAGGAAGAACAATGAAATTAAATTGGCGATAAAAATAGCTACCTTCTTCATCGGACGTTTGGTTTATTATAGTTGAAGGTTTTTAATAATTCCCATTTATCCTCTGCGAGCTTTTCTACCTTGATTTGCTGAAAACAATCTTTCCATTGAAGCCTTATAAAAAATTTCGCTTCCTCTAATTCCACCGCTTCAGCAATCAATTTTCCCGTACTGTCACCTGATGAATATTCAACTTTCCTTAAAAGTGGATTGGCAACGATCATTTCTTGGCAATTATCCCCCTTCAAATCCATAAATGTCAGTTTAAGGTCTCCATCGTAAGATGAAGACAAGCCTGTTTCATTTCCTTTGTAAACCCCCACATTGATATAGGACTGATCTATTGAAATAGAATCTTTTTGATTGATATAAAACAGAATCAGGAGGATTTCAGGATTGGGCCTTACTTCAGTTGAATCTTCATTTTGGATCCCAAACTGATCTTCAGGCTTTACACTTTTGCACGAGAAGTGAAAAAACAAGAATAAAATGATGTGAAAATTTGAAATCCTGTTCATATTTTTCTTTTAAAAAATTGAACCTGAATATCTCAATAAAATAGGTTTGATCCAAAAATCATTTCAGAATTCTAATCGGTTTTTAGTTTTTGAAAAAAAAGAATTCTGCCTATGTCAATATTTTTGTTTTTAGAGATAAGAACAACTTCATTTCCTTGATTGATTTAAATCCTCTCACATCATAAAATTAAAGCATTTCAAAACCCGGCTACGCTGGTTTCGGGATTTGGGATCGCCCATCAGGAACTGATAGCGGAAGGATACTTCATGGGCGCCTTGGGTCTGGAAACCGATTTTGGAAATCATAAAGTCATAGCTATATCCGATCACCATGCCGTTGGACAGATTGATGCCAAATAGAAAGATGATGGAATCTTGATTGGGAAGGTCTCTTACTCCGGGAATTCCCCTGAATCCCAATCCCCCAATAACATTGCCAAAGAGCATCTGTACACTGAGGTCCAATTGCTGAAAAGGATTTTGGTTTTTGTAGTTGGCAAGGATGGATACCTGATTGTCAAACTTTGACCCAAAATAATTTCTCGAGCCCAAAGGGAAATTGACTCCACCGTGAAAGCTCCATTTCATTGGCAGGAAGCCAGCTTCATTGTCCGGAAAAAAACTAAGGCTAGGCCTGTTGACATGGTGGGCAGATCCTCCCAACCAAAAATATTCATTGTTGACCAAGGCGCCAAAGGAAAGGTCTAGGTATCCATTTGGCTCAAATTCAGGGATTTGGTCAATAGTAGTTTGGTTTATAGTGCGATTGAAAAGGTCCACCTGATCTCCAAACACGAGGTTGTCAAGCTGAGCGCTACGTCTTACCCAAGCTGCCTGCCCTCCAAATTTGAAGTTCCAGGTATCTGCTACCTGTAAGTTGTAACTATAGAGCAGAGATACGTCTGTAGTATTGATCTGCATGTTTGATTCTTGGAAGCTGTTGACCATAAATCCAAAACCACTGTTAAGGTCAAAGCTGTAATGGTCAAAATAGGCCGAATAGGCATTGAAATCATAGTTCAGGCCAGGCCATTGTTTGCGGTAATTGACACCGACACGGCTGAGTTCGGTAGATCCTGTAAGAGCAGGGTTGAGGTTGAGGGGAGAGGCATAAAACTGCGAAAAATGAAAATCCTGTGCCGAAACCTGCAGAAAGGTAAAGAACATTAGAAGTCCGATAATGAATCTTTTTTCCATCATTTCAGTAAGAGGAAGACCTCCGTTTGCGTTTCTACCCGTCCATCTACGGTTTCAAATTTGAGCCTGTACACATAATTTCCCGGCATGGCATAATCTCCACCGACTTTCCCATCCCATCCCTGTGAATTGATATCCTCGGTGTAGAAAATGGTTTCTCCCCATTTGTTCAGGATCCAAAATTCCATTTTGGTGATATTGATAAATTTGGGAAAGAAATAGTCATTGATCCCATCTGCATTGGGAGAGAATACATTAGGGACCACCAAAAAGAAATCCGTTATCTCGATTTCTTTTTTAACTTCCAGGATACACCCGTTTTCATCTATAGCTTGGAGGGTGACGGTATATTTTCCTGGCTTTTGGTATGTATGTGTTGGGCTGATTTCGGAGCTACTGTTTCCGTCACCAAAATCCCAGAAGTAGGAGATGATATTTCCTACAGATTTATTTTGGAAAGTGATTGGGATACCGACTAGGAATGATCCGTTTTGGTCAATCCCGGTGGATTGGATGCTGGCATCGATGACTACGTCTGTGTTTTCCACTTCAAATGACTCATTGAAAGAGCATCCTACCGCGTCAGTGATGGAAAGCAGGTATAGACCCGGTTGTCTTGTAGACATTTTCAATCCATCATCCTCTACTGATCCGTTTGACCATTGTATGGAATAAGGAGGTACTCCACCTGTTATTGAGATGTTGAATTCTTCTGTTATGGCTCTTGGTTCACAGACTATTTTGGTATTTCTGACAGTGACCACTTCTATTGGAGCAGGCCTTTTGATCTGGAACTGACCTTCGGTGATGCATCCATTCGCATCGGTTACCTCAAGAGAATAAGGTCCTGAGGAAAGATTGATGAGGTTTTGCTGGGTACTTCCGTTACTCCATTTGAAAGTGAATGGCGGGGTTCCGCCGGCTACATTGACCAAAATATTTCCGCTCTGAGGATTGTCGCAGGAAAGTGCATCAGTCACGACAGATTCTAGGACCAATGGATCCGGCTGGATAATCGTAAATTCCCTTCTTACAGGACAGGTACCGAATTTGGTGACAGTCACCCCGTAGTTGCCCGGACCTAAGTTGAAAATCCCAGGAAGTTCCTGTCCGTTGTCCCATCTTATATTGACGCCTTCATTACCGCCTTCGATATTCAATTCAATAGCCCCGTTTTGCTCGCCGAAACAGGTGATTTGGGTTACCTCTGAACTCACTTTGAATAAGGGTGCATCTACTATATTGACAGATTCGGAGACGATACAACCTGCTTGATCCTCCACAGTGACGGTGTAAGTCCCCGGACCTACATTTTCGAAGGAAGTTGCATTCGAACCAAAATCCCAATCTATCTGATAGGGTGCTACACCGCCGATAATGTTCAGGTCTATTTTGCCATCATTGGCTTCGTAGCAAGAGATGTCTTCCTTGTTTACCTGAATCTGAAGCTTGACTTCCGGTTCGGCGATGAGAATCGGACCTGTTGAGACACTGCAATTGTTGTTGTCGACCAAAGTCAGTTCATACGTACCTGCCTGCAGGTTTTCAATAATTGGACTGTCTGCTTCAAAAATCTGACCGTCTTTGGTCCAATTGAATTGGTATCCTTCAGGTTCTACTCCTCCTGAAACCGCTACCTCAATCCTTCCAGTATTGTCTCCTGTACAGAATACATCGGTTTTCTCAACAAAAGTTGCTAACAATGCTTCTGGTTCCGTGAGGGTATAACTCTTGGCGATATTGCAGCCAAATTCATCTTCGATCAATAGTTCGTATTGGCCGGGGGCTAAATTTTCTATTGTCTGGTTCCCTGAAGTATAGCCATTGGGTCCGGTCCAAGTGAAGATGAAATTCCCGTTTCCTCCTGAGGGTATGACTGATACCCTGCCATCATTCGCTCCAAAGCAGCTGATTTCAAATCCTGAAAAATCTGAAACTTGCTCTGTGAGGCTGATGGATGGATTGACAGTGATTTTATAGATTTGCGGAATTCCGGAGCAGGAATTTTGAACTCCGGTAAAGGCACTGACCTGATATTCCACTGTGAGCGGGTTAGGACTTGGGTTGATCAGATTTTGGACTGGAATGGTGTTTCCTTGGCCGGACAAGACTACACCTTCAACACCATTTGGGGAAGCAGTCCAAGTGAATGTTGCCGAAGGAACGGGACTGGAGATCAAAACTTCGCTACTTGAGGTACCTGTACAAAGGACCTGGTCACCAATTGAAAAATTGATACCCGGAGAAGGAAGTAGTGTAACAATCAGTGAAAACGGTTTTCCCGGACAAGATCCCAGAAAAGGTGTGACTTGATAGAGAAGATTTCTTGCCTCATTGGTATTGTTGGAAAGGGTATTTTGAATAGAGGAACTAGGTTGGGTGGAAGGCGCTGCACCGAAAACACCCGGAATTTGGTTTACCGTCCAAGTGAATAAAGAACCTGGGATCAAATTTTCTGGAGTAAAGTCCAAATTGGATCCGCTGCATATTTCCAAGCTATCATCGATGTATACAGGCTCCGGATTGACAGTAATCTTGTAGGTTCCTACCACTTCTTCACAAGCTCCTAAGTCCTCTGCTACGATTTTGGCAAGAAAAATGACATCGATAGGGGCGTTTGTGATATTGGTCAAAAGTTGGGAAGGAATCACGTTTATCCCGCTTGCTATTACCCCGCCAACGCCATTGCTTTGGGCGGTCCATTCTATATCATATCCTGTAGGGTCAGAAATCAGGTTGACCGCTGAGGTACTTTCCCCTGAACATATTTCTTGGTCAGGAATAGAGAATTTTACTGTAGGGGCAGGAATGACTGCGACCAAAACCTCATCAAACTCCAAACAGCCCGTGTCTGTGTTTCTGATTTGGACGATATACTTTGTGGTTTGATCAGGTTGGATTGTTGGGCTTTTTGTGTTGGCATTTTCGATAGGGCTTACAGGATCTGAACTCCAGGAATAAGTATAATTCCCTTCAGGAGAGGCAATGGCATCCAATGTCAGGATTTCCCCTTTGCAGATACTTTTATCTTCCCCTGCATCTACAACAGGTAGCGGATTGAGCTCAAACTGAATGGATTCCTGAACTGTTCCGCAGGAATTGGTAACTTCCAAGGTGATATTTTTTATGCCGGGAGTGCTAAATGTAATTGATCCTGGATCAAGGGTATTTGCAGTTGCCGGTGTTCCTCCCTCAAATGTCCATTTATAAACTGTCGATTCTGAACCGCAAGAGCTGACATTTGCTAGGGGGTTGAGAACTAGTTCCCCACAGGCATCAGGGATATTTTCAATTGCAACCAATGGTGGAGCAAAAACAGTTACTGTTTTCAAATCGGAAAAAACACCACAAGGAGTATTTAGAGTTTGTGTGATCAGGTAATTTCCTGGACTTGTAAATTCAAATACAGGGTTGATGGAGTTGGGACCGGTTCCTTCTAAAAATGACCATGTGTCAGAAGTACTGCATTCATTTCCTTGGATGGAAACGGACCAAGTCAAGAAATTCTCAGGTGCCGCACAGGTCTCGAGGATATTTGAGTTATTGGTAGTCCTCACCACGACTGGTCCACAACCTTCAAGTATATCCACTTCAAATGCAGGGATAGGTTCGGGGATGATACATACTGTTTCGGTGATTTCCTCTATGCCACACCTGTTGCCTGAAATAAGTTTGATTGTGTAGACTCCCGGTTCGGTAAATCTTGGAGTCAAGACCATTGATCCATTAATCCAGGAATTAGGGATATTTGGATTTGTAAGGGTTCCCAAGGTATTTCCCGGACTCAATTCCCAACCTGTGGTGGGGCTTATTTCCCAGACAAACTTACCAATGTTGGTACATTGGCCACTGTTGTTTGCTTCATTTCCATAAAGAGTCTGGTTTTCAATTTCAAAAAAAGTATTTACACAATAAACATCCTCTTCAATTCCAATGATGGGTTCAGGTTTTTCGGTGACATAAATGGGTACGACTTGGGCAGAAGATTTTGAACAGGGATTTTCTGCCAAAATGGTGGCTGAAAATGAATTTGGGAATCCTTGCCCACCAGATTTTCCGCAGGAAGTTTCTGTAAAAATATGACTTACAGAAGGAGGGGGAGGGTGGTTGAAAACCTGTGGTTCTGATCCGTCGGAGAAAGTGACAGTATAAACCGTTCCGGAAGGATTATTTTCTGTGCCTGTAATCGGGAATGTCAGTGCTTCTCCTGAACATATATTTGTATTGCCGGGATTACCAAATCCAACAGCAGGATTAGATCCTATGAAAACACCGATTCTTTTTGTGATGGAGCAGCCATTCCCGCCAACTACAGTATAGTCAAGGTAAAATACCCCTATGGGATAAGCATGTGATACCTCTTCCCAATTTTCTGCGACAAAAGGTTCGGTTCCGTCCCCCCATTCTATGGTGTAGGAAACATTGGTTTCTTTGGTGGAGGAGTTATTAAAAAAAGTGAAGGCCGACTGTTCATTGTCACAGACGATAAAAAACGGAAGGTTGTCAAAATCAGAATCAAAACGGTCACTGATTACAGTCGTTGAAGGAATCTGATTAACTGTGATGGTTTCAGTTTTGGTATTTGTGACCCCCAATGAATCCGTTACGGTCAATTCGACTACGTAAGATTGCGTGCCATTCCCAATGGCATTATCAAAAATATATTCAGGAGATTCAAGGGTAGAACTTTGTCCATCCCCAAATTCCCAAAGGTAGGTTAATTGGGAACCTGTAGAGAGGTTGGTGAAAACCACAGGCGAGGAACCGCAAAGATCGTTTTGGACAAAAGAAAAATCAGCCACAGGCGCTTCAAGTATGCTGTTGCTTGTGGAGGTTTTTGGATATATAAAATCTAATCTGCCCGAAAGTACAAACATGGCACTTACTCCACCTACCAAAAAAAACAAGGCTAGATAAAATGTTGCGAGGAGCTTTCTAATAGGATTCATTTATCTAGCAATAAATAAAAATGTAATACGTATACAAACTATTGCCGAATATAATCAAACTATCTTAAAAAATATATCCAAAAATTTAAAATCAACCCAAAATCAGTTGAATTGATTTTTAACAAATGACCCTTATGGAATTCCTATGGCTAAATTTTTAACCAAGGCTATAAAAACGAAGTGTCATTGGAGGCTTCTTTGGTCATGACTTCAGCAACTTCTTTCCCCAAATACCGATCAATCAAATAATGTCCCAAATAGAGTAGGGGAGTAAGCAGGATGGCTACACTGAATTTATAGACATAATTGATGATGGCGACTGAGGCCACTTGTGCCCAACTCCAGTTTCCAAAAACATAAAAAGCAATTCCCAAGACGACAAAAGAGTCGATCAGCTGAGACACTAGCGTAGATCCGGTGGCCCTGAGCCAAATCATTTTTGAACCGGTGATTTTTCTCAGTTTCTGGAAAACATACACATCAATCAACTGCCCCAACAAAAATGCAGTCAGTGAGCCCAAAATAATTCCCAAGCCTTGTCTGAAAATCATGTTGAATGCATTGTTGATGTTGAAAGCATTGCCATCTGCATCCGGGGTGTTTACCTCAAGCCAAAAGGCTGCAGGAGGGAGAACGGTTACTACTGAAATGACCAAGAAAATGTAAGCAATGAAAAATGCAGTGATAAAGCTGATTTTTCTGACCCCTTTCTTTCCAAAATATTCATTGATAATGTCGGAAGTGATAAATACGACCGGCCATATCACCGCTCCCGCAGTCAGGTTGAAGTCAAGGATATAATCCCCAAAGATTTTCCAACCTACAGGCTCAATTCCCAATGTCTGCTCTCCTGAGAATATTTTGACACCGATTATTTCTGCTAAAATTGCATTGGTGAGGAAAAGACCGCTAAGGATGATGAATAAGTTTGTTTTCTTGGATTGAAAAGACTTTTGTTCGGTTATACTTCCCATAAAGTTGTGGTGATTTTTCAGTTGGGATTAGGGTCAGATTGAATAAGTTATTCCTTCTTCACTAAGAAAACTATTTTCAAAAACTTCTTTGGCCTGATTCAGGATTGGGATGAGGTCCTTGTACCTCGAGGAGTAATGTCCCAGAAGCAATTTATCAACCTCTGCTTCCTTTGCAATGTTGGCTGCTTGCCTTGATGTACTATGAAATGTTGTGCCTGCCCTTTCTTTCTCATCATCACCGAAGGTAGCTTCGTGGTACAATAAATCGACACCTTTGATATACCCTACCAAACTCAGATCAAAGATGGTATCAGAACAATAGCCATATTTTTTAGATTGTTTTGGAGGATAAGTATATTCCTCTACACTGTATTTGACTTTGCCGTCGGAGTCTAAAACATCATTTCCTTCACGTAATGAGACAATGGCTTCGACAGGCATTTTGGTTTTTATCAATTTTTCTTTGATCATGTTTCGAAGTCCGGGTTTTTCTTCAATCAAAAATCCGGTACAGGGAATTCTGTGTTGTAAAGGAAAGGTGAAAACCCTGAACATGGGTTCTTCCAGGATCAAGTTTTTTCCTTCAGCCTGAGTTGGAACAAAACGTAGGGGAAAACTCAATTTGGTATTGGTATGCTTAAGTTGGGTGGTGATGATCTCATCCAGTCCACTCGGACCAAAGATGGTCAATAGTCTTTCCCTTTTCACTAGATGGAAGCTTGAAATCAGTCCCATCAGGCCATAAAAATGATCACCGTGGAGGTGGGAAATCAGTATGAAGTCTATCCTTCCAAATTTGAGCCTGAATTTCCGGAGCTGGATTTGGGTTCCTTCACCACAGTCGATCAATAAAAAAGAATTGCCCACGGATACCAGTTGAGATGTCTGGTTTCTTCCGTGGGCAGGAATGGCGGAATTGGATCCGAGGATGGTGACTTCAAATTCCAAAATTAATCTTCCTCTTCTTCTTGTTCTTTACCTTCAATTTCATGGATAAAGATAGCTTCGGCAGCTTCTTCAATGGTGTCCACAATGATAAAAACCTTATCGAGCATGGAAAGTTTAATTAATTTCATGACATGGTCTTGGGGAGAAGCAATGATGAAAATTCCACCATTGCGGCCAAATTCCCTGTTGCCTACCAAAAGAGCACTCAATCCGCTTGAATCAGCGTATTTCACATTACTCATATCAATGACCAAGTTGTTATAACCTTCAGCCTGAACTGTCAAAAGTTCAGACTTGAGTTTTGGAGAAAGTGCTGAGTCCAGCTTTTCTTCCATTGGGGTAAAAATTACGTATTGTTCTTTTTTATCAACTGAATACTTCATAGCAATCGTTTTTGAATGTTGTCCCTCAAAACAGGACGGTTTTGTGAATTAAATATTTTCCAATATGGCTTTTTCTATACTTCCTTCCAAATCTGTATAAGCAGATTTAACAAATGGTTCACCAATAATATTTTCATAGAGTTCGATGTACCTGTTGGAGATTTCTTCAATGAATTCATCCTTCATTTCCGGAACAGATTGACCTTCTTTTCCTTGAAAACCATTTATTATCAGCCACTGTCTTACAAATTCCTTAGACAATTGCTTTTGGGCTAATCCGGCTTTTTGGTATTCATCATACTTGTCTGCATAAAAGTACCGTGAAGAATCAGGGGTATGGATCTCATCAATCAAGAGGATTTGGTCTCCATATTTCCCAAATTCATATTTAGTATCTACCAGAATCAGACCCATTTCTTTAGCCATTTCACTTCCTTTTGCAAATAGGGCATGGGTGTATTTTTCCAAAACTTCATAATCCTCTTGGCTTACAATTCCTTGTGCAAGGATAGCTTCTTTTGAAATATCCTCGTCGTGACCTTCGGATGCTTTAGTGGTGGGCGTGATAATCGGATGGGGAAGTTTGTCGTTTTCGGCCAATCCTTCCGGAAGGGAAACGCCGCAGATGCTTCTTTTTCCGGCTTTGTACTCTCTTGCAGCATGGCCGGCAAGGTATCCTCTGATGACCATTTCGACTTTGAAGGGTTCACATTTTTTGCCTATCGTTACATAAGGATGGGGAGTGGCGGTGACCCAATTTGGGACTAAATCAGCGGTGGCTTTGAGGAATCGGGCTGCTATCTGATTCAAAACCTGTCCTTTATATGGAATCGGTTTTGGCAAAACCACATCGAAAGCGGATATACGGTCTGTGGCCACTACAGCCAACTTGTCCTCAAAAATATAAACGTCTCTCACTTTCCCCTTGTAAAATCCCTTCTGATTGGGGAAATTGAAATGTGTTTCTTTTATGCCTTTTTCCATTTTTATTGTCTATTTGGCAAAATTAGAAAAAGATGGGTTTATTGGCGGTTTGCGCCTGATTAATTATCGGTTTTTTTCCAATTTTTATTTTGTCGGCGGGTCGACAGGCTTTCCTTCTTTGAATAACCTTTCAGAAATCAGGTTGCCACTTTCATCATATATTTTTTGGATGCCGTGTGGCTTTCCCAACCTGTAAAAAATAGATTCTTTCAGATTTCCATTGGGATGGTAAATCAGCACTTCCCCTTCCTCCAGTCCATTTCTGAAGTTAATGATCCTTTCCTTTTGGCCGTTTTCATGGTAGCCAAGGATCTGTACAATCTCACCATAAGAATTGAAATTGGAAACCTCTGAAGTTTTTCCATTTTCAAAGTAGCTGATGGCTTTTCCTGTGATGTTTCCATTTTTGTAGCTGACCATTTTTTCGATTTTTCCGCTTTCGTAAAAACTTTCAAATTTACCTGTCGGGACACCTTTTTTGTAGCTTCCTTTTTTGGCTATTTGGCCGTTTTCAAAATAAAAAATAGCTTCACCATCCTGTATACCGTTTTTGTAATTGATTTGCGAGGAAATTTTTTCCTCTGGATAATAAGTGAATTGAGGGCCATTCAGCTTTCCGTCTTTATAAGTAGACCTATTTGTAAGCTGTTCCTCAAAATAATTCTCCCTGATTTCAATGACACCTTCGTTGAATAATATTTTTTCAGAAATTGCTCCGGGCAATTCCTCGCTGTATACCAAAGTCCAACCATTTGGCTTGTCATTTTTAAAGTACGATTTCTGTTTGACTGTTCCTTCTTCAAAGTAAGAGGTGATTTCCCCCTCTATTTTATTGTCCACATAAGTTAATTCCTGAGACACCTTACCGGAAGGAAAGTAATTGATCGATTTACCCTGCTTTTTGTCATTGACATAATTGACTTTTCGGAGCGTGTCTCCAGTCTCGGGATACCAATCAATGAACAAACCTTCTTTCTTTCCATCTTTAAGATAGCCGGTCTGCGCCAATTCCCCTGTGGCAAGGTAGAGTTTGAATTCTCCCTGTGGTACACCACCAACGGTGAAATATTCTTCCTTCAGTAATTTTTTATCTTCATCGTAGTATACTTTCACCAACTCCTGAGAAAATAACGGTGCTAAAATCCCAATTCCAAATAGTAAGGTCAGGGCGGTTTTTTTCCAAGCCCCTTGATTTTGATTAGAATACATTGAATGAGTGGGTGATTTCATCAGGAATTTTTGGGGTTAATTAGGTAAAAAAATACGGGGATAAAGATAGATTTCCTTTATCCCCAATTCAATCAGAGTTTTTCGATGACGATGGCCGAAGCGCCGCCTCCGCCGTTGCAGATACCTGCGACGCCTATTTTGCCTTTCTTTTGATCCAACACGGAACAAAGTGTCGTAATGATCCTTGCACCCGAAGCGCCAAGCGGATGTCCCAAAGAAACAGCTCCGCCAAATACGTTCAGCTTGTCATTTTTGAGGTTAAGCTCACGCTGGTTTGCGATAGCCACAGCGGCAAATGCCTCGTTGATTTCATAATAATCAATTTCCTCTGCAGACAACCCTGCATTTTTGATAGCTTTTGGGATAGCCAAAGCCGGTGCGGTGGTAAACCAAAGCGGATCTTGTGCAGCATCTGCAAAGCCTCTTATTTTGGCGATGGGTGTGAGTCCAAGTTCCTCGACTTTTTCTTTGCTAGCCAAAACCAATGCCGAAGCACCGTCATTCATGGTGGAGGCATTGGCAGCGGTCACTGTACCGTCTTTTTCAAATACAGGTCTCAGCGTGGGAATTTTGTCAAACATGACATTTTTGAATTCCTCATCTTCCTCTATGAGGATTGTTTCTCCTTTTCTTCCTGCGATTTCTACAGGAATGACCTCGTCTTTGAATGCCCCTGATTTCCATGCTTCAGCCGAGCGTGTGTATGATTGGATGGCATAAGTATCTTGTTCTTCCCTGCTGATATTCATTTCCTTGGCGGTATTATCTGCACAGTTACCCATCGGGAATTTATAATAAGCTTCAAACAAACCGTCTTTGACCAATCCGTCTACCAGTTCGGCATTGCCGTATTTGTAACCGAATCTTCCTTTTGGAATATAGTATGGGACATTGGACATGCTTTCCATGCCACCTGCTACCACAAGGTCGTTTTGACCTGTCATGATAGATTGTGCTGCAAACATCACTGCTTTCATTCCTGAAGCGCAGACCTTATTTACTGTCGTACAAGGAACATTGTAACCAAGTCCTGCTCCGATAGCGGCCTGACGTGCAGGTGCTTGTCCGAGATTGGCAGAAATCACATTCCCCATCATGACTTCCTGTACTTCGCTTGGATCTACTCCTGCTTTTTGCAAAGCACCTTTGATGGCGATACTTCCGAGTTCTACGGCAGTCAACCCGGACAGCTTTCCGCCAAAACTTCCAAGCGGAGTTCTTACGGCGGATACTATATAGACTTCTTTCATTTGGGTTTATATTTTAAGATGTGAGATATGAGACCTGAGAAGAGAGAACCGAGAAGCGAGAACCGAGACAAGAGAGCCCAGATTCGAGGACAGAGATAAGAAAGCTCAGATCCGAGAACAGAGAGCTGAGCCCTTCGACTTCGCTCAGGGTCCAGTGTCAAGAACAGGGAACCAAGAATTGGATATGAGATCGACCACTCACCTTTCACCACTTACAACTTTTCCAAAACTTTCCACCATATACTTCCAACCTTCCAACTTCCAAACCTCCAACTACCATTCCGGCAGTCCTCTTTGTGGTTTTTTGGTAGGTTTTTTCTTATTCTGTTGGATATATCGGAGTTCAGCTGCATTCATTGCTTCAAGGATTTGAGCAGCTTGTTCCGGAGAAAGATTCATTTCCTGAAGTTTTTCTTTGACCTTTTCCAAAGCTTTTTCTCTGTCGCTAAGGTCGCTTTCTATGTCACTTGCTTCTTCAGAATCCTTTTCTTCCTGAGATTTTTCTCCTTCTTTATCTTCTTTTTTCTGGGATTCGGATGCTTCATCCTCTTTAGTTTCTTCTTCCCCTTCACCGTCTTTCTTTTCTTCTGATTTCTGATCCTGCTTATCCTGTTCCTCTTGTTTTTCCTGATCTTCTTTATCCTGTTGGTCCTGCTGCTGCTGTTCTTGTTGCTCAGGATTTTTTTCTAACCACCTGCTTAGCAATTCATAATTGTACCTCGCGGATTCATTGGTTGGGTTATTGATCAGAGACATTTTGAATGCTTCGAGGGCCTCATCATATTTCTTTTCCCCACCTAGTATGACTCCGTTTTGGTTGTAAGCAAATGAAGCGATGTTTTTATCGGGGGATTGGTAAAGGCTTTGATACGTGAGCCCCGCCTGTTCCAATTGTCCGCCGTAATGTTGACTCAGCGCAAGATTATAGGTGACATTGGGTGTTGTCAGGTTATATTCACTGACAAGTCTGAGGTGATTGGTGATGGAGGCTTCATAGTCTGTTTCTTCATAGCTTTTTGTCGCAGCTTTGATGGCAGCATTTCTCTTTCCCACTTCATTCCAATTAGAAGTGATCATCAGAATCGATAAAAAGAAAACACGTATTGAAGTCATCATGTTTGTTACACGTTTTTACAATTTGATGGTTTTAAATGGCAACATCAGGTCAAGAAGCCCTAAGCCCAATGCAATTAACAGAAAATAAAAATACTTATTGGCGGAAGCTTCTACCATCCTGGACCCGGTTACAGTAGCTTCCTGTCTTTCCAAAGCAGAGATTAGGTTTGGTATTTCTTGTACATCATCACTGAGTTCAAAATAGGAGCCATTTGTTTGTGAAGCGATCAATTTGAGGTTGTCGGATTCCAATCGGCTGATGGCCGGTAGGTTGGTATTGGGATCTATGATTTTTCCACTTCCTTTGGGAATATTGCTTCCTTGACTTGTTCCGACTCCTAATGAAAATACTTTGATTCCTTTATCACTCAATTGTGAGGTGATGTCCTGAAAATCTTCCCCGAAATCTTCCCCGTCCGAGATCAGGATGATTGATTTTGAATTGGCTTCGGCAGATTCTTCCAAGTCAAATTTATTCAATGCCATATTCAAAGGAGCAGAGATGTCTGTACCTTGGTTTGGGACCAATCCTGTATTCAATCCGTCGAGATGGAGTTGAAGGACGTTTTGGTCGAAGGTCAGTGGACATTGGATAAATGCTTCCGAACTGAAGATGATCAATCCGATCCTGTCACCGGAAAAATTCTTGACCAGGTTTTTCAATTCAAATTTTATCCTTTGGATTCTGCTTGGGCCTATATCGGTGGCATTCATGGATTGGGAAAGATCTATCGCTATGAAGATGTCTTTTCCTTCCTCTTTGATTTCTTTCATGGAAGTGCCTATGGATGGCCCTGCCAAGGCGATCAAAAACAAAATGAAATAAGAAAGCCTAAGCAGAAGTTTAAGAAAAAGCCTGTGTTTTTGGACAACAAGTTTTTTGTTGATCAAATAAAAACGGTACAAGTATACCAAATACAATAAGCCAAAAACTGCGGCCAATATATAAATCAATCTCGTGTCAGGGTATGCCCAAATCATGCCCTGAAATTATAAAATATTGATGAAAAGAAAAGGAAAAGAAATTAATGACATAAATTTCAACACCTAAAGGCCAAAATCCGTTATCCTTGAAAACCAAATTTTCTGCATGAAGTTTTTGACACTTACCTTTATTGTTTTTTTATTTTTGGGTAACCCGTTACTTTATTCCCAAGAACAGTCGTTTATCTCAGGTACTGTTTATGAAGTTGAGGAAAATGCACCCTTGCCGGGTGCAAATATTTATTGGGAATCCGAACCGCAGAAAGGTGTCGTTTCTGATATCAATGGCAATTTTACCTTGCCAATCATCGCTCTACCTGCAAAAATTGTCATTTCTTTTATCGGATATTCTCAATCTGTCAGGATACTGACTGCCAAAGATTTGGAAAAACCCGTAAAGTTTTACCTCAAACCTGAGGAGCTATCTCTTGAAGAGATCATTATCCGAGACGTCAATCCTGAGCAAAACGTCAAAGGAATAGAAATGGGGAAATCGGTAGTACCAATTGAGACGATCAAAAACATTCCGGCCTTATTTGGTGAAGTGGATATATTGAGAAGTTTACAACTTCTGCCAGGGGTGCAGACTGCGGGAGAAGGGACGACAGGGCTCTTTGTGCGTGGAGGGTCTGCTGATCAAAACCTTATCAATCTGGATGGGGCCCCTGTTTATAATCCGTCTCACTTTTTTGGTTTTTTCTCTGTATTCAATCCCGACGCTTTGTCGGATATTGAATTTTACAAAGGAAATATTCCTGCAGAATTGGGAGGACGTGTATCTTCAGTGATTGATGTTTCGATGCGGGAAGGGAATTTTCAAAAAATCCGGGGTGAGGGTGGTATAGGAACCATCAGTTCGAGACTGACCATGGACGGACCGCTTTTTTCTGATCAATCTTCCTTTATTGTTTCTGGAAGGAGAACTTATGCGGACTTGTTTTTGAGGCTTTCCAACAATGAAAATATCCGAAATAACCAGCTGTATTTTTATGACCTCAGCGGAAAGTTTACTTTCAAACTTGGTGAAAAAGATAAAATCTCATTTTCCACTTACTATGGTTCGGACTTTTTGGGCCTTTCGGGGCAATTTGGGCTGGGATGGAATAATTTTATTTCTTCTTTCAATTGGAATAGAAATATCAGTGCTACCAAATTCTTTGACTTAAGCGCCTACCACAGCAGGTACCAATATCAGGTGCTTTTTGACGATCCACAGGATGGATTTAACTGGACCAATTCACTTTCTGAAAGCGGGGTAAATCTAGGTTGGACATGGTTGTTGGGGGATAACTCAGTGATTAAAGCCGGGTACCATGGGCAATTTTATCATTTTTCACCTATCAATTTGGAACTCGCCCCTGAATCTAACCTGACCGATATCAATACCAACCAAAAAAACGGTTTACTTAACAATCTTTATGTTTCGGGTACCACCGAATTTGGAAATAAGTTACTCGTGGAGGCAGGAATCCGGTTAAGCCATTATCAGGAAGTTGGCAAGGGAGTGCTATATCAATATGCGGATGGAATCCCCAGCCCCGAAGCAGAGGTGACAGATACCTTGACTTTTGGAAGGTTGGAAAGGATGAAGGTTTTTCAAAGACTGGAACCAAGGATTTCTTTCAGGTACCTCCTTGCAGAAGATCTTTCTTTGAAAGGAGCATTTAACAGAAGCCATCAGTATGTCCAAGTAGCCTCAAACAGTTCTGCTGGTTTGCCAATAGACCGATGGGTTCCTTCTGGAACCTATATTGAACCCTTGAGAGGAGATCAGGTTTCGGTGGGATTGTTTAAAAACCTAGCTAATGGAACTTGGGAAGTATCGGTAGAAACCTATTACAAGGACTTTAGAAATGTCATCGACTTGAGGCAAGGAGCGAGTGTGTTGTTTACCGATAATGTCGAAACCGAATTGCTTTCTGGAGTGGGATATGCCTATGGTGCGGAGTTTTTGATCCGAAAAAATGTGGGTAAGACAACCGGTTGGCTTGGCTACACTTACTCTAGGACCTGGAGAAAAATCGAGGGCATCAGCAGTGACAATTGGTACAATCCCCGGTTTGACAGACCGCATGATGTAAATTTGGTTTTGAA
This sequence comes from Aquiflexum gelatinilyticum, assembly GCF_024813435.1. Classification (NCBI taxonomy): domain Bacteria; kingdom Pseudomonadati; phylum Bacteroidota; class Cytophagia; order Cytophagales; family Cyclobacteriaceae; genus Aquiflexum; species Aquiflexum gelatinilyticum. Next base: position 381,794 of record NZ_JANAEZ010000003.1, read on the forward strand.
CCACGAGTTTTCGGATAGATGGAGTGCCGGGTTGACTTTTGTTTATACCTCGGGTCAGGCTGTTACTTTCCCTGTTGGCACCTATGTGGTAGATGCGCAAAGGGTTCCTGTATATGGAGATCAAAGAAATGCGGACAGGTTTCCGGATTATCATCGAGTAGATGCATCCATCACTTGGAGAAATCAGGATAAGGGCAGAAAATGGAGAGGAAGTTGGAATTTCAGTGTATACAATCTATACGGAAGAAAAAACCCATTTACATTCCAGTTTACGGATATTTATAATGATGATATCAATTTCGATCCGGAGGATGGAGGGGAGATTGTTTCCCAAAGACCGGGTGTGGTGATGACTTATCTTTTTACGTTTTTGCCTGCATTGACTTATAATTTCAAATTCTGATGAAATACCTAATCGTAATTTTTGCCTTGATTCTGTTTTCTTCCTGTCAGGAGGAAGTCGTTTTGGATTTGGATACCCTTGAGCCGATCCCGGTCATAGAGGCAATCTGGACAGACAACAGTGCTATCAACCAAGTGAAGATCACCCTTTCTAAGGATTACTATCAGGAAGGGGATAATGAGGTCGTCGAAAATGCAGATGTGAGTATCCGCAACATAGATTCCGGTGGGGTAGTGATTTTCTTTTATTCTCCGGCAAATAAAAAATACCTCGCACAGAATGGTTTGAGGGGAATAGTTGGACAGCGGTATGAATTGAGTGTAAGGATTGATGACAAAGTATATCTTTCCAATGGGACTATTCTTCCTCCTCCTGTTTTGGACAGTGTCGTGGTTGAATTCAAAGATGAAAGACTTTTTAGGGACGAGGGATACTACCTGACAGTCTATGGTAAAATTCCATTTACCGAAAACAATAATTACAGAATCAGGATTGTAGAAAATGACACTTTGAAAAACAGCAGGTTTGACTATTTATTGTTTGATGATTCTTTTGGAACGGCCATATTGGATGATGGTTTTGAACTTTCAGGATTTCCATTCAAGGCAAATGATAAGATACGTCTTGAGCTTTTCCGTCTAAACCAAAGTGCTTTTGATTATCTAAACCAATTTGTGAGCCTTTTATTTAATGATGGCGGACTTTTTTCTCCTCCTCCACAAAATCCCCAATCCAACATCAGACAGGAAAATGGGGATGGACCAGTGCTGGGCTATTTTATGACAAGTCCTGTACTTATTGAAACTGTATTGATTCCTGATGATCAGCCTTGATTTTTAGCTTTTAGATTCAGTTAGGAGAATATTTTTACCTTTGTGGCTATGATAGATTTTGGATTGAAAGGAAAAGTGGTAGTCACCTGTAAGGATAGGTTTTCATCTTATCTTGAAAAAGAATTGATGGATTTGGGCTTTAAGCCGATAAAAACCGAAAGAACAGCTATTGAATTGGAGGCCTCTCTGTCGGACTGTATTTTTTTGAACCTCCATTTGCGGACTGCAAGTCATGTTTTGTATGAAATCAGGTCCTTTTACCTTCATGATGCAGACGATATTTACAGAAGGATCAAGGCTTTGCCTTGGGAAGATTATATATCCGAATCCTCTTATTTTTCTGTCATTTCGCATGTAGATAACGGTAGTGTGGATAATCCGCTTTTTGTCAATGTAAGGATCAAAGATGCCATAGTAGACCGCTTCAGAGAAAAAACAGGAATCAGACCCGATTCTGGTTCGGCATTGGAAGGTGCTGTTTTTCAGCTTTTTTGGAAAGAAACCCAAGCCAATCTTTATATCAATACCTCAGGGGAAACTTTGGCAAAACATGGATACAGGAAAATTCCCGGAAAAGCACCCATGTTGGAAGCTTTGGCTTCAGCTACTATCCTTGCTACGGATTGGGACAAAAATAGTCCCTTTGTCAACCCGATGTGTGGATCGGGAACTTTGGCAATAGAAGCAGCGATGATGGCTACAAATAGGTTTCCTGGTTTGTTGAGAGACCATTATGCTTTTATGCATATCAAAGGTTATGATGAGGATTTTTATCAGTCAGAAAAAGAAAAACTCAAGGCAGAAATCATTGAAGTTCCCGGTCTGAAGATCATTGCAAGTGATATCAGCGAGCAAGCGATCCTTTTCAGCAGGGAAAATGCAAGTACGGCAGGAGTGGAGGATTTGATTGAATTTGAGGTAGGAGATTTTGAGGAAACGACAGTTCCTGAGTCTGATTCCGGAGTTGTGTTTTTTAACCCTGAATATGGCGAAAGACTGGGAGAGGAAGAAGACCTTGGATTAACTTATAAAAGAATGGGGGATTTTATGAAGCAAAGATGCCCGGGCTATACAGGATTTATTTTTACAGGTAATGTGGCACTTGGCAAAAAAGTTGGCCTTCGGGCTGCCAGAAGAATTGAATTCTATAATGGGACGATAGATTGCAGACTATTAAAATTTGAATTGTATAGAGGGACGAGGGAGAAAGTTGATTAGTTTTTTGTCCACAGACCAAGGTCCACAATGGGTGATTCCCGGCATCAAGCAATATTTTAAATAGATATGTTAGGTGAGGAGCAAAAATGTATAAAAACAAAAAAACCGGCCAATGCCGGTTTTTTTGTTTTTTGGAATTAAAGATTTTTAAGAAGCGTATCCATTTTGGACTTGAGGTCGAGGATGGCTTTGCTGTAGCGGTCATCCCATTCCGACAGCCTTTCTGAAGATTTCATTTCAGTTTCATATTGTATACCCGGAAGCATCCATGATGCATACCCGCTAAATGGATCTGTGGATGCATATAATGACCTGTACCAGTTTCCATAATACATTCCTTTTGGATCTATGAAGCTTTTTTCCAAAGCAATCAAATCTTTGTTGATGGCTTTGGTCTTTTTTGAATCCAATTGACTGCCTGCCAAAACGGAGGCGATTTTGCTGTCCAAAGCTTCCGCACTTGTTTTTAAAGCTTCAACAGCTGCTTTTGATTTTTCAAAACCTTTGAAATCTTTATTGTAGGCTTTCACGTTTTTCTCTGCATTCTCAAAATGGGTAGCCAAGTCTTTGGAATACCTCGATGCCTCATAAGGAATGATCTCCGCATTGGCCAATCTGAGGGCCATGATTCCGATCACTTGCTCCACCGTGCCTCCCATTTTGAAGGTTGGATCAGCAAATTTTTTGTAGAAATGAAGGTCATCATAATTGGTGTGGTATAAAGAGGGTCCACTTGAACCCCCGCTGATCGAAGGAACTCCGACATGCATATAAAATGCGATATGGTCAGAGCCCCCGCCTAAATTTCCTATACTCGGTTCTGGCTTGCCTGCTGCCCAAACTTCATAAACTGTCTTGGCTGAATCAGGATAGGCAACCTGTTTTGCTGATTCCATGATTACTTTTTTCAAAGTAGGGGAAGCAGCAGTTCCAAAATACTTACCAGAAACAGCTGCATCCAGATTGATGTAGGCGACAGCTTTTGCTCCCAATTCATCACGGAATTGCTCCACCCATTCTGTAGAGCCGATTACGCCATGTTCTTCGGCATCCCAATGAGCGATCAGTATAGATCTAGCCGGTCTTTTGCCCTCTTTGGCCATTTTCCCTAAGGTTTCGGCCATACTCAAAAGCATAGCCGTTCCAGAGTTGGGATCAGTTGAACCAAAACCCCAAGCATCATAATGGCAGCCTAGGATAATCCATTCGTCAGGATATAATTCGCCTTTCAAAGTTCCGACAACATTGTTGGTCCTTGTCATGCCTTTTTCCTGCTGGACTTTCAATCTTACTGTAAGCTCTTTGCCGCCCTCTAATCTGTATGTAAAAGGTAAGCCTCCTTGCCAACCGGCAGGAACAGCTTTTCCTTTCATTTTACCTATGATTTCTTTGGCTGAGCCATAAGAAATGGGAGTGACAGGAATGGTATGTAATCCTTTAACTTCGGAAGGATCCAACCTTTTGATTTTGGTTTTTCCATCGAGGGGAAGTGCAGGTTCAAATGGTGTCAGCGCATCTCCTGTCCAATCTACTGTCAATAAAGAGCCTCTTTGGATGGAGCTTTCGTCATAAAAAGTACCCTCAGGATATACCGGGCCTCTCATGTATCCTGCATCCGCGGGATCAGTAAAGATGATCAATCCTGCCGCTCCATATTGCTCTGCGAATTTGGCCTTGTACCCTCTGAAGTTTCCACCATATCTGGCAAGGACAATTTTGCCTGTGATATCAATGCCCAAATCCTTTAATTTTTCAAAGTCAGCTTTGGTGCCATAGTTTGCATATACGACCTCAGCAGTCACATCTCCGCTTCCAGAAAATGCATTCCATCCTTTCCAGAGATTTGGATTGGAAGAATAGGGATCCTCCGAAAGGATATTTTCCTGTTGATTTAAGGGCTGTCTGAAGGGTGTTACAAGTTCCACGAGTGATTCTCCCGGTCCTTTGGACAAATACAAGTCATATGGGTAAACATTGACATCCCATCCTGATTTTTTCATTGATTCGACCATATAGTCTTTCACTTTTTCATTGGCGGCTGTGCCTGCGACATGAGGTTCGGAAGTGATGGCTTCCAAGTGGATCCTGAACCTGCTAAAGTCAACAGTTTGTTTGAACTGCTTTTCAAAATCCAATTGTTTTGTTACGGAATTTTTGGAATAACCATCTAATGTTTGGGAATGTAGCTGAATGGCTAACAAACCGACCAAAATAAATGTCAGTAAGTAATGTTTCTTCATAGAATATGTTTTTTGGAATTCACCTGTTTACAAATATATCCAAACCTTAAAATGAAAAGGCTTATAAATGTTGAAAGGTTGATATTTGCTTTTATTGATTTTGGATATAAATAAAAAACCCCCTAACGAAACATCAGGGGGTTTTTGCATAGTTTAAGTTCAATTTGGCTTAATAAATTTAAAATTCATAGAACTGATTGATTTTTTAAGCAACCTTGTATCTGTAGCAATTGGGTTATTTATTTGAATTTGAATCAAAGGATTGTTCCGTATGATTCAATCAGATGACATGTAATAAATTGAGTTCCAAATATAAAAAATTAATTGAAATCATTGTGTAAATTGTACATGATGACTTTAAATTAACGATATGCCAAAAAAGAGACCAAGCAATAAAGACTTTGACAATGAGGAGGTATTTCCGCAACTTTCATTGGATTGCGTCATTTTCGGATTCAATGACGGAACATTAAAAGTGCTTTTGTTAAAATGGAAAGGGACTGAATATTGGAGTTTGCCGGGTGGATTAATCAGGCAAAGTGAAGATATTGACAATGCAGCAATCCGGATTTTGCAGGAAAGGACTGGTTTAGGCCAAATATTTTTGAGGCAATTTCATACTTTTGGAAAAATTGAAAGGTATGATAATCAAAAGATTATCTCTAAACTTTCCCATGTTATCGATCCTGAATCATGGTATGACAGAGCTATTTCTATAGGCTATTATGCTTTGGTAGATTACGCTGAGGTTTTTCCCAATCCCGATCAGTTTACAGACGAGTGCCAATGGTGGATTTTGGAGGAAGTTCCGGAATTGTTGTTTGACCACAATGAGATTTTAAAAAAAGCCTTGCATTCTTTAAGGTTGGAATTAAATTACCAGCCCGTAGGGTACAACCTACTTTCCGAAAAATTTACTATGCCGGAAATGATGAGGATGTATGAGGCCATTTTGGGAAGTAAAATTGATCCCCGTAATTTTCAAAAGAAAATTCTTAATTCAGGAATTGTGATCAAGCTTAATGAAGTAAAGAAAGGATTGGCCCACAAATCCCCCAATTTGTACATGTTTGACAAGGTGAAGTACCAGCAAATATTGGAAGGTGGGGGTTTGTTTATTATCTAATGGTATGTATGGAATTGGATAATAAAATCTTTAAATTGATTAAAAATCACCTCAAATGGCATCTTCAACACATCAGATCCAAAAAACAGCATATTTGCTGTTTATTATCGTTGTCGTTTTTTGGATTTTAAAAGTTGGTTCTTTCATCATCATACCTTTAGTATGGGGAGTTTTTTTCGCATTTTCTCTGTTTCCTATTTCTAATTGGTTTGAGGAAAAAAGGATTCCACGGGGATTAGCCATCACCTTGACAATTGTTTTGATTTCCGCTGTTGCCTTATTAGTTTTTTATACTTTGATCAACCAAGTTGTAAATTTGATTTTGGACATTCCTGAGATAAGTGACTCGTTCAACAAAAAAATTTCATTGTATTTCGCAGACCTTGGCGGAAAGATCGGTTTTGAAGGGATGTCCATGCCTGAGATAAGCGACATTTTTACCCCGGAAAGCCTAAATACAACTTTGAGGGAAACAGTTAAATCTCTGACATTGGCGGGCATCATACCATTATTTATTTTTTTGATGCTTTATTATACTGATTTCTTTATGGAGTTTTTAAAGAAAGTCTCAGGAAATGATAATAATTCGATTTTGAATTGGATAGAGGATTCAGGAAAGGTCATTCAATCATATCTTGTGGGCATGGTCATCGTGACGGGAATTGTATCGGTAATGTCAGGCGTGGTTTTTTATTTCCTTGGGATCAAATACTACCTGCTATTTGCAGTTTTCATCGCAGTCATGAATCTAATCCCTTATGTTGGGGTGATACTCAGTTCTTTCTTGGTTGTTTTTTATGTTTTGTTGACTACAGATAACCTGTTTTACCCATTTATTACCTTATTTATGCTTTGGATTATTCAACTCACTGAAAACAATTTAATCACTCCGGTTATTGTGGGTTCCAAGGTCAAGGTCAACACGATGGTGGTGATATTGGCTATCCTTATCGGGGGGAGTTTGTGGGGCGTTTCAGGAATGATTTTGTTTATTCCATTGATGGGTGTTCTGAAAATAACTTTTGATAGGATTCCTTCATTGGAGCCATATGGCTACTTACTTGGGGATAAATTTCCGATAAATGAAAAAAATGAAAATTTTTGGAAGCTGTTTTTGAAAAAAGTTAAAAACAAAAAAGAGGCTTAAGAGCCTCTTTTTTGTTTTTGTGCGCACGAGAAGACTCGAACTTCCACACCTAATGGCGCTGCCACCTGAAGACAGTGCGTCTACCAATTTCGCCACGTGCGCATCAATAATAAGTCGGGGTGGCAGGATTCGAACCTACGACCTCCACATCCCAAATGTGGCGCGATACCGGGCTACGCTACACCCCGAATTAAAGAATCCTTCGATTCCTTGCAGAGAGTGGGGGATTCGAACCCCCGGTACGGAATTACCCGTACGACAGTTTAGCAAACTGCTGGTTTAAGCCACTCACCCAACTCTCTGTTTGTTACAGTATAATTTCGGTAAACTGCTAACTTCCCAATTACCATTTGGATATCAGGAAAAACTACCTACCAAACTTTATATTTGCTTATTCTTAAACCTAGGCTTTATTTTTTGATTTAAGAGATGCAAATATAAATGAATATTCATCAGATATACAAAACTGGATTGTCATTATATATCCGACAGCCTTCCTCAATCAGGGACTGAAGAAATAAGACTCTGACATTCAATCAGAAAAAAAATAGTTGTGATGTGCTTTTCACTTCAAAATTTTTTAAGAATAGGAGGTTAATTCAAAAAGAATAAGAAATGAACTATGGAAGCAAGGGATTTACGAGGTAAATTTTAAATCTCTGGTGGAGAAGACCCCATAGAAAAATATAAAATTATAGGTTTAAAAAACTTAAGTGTTATTAGGTTTAAATTTTAATTTGAATTTTTTTCAAAAAATTTCTCACAGCATTTTTGTGGTTTCAATATATTAAAACGGTGTTTATTGAGATTTTATCACTTTTTAATATTCTTTGCTAACGTATTGGTATTCAATTTTATAGATCTCCATGAAATTGTCTTTGGACAATTTATTATATTGCAGCCTCCAATTCGCAAAATAGTCACTCGCAAGTGAAAACGGTCTCACCCCCCGGTTAATTATCAAGATGATACATTCTAAAGAAATCAAAGATTTGTTGCCTTTTTCCCTTCGGGAGAGCAAACTCTTGGTTTGTGTTTTGGACCTTGAAGGGGAAGTAGCCCAATCCAATTCCACCTTTAATACGTTTTTCAAGTTGTCATCAGACGAAAAAACCTGTTTTTTTGAATTTTTCAATGATAATCAAAAAGTAGAGATTGAGCCACTCATTTCTGAACTGATTGGTAGGCCCAACAATATTATCCATTACTCCCAAGTTTGTTTCAACAGCTTGGTTTCGTGGGAGTTTTCTTTTTTAAAAAATATTGAAGGGGATTTTTTGGGAATTCTTGGAGTAGGTACAGTCAAAAATGAATCTGAGTATTTATCCAAGCAAATCGGTTTTAATGTCAATGTAGAGTCTGACATTTATATTCAATTGAACTCAGATTGGGAAATTCAGTTTTCAAATTCTCTTGCGGATGTCTTTTTTGGAAGCCCAAGCAACCGGCTGATTGGAAGGAAAATTTGGCAGGTTTTTCCAGATCCAAAGATTTATGAATACGCATTGAAGTTCAAAAAAGCAAAAGAATCAGATTCAATCACTGTTATTGACAATTTTATTTCTGAAAATGGCAGGTGGTATCAAATAGTAATCCATCCCAGAATGGCTTGGATGGACATTTATTTCAAAGATGTTTCTGATGTGCAGTTATTGGGCAATGAGGTGGGTCGGCTTGACTCAACTTTAGAAGCAATTCTCAATAATTCTGAGCAGGCTTATATTTTGATGAGCCAAGATTTAAGGATTTTAAAATTTAATGTAAAGGCTTCAAATCAAGTGAACGCTTATTTAGGTAAAAGCCTTGATATTGGACAGAAATTCTTGCATTTTTTACTTCCCGGTATGGAAGAAAAAGTTTTGACAAATCTTGAAGCAATCATAGGAGGGAACCATCTGAGCTTTAAACAATCCTTGTTCAGCATTGCCAATAATGAAGAAAGATTGTTTCAGCATGAGTTTTTTCCGGTCACAAACATGCATAAAAAAGTGATTGGTTTTGTTTATTGCAATAAGGATATCCATGATGACGAAGCTGTTTTTGCCAAACTTCTTGATCAGAATAATGTCCTTAAGGAAATTTTATTCACCCAATCGACGGTTTTGAGGTCTCCTTTATCCTCCATTTTGGGATTGCTGGAATTATTGGATAAAAAGCAACTTGACAAGGAAAATCAAAAATACCTTTCCTATCTCAAAGTTTTGGCAGAAGAGCTCGATCAGATTATCCGAAAAAACACGAAAACGATCAACGAATCCGATCCATTTTGATTTGGCTTTCCTTCAAAACAATTCCATAAACAAGATGTTATTTGACTAAGGTGATCAAATGACTTAGGTAATGAAGGAAGTACTCAAAGAAATCAAAATTGAAAAGGATTGGAATGTGGAAGATGTCAATTCCAATGAAAAAGTTGATGGCTTCTTAATAAAAGACGGCATCTTCATTAGAAATAAGGGAAATTTAGTAAAGGTTAAATGGACCGATATTCTGTGGCTAAAAGGAGATGGTAATTACACTACTTTAGTTACGAGAACGCAAGTTTTTTCTCTAAGAAATATCCTTAAGGAATTTGAATCAGTACTTCCGATCCAAGAGTTTTTCCGAATCCATAAAAGCTACATCGTCCGATTAGATGAAATCAAAAGCATCAATCCCCGGGAGGTGATGATAGGCAATGACTCTGTCCCTGTCGGTAGGACATACTTCCAGGACCTGATCAATGGAATCAAAAAATTGGGCTCTGCTGGAGGAGATTGATCCCGTATCTCCTCTCAGTTTCCCCACAAAAGACTGCTGTCCCCATAGCTTAAAAACCTGTAATCTTTATCTAAAGCTTCATTGTAGATTTTTCGCCAATTACTTTTTGTAAAGGCAGCAACCAAAAGAATTAAAGTGGAGGAGGGCTGGTGAAAGTTTGTCACAAGCGCGTCGCAGACTTTGAAATCATAACCCGGTATGATCATTATTTCAGTAGATCCGGTGATTTCATTCAGGTTATTTTGCTTCATATAGTTTAAAATGGCTTCAAAACTTGAGGTTCTATCAGGTAAACTTTCAAAATCTGAATAGGGGTAAAGTTTTGGTATTTCAAACAAGTTGCTTTTTTCGAGCCCCAACCGTACACCAAACCAATATAAGCTTTCCAAAGATCTCATGGATGTAGTTCCTACAGCAATGATTTTATCTTTTTGGCTGGCAAGGTTAATTATGGTTTCTAATGTAAAAACCATCTGTTCGCTGTGCATGGGATGAAAGGCTACGTTTTCTTCCTTAATTGGCTGAAAAGTTCCTGCACTGACATGAAGGGTTAAGAATTCTTTTTTTACCCCTTTTTCTTCCAAGGCTTGCAAGACTTCCTCGGTAAAATGAAGTCCCGCTGTCGGTGCAGCTACTGCGCCTTCTTTTTTAGAATAAACAGTCTGATATCGGGTTTTGTCTTTTATGGTAGCCTTTCTGTTAAGATAGGGTGGGATGGGAACTTCTCCGGCAGCTTCGACAATTGTTACGAAGGGGACTTTGTTTCCAGACCAGGTAAACTCCACAAGTTTTTCTGACCTGTCAACAATTCTTGCATTGATAATTTCTGTTTTCCCATGAATAATGATCTGCCCTTGCAATATTTCATTTTCTCTCCATTTTTTGAGGTTGCCAATAAAGGTTTCCCAAATAACGGAAGAGGTATTGGTCATGATCTCACTGATGATTGTGCTTGGATACAAAGGTTTTAATAGAAAAATCTCGATTTTTGCACCTGACTCTCTTTGAAAGATAAGTCTGGCAGGGATGACTTTTGTATTATTGAATACCATCATGCTCCCGGCAGGAATGAAATTGGGAATTTCAAAAAATCGGTGGTGGGAAATCGCCTGAGAACAGTATTGTATCAGCTTCGAATCAGAACGGTTTTCAAGTGGGAATTTTGCTATTTTTTCCTCGGGAAGGGTATATTCGTAATCAGATAATTTAATATCCTCAATTTCTTTAATCTTTGTCATTGGGGTGTTTTAAGTAATAGAGCGCAAATATATACCTAATGGAAGGAGTTTTAAAGGATATTCAATTTTCATATCAGCCCTATTTATTGAAATTTAAGTTTGACGCAGGCACTTCCCGTGGTGTTTTGAAAGAGAAAGTGAGCTATATACTCAAAGCTGTTTCAAAACATAATCCGGAAGTAATTGGATGGGGTGAGGCAGCACCATTGTCAAAACTAAGTATTGATGATGTGCATAATTTTGAGGAGGTGTTGGAAGGTACAGTCAAAAAACTGTCAGGAATGTCTGTCATGGATAGTGAATCAGAAGTATTGGAATGGGTGAAAACCAATATTTCCGAAAATTTTCCAAGTATTCATTTTGCATTTGAAACGGCTCTCCTTGACCTATTGCATGGTGGCAAGAAAATGATCTTCGATACTCCTTTTTTCCATTCAGAAAAAGCCATGCCGATCAATGGCTTGATTTGGATGGGAGATCGTGAATTCATGCTAGATCAAATAGACAAAAAGCTAGCCGAGGGATATTCCTGCATCAAAATGAAAATTGGAGCGATCGATTTTGATCAGGAGTGTGATTTGTTGGGATATATCAGAAAGCGGTTTGGGGCTGAAAAAGTAACATTGAGGGTAGATGCAAATGGTGCATTCTCTACAAAGGAAGCTCTGGAGAAATTAAAAACCCTTCATGAATTTGATTTGCATAGTATTGAGCAGCCGATCAAACAGGGTCAACTTCCTGAGATGGAAAGTCTTTGCCGGCTTTCTCCCTTGCCAATTGCTTTGGATGAGGAATTGATTGGTATTCATAATTTTGAAGAGAAACGAAGACTTTTGGAAACCATCAGGCCTCAATATATTATTCTCAAGCCAACATTGTTAGGGGGAATTGGATCTAGTAGAGAATGGATTGGATTGGCAGAATCTATGGATATAGGTTGGTGGATGACCTCTGCTTTGGAAAGTAATATAGGATTGAATGCGATCGCTCAGTTTACATCTACTTATGACATTATTTTGCCTCAGGGGTTGGGAACAGGCCAACTTTATCACAACAATATTGATTCTCCTTTGAGGATTGAGAAGGGGAAAATTAAGTATGGCATTGGCAAATGGGGACTTGAGAAAAAATTGGCATAAAAAAAACCCCGATTGCTCGGGGTTAATTTCACTAGATGTCAATGGGTTGTATATAGATTAAACTACCTTTACATTCACTGCATTTAGGCCTTTTCTACCTTCTTTAAGGTCGAAAGTAACTTCGTCATCTTCTCTGATTTCGTCGATCAAACCAGTGATGTGAACGAAATACTCTTTAGAAGACTCATTGTCAACGATAAAACCGAATCCTTTGGACTCATTAAAAAACTTAACTTTTCCTGTGTTCATGATAAATTGTATTGAATTAATATTTCGTCAAATTTAAGGATACTTTTAACATATAAAACGAATGAGTTAAATTATTTTAAAAGTTTTTTTAAAATAATTGCAATTACATTTAAAAAATTAGTGAATATTATTTTGAAATCTTTCAAATTGTCAGATTTTAATCCAATCTAAAAAAATAGACAGGCTTATTGAATTTGGTTTCTGCGCCGGTCTTGGACAGCTTTCCTGTTTTTAGGTTTCTTTCAAATGCAACGATTGTACCTGAACCTTGATTGCCTACTATAAGAAATTTACCGTCACTAGTAATTACAAAATTTCTGGGATTTTCGCCTCCTGTTTTAACCCTTTCTACAAAAGTCAAAGTGCCGCTTTTTCCTATTTCAAATACTGTAATTTCATTGGCATCACCTCTATTCGAAGCATATACAAACTTCGCATCCGGAGATATGCGGACCTCTGCTGCACCGACATTACCTTTAAAATCTTCTCCTGTCAAAGGCAATGCCTGTATTTTAGACATTTTTCCGGCCTCATAATTATAAACACCAAGTTCCGCTGTCATTTCGTGGATAAGGTAGACAGTACTGCCGTTAGGGTGTATTGCCAAATGCCTCGGACCTGCACCTGCTGCTACTTCGACGGATCCGGGATCCGAATTATTGAATGGTACAGCATATGTCGGATTGAAATCATAAAGGTGAATTTTATCTGTTCCTAAATCTCCCACCAATAATTGTTTGCCATTGGGATGAAAGACGGTACTGTGTACATGGGCTTTTTCCTGTCTTGCAGGATTAATGCTTTGTCCTTCGTGTTGGTATGTTTGGACATGGTTCAAAATTCCATCCTGAATTTTGTAAGCAGAAAAATTACCCCCCGAATAATTGCCTACTACCAAAAACTCCTCCTTGGGATCCAAACTTAAGTAACAGGGATGGTCACCATAGGTATCCTTTGTGTCCAATAATTCAAGTGTATTGTTTTGTCTGTCAAATTTAAACGATTTCACTTTTCCTCCGTTTTCACCTGACGTTTCTTCTACAGCATATACCATGGTCTGGGCCCTGTTGCTGATGACAAATGAAGGATTGGAAACACCTTTAGTCAGAATTTGGGTTTGTAGGATATTTTTATCAGGATTGAAAGTGAGAAGCCCAATTCCCTGTTCCTCAGAATCTGTGTAAGCTCCCAAAAGGAAAGAATAAACAGGTTCCACTTTTTCTTCTTGAGGAGATTCATCGCAAGAGTAGGTCATGATTATGATAGTAAAGAGCAAAATTGAATAGGCTATTTTTTTCATATTGAGGTGTCTTTTTCTGGTTTGATGGAAGAATTGTGTTTTTCACTGTACAATTCATGGGTTACTTCATCATATTGTCCTGCTAGGTCATCCACTTTGGTCCCTTTCCATATTGGAGTTTTGGTGAAATAAGCCGCCCTTGCAAGTAAATGCCCACCAATCGATATAGTTAGAAATACGAATAAAATAATGGCAACTATCCGGGTTGTCACCGAATAATCATTGAAATAAAGTGCAGCTGAAGTCAGCATCAACCCTATGCCCAAAGTAGAAGCTTTGGCTGTAACTGATATTCTCAAATAGACATCGGGCTTTCTAAGCAAGCCAATGGATGAAGAAAGTATAAATATCGCTCCAAATGAAGCCAAAATCATGATGAGGATATCTTTCATTTTCTTTGTCTTTGTTCAAGGTAAAATGCATAAGCCGAAGTACTTAGAAATGCAATCAGGGCGAAAAGCATTGCCACATCCAAAAATGTACTTTGGTTGGTTTGGATACTGTAAATAGCGATGATACACACTGAAATCAAAATCAGCATGTCCAAAGCGATCACCCGGTCAGGAAGGCTTGGACCTTTCAAAAACCTGATGAAAACCAAAATTACGGATAGTCCCAATATTGGTATAATGATCCAATTAAAGTAGTCGTATAAGCTCATCGCATAAGTTCCAATAAGGGTTTTTCAAACTTCAGCTTGATTTCTTTTATGAAATTTTCTTTGTCCAAAAGATGCATCACATGCACGTAAACCACCTTTTTATCATCCGAAACATCCATGATTAAAGTGCCCGGAGTAAGAGAAATAATATTTGATAGGATACTTATTTCAACATCTGTTTTTGCATCAAGGGGAACTTTGACAATAGCCGGTTCAAGTTTTGATTTGGGATAAAATGATTCCTTCAATGACTGAAAATTGGCTTTGATTATTTCCCAAAAAATAAACGCTATGTAAGCTAGCAGTTTTGGAATGACAGTAAAATACTTTCTTTCCTCTTTTTTGAAAGTGATTACCCACAAAATCGTAAAGCTGATAAAAAAGCCAAAAAGAAAGTTTTCCTCCGTGAGGGTCCCCGTTGCCATTACCCAAATGATGGCTAAAATCAAATTACTCAAAAACAGTGATTTTGTCATGGGGTTGTCGTTTTTAGTCCCAATACTGCCTCAATGTACCCTGTCGGATCCATCAATTCGGAAGATATTTTTTGGGAAAGTAAAATAATATTCTCAGCACTAAATCCAATGTAAAGTGAAATTGCAGCCAAAAGGAAAATCGGAAATACCATCAGCCATTGATCAATTAGAGGCATTTGACCAAAATAAAGCCCATTTGCTTTTTTTGGTAACCCTACACTATTTTTCCAAAAAACCTCTCCCCACAACCTCGCGATCACCCATAAGGTAAGAAAACTTCCCAAGACGATAAACCCGATCAAGAAAAAGTCTTTAGTCTCCAATCCTGCCTGGATCAGAAATATTTTGGCCCAAAATCCGGAAAGTGGAGGAATTCCAACCAGGGAAAACAAAGGGATTGCCATTAGCAAAGACAACAAGGGGAAGTTTTTATACATTCCGCCTAGTTCTTTGATATCTTGGGTACCGTTGATTTTTAAGATCAATCCTGAAACCATAAAAAGATTGGTCTTTACTATGATATCATGAATGAGATAAAAAATGGTACCCATGATGGCCAATTCGGTGTAAATCCCCAATCCCGCGATAAGGAAACCTATATGGCATATGATGAGGTATCCAAAGACCTTTCCCATATTTTGTTGGAGAATAGCTCCCAATCCTCCCGAAAGGATGGTAAGTGCTGCCAAGACGACCATGATATCCCCCATAAATTCATCACCGCCAAACATCAATGTAAATGTCCTTAACATGGCATAAATCCCCAACTTGGTCAGCAGTCCTGCAAAAATCGCAGAAACAGCAGGTGGAGGAGTATGATAGGATGCAGGTAACCAAAAATACATCGGAAAGATGGCTGATTTGATTCCGAAAGCCACCAGAAAAATACCGGAAGTCACACTTACCAATCCACGGTTTTGAAGACCATCAAGCTTGATTGCGACATCGGCCATATTGAGTGAGCCGGTAAGGCCGTATATAAAACCAATTCCGATCAAAAACAGAGAAGATGCTAAAAGATTAAGCGAAACGTATTTGAGAGCTCCTTCCAGTTGCTGTTTTTTTCCTCCAAGAGTCAACAGGACGAAAGAAGAAATGATGACAACCTCAAACCAAACATAAAGATTAAAAATGTCTCCTGTTAAGAATGCCCCTTGAAGGCCCATAATCAAAAAGTGGAAAATAGGGAAAAAACCGAAAGCAAGCCTTTCTTTTCTCATACTTCCTGTGGAAAAAATGGAAACAGCCAATCCCGAAATGGAGGACAACAAAACCATGGTCACGCCAAAAGTATCTGCGACAATGCTGATTCCAAATGGCGCTTTCCAATCTCCAGATTGGGTGACCATGATACCCTTTTCCCAGACCTGGAGGAAAAGCCAAATGCTGATTCCCAGCCCAATAACCGAAAACAGAATGCTTAAAACTTTCTGTAAATTGATTTTTCTCCAGAAAAACAACAAAATCGTCCCAGCTATAAACTGGAAAATAATGGGCAATACTATCATGGAATTACTCATATCTCCTCATCCGTAGAGTTAAGCTCGTCCAGATCGTCTGTATTGAGCACATTGTACACCCTTTTTATCAAAATAATCGCAAATGATTGAAGGCCGAATCCTATCACTATCGCTGTCAAAACCAATGCTTGGGGAACCGGGTCCGCATAGATATCTGTAAATACTTTTAAGCCATCTTCAATTACTGGGGGATTACCTTTGACAAGCCTACCCAACAGGAAAATCAAAAGATTGGCCCCGTTTCCCAATAATATCAATCCTATGATCATTTTGAACATGCTTCTTCGCAGCAACATGTAGAGACCGCCCGCATGAAGAAAACCGATAATAACAACGAGAAGTATTTCCATATCAAACAGTGTCAGTGATTGAAAATATGATAGTGAGAGTGGCTCCGATCACTACTAAATAAACCCCAATATCAAAAATCAAGGCTGATCCAACCATACCGATAAACCTAAAAGGTTCTTCAAACCATAAACCTTTGAGTAAGGGTGCATCAACAAAAAACGGAGCAATAGCTGCCCCAACTGCAAATGCAAGACCGATTGGCATTAGGTATCCTGGATTGATCTTGATGATACTTTGTGTTTCCTTGAGACCAAAAGCAAATGAATGGATCAAAAATGCAATGGATGCCATCAACCCACCTACAAAGCCCCCGCCCGGCAGATAATGACCCCGCAACAAAATGAAAATAGAAAACAAAAGAAGAAGGGGTAATAAATATGATGAGGCGGTTTTGAATATTAAAGATTTCATAAGTCTTTTTTAGAGGGATTAAGGTCTAGTTTCATTAAGCTAAAGACACCTGCTGCGGCAATCACCAAAACCACAGTCTCTATCATGGTATCAAAACCCCGGTAATCGACCAATATCACATTGACGACATTTCTGCCTTTGGCAAGTAGGTAAGCATTGTCAGCAAAGTATTTGGAAACTTCTGAAGAGGAAGGTTCTTCAAATACCTCCAATGTCAAAATGGCTATCAAAACCCCAAATGTAAGAGAAAGGAATGCGTCCCTAAATTTCATTCCTTTGGATGAAAAGGATTTGTTTTTGGGAAGTTTGACAAGTACAAGCATAAACAACAAAACTGTCAAGGTATCTATTGAAAACTGCGTCATGGCCAAATCCGGAGCTGAGTAAAAAATAAAAAACAGACAGTTTGCAAAACCCACCACACCAAGAGCGACAATTGCTGTGGTCCTTGAATTTGTGGAAATGGCAAAAATGATGGAAATTATCATCAACACAACTACAATGGCTTCATAATAGGATACTGTGGATATTTGATCCCAATCAATGTAAATATTGACCTCCCCAAATAAGCGGTAAGCCATCAACAAAGTCAAAAACGCCAGAATGGTAATTACATAATTTCTCAAATATCCATTTTGGAAAAACTTCGTCCAGAATCGGGCAAAGGATCCAAATAGATTACTTCCGTTTTCAATAATATTCTGGGGAGAAATGACTTCAAACCTGAACGTTTTTTCGAATAGTGCTTTGGTAGGTTTTAAAAAGAAATAAAGAAGCCCGCCTGAAACTAAAGTAAAAACACTTAATAATAAGACTAGATTGAATCCGTGCCAAAGCTTAAGTTCTATGATCGTCTCTGACCTGGATATGCTTCTGAAAACCGGTTGAATCAAAGATTCCTGTACCAAAAAAGGAAACATCCCAAATCCCAAACTCAAAAATCCCAATAGGAGTGGAGGTACCCAAAGTAAAGGTGAAGGCATATGGGCTTTATTGAATTCAGAAGGAAGGTTTCCTGTAAAAGGCTTGATTCCCGCCCAAAATCCTGCGACCAAGAGAAGTATTTTGGTTAATACGGCCAATGCTGTCAAGATCAAAGCCCAATTACCTAACTGCAAAGTCGCCTCGTACATAACTTCCTTGCTGATAAATCCGAGTAAAAATGGAAGCCCGGCACTTGAAAGTGCTGCAAGAAAACCGGCTATTGCCACAGGCATCATCACCTTTTGTAAACCCGCGAGTTTACTGACATCCCTTGATCCTGTTTCATGGTCGATGATTCCGGTGATAAGGAAAAGTGCCGCTTTATACAATGCATGGGCAAGGATAAAAATCCCTGCGGCCAAAAGCGATTTTTCGGTCCCTATTCCTATCAAGAAGACCAAAATCCCCAAAGCGGAAATGGTGGAATAAGCTAGAATACCTTTCAAATCCACCCTGAAAACTGAATGGATTGCGGCATATACCATAGTAATGGCACCTACAGTCACCAAGGTGCTGTTCCACCAAATGGTGTCTCCCAAAAGAGGGGTAAACCTAGCCAAAAGATAAATACCGGCTTTTACCATCGTCGCAGAGTGGAGGTAAGTACTTACAGGAGTCGGGGCTTTCATTGCCCCGGGAAGCCAAAAATGAAAAGGAAACTGGGCTGATTTGGTAAATGCACCCACAAACATCAAAGCGATAATCCAACCATAGGAATTGCTGTTTTTTATTATTTCAGAGGAATTGAGCAATTCTGTAAAAGAGTAACTTCCGCCTACAACTTGTAGCAGGATAATACCCGAAAGCATCACCAAACCACCAAAACCTGTAATGCTAAGCGCTGTCAAAGCCGACTTTCTGGAAGCCGGGTCGTCATTGTTGAATCCGATCAGGAAATAGGAGCTGATACTCGTCAATTCCCAAAAAATAAACATGCTCATCAAATTATCAGAAAGAACCACTCCGAGCATGGAAGCCATAAACATCGACAGGTAGCCATAAAACCTATCTAAATATTGGTGGCCTTTCAGGTAATTTGCCGTGTAGGCAAAGACCAAGGTGCCGATTCCGGTAATCATCAAAGCAAAGAGCAGTGATAAACCGTCAAGCCTGAATGAAAGGTCTATTCCTAAACTTGGGACCCAATTGTAATGAAAGAGAATCTGACCTTCTGATTTGATTTTTTCCAGAAATCCTAAAAAATAAAGGAATAAAAATAAAGGAATAAGCGGATATACAAGTGAAATAGCTTTTTTTGTAAACCTGCTGAAAAAAGGAACAAGTAAGGCGAAAATAAACCCCAAAACTACTGCTACAAGCATATTTTTCAGATTATCTGATTTTTAAAATTTTTCGTCCCAAAATACGAATTATTTCTTAGATAGAATCTTCGTTGTTGGGTTGCTGTTTGAAGGAGATATTTGATTTTTTAGAATTATTTGAAAAAAAAGTCAATATATTTTGAAAAATAGGTAAAAAAATAGCTTTTCATTATCGAATAAACCAAAAACTAGCCTGATTTATTATTTTTTGCTAAATTCACGATCAATAAACCTATTGATCCGATTATGTCCAAAAACAATTATCAAACCGAAGTTTCCAAAAGATTTACGATTTACAACAGTCTTTTTTTGGATTTGCCCTTCAGTGATATCCATCGAACCGGGACTCTACTGCCGATTTTGTCCAGTAAATGTCAGGAAGGATTCGAAAAAGACAAAACCCCAAAAGAAATCATCAGGGGATTTTTTAATGAAATGATGGCCAACAATTCAGAGGAAGAGCGCCATGATTTGCTTTTTAAAATGGTACAATATGTAGAGAGGCAGGTAGTTTTGTTTGATTCCATAGAAGATGCAGCTTTTGAAAGAATACATGATATCAAAGGAAAAGGGAGTGTAAAGGCCTTAATCACCAGGGTCGACAATGATCGAAAGCGGGAGGCTTTGATTGAAAAACTGAAGAACTTCTCGGTCAGGTTAACGTTGACTGCCCACCCGACTCAGTTTTATCCGGGCAATGTCCTTGGGATCATCACCGATCTTGAAACCGCCATCAGAGACAATGACCTAGGTAATATCAACCTGCTCCTGCAGCAATTGGGCAAAACCGGTTTTATCAACAAAGACAAACCTACGCCGCTGGATGAGGCTGTAAGTTTGATATGGTTTCTGGTTAATGTGTTCTACCAAAGCATGCCCGATATCATTACCAGGTTATTGAATAGCCTTGATATTCCTATAGACGAGTGGGACAACCCCGGATTGTTGAAAGTTGGTTTTTGGCCGGGAGGAGATAGGGATGGCAATCCATTTGTCACCCATGATACCACAGTGAAGGTCGCTGAAAAACTCCAAAAATGGATAGTAAGGTGCTATTACCGTGATGTCAGAAAACTTAAAAGAAGGTTGACTTTCAAAAATGTCGAACCGATTATGTTGAAAATTGAGAATGGTCTGTTTGATTCTCTTTTTGACAACCAAAACTTTTATTTATCCAAAGAGGCATTGATTAGTGATTTGATGGAAGCAAGAAAAGCCCTTATTGAATTACATGACGGCTTATTCCTTGAGCAATTGGACGAGTTCATTCTGAAAGTAAAAATATTCGGTTTTCATTTTGCAAATATGGACGTGCGTCAGGACAGCCGTAAGCATGATGGACTTTGGGATGAAATCATCGAGAATCAATTCGGAAAAGAAGCGCTCCAAGCTTATCATAAGCTTGGCGAAGAAGAAAAAATCACTTTTATCCAAGGGATAGATTCACTTCCTGAAATCACTTCTCTCAAGGACGAATTTCACCATGACATGTTGAGGAGTTTTGATGCGATCAAGATTGTCCAAAAAAACAACGGAGAGGACGGATTACACAGATATATCATTTCAAATTGCCAGTCCGCCCTTCATGTTTTGGAGGTTTTTAGATTGGCACAATTGACATTAGGAAAAGATGTTGAGAAACTGCCTTTGGATATTGTTCCGCTTTTTGAGACCATTGATGATCTTGCTAAGGCGCCCAATATCATGGAGCAGCTTTATCAGAATGAAGCTTACCGCAAACATTTGGAAAGCAGAAAATCAAAGCAAACCATTATGTTGGGATTTTCTGACGGTACCAAAGACGGTGGCTATATCCGCGCCAATTGGTCCATTCTCCTTGCAAAAGAAGAGCTGACAAAAGTTTCAAGACTCAATGATGTCAGTGTTGTTTTCTTCGACGGAAGGGGAGGACCTCCTGCAAGGGGTGGAGGAAACATGCATAACTTCTACGCTTCTCTTGGGCAACAGGTAGAAAATGAAGAGATTCAGGTGACTATCCAGGGACAGACCATTTCTGCCAATTATGGTAAGCCTGTTTCTTGTACCTACAACTTGGAGCAACTGCTTTGCGCAGGGATAGAAAATGAATTGTATCCTTCCTCAGAAAAAACGCTGAATGCGGGTCAACGTGCTCTGATTGATCAGATGGCTGATTTCTCTTACGGGTTTTATAGAGATTTCAAAAACCATCCACAGTTTCTGCCCTACCTAGAACACGTCACTCCCTTGAAATATTTCGGACAGGTCAATATTGGTTCCCGTCCTTTAAAAAGAGGGAAAGATACAGGACTTAAATTTGAAGATTTGCGTGCCATTCCATTTGTAGGTTCATGGGCACAGATGAAGCAAAATATCCCAGGATTCTTTGGTGTAGGTGCTTCTTTGGAGGCCTTGAAGAAAGCTGGTAAATTTCCTGAAGCGCAGCAGTTGTATAATGATTCCCTGTTTTTCAGGTCATTGCTTGGAAATTCTATGCAGTCTTTGGCCAAGTCATTTTACAAATCAACAGCCTATCTCAAAGACAATCCAAAATACAGTGACCTTTGGACCTTGATGTTTGAAGAATACCAAAGATCCATTCAGATGCTTCTTGAAGTTTCGGGCATGGATACTTTGCTTCAGGACAACCTCACCTCCAAAGAATCCATAGCCATCCGGGAGAAAATCGTTTTGCCTGTGATCACCATCCAGCAATATGCGATACAGACCATGTTAGACAAAGGAGAAGATGATCCCGTGTTGCAAAAGCTGATTTTGCGGACAATGTTTGGCATCATCAATGCGGCAAGGAATGCAGCATAAAATTCAAAATCCCGGTCGAAAGTCCGGGATTTTTTTATGGATTTAAGCTTTTGTCTTTATTGATTTCCACTTTTGAAATTCCAATAATATCAGCTAAATTTTGTTGCCCGTCCAAGAAACAACCAACATTAATGAAAGGAATTCTTCAGAAGTCAAAGAGATATTGGGAATCAGATGCCTCCTTTATCACTTTATTAGTAATGCTTTTATTTACAGTTTTTTTTCTGCCAATATTGATCCACCACAAGGAAGATTCAACCTATTTTCTAAATACCATGTTTATCATGCTATTTGTAATCGGGATGTTTTCTGCAAGGGAAAGACTGTTTTTTACCATAGCAGCAACTTTGGTTGTGATCCATTTGGTACTGAGGATGATCAGATTCAGCGACAATCCTTATGAATTTTACTTTGAAGAAAGAATAGTTATTCTGCTCAACCTGCTTGTATTTTCTATCATCAATTTCAGGTTGTTGTTTAGAAACAGCGAAGTCAATCTTTACCGCGTCATTGGAGCCATCAATGTATATTTGCTTGTGGCGCTTATGGGTTCATTCGGATTTGAATTGATGCAATTATCAAATGGAAACGCGATATCGGGAGACATGACTTTTGAAGGTAGAGACCGTGATTTTGGCAATTATATTTATTTTAGTTTGGTTAGTGTTACCACGGTTGGATTTGGAGACATGCTTCCTGTCAGTATCGGTGCAAAAATGTTGTCTGTATTCCTTTCGACTTTTGGGATTTTGTATCCTGCCGTCGTCATTGCAAAATTGGTATCCTCTTCACCCCAAAGAGAAAAAGTTCTATAAAATCCCGCATATCCCTATTTTTTCAAATTTGAAATTGAGGAAAATGCGGGATTAAGATTTTTGAATCCCTTATCAATTCAGGGTATATTCTACTACGATTTCTGTATTGAGCAATTTTGAAATCGGGCAATTTTTCTCGGCATCCTTTACCAATTCTGCGAATTTTTCTTCAGAAATGCCATCCACTTTTGCTGTCAGGATCAGCTTAGACTGCTTGATGGTACCTTCTTCAAAAGTAATTACACCTTCCACGTGAAGTTCCTGAGGAGGAAATTCGGCTCCTGTCAGGTTAAAACTCAATTTCATGGCAAAGCATCCTGCATGGGCTGCGGCTACCAATTCTTCAGGATTGGTTCCGATACCTTCTTCAAATCTTGAAGAAAATGAATATTGTGTTTTGTCCAAAACGCCTGTTTGGGTTGTCAGATGACCTTTGCCTTCTTTTCCTGTACCTTGCCATACGGCCGTCGCTTTTCTTTTCATGTTAGTTTGGTTTAAAGTATTTAAAAGTATAAAATGTATTTTCACCTAACACCAAAAACGGGTCATTAGGTTTGTGATTTTTAATATTATTTAAAAAAAAGCCAAGAAATTCAGGATCATTCTGATTTCTTGGCTTTTAATTAGGCTTAATAGTATGCTATTTGGTTAGTGCCTTTTCTCTCTGTACTTCCAACATGTCTACAGGTGGAGGAGTATTGTCTCCCAATAAGTGTTGGACGAAATAATCTCCCATTCTCCAGAAGAAATATTCGGTCATATCCCCAAATCCATGGCGCTGACCGGGAAGGATAATAAAGTCAAACCTCTTGTTGGCTTTGATCAGGGCATTGGCCATGCGGATGGTATTGGCAGGATGGACGTTGTTGTCCACATCACCGGTGACCAAGAGTAATTTTCCTTTCAGGTTTTTGGCTAGGTCTGGATTTTTTTCGATCTGATAGACGAAAGTGGTGTCTCCTTTTGGTGAAATCTGTTCTTTGACACCATGATGTTTCTCTGACCACCAACGGTTATAAATGTTGTTTTCGTGGTTACCTGCACTAGACACCGCGACTTTGAAGAAATCAGGATACACCAACATCGCGGCAGTGGACATGAATCCTCCGCCTGAATGTCCATGAATCCCAACCTTTGATTTGTCAATGAAGGCATGTCTGTCTGCCAATTGTTCTATTGTCGCTTTTTTGTCTGCAAGACCATAATCTCTAAGATTGCCGTAGCCATAGTTGTGGTACCACTTTGACCTGCCAGGATGTCCTCCACGGTTGCCGACCGTGACCACTACAAATCCAAACTGCGCCAAACGGTCTGTTCTGTCCAATCCTCTTCCAAATGATTTGTTGACGGCTTCAGTCTGAGGACCAGGATACACATATTCAATGATGGGATAAGACTTGGTACTGTCAAAATCAAACGGCTTGTACATTACTCCAAATAGGTCTGTAATGCCATCATCTGCCTTCACTTTAAATGGTTCCGGGAATTGGTATCCTGCCGCAAAAAGTGAACTCAAGTCCGCTGTTTCCAAGTCCATTACTTTCTTGCCCAAGGCATCATAAAGCCCTGAGGCAGGGACAGTATTCACCCTTGAGTAATTGTTGACAAAGAAAGTGGCTTTGTCATTCATCGACGTACTGTGGTTGAA
Source organism: Aquiflexum gelatinilyticum (assembly GCF_024813435.1). NCBI lineage: Bacteria > Pseudomonadati > Bacteroidota > Cytophagia > Cytophagales > Cyclobacteriaceae > Aquiflexum > Aquiflexum gelatinilyticum. The sequence continues at coordinate 406,437 of NZ_JANAEZ010000003.1, forward strand.
ATCCCCCGGATTCATCAAGGAAATGGCGCCACCGTTGAGACTGACTTTGTATAAATGTTCATAATAAGGGTCTTCTCCTTTTTCTTTGCCATTGGCCATGAAATAAAGGAATCGGCCTTTTTCATCCACCCGGACGATATTTTCTGAGTGGAAAGGGCCCGAAGTCAGTTGTCTCTTCAGGTTTCCTTTCATGTCATAGAGATAAAAATGTCCCCAACCGTCACGCTCTGACCAATGGATGATTTCAGTGCCGCTGGCAATAATTTCCGGTTTGGCGATGTCGATATAGGTATTGCTTCGCTCCTCGATGAGGACCTCTTTATTCCCTTCTTTGATGTTCCACCTGCAGATATCTATTTTTTTCAAATCCCTTGAGGTAATTGAAAAATAGAAGAAGTTCTCATCACCCAGCCATTTGACAGGCTTAAATTCATCATCTCTGGCAGATGCTGCGAAGCTTTCTGACCATAGTCCCAAAGTCTGGTCTTTGAAGGTAGCCGTTTCCAGGTTAGACATTTTTCCCTTTCCAAAAGAATAATGGAGCAGGTAGGAGATAGGTTGTTCCTTTTCTCCAGGCATGGAATATTTGTAGGTTTCCAAGGTCGGTCTTGGATCGCGGGTGTTGTGTATTACCCATAGGTCTTTTACTTTTCTTTGGTCGGTTTTGGTCAGGATAAATTCATTTGAATTTGCTGACCAAAGGATATTTGCCCGCTTTCTGTCATTTTTCTTCTTTTCTTCCTCGACATTGTCATCACCCCGTCCAAAACCACTACCGTATCCAAAGTCTTTTTCCCCGTCAGTTGTCAGTTGTGTTTCGACGATAGTGCTGTCTTTTTCATCCTTGATGGCTTTTTTGAAATTGGCTTTGTCCATCCAATAGAGGTTTTCATTTTTTACAAACACGATTTTGGAAGAGTCCGGAGCGATGTTGGCCCAGGCCAATCTTTTAGCCTCCTCTTCAGGGTCCTTTACTTCTATAAGCTGTTGGCTGTTTAGGTTGTAGCGAAAAACAAATGTTTTCTTCTCTAAAGAATCCTTTGCGCTTTTGTTTTTGGCTTTGATTTCTTCCCAATCTTTTTTCAGTATATCCTGTGTGCTTTTGATCTTGAATTGGATGGTGTTTTCGTCCTCCAAAAATTTCATATTGCTGATATCAAGGTGCTGTCCGTCAAAAGGGTCCTTGACTATTTTGGTGATTTCAGCAGCCAACTTGTCTTTGTCAAAAAGTTGGGTTTTTGATTTGGTTACAGGGTTGACGATGTACCAGTTTTTGCCTGAAGTAGTTTCATATTGATACCAAAAGCGATCGGATCTCTTAAGCCAATGTGCGTCTACTTCGGTGGAAAAAATCATTTTTTTTAGCTTTTCCGGCGAAAATCTCGACGCAAGCTCATAGTTGCCTTTTGTGGGAAGCTCCTGTCCAATGGCGGAATTCACCATTATAAAAAGGGAACATATCAGGTAAATTTTTCTCATTAGTCAATTTGGTTTATGAATTCGAAACTAACTAAAAAGGGATTTTTTTAGATAACCGTCGGTGGAAAAATAGGAGGTGATTTTTTGAAAATAATTGCTCAGGATGGAAAGTAAGATGGTTTTTTACTTGAATTGGGCAGTGAATAAGCTAGCTAAAAGTTTTTTTTTCAGGATTTAAAAAAGTGAATTATATAATATATTCACAATAATCAGTAATTATTCCAAGATATAAATCCTCATTTTTGTACTGTTTAAATTCAATAAATACATAAAACAATAGTATGAAAAAGCCCTCAAAAAAAGAACCTAAGCATAATAATGGAATCTTATCAAAGTTAAACGACAATCCTGACCAAAAGGAAAAAACAGAGAACTCTGATAGAAAAAAAGGAATCATAGGCGAGATGAACGATGAGCCTGAAATGAAAAAGCCAAAGGAACTGAGCGTACAGAAAAATCTGTCCAATCTGCAAATAAAGAATTGAGTGCAGAAAGGAAGCAAACAGTTGACAATGCCACAGCTCCTAAGAATGGCATCATGAGTTGGTCTGTGTACCAGGATACAGAAAAATCGAAGCTTCAAGAAAGCAACATTTCTTCAAAATAGGAAAGGTAGGTTCAAAGGCCTTCAAAAATCAAAATATAACCAAAACCAAAAAACCACAAAAGAATGGAAAACAAGAAAAACACATCACCAAAGTCTGCATCAGGATCAGAAAGCGCCGGGTCAGGAAAAAAATCAGCCATGCAATCATCACAATTAATGAAATTGTTTGAAGACCAATTGAAAGATATCTATTGGGCGGAAAATGCATTGATAAAAGCAATTCCAAAGATGGTCAAAAATGCCACTTCGGAAGATTTGAACCTAGCGTTGACATCACACCTTGAAGAGACCAAAGGCCATTTAAGTAGGTTGGTGGAGGTTTTCTCTTTGATCAAAGTTAAAGCTGAAGGAAAAAAATGTGATGCCATGGAAGGGCTGATTGAAGAAGCTTCCGGTATAATGGAAGATTGTGAGAAAGGTTCAATGCGGGATGCGGGTATTATTTCCGCTGCACAGAAAGTGGAGCATTATGAAATAGCGACTTATGGCACGCTTAGACAGTTTGCCGAAACCTTGGGATTGGAAAAGGTCGCAGAACTATTGGAAAGTACCCTTCAAGAAGAGAAGGAAGCCGATCTAAAATTATCTGATGTTGCGATGGACGCAGTCAATATCGAGGCGGCTGAAGAAGTATCATAATCTGAAAAAGAATGAATAATATTTTCAAAGGCCTGATCGCAGGCTATGGCGCAAAAAAAATGGGAGGTGGATGCCTTGGAACAATCGTCGTTTTTGTCATCATATACTTTCTTTTGGGTCAATGCACCTAATCGTGTAAAAGCAGAATCATAATCAAATAAACTAAACCAATTTAATTTACAATGGAAAATCAACGCAATGAGAGAGAAGTTCTACATAATGGGACCTCGGAAAAAAGAATTTTAACTGGCATGTTCAGTGACCGCGAAAGCACAGAAAATGCTTACAATGCACTTAATGAAAGAGGCTATTCAAAAGATGACATCAACTTGATTATGTCTGATAAGACTCGTAAAACTCATTATTCTGATGATGCTTCAGAAGAAACGGAGATTGGGACCAAAGCTGCAGAGCATGCCGGCAAAGGTTCCGCTATCGGAGGTACTTTAGGGGCCATCGTGGGTGTAATTGCTGCTATTGGCACTAGTGTCGCTATTCCCGGACTTGGGATATTAATCGAGGGACCAATTGCTGCAGGACTGGCCGGAGCTGGTGCAGGTGGACTTGCAGGAGGTGTAATCGGTGCTTTGGTAGGTTCAGGTATACCTGAAGCCAGGGCAAAATTGTACGAATCAGGAATCGAAGAAGGCAATGTAGTTATTTCTGTGACTCCAAGAAATGCTGAAGACGCCAAGTATTTGGAAAATAATTGGAGAACCAACCGTGGTGAAGAAATTCACTGGTAGAACTCCACATTACCCTATGCGAGGGGCTATAACAGGTCCCTTGCATCTTTTATAAAACTTAACCAAACTATACTATGAAAACTCAAATCAATATTAAATCCATTGTGCTGCATACGATTTGTGTCGCAGGCACCGTGTTCTTTGCATCATCTTGTTCAGAAACCAAAACAACCGATTCAATGGAAGTTGCTGAAGAAGAAAATGTCTCTAGACTTACCAGTGACGACGAAACAATGGTTGTTATCGACAATGACAATGGCGTGAAATTTTTGATGGCCGCAGCAGAAATGCAATTAGAAGAAATCAGTTTGGGAAAATTAGCCCAACAAAACGGTAATTCCACGCATGTAAAGGAATTGGGTAAAATGATGGAAGCAGACCATACAAAAACTCTTTCTGAACTTCAGGCATTATCTCAATCGAAGTCAGTTTCGATTCCAACAATGATCACAGAAGATTCTAAGGAAACATACGAAGATCTTGTAGACAAAACAGGGAATGATTTTGGAAAAGCTTACAGTGACTTGATGGTGGAGCATCATGAGGATGCCATTGAATTGTTTGAAAAAGCAGCTACCGATTCAGAAGATGCTGAAATCAAAGCTTGGGCAGCACAGAAACTTCCAACCATGAGAACCCATCTTGAACACGCAAAAGCCTGTAAAGAGGAATGTGATAAAATGGATTCTTAAATTATTAAACCAGAAGAAAATGATCGGAATAAAAAATCTTGGAAACGAAGAGGCAATTCTCAAATTAAAGGAACTTGCTGAATCCATCGATATCTGTATGTTTTGCACCAACCTGAAAATAGATGATGGCGCATCTTGTAGACCCATGAGCACACAGAAAGTTTGTGAGGAAGGTAATATCTGGTTTTTCAGCAACTCGGATAGCGATAAAAACAAGGAAATAAAACAAGATGAAAATGTCCAGCTTTTCTATTCCCATCCGGGAAAAGATAGCTTCCTCATCGTAAATGGTGTGGCCGAGTTGATTTACGACAAAGAAAAGATCGAAGAACTTTGGTCACCAGTTCTCAATGCTTGGTTTCCTGACGGGAAAGAAGACCCGAATATTTCCGTCGTGAAAGTCATACCTACTACTGCTTACTATTGGGATACGGAAGGAAACAAAATGGTCAATTTCTTCAAAATGTTGGCTTCGGCCACAACAGGTAAAAACCTGGTAGATGGCAATGAAGGCACTTTGATATTGAATAGTTTGTAATCCTTTGGAAAATATTTTTTTTGACACCCCTGTAATTGCCTGTGGTGCAAACATCCACATTTAGATAGGGGAATAAGGGTGAATCCGGTAATCGTAGGATTGTTGGATTCACTTTTTTTTGATAGCATAGGGGAAAACAAAAAAAGTCTCCCAGAAGGAGACTCTTTTTCTATCGAATAACTCTTCAATTAAAGTTAAAAAAATAAGATCCTGTATAATTTACCTTAGATGTAATTCCGTTCTTCTGTTCATTTGATGCATGGCTTCTGTGCAAGGCACCGCACCACAATCATTGACAGGTTTTGTTTTTCCAAGCCATTCGCTGCTCATCCTGTCCACCTCAACACCTCTTTTGGTAAGGTATTCCATGACAGCTTTTGCCCTGCGTTCTGAAAGTTTCATATTGTATGCCTCATTGCCACGTTGATCTGTGTGGCCTTCGATTTGAAGATTCATGCCTGCCATCCTTTGAAGGAGAAGGGCAAGACGTTCCAACTCGGTTTTATGGACTGGTCGGAGTGTAGATTTGTCAAAGTCAAAATAGATGGTAGGAATATCATGGTTCAGTGCTGAAAATAAAGCTGCTGGATCGCAGATGTCTTTACCCATCAGTTCAGCAGGCATTTCGTAATCGATATTTTTGTCCGGGAATGCTTCCAAGATCAACTCACTTCTCCTGTTCAGCTGGTGTTCTGTTTCAGGACATGGTACCCCATCACCACAATCATTGGTGCGTTTTTCTTCACCAAACCAATCTAGTTTCACCCTGCTTTCGGGTATGTTGTATTTGGCTAGGTATTCTCTGACAGCATCAGCACGTCTTTCCGACAATGCCTCATTATATTCTTTGCTGGCGCGAGCATCTGTATGAGAACCGACTTTGAGGTCTATGAAGCTATACTTTTTCATCAGCTCCGCGATTTTGTCCAGAGTCGGCTGTGCATTGGTTCTGATTTGGGATTTGTCAAGGTCGTAATAGACTATATCGACAAATACAGGCATATTGTAAGGAATTGGGGCAAGTCTGTATTCCCTTTTCAAAGTATCTCCCTGCAATCCTTTTGTGGTGATGTCATGGTCATGGATTCTGAAATATCCCTTCTTGCTGATCGTCAAAGAATAATCTGTTTCGGGAAGAAGGTCTCCTAATAGCTCAGATTTCGTTCCTCTTCTAGTAGGCAGGTTTTCATTTTGATTTTTGATTGTCAAAGTCGTTTCAAAATCTTCCGAAATGATATTTCCGTTACAATCAATTACCCTGGCAAGTAGGAATTTATTCAAATCCTCAATGAGGTAAATATCATCCATTCCCATTCCACCTTTTCTGTCTGAAGACAGGTATCTTTTACCTTTGGATGTGATATAGTATCCAAAATCATCTCTTGGAGAATTGAAAGGAACACCCATATTCTCGACATTGCCAAAATCTCCGTTGGAGATGGTTGAGTTAAAGATATCCATTCCACCAAGTCCTGCATGCCCTTTTGATGAAAAAAAGAATTTTCCTTCCATGATAAATGGATGGCTTTCATCCTCAGAGGTATTGATGACAGGACCAAGATTGACCGGACTTCCAAAATTCAAAGCATCATCATAGGAGATATAGTAAAGATCAAAACCACCCAATCCTCCTGGCATATCAGATGCGAAATAGATTTTCTTTCCATTTTCATCAATAAAAGGATGCATGACGCCATACTTGGTAGCATCATTGATCGGGAAAGCTTTGGTGTCAGTGAGGGTACCTTCGGCAGAAATGGTGCTGAAGAAAATCTCAGGATGGACTTCATATTCCCTTGTTTTCTTTACCTTCCTGATATTTCTAAAAGTGGTATAAAAAAGAAGGTTCTTGCTTTCCATCAATGTTGGGTCTGAGTAAACCAGACCACCCGGTACATCAAATGCCAATTTTTCAAGGGCATCACTGTTGGTATACCGGTATATTCCAAAAAATTCACGATCATTCAGATCACTTTTTTCCTCACTGAAGACATTGCTTTTGGCATCTAACCTTACCGCAGGTTTTTCTGAAGGAAATACTGGGCCTCTGTCACTGGTGAAATATTTGTTTCCGATTACATCTTCTGTGATCCTGAAATCAGAACCGTCACTATTGATACCTTTTGGTTGAACCAATTTGACATTTGCCTTTTTGTTGTTGATCTCCCTGATTTTTTCGAAGTTTATTTCCGGGAAAGCCGATTCTTTGAATGGACTTCCCGCAAGTAGGTCTTGGGATGTCATTCCGTTTTCAGCCTTCATCGCTGACAACAGGTAATTTGAAAAATCCTCTCTTGTGGCTTCTTCATAACTGATTGTAGTCTTCCACCATTCAAAGCTTTTGTCATATTCCTGAATGTTTTGGTAGGACATGGCGGCTTTTTGTGCATTTGCATATGTGGCCTTTCGCTCATGGGCTTGCTCATATAAGGCAGCTGCATGACTGAAGTTTTCCAACTCAAATTGTTTTTCTGCATACCTTAGCAATGAGTTTTGAGCATGCACAGGAAATGCGGATAAGCCCGTCAGCATTGCAAAAACTGTTATTATCAAAAATTTTCTCATAATCAGATTCATTTCGATTGTTTGATGTTTTAATTAAATAAATACTAGGGCTTATCTTTTTATTACTTGGATCCAACCTTGGAATTCGTGAAGTTTTCCTTGTCGATCTGTTGATTTCATAACGAAGAAGTAGGTTCCTGCAACAAGTCCTTCTGCAGACCAATCATTTTCATAATTTTTTCTTTCAAATACGTGGTCTCCATTTCTATTGAAGATGACAATGTCATTGGTTTCAAATTTACCGAGACCCATGATTTCAAATCTGTCGTTTAGGCCATCACCATTTGGTGTGATGACTGTAGGGATAAAGAAAGGATTGATCTGGTTGACGTCGGAATCATTGTTGTCTTCCATATTGGTATCCTCTCCATCAGATGAAACCCTCACAATATTTGTAATCTGAAGTGCTTTCTCGCTGTTGATTGCATTTGCCTTTACCCTTACTTCGATCAATAATTTAGATCCTGCAGGGAAAAGTGGAATCGTGTAGGTGATTTTAGAGCCATTTACTGAGGTCCCAACTTCTATCGAAGGACTGCTTTCAGCGATTGTTGTAGAGATGTAAGAAAGGCCGTTTGGCAAGTCATCGACAATGACCACATTTTTGGCATCTGTCTCCCCAATGTTGTTGACTTCGATTTCATACTCGAATTCATCACCTTCATAGATTTCAATACCATTTGAAGTTTTGGTTACAGCTAGGTCAACGTCATTTTCCAAAAGTTCGAACACCACAAATGCTTCATCACTGTTGTTAGGGTTCAATGCCTCACGAAGGGTGTATTTTAACCTGTATTCACGAGCTTCATTGAGTCCGGGGATAAGGCTAAGTTCACCGTTTTCTTCTATCAGTAAACCTACGATGCCGTCTAATTCAGTGAATTCGAAGTTGACATCAGTGAAGGTTACCGGTTGATTGTTCAATAGGTCATTGATCAGTAGGTTACCTATTATTCCTCCAAAATCTACAGGGTATTCACCCATATCGTCATCAATTGCATCTATAGGGGTAGAAGATGCGCCGATGGTCACAGAATCATCTCCTCCCACATCATTACCGTCTTTAGATTTGCCTGTTACGGACACATTGTTTGTAATCGAGCCGGCAGTAAGGTCTTTAAGTTGGACGACATATTCTGTGGTGATGGCGATCGTTTGACCTGGGGCAATAATTGGGATTACCTGAGTCAGACCGGTCAATGGATCATTTACCACAAGGTTGGTCAGGGTGATATTTCCTGTGTTTTTAACCGTGATGGTATAGGTTATTACTTGACCTATTTCAGAGAAAGTAGCTGTATTTGCAGTTTTTGTGACTTCAATTCCTGGATTTTCCGAAGCATTTATGGTGATTTCATCACTATCTTCTGCAGGGTCATCGTTTATAGAAACGCCGGAGGCAGTTGCTCTATTTGTTACAAAACCCCTATCCAAATCAGCCTGAGTGACTGTATAAGAAGTCGGGATTGACTCAGAGGCCAAAGGCGCCAAAGAAGCGATTGTTGTATTCAATCCCGTCAAAGGATCGCTTACAGCAACATTGCTCAAAGTCACGTTCCCGGTATTGGTCACGACAATGGTGTAGTTCAATACATCTCCGACAGAAGCAAAGCTTGACTCGGTTGCAGTCTTGGTGATGGAAAGCGCAGGGCTTTGGGTTGCAGTTACCGATTCAGAAGCTGAAACATTAACAGCGCCTACGGCTACGGAAGCGGTATTGTCCACTTTACCTGCATCGATATCCGATTGTGTTACTGTATAAGAAGTCGTTATTGACTCAGAGGCCAAAGGCGCCAAAGAAGCGATTGTTGTATTCAATCCCGTCAAAGGATCACTTACAGCAATATTGCTCAAAGTCACGTTACCCGTATTTGTCACGACAATGATGTAGTTCAAAACATCCCCGACAGCGGCAAAGGTTGACTCAGTTGCTGTCTTGGTAATGGAAAGCGCAGGGCTTTGTGTTGCGGAAACTGATTCCGAAGCAGAAACATTCACAGCACCGACAGCAGCCGAAGCGGTGTTGTCCACTTTTCCCGCATCGATATCCGATTGTGTTACGGTATAAGAAGTCGGGATTGATTCAACCGCACCCGGAGCAAGACTTGAAATAGAATTATTCAAACCTGTCAAAGGATCACTTACAGCAACATTGCTCAAAGTCACGTTACCTGTATTGGTCACGACAATGGTATAGTTCAATACATCTCCTACGGCTGCAAAGGTTGACTCAGTCGCAGTCTTGGTGATTGAAAGCGCAGGGCTTTGTGTTGCAGAAACCGACTCCGAAGCAGAGACATTGACTGAACCTACAGCAGCCGAAGCGGTGTTGTCCACTTTTCCTGCATCGATATCCGTCTGTGTTACAGTGTAAGAAGTAGGAATAGATTCACTTGATCCGGGGGCAAGGCTTGGAATAGAAACGTTCAAACCTGTCAAAGGATCACTTACAGCAACATTGCTCAAAGTCACGTTTCCTGTATTGGTCACAACAATGGTGTAGTTCAATACATCACCGACAGCGGCAAAGGTTGACTCAGTGGCTGTTTTGGTGATGGATAGGGCAGGTAATTGTGTTGCAGAAACCGACTCCGAAGCTGATACATTGACAGCACCGACAGCAGCGGAAGCTGTGTTGTCGACTTTTCCTGCATCGATGTCACTTTGAGTGATTGTATAAGCAGTCGGAATGGATTCACTTGATCCGGGGGCAAGACTTGGAATAGAAGTGTTCAATCCTGTCAGAGGATCACTTACAGCAACATTGCTTAAAGTCACGTTACCTGTGTTGGTCACAACAATGGTATAGTTCAATACATCTCCTACAGCGGCAAAGGTTGACTCAGTGGCTGTTTTGGTGATGGATAGGGCAGGTAATTGTGTTGCAGAAACCGACTCCGAAGCAGAGACATTGACAGCACCGACAGCAGCGGAAGCTGTGTTGTCGACTTTTCCTGCATCGATGTCACTTTGGGTGACGGTATAAGAAGTCGAGATTGACTGCGAAGCCAAAGGCGCCAAAGAAGCGATTGTTGTATTGAGACCTGTCAATGGATCGCTTACAGCAACATTGCTCAAAGTCACGTTCCCGGTATTGGTCACGACAATGGTGTAGTTCAATACATCTCCGACAGAAGCAAAGCTTGATTCAGTTGCTGTCTTGGTAATGGAAAGCGCAGGGCTTTGTGTTGCGGAAACCGACTCGGAAGCGGAAACATTCACTGTACCTACAGCAGCCGAAGCGGTGTTGTCCACTTTTCCTGCATCGATATCCGTCTGTGTTACAGTGTAAGAAGTCGGGATTGACTGCGAAGCTGCTGGTGCCAAAGTAGCAATTGTTGTATTCAATCCTGTCAAAGGATCACTTACAGCAATATTGCTCAAAGTCACGTTACCCGTATTTGTCACGACAATGATGTAGTTCAAAACATCCCCGACAGCGGCAAAGGTTGACTCAGTTGCTGTCTTGGTAATGGAAAGCGCAGGGCTTTGTGTTGCGGAAACTGATTCCGAAGCGGAAACATTCACTGTACCTACAGCTGCAGAAGCGGTGTTGTCTACTTTTCCTGCATCGATGTCACTTTGGGTGACTGTATAAGAAGTCGGGATTGACTCAGAGGCCAAAGGCGCCAAAGAAGCAATGACCGTATTGAGACCTGTCAGAGGATCGCTTACGGAAACATTGCTTAAAGTCACGTTACCTGTATTGGTCACGACAATGGTATAGTTCAATACATTACCGATAGCGGCAAATGTGTTTTCAGTTGCAGTCTTAGTGATGGAAAGTGAGGGTGACTGTGTTGCGGAAACAGATTCGGAAGCCGAGACATTTACTGAACCGACAGCAGCGGAAGCGGTGTTGTCCACTTTTCCTGCATCGATATCACTTTGGGTGACTGTATAAGAAGTAGCGATTGACTCAGAAGCCAAAGGAGCCAAAGAAGCGATTGTTGTATTCAATCCCGTCAAAGGATCAGAAACCGAGATGTTATTCAAAGTGACATTACCAGTATTGGTCACAACAATGGTGTAGTTCAATACATCACCGACAGCGGCAAAGGTTGATTCAGTGGCTGTCTTGGTGATGGAAAGCGCCGGGCTTTGTGTTGCGGAAACCGACTCGGAAGCGGAAACATTCACTGTACCTACAGCTGCAGAAGCAGTGTTGTCCACTTTTCCCGCATCGATATCAGCCTGTGTTACAGTATAAGATGTCGGAATGGATTCACTTGATCCAGGTGCAAGACTTGGAATAGAAGTGTTCAATCCTGTCAAAGGATCGCTTACAGCAACATTGCTTAAAGTCACGTTACCCGTGTTGGTCACGACAATGGTATAGTTCAATACATCGCCCACAGCGGCAAAGCTTGATTCAGTGGCTGTTTTGGTGATTGAAAGCGCAGGGCTTTGTGTAGCAGAAACAGACTCCGAAGCAGAGACATTGACCGAACCGACAGCTGCAGAAGCGGTGTTGTCGACTTTTCCTGCATCGATGTCACTTTGGGTGACTGTATAAGAAGTCGGTATTGACTGTGAAGCAGCAGGAGCCAAAGTTGCGATTGTTGTATTCAGACCGGTCAATGGATCGCTTACAGCAACATTGCTCAAAGTCACATTACCTGTATTGGTCACGACAATGGTGTAATTCAATACATCGCCTACAGTGGCAAAGGTTGACTCAGCGGCAGTCTTGGTGATGGAAAGTGCAGGGCTTTGTGTTGCAGAAACTGATTCCGAAGCGGATACATTGACAGCACCAACAGAAGCCGAAGCGGTATTGTCCACTTTTCCTGCATCGATATCCGATTGTGTTACGGTATAAGAAGTCGGGATTGATTCAACCGCACCCGGAGCAAGGCTTGGAATAGAAACGTTCAAACCTGTCAAAGGATCACTTACAGCAACATTGCTCAAAGTCACGTTACCTGTGTTGGTCACAACAATGGTATAGTTCAATACATCTCCTACAGCGGCAAATGTTGACTCAGTGGCTGTTTTGGTGATGGATAGGGCAGGAGTTTGTGATGCAGAAACTGATTCCGAAGCGGAAACATTCACAGAACCGACAACAGCAGAAGCAGTGTTGTCCACTTTTCCCGCATCGATATCAGCCTGTGTTACAGTATAAGATGTCGGAATGGATTCACTCGATCCAGGCGAAAGACTTGGAATAGAAGTGTTCAATCCTGTCAAAGGATCGCTTACAGCAAAATTGCTCAAAGTCACGTTACCCGTGTTGGTCACGACAATGGTATAGTTCAATACATCTCCTACGGCTGCAAAGGTTGACTCAGTCGCAGTCTTGGTGATTGAAAGCGCAGGGCTTTGTGTTGCGGAAACAGATTCCGAAGCGGATACATTGACAGCACCAACAGAAGCCGAAGCAGTATTGTCCACTTTTCCTGCATCGATATCCGATTGTGTTACGGTATAAGAAGTCGGGATTGATTCAACCGCACCCGGAGCAAGGCTTGGAATAGAAACGTTCAAACCTGTCAAAGGATCTGAAACTGCAACATTGCTCAAAGTCACGTTTCCTGTATTGGTCACAACAATGGTGTAGTTCAATACATCCCCGACAGCGGCAAAGGTTGACTCAGTGGCCGTTTTGGTGATTGATAGGGCAGGTAATTGTGTTGCAGAAACCGACTCCGAAGCTGATACATTGACAGCACCGACAGCAGCGGAAGCTGTGTTGTCGACTTTTCCTGCATCGATATCCGATTGTGTTACTGTATAAGAAGTCGTTATTGACTCAGAGGCCAAAGGCGCCAAGGAAGCAATTGTTGTATTCAAACCTGTCAAAGGATCACTTACAGCAACATTGCTCAAAGTCACGTTACCCGTGTTGGTCACGACAATGGTATAGTTCAGTACATCTCCGACAGCGGCAAAGGTTGACTCAGTTGCTGTCTTGGTAATGGAAAGCGCAGGGCTTTGTGTTGCAGTTACAGACTCGGAAGCAGAGACATTGACTGCACCGACAGCAGCCGAAGCGGTGTTGTCCACTTTTCCCGCATCGATATCAGCCTGTGTTACAGTATAAGATGTCGGAATGGATTCACTTGATCCAGGTGCAAGACTTGGAATAGAAGTGTTCAATCCTGTCAAAGGATCGCTTACAGCAACATTGCTTAAAGTCACGTTACCCGTGTTGGTCACGACAATGGTGTAATTCAATACATCGCCTACAGTGGCAAAGGTTGACTCAGTTGCTGTTTTGGTGATGGATAGGGCAGGGCTTTGTGTTGCGGAAACCGACTCGGAAGCTGATACATTGACAGCACCGACAGCAGCGGAAGCTGTGTTGTCCACTTTTCCTGCATCGATGTCACTTTGGGTGACTGTATAAGAAGTCGGGATTGACTCAGAGGCCAATGGTGCAAGACTTGGAATAGAAACATTCAATCCTGTCAAAGGATCTGAAACTGCAACATTGCTCAAAGTCACGTTACCTGTATTGGTCACGACAATGGTATAGTTCAGTACATCTCCGACAGCGGCAAAGCTTGATTCAGTAGCTGTTTTGGTGATGGAAAGCGCAGGGCTTTGTGTTGCAGTTACAGACTCGGAAGCAGGGACATTGACTGCACCTACAGCAGCCGAAGCGGTGTTGTCCACTTTTCCTAAATCGATGTCACTTTGAATGACTATATAAGAAGTAGCGATTGATTCAGAAGCCAATGGTGCAAGACTTGGAATAGAAACATTCAATCCTGTCAAAGGATCTGAAACTGCAACATTGCTCAAAGTCACGTTACCTGTATTGGTCACGACAATGGTATAGTTCAGTACATCTCCGACAGCGGCAAAAGTTGACTCAGTTGCTGTTTTGGTGATGGATAGGGCAGGGCTCTGTGTTGCGGAAACCGACTCGGAAGCTGATACATTGACAGCACCGACAGCAGCGGAAGCTGTGTTGTCCACTTTTCCTGCATCGATGTCACTTTGGGTGACTGTATAAGAAGTCGGGATTGACTCAGAGGCCAATGGTGCAAGACTTGGAATAGAAACATTCAATCCTGTCAAAGGATCTGAAACTGCAACATTGCTCAAAGTAACGTTACCTGTGTTGGTCACTACGATGGTGTAGTTCAATACATCTCCGACAGCGGCAAAGGTTGACTCGGTTGCTGTCTTGGTGATGGAAAGCGCAGGGCTTTGTGTTGCAGTTACAGACTCGGAAGCAGAGACATTGACTGCACCTACAGCAGCCGAAGCGGTGTTGTCCACTTTTCCTAAATCGATGTCACTTTGAATGACTATATAAGAAGTAGCGATTGATTCAGAAGCCAATGGTGCAAGACTTGGAATAGAAACATTCAATCCTGTCAAAGGATCTGAAACTGCAACATTGCTCAAAGTCACGTTACCTGTATTGGTCACGACAATGGTATAGTTCAGTACATCTCCGACAGCGGCAAAGGTTGACTCAGTTGCTGTCTTGGTAATGGAAAGCGCAGGGTTCTGTGTTGCGGAAACCGACTCGGAAGCGGAAACATTCACTGTACCTACAGCTGCAGAAGCGGTGTTGTCAACTTTTCCCGCATCGATATCAGCCTGTGTTACAGTATAAGATGTCGGAATGGATTCACTTGATCCAGGTGCAAGACTTGGAATAGAAGTGTTCAATCCTGTCAAAGGATCGCTTACAGCAACATTGCTTAAAGTCACGTTACCCGTGTTGGTCACGACAATGGTATAGTTCAATACATCGCCCACAGCGGCAAAGCTTGATTCAGTTGCTGTTTTGGTGATGGATAGGGCAGGGCTCTGTGTTGCGGAAACCGACTCGGAAGCTGATACATTGACGGCACCGACAGCAGCGGAAGCTGTGTTGTCGACTTTTCCTGCATCAATATCACTTTGGGTGACTGTATAAGAAGTAGCGATTGATTCAGAAGCCAATGGTGCAAGACTTGGAATAGAAACATTCAATCCTGTCAAAGGATCTGAAACTGCAACATTGCTCAAAGTCACGTTACCAGTATTGGTCACAACAATGGTGTAGTTCAATACATCACCGACAGCGGCAAAGGTTGACTCAGTTGCTGTCTTGGTAATGGAAAGCGCAGGGCTTTGTGTTGCGGAAACTGACTCGGAAGCGGAAACATTCACTGTACCTATAGCTGCAGAAGCGGTGTTGTCAACTTTTCCCGCATCGATATCAGCCTGTGTTACAGTATAAGATGTCGGAATGGATTCACTTGATCCAGGAGCAAGACTTGGAATAGAGGTGTTCAAACCTGTCAATGGATCGCTTACAGCAATATTGCTCAAAGTGACGTTACCCGTGTTGGTCACAACAATGGTGTAATTCAATACCTCACCGACAGCGGCAAAGTTTGACTCGGTTGCTGTTTTAGTAATGGAAAGCGCAGGGCTTTGGGTTGCAGGTACAGACTCGGAAGCGGAAACATTTACTGCTCCGACAACAGCCGAAGCGGTATTGTCCACTTTTCCTGCATCGATATCCGATTGTGTTACGGTATAAGAAGTCGGGATTGATTCAACCGCACCCGGAGCAAGGCTTGGAATAGAAACATTCAAACCTGTCAAAGGATCGCTTACAGCCACATTGCTCAAAGTAACGTTACCTGTGTTGGTCACTACGATGGTGTAGTTCAATACATCTCCGACAGCGGCAAAGGTTGACTCGGTTGCTGTCTTGGTGATGGAAAGTGCCGGGCTGATCGTTACTGGGGTGATTGCTGAAGCAACAACCGGCCCTGGAACTTGATTGCTTGTGACATTGACCACATTTATAAGATTGTCTCCAAGGTCAAAAACTGCCTGTGTTACAGTATAAGAAACATTGTAAACCCATGTTTCATCTACGTTCAGGATACCTGGTTCTGTAACATCTCCGCTCAAAACTGTGAGATTGATTCCCGAAGTGGTTCCAGGTAAAAAATCCGTGGTAGTTAAATTTGTAACACTGATATTTCCCGTATTGGTGACAGTGATTTCATAATCAAGTTTTTGGCCGGCTGCGGTAACCGGATTAGGGCCACCAATCTGGGTTTTTGTCACCAATAAATTGGGGGCCTGGATGAGTGTTTCAGTATGAGAATCAGTTGCTGAGACATTAATATTGCCCGCGGAAGCAAAAACTGATGCATTGTTTGTAAAAAATCCCGCATCTATGTCTTCCTGTTTTATATCATAAAATCCTGTAAAACCAGTATTATTGGAAGCTCCAACAGCTAAAGAAAAGGCAGATCCATTAAGGGTAATAGTCGGATCTGTTACCGTTACATTTGAAAGTGGAAAATTCCCGGTATTGGTAACCAAGAATGTGTAATTAATTCTGTCTCCAACATTTTGTATACCGTCTCCATTTAAATCTACATAGAGGCCTGATTTGATGAGACTGATATTTGGTAAAGGCGATGTCATGATGAAAGTTTCTGTCTTTTGACAGTTAAATTCATCTGTAACAGTAGCTATATATGTTCCGGCAGGTAAATTGGTTCGGTTTAATCCCGTTGTTCCATCGTTCCATGTTACTGTTTTTGTACCTGTGCCACCATTGACCGTCAATGAAATAGATCCATTATTGGTCCCGGGAGTAGGTTGACTCACCGATGAGGAAATAGCCAATTCACTTGGTGGCGTAATGGTTTTTGTAAAAGTATTGGTGACTCCCTTTGAATCTGTGACAACCAAAGTGGCAGTACCGTTTGAAGAATAGGTAACGGTTGGATCAGCCAAAGTAGAAGTGGACGGACTTGCATTTGGACCAAAAGTCCAGTTGTAACGGTAGGGTACGCTACCTCCATTTGTGGTAGATATGAATTTTACACTAGTCGAACCGTTTTGTGTACAGGCTGTATAATCAAACTGCACAGCTAATGGAGCGTCTACTGTTATGTCAGATCCAAATTGACATTGAGCACTTGGATAGTCATTACATTGATAACTTGAAAAAAGATTTGCTGAACCTGAAGTAGTCCAAGCCAAAAGTGGGTTTAGTAACTTTACTTGTGCACCACATGACCAAGTAAATGAATGGTTAAGGGTGACGATTTTGTCTCCTGATTTTGCAGATGGTAGGACGCCCAGCCAAATATTTATGAACTGAGTCGATCCTCCGATAGATAAGTCAGCAAAAAGTCGGGTATTACTTGTACTTGATCCAGAGTTCGAATTGTAAACGATAGAAATATAAGCGGTTTGTTGAACACCTGGAGTACAAGTGGCGAAGGAATCTGACAAAGGTACCCCTGAAGCATCACTCAGATAAACCTGCTTGATGGTAAAATTATTTGACGAACATGAGCTTCCACAGCCTCTCAAGTCTATGAGATTTGGCTGGTTCTGTGCATGAGTTTCTGTGGGGATTATCCCCAACAACCAAACGAAAAATATAGCCAAATAGGCTATAGTAGTTTTGAATTTTCTCATAATTACTACTATTAATTGAAGAGTGTGGTGATTGCTCACCGAAAATTATTTTCAAAAATCAAAACCTAAGTGGAATCTGATTTCCGAGTAATTAGTGCTAAGCTTTCTGCCTTATATTTTATTAAGGCTTTGGCTAGGTTAAAAGATTAAGATTTACAAATGGGTGTTTTTGTAAAGCTTTAAAATTGAATAACAACTACTAAAAACCTTTGGAAAGTCAAAATCTTAAGAATAGGGTGATTTGTTGATCTTAACTTCAATTCAAAAGTTTCAATTTTATTGAGAAAAAGAAAACTTGTGTTTTACAAAGCAAAATTGTGCGCTTTATTTACTTTTTTATTCGGATTTTCGTTAAACCAATCATGTAGTTTAAAAGCCTTTTTACCTAAAGAGAGCATTTTTTCCATAATTGAAATGAATATTTCCAATTATGGTTCTTCAAAAAGTGTTCGGTGGTTAAAACAAAAAAAAGCTACCTGTAAGAGGATTAGTCCCAAGCAGCCTTTTTGATAAATAGACTCTAAACATTAAAAAGTGCAACAAAATTTAATTTCTTTCGGGATTTACTCCCGTTAATTGAGAGTTATTAAAACCATCTGGGGTTTTTCATGGTAACTTTTCTTGCTGAAAGGTAGTATCCGACAGAGATTTCATGTGAGTTAGCTCTCATGTTTTGAAGTACGTTAAGATTTTGGTCATAAGCGTATCCAATTCTAAGGTTTGGAGTGGCGAAGATCTCACCTATAAAGGCAACTGCATTTCTTTTGCTTAAGGAACCCGCTTCCGGATTTTCACTCATGATATTTAGATTTGATCTGTAAGAAGCTCCTAACCAAAGTCTATCCATAAAAAGCATCATGCCATTCAAATCATAAGTGGTAGGTGATCCTTTTACTTGCTTGACAAGGAAAGATGGTTTGAATTTTACGTTCTGAGAAACATCCAACAAAGCGCCGGCAGTAAGGTAGAAGTGAATGTCATGATAAGCTAAGGCGATGTCTTCTTTTTCTAAGGAACCCTTTCCTATTAGGTTGTAGGCACTAAGTCCTGCATAAAATTTATTGTTGTGGAAAAACAAGCCAAGATTTGCATTTGGCGTCATCATATTTATCGTGCCTGTAGGAATTTCAGGATCATTATCGTGAAGTGCTTTAAGCATATCTCCATTAATACTGTATTGGCCTATACCTGCACTGGCTCCTAAGCCAAAGAATGATTCTCTTCCTGTCTGTATCCTGTAAGCATAAGTCAACATAGCAGAAGTGGTCTTGGTCGGGCCGATTTTGTCCGATAAAACAGTAGCTCCAAAACCCATCATGCCTTCATTGGCACTAAAATCTGCAGTTAAAGTGAATGTTTCGGGTGCGCCTTCGAAGCCAACCCACTGACTTCTATAAGTGCTTTGGACATATCCTTCATTTTTATATCCGGCATATGCTGGGTTGATATGCAGTCCATTAAAAATGTATTGGCTAAACTGAGGTAATTGTTGTGCGGTTGATTCAGAAAAATTCAAAGAAGAAACCAATAAAATGATTGCGAGTAATCTAAATGTTGTTTTCATAACTTTTAAAGTTTACGGCCGGGTGACCTGATTGCGAGAAGATTATTTGTTTAGAGTTTTTAAAAATGATCTAAATCGTTATGAAAGGATTCAAATACATTATTATGATGTAAATATAGTATAAAATGTATTTCACATCCAAATTTATTTTAAAAATAATTTTACAAAATGCATTTTTTAACATTTAAAAATGATTTTTATGTGTGTTTGTTATTAAATCACTCTAGCCTAAAATGCTAAAAAATTATTATTCAAAAATCTCTGAATCACCAAAAAAGTGCATTTAAATTGAAATTTGGCTGTTTTTGATTTCCGAAATGTAGAATTTGAGATTTATAAAATGGAAAAAATGACTTTAAAGTCATTTTTTCAATAAAAATCAGAAAAGGAAAAAAAGTAAAAAAAATTGGCCACCGAATTTTTCGGCAGCCAATTTAAATTCAAAATATTTCGGTGTAAGGAATTTAATTATTCCTTTTTATACAATTCTTTGCTGACAGCCTCATATTTATCGCCAGACTTCCAGACAGGTCTCTCGTTCCAATTAGCTATGTTTTGTGCAGCCAAAATATAGGACTTCCAATAAAGCAAAGCATAGTCTAAGTCAAAGTTATCGACTTGGTCTCCCGGCTGGTGGTAATATTTATTGATTTCATCATCAAAAGCTGTAAAACCCAAACTGAAAGTTGGAGCAGGGATACCCTTTCTGGCAAAATTCACATTATCCGACCTGTCATATAATCCCTGTTCAGGAGAAGGATCTGTGGTAGCTTTCAGTCCGAATTCTGTAGCTGCGACTTCGATTAATGGATCGGCTGAAGTTCTGCCCAATCCAATAACAGTTATGATGGATGTATCATTGTATCCACCATTGTCAATATTTAGGTTGAAAATAATTTGATTAAGCGGGATTAAAGGATTTTCAGAGAAATATGCAGAGCCCAATAAGCCCTTTTCCTCAGCTGTCCATGCACAAAGTAATATTGACCGCTTGGGAGGGTTTTTTGCAAAGTATTTTGCAGCATTGATTACGGCCACCGTTCCTACTGCATTATCCCTTGCGCCGTTATATATGGAATCCCCTTCTGCATTGGGTTTTCCCACACCGACATGGTCATAATGTGCAGAAAGCATGATATACTCATTTTTAAGCTTTGGATCTGTCCCTTCAATTATGGCAACCACATTTTTTCCTGTGATTTTTCTATTGATTTTTCCTTGTATTTGGACTTCTGTTGTCGAATACTCTCCTTTCCCAATTGCATTGATTGATTCATTGTTTAAATCTTTCAACCATATATAAGGAATAGTTTCTTCCCCTTTGGAATTATCTACTGTCAATTGCGGTCTGTTCAGATAGTTGGCAACAAGATTCCAAGGTACAGAGGGGACATTATACATTTCAATTAAGGCGATGGCACCTTTTGATTTTGCCAAAGCAATTTTGTCTCTTCCTGCACTGAATAGATCTGCAGGACTTAATCTGTTGGGTGCTCCTACATTGGTCACCACAATTTTTCCTTTGACATCTTTACCTTCAAAATCAGCCTCCTGTCCATATCCGACTACTACCAATCCAAATTTACCGGATAAAGATGGACCATCTAATACCAAAAGTCCATCTCCTTGTTCAAAAATATTCTTCCCCAAGGAAACAGTTCCTTTTGATGGGGGAGAGGATAATCTAAAAGGAATATTTTGGTAATATCCATTGGCACCTTCAATTTGATGTGCGCCGTATTTCCAAAACTGCTCTGAAATATATCTTGCTGCAGCGTCTATTTCAGGTCGAATTGGGTCCCTTCCCATTAATTCATCTGATGCCAAATACCTGAAATGGGAAATGGCTTCCTTTTCGTTAAACTCTTTTTCAATGCTGCTTTTTTGGGCCTGTACTTGAAATGCAAGTGCCGATAGTGCCAACAATAGTGTTTTCCTTTTTGACATGGTGGTAATTATGTTTGTGGCTGAATATATTATAATTATTGCTGAGTACAAAGAATCCATAAACTTAGACCTATTCAATAAAAATGAAATCAATAAAAGTCAGACCTTAAGGTTAAATTTTGACAAAAAAAAAACAGTCTAAGTGACTGTTTCATTTGAGATCCTTTTTTTAGGATTTTTTTGAATGATCAAAGGTTTTCTTCCATTTCACGGTATGCAAGTATTCCGCCAAGCAAGTTCCTAACTTTATTAAATCCTTGGGTTTCAAGGAATCTTTTTGCATTCCCACTTCTTGCTCCTGATCTGCATTGCATTACAATTTCTTTATCCTTGAAATCTTTGATTTCATTAAGTTGATGTGCCAATTGCCCCATTGGAATATTGAGTGCCCCAAGGTTATCTTCTTCATATTCCCATTCTTCTCTGACATCTATAAATACAAAGTCTTCTTTGTCATCCAATTTCTTTTTTAGCTCTTCTACAGTAATATCTTCCATGATTTATTTATTTTACCAGTATTCTAAATGACTTTTGTTCTTTCCCAATGGTGGTTTTGACTACATATATACCGCTTTGCATTCCCTCAAAATTAACATTTTTCCCTTTATCATAATCTGATATGGGAAGTATAATATTTCTTCCCATTGGATCATATACATTGATGGTATCCACTTTGCCTTCTATCAATAATGAACCTACCACAGGATTGGGGTAAATTTTTAAAGGAACTGAAGCCTCTGACTCACTTTCAAAGGGGGGTGTTCCCAATAGATGAGCCCTGATCATAAGAGAACCTTCGACTGTCTCATTCTGAACCCAAGATCCGGTGGCATTAAAAAATATCTCA
This sequence comes from Aquiflexum gelatinilyticum, assembly GCF_024813435.1. Lineage (NCBI taxonomy): Bacteria > Pseudomonadati > Bacteroidota > Cytophagia > Cytophagales > Cyclobacteriaceae > Aquiflexum > Aquiflexum gelatinilyticum. The sequence goes on from NZ_JANAEZ010000003.1 coordinate 428,468, forward strand.
CCACCATTATCATATGTTTTGTCTAATCCCACGTATAGGAAGTCATTTGTAAATTGGGTAAACCCAATATAAAATGAACCATCGATTGCTACATTTTGATCTACTTCAAAGTAGGCAAATTCATTCAGGGAAGTTTTTGTTGGGATAAATACTTCTTTTTTGAAGATAGGTTCTTCTTCCAGTTCCTTCCAAACCATCAGGTCTATAACTCCCCCCAATTGGGTGAAGTTTGTAAAGTTGATGCTGATACCTTTTAAATAAACAGTACTGCTTACCTCGTACCTTACAGCAAGCATTCCTGATCTTTGATTGATTCCTGCAGAATAATCCACGCTTCCATCATCATAAGCCAAAAAATCGCGAATAGGAAGTGTTGTTCTGACTGTGTCATTGATCCTGAAATCCACTTCAGGATAGGTGATTGGTATCCCATTTTCAACACCATTCAATAAGCCATCACCTGTCACCAAGTAGCTGATAAGTTCATAATCCATTTCTTCATCAGGTAGTGGAACATTAGAAATGGTATTGCTTCCGAATGTTCTTCTTTCTTGCCCTACAGGTACAGGATTGAATGGAGTGTTGCTGTTGATCGTCTTGACTACATTCTGATTAGCTTTTTCACGGATTTCAAATGTGTATTCCATTGCTCTGAAACCATTGTCAAGATTTTTGAATTCGTTTGAAGTTGTATTCCAAAATGTATCCTGGTCTTTTTGTAAAATAAAAAGTGGAATGGCAGAATATTTTTCGAATGGCCTTGAATTAGAAAGTGTAAGCGCTCTATCCGGAAATGATAGATCGGTCTCAGTTCGGTTTTTATGGAGGAATACATAATCCAAAATCCAACTGTCAAATGGGCCGGAACTTCTGCCCTGGATCTGAAACCTGAATTGGAATTTATCATGTAAGAATTTAGGAAGGACCTTGATGGTCTCCTGGGTAAAGAAAAATTCTTCTGCGGTAAGCCCTCCTGATTTTTCCCAGACATTGACCCATAAGCTATCTTGATCCAAAAATTGAAGGGAAAGAAAATCATTCGGATCGGGCATTTCTGCTTTTCCACCCGGCTGCCAAAAAAAACTTAAATAAACAGAATTTGCCTCCGAAGTGCTTAATCCGGATAAATCGATAGGAAATGAAGTGATTTTATCAGTCAGTCCTTGTTCAAACTGTACTGTCGAATAAGGCCTGCCTGCTTCGTCTATTCCATCTAGAAGCAAGGTTCCTATTGTCGGAGCGGCATTGGCAACTGTTGTTGACTGGGTTGCGCCTTCACTGATCCATTTGTTTGTATCCAATTGGGGGCCTGAAAAATCATCCCAAAATGGAAGCGTTAGCCTCTCAGCTTTGATTCTTTTATTTGCAAAGGAATCAGATTTTTGTGGTGCTTGAATCGGGGTTGGAAGCTGTTGAAACTGGGCAATGGAAGAGTAAGGACTTAATATAAGTACCAGAATAAAAATTTGAAGAAATATTGGTTTCAATAATCCCATTTAAAAATTGTTTGTTCCTTTTTTTCCTTCAGAAATCCAGATTTCTATGGGTTCACCGGTTTTGACTGATACTCCCGCAGGAGGCATTTGCCTTATAATAATTCCTGGAGCAACACTGTCGGTTTCGACATAGTTGATATTACCCATTCTTAAACCTGATCCGATGATCAAAAACTCTGCGTCTATTTCATCCAGACCAGTCAGAGACGGTACTTCCAGGATTTGGTTTCCTAAACCATCTCCAACAACCAAGTCAATTTGAGATCCTTTTGGGATTTCAAAACCTTCGTCTATGTTTCTACCTCTATATTTTTGTTCCAAAACTACGTTGATCCCGATATCAGGTACATAGATGATTTCCCCACGGACCAAACCTATATTTCCAAGAATTTCCTGGGCATTTTTCAAAAGGCTGTTTACCAGATTTGGCATTTTTATCAATGGTGCATTTCGGGCATTGAGGGTGACATAGATCTTCCTGCCTTTTTTGACTTTGCTGTCAGGACCGGGATTTTGCTTAAGTACAGAGAAAGGTTTGGCTTCTACGCTATAACCGCTATCAATATTTACTTCATAAGTAAGATCTCTATCTGAAAGAAATTTCTCTAGTTCTCCTACCTCAAATCCTTCTAGATTAGGAACAGTCACAGTCTGTCCATGATTGGTGTATGAAGGAAGGTAAATCTTCAGAAAAATAAAGGATAGAATTGTAATGGTCAGGAAAACCAAACCTAGGTGGATGGCAATTTTCTTAATTGAGTCTTTTGTATTCCCCATGAATCAGATGTAATCTTTATGCTAACGTATAAAGGTAAAATTATATTTGCTTTCTAAACAACAAATATCATCAATTCGAGTCTTTATCGGCAGGTAATCCCAAAAGAAAAAAGTCGAATACCCAAAACCAGGTAACTCGACTTTTTTCTTAGATGTGTCATTTTTTGTTTTTCTGAATCGAAAACGAGATTCATCAATTGAACCATCTATACAATTATCTTTTCCGAATTTTGAACGGAAGGGTTTAAGGTTTATTGAATAAATAGTTTTCTGGTTTCCGATACTGATCTACTTGTGATCTTCACGATAAACAACCCTTTTGAAAATTGCTGGGAAGCAAAAGTATAAGTTTGGTTCAAGGTATTGGCGTAATCCACATCATGCAGAAGGGCACCTGTAGAGGAGAATATCTGGATGTTTACCGATTCATAATTTGCAAAATTGAAAGCAACATTGAAGTATTCTACTGCAGGGTTTGGATAAAGGGAAATTTCCCCAAGTTCAGGTACTACAGGTTCAGGGTTTGCTGATATAAATAGCTCAATATTATCTAGGTAAACCGAACTGCTTTCCTCATCACTGTTTTCAATTACGAAAGCTATTCTTGAATTTTTCTTGTTTGTACCGGCAAAAGGTGTCAAATCCACGAAGTCCCTTACAAATTCAGAAGCATTGTTTGGATTTGCATTTGCGGCTTGAACGGTCGTTATTTCCGCACCTGTTTTTCTGTATACTTCAGTGTAAGTATCTCCGCCATTATCGCTTGCCATTACTTTTAACACTGTATTTGGATTCACAATACCAGCAGCCCTGTCAAAGAAAACACTTGCTTGAGGACTGATTGACAGATCCAATATTGGAGAACCCAACCAGAAGCTATTTTCTGTTGGTGTGATTTCTACCTTACTGACATTGCTCCCTATGCTTCCTGATTGAAGGGGAGAAATAATCCAAGAAGGAAACTGGTTTTCAGGATTGATGCTGATCCATGGCCCAATGGTAGAAGTTCCGTTGAAGTTTTGTCTTAAGGGAGCCCTTGTTTTTTCGGTATCCATGTGGACAAATCGACTTAAAGTAATTTCTTCCCGAGCATTTTGGTCAAAATTTGGAAATAGTATTGTATAAGATAAAGTGTTGATTCCTAGGCTGGTCGATTTTGGAAGGTTTATGTTGGCTGTTTCTCCTGCAGCCAATGGTTCTGCTCTTGCAATGAAACCTTGGTTTGATCCACCTGAAATCCTCCTGAATATAAATCCCGAAATAGGTAGATTTCCGGTATTGGTTACAGAAATCACTTCACTTTCATGATTATTGGATCCAATTGGTGTTGGACTGATCAATTCTTCGAGCTTAAGGTCATACTTGAAGGTCTCCTCTTGGAGGATTTCTATATCTTTTATGTATAGATTATTTCCGAAGCCATTTCTTCCGATAAATGCCACACGGACATTTCCAAAACCTGCAAATTGACTTAAGTTGACAATTTCCCTTCTGAACTGGGAATTACTAGTAGGTATAAATTCATCAAGGGTAGGTGTCGAAGTGCGAAGGAAATTAAAATCCTTATCATAAGGAGCATTTATGATATCGAATGTATTGCCGCAATCTGTAGATACCGCTACCAACAAGTAATCCCCAAACGAGTTGTTGTTGAATGGACCATAGGCCATATTGAACGTTAACTGTGCATTTTGGAAAGTACTGAGATCTATCTGAGGAGATATGAAATAATCCAATTCTCCGAATGCCTCATATTCATAATTCCTGATAAACAATGCCTGTTCAGCTTGTCCGTCTAACACCACTTGGGTTGCTTGCCAAGTAAATAAACCATCAGGATTATCGATTACCCACTTATTTCCGATATCATCAAAACTGAATGCGTATGGAAGTGGAACAACGGGTTGAATGCTTGGACTCGATTGAATCGTATTATTTGAAGGGTTTTGATCTGCGGTACCGTTTACAAGTCTTATCGTGGCGACAAAATTATTTCCTGAAGAATTTAAACTGATCGGGTCAAAAGATACAGTAGTTTCTTGACCTGTATTCAAGTTTAAATTAAAGTTCTTTGATTGTAGAAGTGTTCCGTTGTTTCTAATTTCTATCGTCGCAGAAGTAATCACATTACTACCTCTATTCAAAATTTCCAAAACCGGGGTCAGGTTCAAATCACAAATTAAGTCCTGAGGTTCCACTATCTTTTGTAAAGCGAGGTCACTTGAAAAGAGCTCAGGAGCAATAGTCCCTCTACCATTTACCAGGGAGGCCCTTCTTGGACTTTCTGCCAAGACAACATCCATTCTTGCGACTTGACCAAAAGTGAAGTTATTCATGCAGTTGTCCGGAGTATAGTCCATGTAGTTTTCCACAAGGTCTCTAGTATTACAGGTAAATCTTGGATTTGAAGTTCTACAAGCATTGTTTGAGCCACTTTGGAGGGGTGTATCTTCCACAAAGTCGTCAACAGAACAATCTCCATCTCCCCAAATATGACGCAATCCGAAAAAATGTCCGACTTCATGGGTTGTAGTCCGTCCTTTTGAACCTGAGACAGCATTACCCCCTTCTCCAAAATAACGGTAATCTATGGTTACACCGTCAGTTTCTCTTGAATTGGGAGGAAAGTTGAGTCCGGGTAAGTTCGAAACCGGAAATGAAGCATAACCTATAAACGGAGACACTAAAGTTACTACCCAAATGTTAAGATAATCTTCAGGTGGCCAAAGAGACGTCTGGCTTATCAATTCGACATCACTTGAACTGTTTGGATTAAATGAGGTCTTAGGACTCAAAACCCTGACAACCCCTGTAGTAGGCAAACCATTAGGATCTTGTTTGGCCAAGACAAATTCAACATTTGCATCTGCAACAACCCCCAAAAATTCTTCGGGAGTAAAAATCGTATCTGCATTGAGTCTTCTGAAGTCCTCATTCAAAATACGAATCTGGCTTTCAATCTGAGAAAATGGAATATTTGTGGATGCTCCTTCTGGGGTACCGTTGTGAAGGACATGTACAACCACAGGTATTACCCTTTTTTCTGCCTGTACTCTTTGTTGGGGGTTAAAATTTTTCTTCTTTTGGTTGATTTCTTTTGTAATCCATGATTCGAAATACTCTCTGCTGCCATAAATACCCAGCTTATCCTCTTGCATTTTTTCCATGAGCACATGTGCACATTTCTCATCATGAATATGCTGATAGGGTTGGCCAAAAAAATTCTGGGCCTCAACTTTGAGATTTGTCAGGGAAAACAAAAGGAATAAGGCATATCTTATTCCTTTACCAAAAGACTTTAATTTCATCCGTGTTAAATTAAGCAACTAAAACATTTACAGCTTCAACCTTGGTAATCTCAGGAACTGACCTTTTGATTGCTTCTTCAACGCCGGCCTTTAGGGTCATGGTTGACATTGGGCAGGAACTACAGGTTCCGGTCAATTCTAATCTCAGAATAAAATCATCTGTAACTTCCACAATTCTTACATTTCCTCCATCAGCCTCCAAATATGGCCTGATGCTGTCCAATGCTGCTTCAATTCTTTCACTAAGAGGTAAACTCATTTATTTTTTTAATTTACTTGTACAACTTCAGTTTTATTTTTTTCAGCATTCCTTATGGCAACCTGTCTGGCTACTGCCTCTGCCAATGCTGAGAAGGCTTTTTCGGTAATTCCTGATTTCAATACGGCAGGAAATCCAGAATCGCCGCTTTCCCGGATGCTTTGAACGATCGGGATTTCACCAAGCAGAGGAACATCAAATCTCTCTGCAAGTCTTTTTCCTCCCTCTTTGCCAAACAAGTAATACTTGTTTTCAGGCAATTCCTCTGGCGAAAAATAGGCCATATTTTCCACAACACCTAAGATGGGAACGTTTATTTGGGGCTGTCTAAACATAGTCAAACCTTTTGTTGCATCCCCTAAAGCCACTTTTTGTGGAGTAGTGACAATGACCACCCCGGTGACAGGAACTGTCTGGACCATAGTCAGGTGAATGTCAGAGGTACCCGGTGGCAAATCGATAAGCAGGTAATCCAAATCACCCCATTCCACATCGCCTATAAATTGCTTCAAGGCAGAACTAGCCATTGGTCCCCGCCAAACCACCGCTGAGTCAGCAGGAGTCAAGAAACCAATGGACATCAATTTGACACCATATTGTTCTATGGGTATGATGATGTTTTTTCCTTCTACCTGTTTTACTGACGGTTGCTCGGCTTCTACATTGAACATAATAGGGATCGAAGGACCTGAAATGTCAGCATCTATCAATCCAACTTTAGCTCCCATTTTTGCAAGTGCGACCGCTAGATTAGAAGCAGTAGTGGATTTTCCGACCCCACCTTTGCCTGAGGCAATGGCAATTATGTTTTTTACCTGTGGCAGCAAAGGAGCATTTGCCCTACTGCTCGTCACATTGGAAGTCATGTGAATATCCAAAACGATATTCCTTCCAAATGTCTCTTCCAAGACTTCTATGCAATTATTTTTGATAACTTCTTTGAGCGGACAAGCAGGGGTAGTGAGCACTACCTTAAAACTGATTTTATTTTCTGCCACATCAAGATTCTGAATCATTCCCAATGTCACCAAATCCTTTTTTAAATCAGGATCCTGTACCTTGGAAAGCGCTTTAAGAATGTCGTTTTTTTCTATTTTCATTTTTTAATGAGGTAAACCCGACTGCAAAATAGGCTATAATTATAGCAATTGAAAAACCTATATGATACATCAAGCACGAAATATTTCAAAATCATTAACTTTCTTCCCTAGCAATAAGTTTCGTATTTAATCTGTCCTGTTTTTGATGGAATACTTTTTATCTTTGATTCCCAAAATTTAAAAATAAGTGATAAGCAGAAATACCACAGACAAGGTCAGGGAAAGGGTGGACATCGAGGAGGTGGTCAATGATTATGTGCCATTGAAAAAAAAGGGGCAAAATCTTTGGGCTTGTTGTCCTTTTCATAATGAGAGTACTCCTTCATTCTCTGTCTCACCTGCCAAGCAGATATATAAATGTTTTGGCTGCGGAAAGGCAGGGGATCCTATCCAATTTGTAATGGATATTGAAGGAATAGGTTTCAATGAGGCTATCCGGCAATTGGCGCAGAAATACGGTATAGAAATCGAGGAGGACAAGCAAGTTACTCCAGAGGCTGTTCAGGCATTTAATGAAAAGGAAAGCTTATATATTGCTTTGAATTTTGCCAAGGAATTTTTTGTACAAAACCTTCAAAAGGAAGAGGGGAAAGCAATCGGTCTGAGTTACTTCAAGGAAAGGGGATTCAACCCTTCTATTATTGAAAAATTTGATTTGGGGTATGCTTTGGACGGATGGGACAATTTGCTCAAAACTGCTAAGGAAGCAGGCCATTCTGAAGATATCTTGCTGAAAGCGGGTTTGATTCTTCAAAAAGAAGGAGAACCTGAAAGACTTTATGACAGGTTTAGAGGAAGGGTGACTTTTACTATCCACAACCTTGGAGGAAAACCGATCGGATTTGGCGCTAGAATCCTGACGCAGGATAAAAAGCAACCCAAATACATCAATTCCCCTGAAACAGAGGTTTACCACAAAAGTGATATCCTTTACGGAATCTTCCAAGCCAAGAAATCCATCCGGGAAAAAGATAACTGCTACCTCGTAGAAGGCTACACAGATGTGGTTTCGATGCATCTTGCAGGCATAGAAAACGTGGTGGCTTCTTCAGGTACTTCCCTTACCGAAAATCAGATCAAACTGATCAAACGGTTTACAGATAACATCACCGTCCTCTATGACGGAGACGCTGCAGGCATCAAAGCTTCTCTCCGGGGGATTGATATGATTTTGGAAGGGGGCTTGAATGTCAAAGCTGTGGTGTTTCCGCAGGGTGAAGATCCTGACAGTTATTCCAGAAAAGTCGGATCAAACATTTTCAAAGAATATCTTGAGGAAAAGGCACAGGATTTTATTGCCTTCAAAATCGGTCTTTATGCCGAGGAAGCTGCTAAAGATCCCATCAAGCAAGCAGATCTCATAAAACAGGTTGTAAGTAGCTTGGGGAAAATTCCGGATCCGATCATCAGGTCTGTCTATATCAAACAGTCTGCAAATCTTCTCGATATAGATGAAGACATCATTCAGACCGAATTGAATAAGATCTTTGTCAAGACTGAAAAGGAAAAACACTTCCGTGAACAAAGGGATTCGGAACAAGAAACCAATTTTGAAGACTTACTTCCCACCAAAGAAACGCCTGCGTCTTCCTCTTCGCTTATTTATATTCAGGAAAGGGAAATGATGCGCCTTTTGGTCAGTTACGGTTTTGAAATGGTTTCTGAGGAAACAAGGGTTTGTGAATACCTGCTTCAGGAGACATCCGAACTCAACTTCGAGACAGCAGTTTTTAATAAAATTCTCACTATTTATAAAAATGCTTTGTCAGAAGGCATATTACCCCAACCTGAATATTTTTTGAACTTCGGTGACCATGAGGTAAAAAACGAGGTTATTCATCTGATTACAAGAAAATATGAACTTTCCACACTTTGGGAAACAAGGTTTCAGATTTTCACACATCACGAAGCCGATGACTTGGCCAAGACTGTTTATGACAATGTTTTGCATTTGAAGAAAAAAGTAATAAAAAAATTGCTGGAAGAAGCAAAACATAAAATCAAAGAAGCTGATGAGGAGAAACTGGATGTAGAAGTAATTAGCCAAAGGCTAGAAATCTACATGGAACTCAAAAAGTTCCAAGTTGAAATCGACAGACAATTAGGAATAGTCGTCAGTTATTGACCAAACTTTAATTGGTGAAATCCTGTTTTGTAAAGCAAAGGGTACTAATTTTGTCACCAAATTATTCAGCATTCAAAAATCAACCATGTCAAATTCAATTCAACTCGATTCAATAGAGGAGGCAGTATTAGCAATAAAAAACGGTGAGGTAATCATTGTTGTAGATGATGAAGACAGGGAAAATGAAGGGGATTTTGTCTGTGCAGCAGAAAAAGTAACTCCCGAAATCATAAACTTTATGGCTACCCATGGCCGTGGATTGATCTGTGCACCGCTTATTGAAGACAGGTGCGACCAATTGGGCTTGCAGCTCATGGTCGGAAATAATACAGCAGCATTTGAAACTCCCTTTACCGTATCTGTTGACCTGATTGGTCATGGCTGTACCACTGGTATTTCTGCCAGCGACCGAGCCAAAACCATCCGTGCCTTGATTGATGACAGTATTCATCCCGATGAATTGGGTAAGCCTGGACATATTTTTCCTTTGAAAGCAAAAAGGGGAGGAGTCCTCAGAAGATCAGGTCATACTGAGGCTGCCATTGATTTTGCGAGATTGGCTGGATTGTCTCCCGCGGGCGTACTTGTCGAAATTATGAATGAAGACGGTACCATGGCGAGATTGCCGGACTTGGTTGAAGTAGCCAAGCGATTTAATCTCAAATTGGTGTCTATCAAAGATTTGATTGCCTACAGGTTGAAAAACGAAAGCCTTATCAAAAGGGAGATAGGTGTTGACTTGCCTACTAGCTTGGGGGATTTTGACCTGATTGCATTTAGACAAACCAACACAGATGACCTTCATCTAGCATTGATAAAAGGCTCTTGGACTATCGATGAGCCCATTATGGTCAGGGTACATTCTTCTTGCATCACCGGAGATATTTTTGGCAGTTGCAGATGTGATTGTGGCCCCCAGCTTCACAAAGCCATGGAAATGGTGGAAAAAGAAGGTAAAGGAATAGTCCTTTACATGAATCAGGAAGGGAGAGGAATCGGATTATTGAATAAACTAAAGGCCTATAAACTTCAAGAACAGGGAATGGATACCGTTCAGGCCAATCTTGCGCTTGGATTACCGATGGATAAAAGAGATTACGGTGTCGGTGCACAGATTTTGAGGGATTTGGGTGTGAGCAAAATCAGGCTGATTTCCAATAACCCAACAAAAAGAGTCGGTCTTCTTGGATATGGTTTACAAATCGTGGAGCAAATTCCCATTGAAATAGCGCCAAATCCTCATAACGAAAAATATTTGACCACAAAACGAGATAAGATGGGACATACCATTCTTAAAAACGTCAAGTAGTGGAAGCAATTGTTGGCTTAAAATTCGATATTTTGCATAACATAATATAAATTGTATCAACCAATTCAATTTAGGATTCGTTATTGACTTGAACCCAATTACTGAATGAGATGAGGTACATACAACTTACATTGGTCTTCTTATTAATATTTAACCTTTCGGCAAAAGCTCAAAGCGGTCAGTTTCCATCTCAGTTATGGCATAAAGGCCAGATCATAACGACAAACGGTCAGGTTTTTCAGGGGAGTTTGAAATACGACCTTGAAAACAACCTTGTTCAACTCCAAAACAGTGGGATCGAAACTTTTAGTGCGTCGAATGTGGAAAGGTTTGAAATCTTTGATGAACAATATGGCGGAATCAGGACCTTCTATTCATTGCCTTATTCCCTTTCGGGCGACTATGAATCTCCCATATTCTTTGAGATTTTGACGGAAGGTAACAACATTGTGTTATTATGCAGGGAATATATCACTACTGACAATAGGGGTATGGGAATGTATTCTCCCATGGTAATGAATCCGATTTGGGGTCCACCTTTGTCAGGTGCATACAGACTAGCTTTCAACTTTTATTTTCTCAAAGACGGAGCAATTCAGAAATATTCCCAAAAGAAAAAGGAACTGTTGGACATTCTTGATGATAGGTCTGATGAAGTTGAACTTTATATGAGAAAAAACAGGCTTACTCATGACCAGCGCGGTGATTTGCTGCGAATTACAGCTTACTACAATCAAATAAAATAATTTTTATGTCAAAAAAACCATTGATTTTGGTTTCCAATGATGATGGAATTACTTCCAAAGGCATCAGGGTATTGGTAAATGTAATGAAAAAACTAGGGGATGTAGTCGTGGTGGCACCTGACAGTCCCCAATCCGGAATGGGACATGCCATCACCATCGGTGAGACTCTGAGACTTTACGAAGAAGATATTTTTGAAGATGTTATCGCTTACAAATCCAGTGGCACACCTGCAGATTGTGTCAAACTTGCAAAACACCATGTAATGAAAGACCGGCAGCCGGATCTTGTGGTAAGCGGAATTAACCATGGAAGCAATACCTCAATATCCGTTTTGTACTCTGGGACAATGTCTGCTGCCATTGAAGGTGCATTGGAAGGCCTTCCCTCGATTGGATTTAGTCTATGTGATTATTCTTCAAAAGCTGATTTTAGCCATGTCGAAGAATATGTATATAAAATTTCCAAACAAGTTTTGGAAAATGGAATTTCAAAAGGAGTGGCATTGAATGTGAATTTCCCACCAAAAAGAAACGAACCGATTCGTGGGGTAAAAGTATGTCGACAGGCCCATGCCAAATGGCAGGAAGAGTTTTCAGAAAGATTTGATCCTAATGGAAGGAAATACTATTGGATGGCTGGTAACTTTGTTAATTTTGACAAAGGCGAAGACAATGATGAATGGGCGATAGCAAACAATTATGTTTCAATTGTCCCCTGCCAATATGACTTGACTGCGCATCACGCGATGAGTCAGATCAACGAGGAATGGAATTGGGATGAATTATAAAAAAAGGGAGGATAATTTTCCTCCCTTTTTGTTAATAACCGGATTAAATTCAAAGCCAGCTTTTTAGCAAGGCTTCACTTTCTTTCCATAACCTTTCCCTCATTTTCTTCGAATTGGCTTCTGAAGATGGTTTTAAAGGTTTACTTTTCTTAAAGTAATAGCCATTTTTCAATGAATCTATTTTTGTTTTTGCAAGAAAAATAGTCGTTTTGGCACCTTCCTCGGCAGTAATCATAAAAGGAGAGGCCAATTTCCAAAAGAAACTAAAAACTCCAGAAGTTTCTTTTCCAAAATTGGTTTTCACCACACCGGGATGTAGCGCATAGGCATTCAAACCTTTTTCTCCATATTTATCAGCTAAAGATTTGGTAAACAAAATGTTGAAAAGTTTTACATTGGCATAGGAAACAAATGAACTGAATTTTTTCTTTTCATAATTTAGGTCATCAAAATCCACCTTTGCGGCCCTGTGTCCTTCTGAACTTACATTGATTACCTTCGCACCTTTTGAATTTAAAAGGATTGGCATCAAATTATGGGTCAAAAGAAAATGGCCTAAATGATTTGTTGAAAGCCCCAACTCAAATCCATCTTTCGTTACTTCTTTGTTCTGAAAAATCCCACCGGCATTATTGATCAAGACATCCAAAGTGGATGTTTTTTCAAGGATACTTTTTGCAGCCGCAACCACTGAGGCCATGTCAGCAAGGTCACAATAGATAAATCTGACCTTTTTTTGATCAGAGGATGATAGAGATTGTATCAGTTTATTGGCTTTCGATTCATTTCGGGCTAATAAAAAAACTTCATTGAAATAGGGGGTAAGCTTGGAGAAAGCAACTTCTCCAATTCCTGAAGTAGGCCCTGTGATAGCAAGTTTCATTTGTTTCTTGTTTTTTCTAAAACAATTAAAACCTCATATGGTTCAAGAAAACTAATTTTATTGATATTAAATTTTAACCCTCACAAATTAAAAAATTTGTATTTTTAGCCATGTGATTTTCAGAAAATTACATAAAAAGAAACTTTCAATGCCAATGATTTTCCGTTCACGTTGGTATCTAGGAAGTTATAAGAAACCTGCTTATTCATCGATCGACCTCACTGATACAAAGTGGAACAACAAAAGCCATTTATTGACATAGATCAAGTTTTCAAAAACAAAAATCCCAACCTACATAGGTGGCTTCCGGGATTCGTTATCAATTATGTCAAAAAAGTTGTCCATGAAAATGAAATTAACAAAGTCATGGCCAATATAGGCCATTTGCAGGGAATGGAATTTGTTAATGCCCTCATCAGAGAATTTGGGGTGGAAGTGACTTTGACGGGAGCGGAAAATATCCCTTTGGACAAGCCTGTGATTTTTGCTTCCAACCACCCTTTGGGAGGAATGGATGGAATAGCATTTATGTATGCATTAGGCAAATACAGAACCGACCTCAGGTTTTTGGTAAATGACATCCTGACCAACATCAAAAACTTTGAGCCGCTGTTTGTACCTGTCAATAAGCTAGGGTCAAACAGCCGTGATGTATCCAAATTGATAGAGGAGACCTATGCCGGAAATTATGCCGTTTTGGTTTTTCCTGCCGGGTTGGTGTCACGAAAGCAACCTGTTGGAATCAAAGATTTGGAATGGAAAAAAAGTTTTATCAGCAAATCAAAAAAGTACCAAAAGGATATTGTACCAGTCTACATTGAGGGAAGAAATTCAAATTTCTTCTATAACTTCGCCAACCTTAGGAAGCGAATCGGTATCAAAACAAATATTGAAATGTTTTATTTACCCGATGAAATGTTTTCTCAAAGAGGCAAAAAAGTCATCATTCATATAGGAAAACCGATTCCTTACAGTTATTTTGATAAGTCAAAAAGTGAAAGTGAATGGGCCGAGGAAGTAAAGCAGATTGTATATAAAATGGCCTAAATGATAGATTTATGCAAGCAGTAATCCCTGCAGTAGACAGAGAATCAATTAAAAAGGAACTCACTCCAGAAAGGTTTTTGCGTTATTCAAACAACGGAAACAATTTAATCTATCTTGTCAATCATCACAATGCCCCAAATACCATGAGGGAAATCGGTCGTTTGAGGGAATTGACGTTTAGACATGCAGGTGGAGGTACAGGTCTTGAGGTGGACATTGATGACAATGATATTCTTCCAAATTGTTACCAGCAACTCATCACTTGGAATCCTGAAGATGAGGAGATTGTGGCAGGATACCGCTTGATCAAATGTAAAGAAGCAGGAATGGATAAAGATGGCAATATCAACTTATCAACGGCCCATTTATTTGCATTTTCTGATAAATTTATCCAAGAATATATTCCTTACACCATTGAGCTTGGACGCTCTTTTGTCCAACCGCAATACCAGCCAAGCCTTGACAACAGGAAAGGTATTTTTTCATTAGACAACCTTTGGGACGGTCTGGGGGCTGTGGTCAAACTTAATCCTGACATCAAGTATCTTTTTGGTAAAGTGACAATGTATCCTCATTACAACAGGGAAGCAAGGGATTTTTTGCTATATTTTATGCAATACTATTTTCCTGATCATGAAAAATTAGTCTCACCACATCCTGAATTGCTCCTAACTTACGAAACCGATATTTCAACTTTTTCTGAACAGTTTAAGGGGCTGGATTATAAAGAGGGATATAAGGTTCTTAACAGTAGAGTAAGAGCTTTAGGAGAAAATATTCCACCCTTGATCAATACCTATATGAACTTATCACCCACGATGAAGTCATTTGGTACGGCAATGAATGATGAGTTTGGTGCAGTGGAGGAAACAGGGATTTTGATCACCTTGGAAGATATATTCGAAAGTAAAAAACAAAGGCATATCGAGACTTTTGAGCGAGATAGGGTTTTTGGAAGCAGAGGGTAATTATGAAAAAAACAGTAATCATTGGAGCATCCACCAACCCTTCAAGGTATGCCTACCTGGCGGCAGAGATGTTGTCAGAACGTCAGATTCCGGTAGTGCCTGTTGGTATCAAAACAGGTGTCGTGTTTGACAATGAAATTTTGAACATTAGAGAAAAACCCGCAGTGAAGGATGTTGACACAGTGACACTTTACCTTGGGCCACAGAATCAACCTGAATGGTATGATTATATTCTTTCACTTAAGCCAAAAAGGATCATATTCAATCCTGGAACAGAGAATCCTGAGTTTGAAAAATTGGCTAAGAAAAATGGGATAGAAACATGGGAAGCCTGCACTTTGGTACTACTGAGTACCGGTCAATATTGATTTTTTCTTGCTTCCAAAAAAAGGTTCATATACCAAATATGTGGAGCAGAGATCAAGGATACCAAGATGAAAAAAAGCAAAGTAAGTTGGTCGAATTCCATCATTTGGTAAAAAAATAATAAGATAAGGGCAATCCCAATCAGACTCATCGATGTGAAAGGTAAGAGTTTTTTGATGAAATTTTTTAATTTTTGATTTTCAAGGTAATCTTTCAATGCTTCAAATTCTTCGGTCATGCTCGGTAAAGAATGCCAAAATCCGAAGTAAATGATGAAGCCAAGAAGAAGAGGAAGTTGATACAATAACAAGCCAAGTAAACTTATCTCCAGAACCAGAATCAATCCTTTCTCGCCTAAATTAACTCCAATCAGAGTTGCCGAAAGACCCCAAAAAAAGGCAATTACAAATATTCCATATTGTGGTAAACCTCTTACATCAATGATATTTGCCAAAATGGATTGGGTATAATTAAAATCTCCCCATAAAATGGTGCTTAGGATAAAAGATCCGAGAGAAATATAGGTTAAGCTAGAAAATTTATTTAATCGGGTTTTAAAAAAGTGGCTTTGTCCAAAGTGGAAAGCAGACATAATAAGAAACGCTTCCAAAGCCAAAATAGGGAAAATAAGCCAAATTGCGAGATAGACCGCGATGATTAACAAATATTTAAAGATGAATCTGATTAGATTTTTTCTACCTACAACAGGGTTAAGCAAAAGATGGTCAATCGCTCCATGGGGAATTCCGATGGATATCAGGATTAAGGCAAAACAAATCCATTGAAACATTTCATTTCCTTCGAAAAACAAAAGGTAGCTGATTCCCAAAGCTGCCCCAATAATTTTCCCCGCAGTCTCAATGCCTCTCATAGTTCATAAGTGATTTAAGAAAAATTGAAAACTTCAATCTGGAAAGAAGCCCTATTTCTTCCCAAATGCTTGTTTCTTCATGAAGGAATTTCAGGACTAGATTGGCTTGGTTTTTTGAAAACATCTGTCTGAAAATATCAGGCAATGCACCGGGCCACTTGATAGCTATATTTAAAATGATATTGTCATAAAATCTGAATCTTGATTTCCTGTTCCACTTTCTCGAGCTTACAGTTCCATTTTTATTCAATTCAGATACAATGGACATGCAGTGTCTTTGGATATCATAGAAAGTATATCCTGTAGATGGTTTTGAACAGCCGGCCAATGTGCCAAGGTGGATGATCTTTGGGTCTTGGTGAGGTGGAATTTCAAGTGTAGTCATCGGAATGCTACCGGATTCTTTGAAAGTGATGTCATAGCCGGACACTCCAAGTTCATGTTCCAGATAACTTGAAAGCTTTTTCTCCATTTCTGACATTTCTACCTCACTTTTGGTATAGAGGGTGTATTCAATGAGCGCCTCTTTCTTATTGTAGGGAAGGATATAAAAGAAATCAGTTTTGCTTTGTTGATCGGTGACAAAATGCATCATGGATACAGCACTTGGATCAAAATAATCATTCTTGCAAGAAACTTTCCAACCGACAAATGATTGCTTTAAAATTTGAGTTTCGCTCCTTTGTGAAGGAAAAGGAATGCTGTTAAATAAAAAATTAGACTTGAAAACACCTGATTTGGAAGTCAAAACTTGCACTGGACCTTCGACAATGCTTTCAATTTTTTCCACACTGTCTTTTAAAATTGAGACATTGGGAAATAGCTTTATTTTTTCGATTATCTCCTTATAAAAATCTAAAGATTTGACATGAAAGTATTTCAGGTTTTGAAGATCAGCTGAAACCGATTTTTTGGAATCAGTAATGCTGATTGAGTCCCAATAAACCAAAGGAGTATTTTTTGGATGTATTCCGAGTGGTTTTTCTGCCCAATAGCACCACGTTCTGTCATTTTCAGTTTTGGATGAGTTGTCGATAAGTAAGATTTTTTTATCCTTGAGTGGGCTGTCAAGTAAATAATAAACCAAACTTAAACCGGCACATCCAAGTCCTGTGATAATGTAATCGTAGGTTATCATGGGTCTCTTGGGTTAATTAAGAAAAAGGCCTCTCTTGTCCAAGAGAGGCCTTTTCTATTTTAATTATGCGTGTTGTACTTTTTTGTTTTTGTTGGTTTCAGAAATGGCAACTGAATAAATTACCAAACCGAATCCGATTTTGTTGATGGCATCAGCCAAATTGTAGAACAAATCAATGCTGCTAACTTCAAAAGCACCTGATAATAAGTTTCCAGGCAACACCATGTAACCCAAAGGATAGATAGACCAGCCTAATGTGATGAATATTTTCAATAAGAACATTGCTCTACCCAAGGCAGGGCTGTCAGAGCTTTTTGCCAATTTGGCAACATCACCTGCAAATACTTCATACACAATGTAGAGATACCCTATTGTAGAAATAATTCCCCACATCACGTTATTCTCAATTCCCGACGTTTCACCGATATAACCGGTAACAAGCATCAGCAAGGAAGCAAGAATCAGTTTGGTTAGGGTGCTTGTTTTGGCACCAAATGGCTTGGTCAACAGATAGAATTCTACGCACATCAAAGGCACAGTCAAAGTCCAATCCACATACCTGAAGGCTGTTGGGCTCTGACCTGTTTGCAAATAGAAATCTCTCATGTAATAATAATGTACTGCGGCAATACCGGTGATCAGACCGGATACCAAAAGGGAAGTTTTCCATTTGTCGCTTACAGAGCTTCTTTCTACGAAAAAGAAAACTGCTGAAGCGAACATTGCCATATAACCTATAAAGAAGGTTATGGCTACCGGATCACTGTTGATGATCTTGTCAAGACCAATCAAATCTGCTGTCAATAGGGTGTTCATAGATTAATGATTTTAGTTAAAATGGATTTTTGAAATATTATTTGGGTGAGACCTCGTGTACATAAGCTAAACAGAATAAATTTTGTTTAATTATTGGTATATAATATTAAACAATTGTAAATAAAGTGTTGAAAAACAGGTTTAAACAGATGTAAAATGTCTGATTCAAAAATTTATATAATTCGGTATTTTAGAATTAATTCAGTAAAAAATTCTGAAGATTTAAGAATTTGAAAAATAGATTAAAAATGAATGATTAAGGGCGGTTTTAAGGTGAAATTAGGGTAGGTGCTCTCGATTTTTTTGTGTATAATTACGGGTTAATTAAAGAATGAAAAAATCTCTTTTTTTTCATAAAAAAGGCGTTTTAAACAAGGTATGAGCGAACAAAAAGAAGGAAATCATCAGGATTATTCAGCAGATAATATCCAGGTTTTAGAAGGTTTAGAAGCGGTTAGAAAAAGACCTGCTATGTATATCGGTGATATTGGAGTCAAAGGACTTCATCACCTTATTTGGGAAGTGGTTGATAACTCAATTGACGAAGCGCTTGCAGGTCATTGCGATACTATTCATGTGGCAATCAACGAAGATAACTCCGTTACAGTAGAAGATAATGGAAGAGGTATTCCGACAGATATGCACCTGAAAGAGAAAAAATCAGCTCTTGAGGTCGTGATGACAGTGTTGCATGCAGGCGGTAAATTTGACAAGGATACCTACAAAGTATCCGGAGGTCTTCATGGTGTAGGGGTGTCTTGCGTCAATGCCTTGTCTACTGATTTGAAGGCCACAGTCCATAGAAATGGGAAGGTTTTTGAGCAGGAATACAAAATAGGTGTTCCTCAATATCCTGTTAGGGAAATAGGAGTGACAGAAAAAAGAGGGACGATTATCCATTTCAAACCGGATGCTTCAATCTTTACCCATACTGAGTTTAAGTATGAAACAATTGCGACTAGGTTGAGGGAAATGTCTTTTCTGAATGCCGGGATCAGGATTTTCTTGAAAGATTTCAGGGAGCTTGAAGAAGACGGTACCCCTCGGACTGATGAATTTTATTCAGAAGGTGGATTGGTGGAATTTGTCCAATACTTGGATGAAACCAAAGAAAAGATCATAGAATATCCGATTTACATAGAGTCAGAAAAGGGAAATGTGCCTGTTCAGGTGGCAATGAGCTATAATTCTTCTTATTCTGAAAATGTTGTATCTTACGTCAATACCATTAATACCTATGAAGGCGGGACTCACGTTTCCGGTTTCAGAATGGCGTTGACTAGGACACTAAAGAGCTACGCCGATAAATCCGGTATGCTTGAAAAGCTGAAACTTGAGGTTTCGGGTGACGATTTCAGAGAGGGATTGACAGCAGTAATTTCTGTAAAAGTTGCTGAGCCTCAATTTGAAGGACAGACTAAAACAAAACTTGGGAATTCTGATGTTCAGGGAGCAGTGAACAGTGCGGTTTCTGAAGTTTTACAATCTTGGCTTGAAGAGCATCCAAAAGAGGCCAAGATTATTGTAGGCAAAGTCGTATTGGCAGCACAGGCTAGACATGCAGCCCGCAAAGCCCGTGAAATGGTGCAGCGGAAAAACGTACTTGGAGGCGGTGGGCTTCCGGGCAAACTTGCTGATTGTGCCAATTCTGATCCAACTGTCTGTGAACTTTACCTTGTCGAAGGGGACTCTGCTGGAGGCTCAGCCAAACAAGGCAGAGACAGAGATTTTCAGGCGATTCTTCCTTTGAAAGGAAAAATCCTAAATGTCGAAAAAGCCCATGAACATAAGATTTATGACAATGAGGAGATAAAAAATATTTTGACAGCATTGGGTGTCCGGTTCGGAACTTTGAATGATGACAAAGAATTGGACATGTCATCTTTGAGATACCATAAAATTGTTATCATGACGGATGCTGATATTGACGGTTCACATATCAGGACCTTGATTTTGACATTGTTTTTCAGGTACATGCGCCCATTGATTGAAAATGGATATGTCTATATCGCCCAGCCCCCATTATATTTGTTGAAAAAAGGCAAAGACGAGAGGTATTGTTGGAATGAGGAAGAAAGAAAAAGACTTACCCGTGAAATGGCAGGTGAGGGAAAAGAGGACAGTGTCAATATCCAGCGATACAAAGGTTTGGGAGAAATGAATCCTGAGCAACTTTGGAGCACTACGATGGATCCAAATACAAGGACATTAAAACAGGTTACAATAGAATCCGCAGCCGAAGCCGACCATTTGTTTTCCATGTTGATGGGGGATGAAGTTGCTCCAAGAAGGGATTTTATTGAAAAAAATGCCAAATACGCCAAAATCGATTCGTGATTTTGATAATTTCATTTAAAAAAGGGCCAAAAGCCCTTTTTTTTTGTTAATTAATGAATTATTCACCCCTTCGGGAAAAATGATTTCCACAGATTATTAGATTTGTAGCATACAGCAAATAGTCATGAGAGTAACTTCTAGAGATAAATTTGAAAGCATCATTGAGAGCAGTGATCTGGTCAGCAGAGATTTGAGTTGGATGAAGTTCAATGACCGTGTTCTTGACCAATCCAAGAAAAAAAGCAGGTGTATTTTTGAGAAATTGAAGTTTTTGGCCATAACAGCTTCCAACTTGGATGAGTTTTTTATGATCAGGGTTGGATCGTTATACAATTACCTGGATTATGATAAAGAAAGAGTAGACTATTCAGGTTTGCGGGAAGAGCCTTTCAAGATGAAACTGATGCTTGAATGTCAGGAATTTCATAAGCGTCAACAAGAGCATTTTCTAAAGGAACTTCTTCCTAAAATGTCTGAGGATGGTTTTATTCTCAGTAACGTCAGAAATCTCGAGTCCGAGGAACAAGAATATATCAAGTCTTATTTCAATAAAGCCGTCTATCCGATGCTGACCCCTATGGTTTTTGATGGCTATCGGACCTTTCCAATATTGATGAATAAGCTTTTGATTTTTGGGGTGGTCACTTTGGCACCCGGCGATAAAAAAGAAAACAGAAAGCTCTCTTTCGTACAGATTCCGGCTAACATCCCGAGGTTTTTTGAGATCGAAAGAGAAGATATGGTCGTCTATATTCCCATCGAGGAAGTTATAAGAGAAAATATCGTTTCTTTATTTCGGAATGTAAATATTGAATCCATAAACCTTTTCAGGATTACAAGAAACGGTGACTTTACTTTAGAAGAAAGTGAGGACATGGACGCCAACTTCCTTGAAGAAGTCAAAAGAAAACTCAATGAGCGGAAAACAGGAAGGGTTGTAAGAATCGAGATAGAAGAGGGGTACAGCCGATGGATGGTAAGTTTGCTCAAAGAACGATGGAATATAGGGGATGACAGTATTTTCAAGGTAGAGCGTGCCAGCATGCTCGACTTCACAGGACTATGGCAAGTGATTGGCAATAGACGTTTTAAGGATAAATTGCCCCAGATTCCGGCGCCTGTTCCGCCCTTGTCTTATCCTGAGGAAGGATCGGAGGATATTTTCCAGGTACTCAAGGAAAGAGATATTCTTTTGCACCATCCTTATAATAATATTGACCCAATACTTGAATTAATAGAAAAAGCTGTTGATGACCCAAATGTAATGGCCATTAAAATGACCATTTATAGATTGGCAAAGGAAAGCAGAATCACCAAAGCCCTACTAAGAGCCGCTGAAAACGGAAAGCACGTATCGGTGCTTTTTGAAGTCAAAGCGAGATTTGATGAGGAAAATAACATCCGGGAAGCTAAAAAACTCCAAAAAGCCGGTTGTTTTGTGATCTATGGAATCAGTAATCTAAAAACCCATACCAAACTTTTGCTTATTGTCAAAAAGGATGAGGATAGGGTTATGCGTTTTGTACACCTTGGTTCAGGTAATTACAATGAAGATACCGCGAGGCTATATACCGATATCGGTTTATTGACTACCAATGAGACATTGGCAAATGATGTGTCGGAGTTTTTCAATGTAATAACGGGACATTCTATGCCTTCTACTTATCAAAATCTGATCACGGCTCCACGGGATATGAGGAATCAACTCGTCGAATTCATCGAGCAGGAAGCATATAACGCAAGGGCAGGACTTCCTTCAGGAATATTCATTAAAGTCAATTCACTTGAAGACTCTGAGATTATTTATGCTTTGTACAGGGCTTCTCAGTCAGGTGTACCTGTAAAACTGATCATCAGGGGAATATGCTGCCTTCGTCCAAGAAGGATAGGTCTGAGCGAAAACATTGAGGTTTTATCATTGGTAGGTGATTTCCTTGAACATTCAAGAATATACCATTTTCATAACAACGGGCAGACAAGAACTTATGCCGGAAGTGCCGATATGATGGTGAGGAGTTTTGATAAGAGATTGGAATCTCTATTCAGGATTCAGGATCCTTTCCTCGAAAAGCAGTTGATGAACATTATTTCTTTCAACCTCAAGGACAATGTCAATGCCTATATCATGCAGGAAGATGGAAATTACCTGCCAAAGGTTCCCAAGGAAGGAGAAGAAGAATTCAACGTCCATAAGGAATTTTTCAACTTAAATGCAGATAGTATCAAACAAGTCAAATTGATCGATTAGCAGATTGTTGCTTATTCCAAAAAACAAAAGGCTGTGGGTTAGCTCACAGCCTTTTGTTTTTGTTTTTTTTGTACAAGACCTGCATCATCCCATCTTTGAGTCCCACATCAGGTACCATCATTTTTTTGGAATTGGCTGCTGACATCGCAGCAAGGTAGATTTTTGTGGCAGGAATTATAACGTCTGCCCTGTCAGGATTGAGGTTGAGTTTGTTAATCCTATCTTCATAAGAATAGGACTCAAGAAAGGCTTGTACTTCTTTGATTTTTTCTATGCCTAAGCTCCGCACATTTTTCCTTGGATTGGTGAGCTCCAGTATTTTGTTGATGTTTCCACCTGTGCCGATACAGGTAATATTATCCTGTTTGGTCACATGGTCAGTGATGAATTTATTCATGCTTTTCCATACTGATACTGGAATATTGTCATCCAAAGCCCTAACAGAGCCAATTTTAAAGGATTTGGTTGCGATCTTTTCCTTATTGATATAAATATTCAATTCAGTGCTTCCTCCTCCTACATCTATATGCAGGTAGGATTTTTCATCAATTGATCCACCAAGCGCCATATTGATCAACTCCGCTTCGTGGTTTCCATCGATGATATTGATTTTCATACCAATATCCTCTTTTATTTCATCACATATTTCCCGCCCATTCATGGATTCTCTCATTGCGGAGGTTGCGCAGGCCATGTAGTCATCCACTTCATACAGGTCAATGAGAAGCTTGAAAGCCTTCATCAATTTGATAAATTTCAGGCGGTTTTTGTCGGAAATTTTTTGGGTATGGAACACATCAAGACCCAATCGAAGCGGAAATCTCAGGTATTCTAATTTTTTGAAATTCGCAATTCCTTCGTAGTGGGTGACGTAGGTGATTTGTAATCTGATGGCATTGGAGCCTATATCAACTGCTGCTAATCTCAATTCTTGTTGTCTTAAATCAAATTCCTCTCTGAATCGAAATACTAATTTACCCAAAAAACTCTTGGCAGTTTACAAACTATTCAATTTTTTGGGACTTTGTTTTTATCCGAATACATAGGAACTCAAACAAATCTGAGTGGTTTTGGAATAAATCACATTTTTTGATAATAATGTTTCCTGAGCCTTTTCTTGACTCTGAAAAAACTGTATATCCCCAAAATCAAGGTTCCCAAACTCAAAGCAAAAGCTACCCATCCCAAATTTCTAACATGTTGCAGTGCATTTACTTCCATCAGGGCAGTGCCACTCACCAAAAAATACAGAGATGTTCTGATAAAGGATAGTAAAGTCCGGTCATTGGCAAGATAGGTTCTTTGTCTGGCCAAATAGTCCCTTACAATCAAGTCCTGTTCTGATAAATTTTCTTTTTCCATTGCTGATTAAATAATTCCGAGTGCAAAGAAAGCCTATTTTCAGCTTATATATCCGTGATTTTACACACAAACCCAGTATTTATTGATTCTTCAAAAATTATTTCAAGGTTTTATTACTTTTGGCTTTTGAAGAAAATTGACAAGAAAGGGCATAAATTGCCATGGTAACAAGAATTAAATGAAGAATCCAGACAGGCCTCATTTTGATGATATTTATATGGAGTTGGCGGTCAATTTGGCCAAAAGATCTCACTGTATCAAAAAGCATGTTGGCGCAGTATTGACCAAGGACACAAGAATTATTTCTATCGGATACAACGGACCTCCTGCAGGCACGCATAATTGTGATGAAGAATTTCCGGATACGGGCTGTGCAAGAGACAGTAAAGGAAGCTGCACACTAGCTTTGCATGCCGAGCAAAATGCCATTCTTTATGCCGTCAAAAACAGCACCTCGGTGGAAGGATCAACATTGTATGTGACTTTGGCACCATGTCTTGCATGTGCCCGGATTATTTTTTCGATGGGAATTGCCAAGGTAGTATACATGTATTCCTATGCAGAGTACAAAGGTTTACCTTTCGATGAGGGATTGGAATTTCTAAAAAAATTCGGTGTAGAGGTTTTCAAATATGACAAAGATGTGATTTTTGAAGACCCGCTGATTTAAAGAAAATTGACTTCCGGTTGGAGAGGCACATTGAATTTATTCAGGACTGATTCTTGGATCCTTAAGCTCAGTTCTTTGATGTCATTTCCTTCACCTCCACCGTAATTTACCAAAACCAAAGGCTGAAATTGGTGGACACCGATGTTTTCAAATTTTTTGCCTTTCCATCCTGTCTGTTCTATGAGCCAGGCAGCAGGGATTTTTACTCCTTCTTCATTTGGAAATCCCGGAACATTGGGGAATTCTGATTTTATGTTTTCAAAAATTGAAACTGGAACCGTAGGATTTTTGAAAAAGCTTCCTGCATTGCCTATATGCGCAGGGTCGGGCAATTTGCTCCTTCGGATATCAATGACTGCATCACTGATATCCTTTATGGTAGGTGATTCGATTCCTTTTTCTTTCAAAGTCTGTCTTATGGCCCCATATTCAGCATGGATGACCGGGGATTTTGAAAGACGAAACACAACATGGGTTATGACATATTGTTCTTTTAAATCATTCTTAAAAACACTTTCCCTGTACCCAAACTTACATTCCTCGGAGTAGAATTTTCTGACTTCATTGGTATTCCTGTTTATTGCTTCCAGGTGGTCAAAAACTTCCTTGATCTCGATGCCATAAGCCCCGATATTTTGCATAGGAGACGCGCCTACTGTGCCCGGGATCAAGGACAGGTTTTCCACTCCGCCCCAGTTTTTTTGGATGCAATACAATACGAATTCATGCCAGCTTTCTCCTGCACCCACTTTTACCAAAACCCCGTTTTCATCTTCTTCTATCAATTCAAAACCTTTGATCTCAATTTTAATCACCAAAGCCTCGAGATTCTTTGTCAAAAGAATATTGCTTCCCCCTCCCAGAATGAAGAGTGGGACATTCATTTCCTTCGATTTTTGGATAAGTTGTTTTACATCTTCAGTGGAGGTAGCTATAGCAAAAAATCTTGCATTTTTATCAATTCCAAAAGTGTTGAAAGGCAATAGAGAAATGTTTTCTTGTATATTCATGGTGCTGATCCGATGCTGCGAATTAAGCAAGAATTTGGTCAAATAGAAAGAATTGGACACTTTTAGAATCACCACCTATGAAAGAAATGGTCATCAACGGGGTCAAGGTTAGACCCGGCCAATCCATGAATATTGACATCGCCATTGCGAGGCTCCCTACACATACTTTGATCGATCTTCCGATTTTTATCAACCGTGCAAAAGAAGATGGGCCTGTTGTTTTGATATCAGGTGGAGTACATGGTGATGAGATCAACGGCATTGTGGCAGTAAGGAAGATGTTAGAGGAAAATCTAATTTCGCTGATGAAGGGGACGGTGATCTTTATGCCCTTGGTAAACGTTTATGGTTTTTTGAGCAGTTCGAGGACCTTTCCCGACGGAAGGGATTTGAACCGAAGTTTCCCGGGAAATAAAAAGGGTTCTTTGGCATCCCAGATTGCATTCATTTTGTCCAATGAGATTATTCCTTTGATTGATTATGGCATTGATTTTCATACAGGAGGAAGGATGCTTTCCAACTATCCGCAGATCAGGGTGGATTATAAAGACAAAAAAGGGCTTGAACTAGCCACTGCTTTTGGTACCCATTATATCTTGAATTCGCCCCATATTGATAAATCTTTTAGAAAAGAAGCCTATAAGCGTCGAAAACATATTTTGGTGTATGAAGGGGGAGAGTCTATGCGTTTGGATGAATATGCTGTGGAGGAAGCGCTTTTGGGTACACAGCGAATGCTTATTCATCTTGGGATGATGGAGGGTAATGTTACCCCAAAATCCACCATTATGATATCTGAAAGCTCATGGGTCAGGGCAAAAGTTTCAGGGATTTTTACCTCTACTGTCAAGCTAGGGGATGAAGTAAAGAAAGGCCAGATTTTAGCAAAAATCACAGACCCATATGGGCAAGTCAAAGTTCCTGTAAAAGCTACCCATAATGGACATGTGGTGGGCCTCAATAATAATCCTGTCGTCAATTCAGGAGATGCATTGGTACATGTAGGCAGGGTTTGAAATGATAAATTTTAAAAATAAAAAAGCCTGCAAATGATTAAAATCCATTTGCAGGCTTTCCTTTAGGCAGATATTATTATAGGTTTGAAACAAAATTTGGTAAGAAAAACTTACCCTCAGTGATCAATAGTGGAATTCTCTGGTCAAGAGGCCGCGGATCTGCCAGGTCAAACAAAACACCTTCAAATTCACCTGTCGAACCTTCGGTGGTAAAGTCTGTAATTTTGAAAGAACAATCATCAGCAGCTCCCGGATTTGAACTCTGTAGCAAAGTTGCTCCATATTCCTTGCCATTTTCATCAAAATAGACCAAGGCTATAGAAGGGGCTAATGTTCCGTTTACCATGATTGGATTTTGCATAATATAAGTCAGTCCCAATTGGATTTGTTCTTGATTTCTAAAAGACATAATCATGGCATTTTTGCTTAAATTATCGCCAGTAACCATGTTAAATAGCGTAAATCTATTTGGCCCATCTTCAAGGAAGGTGATTCCTGCATCGTTGTTGGCCTTGAATTCTTTCTGAACACCATTTACTTTGAAGCTATAGAAATAATTGGGTTTAGGTTCTTCTTTTTCACAGGAAGAAAATGAAAACACTGCAATTAGCAATAGGATGGATAAGCCAATATTTTTCATAATGAGGTTTATTTTTTTGAAATAACGGAAATTCTTGTGGGGAGGATGTTTTGCAAGGCACAAAAATAAGGTAAAAATTAAATTTATGTACCCTAATTATTTTCGTATTGGGTTTTTTAACATTAATCAAACAAATCCCAATAAAAAAGCCACTCCTGATTCAGGAATGGCTTGATTTGATTTTTGTTATTCATTTTTTAACTAAAAAACTTCTTAAGTCCTTCGATTTTCCTTTCCAAAGAACCTTCCACTGCTTTGTAAGCTTCTTTGTTTGGAAGGGGTTCATTTACTGAGAAGTAGTACTTGATCTTCGGTTCTGTCCCTGAAGGCCTTGCTGAAATCTTGCTTCCATCGGCCAGATAAAATTGGATAACATTTGATTTATCCATTATTAAAGCCGATTCGGTCCCATTGACGATGTCATACACTTTGCTTTCTTTGACGTCAACTACTTTTACCACTTTCACACCGTTCATTTCGGTAGGTCTGTTCGTTCGGAATCCTGCCATTAGATGTTGGATCTGTTCAGCACCATCTTTGCCTTTTTTGGTAACAGAGATCAGGGATTCCTTGTAGAAGCCAAACTGGGTATATATCTCTGCCAATACATTTTGGACAGTTTTACCTTGGGATTTGTAGTAGGCCACTATCTCAGAAACCATTGCACAGGCGGAAACTCCGTCTTTGTCTCTCACAAAATCGCCGACGAGATAACCGTAGCTTTCTTCGCCACCGCCGATAAATTGTTTTTTACCCTCCAGATTTCTGATGATTTCTGCAATGTTTTTGAATCCTGTAAGAACCGAAAAGCAGGTGACCCCAAAACCTTTACAGATCTCATCTATGAGTTCTGTGGTCACTATGGTATTTACCATGAATTGGTTTCCGTCAAGTTTTCCAAGTTCTTTCCATTTGCTGAGTAGATAATAGGTCAGCAATGCACCTGTTTGGTTTCCATTCAGTAAATCATAACCTCCCTTACCATCCGGCACACAGGCTGCATAGCGGTCCCCATCTGGATCGCAAGCCAATACAAGTTCAGCGCCGGTTTTTTTGCCAAGATCAATAGCCATGGTCAGGGCTTCAGCTTCTTCGGGGTTAGGATAAATAACGGTTGGGAAAGTTCCGTCAGGTTGTTCCTGTTCTTTGACAACATGAACATTTTCAAATCCAAAGGCTTTCAAGGCAGCAGGAACCATCTTGCCCGAAGCTCCATGAATAGGAGAGAAGACGATGGGCATGTTTTTCTGGGCCTGAATTTCATTTCTGGAAAGGCTTAGCTTTTTGACCAGATCCAAGTAGATTTTATCGAAATCTTCCTCAATATATTCGATAAGACTGTCATTTTTATTCCAGTTTACATCATCCATTGAAGTTATTTTCAAAACTTCATCAATGATATTTTTATCATGTGGGGCTACGACCTGTCCGCCGTCATCCCAATAAGCTTTGTAGCCGTTGTATTCCTTTGGATTATGAGATGCCGTGACCATTACACCACTTTTACATCCAAAATGGCGGATAGCAAAAGAAAGCATCGGGGTGGGCCGCATTTCGCGGAAATATTTGACTTTGATGCCATTGGCTGTAAATACATTGGCTGTCGTTTCTGCAAAAAGCGTGTTGTTGATTCGGCAATCGTGCGTAATGGCCACTTTGATATCTTCACCTGGAAAGCATTTCAATAAGTAATTTGCTAAACCCTGGGTAGCCATTGCTACGGTGTAGACATTCATTCTGTTAGAACCTACACCCATTAAGCCTCTCAAACCTCCTGTACCAAACTCAAGATCTCTGTAAAAAGAATCAATCAATTCGGTTTTGTCAGGGGAATCAAGCAAAGCATGTATTTCTTTTTTACTCTTTTCGTCAATGTTACTGTTTAGCCAGCTGCTTGCTTTGGCTAGAATCATCGGATCTACTGTTGTCATCTGGGAAAAATTTTGAATGAGTTTCTAATTTAAATATTTC
Source organism: Aquiflexum gelatinilyticum (assembly GCF_024813435.1). NCBI lineage: Bacteria > Pseudomonadati > Bacteroidota > Cytophagia > Cytophagales > Cyclobacteriaceae > Aquiflexum > Aquiflexum gelatinilyticum. Next base: position 457,719 of record NZ_JANAEZ010000003.1, read on the forward strand.
AATAAAATTACCTGCATTCCTTCTGTTAAAATCAGGAATTAATTAAAAAAAGAAGGGGAAAATTTCTCTCCCTATTCTCTTGGGACTTTCTGCTTTGCTGTAACTGACAAGTCAAAATAAGTCTGTCATGCCAATATCCATCCCTTAAAGATTACCCCTCAATTCCTGTTCTCTTTCGATGGCTTCAAATAATGCCTTGAAATTCCCTTTTCCGAATGACTTTGCGCCTTTTCTTTGGATGATTTCAAAGAACAGGGTAGGACGATCTTGAACAGGCTTTGTAAAAATCTGTAAGAGATAACCTTCCTCATCCCTGTCCACCAAAATGTTAAGGTCCTTTAGCGGCTTCAGCTCTTCTTCAATCTTTCCGACCCTATCCAATAAATCGTCATAATAAGAGGCAGGTACTTCCAAAAACTCCACGCCTCTTTTCCTTAATTCTGAAACTGTATGGATGATGTCATCTGTCGCTATCGCCATGTGCTGCACACCGGGACCGTTGTAGAAGTCAAGGTATTCTTCAATCTGGGATTTCTTTTTGCCTTCAGCGGGTTCGTTGATAGGAAATTTGATAAAGCCATTTCCATTTGAGACCACCTTGGACATCAGGGCAGAATATTCTGTAGAAATATCTTTGTCATCAAATGTGATCAGCAATTCGAATCCCATTACTTTTTCATAAAAATCCACCCATTTGTTCATTTCTCCCCAACCAACATTGCCTACGCAATGGTCAATGTATTTCAGCCCAATGGGAGTTGCTTGATACTCACTTGTTCTTGGTTTATAACCGGGTAAAAAGACACCCTTATAATTTTTTCGCTCGACAAAAGTATGGATTGTCTCACCGTAAGTTTTGATGGAAGCTGTGACTACCTCGCCAAATTCATCTTTGTGTACTTTTGGTTCTTCATGCGGAATAGCGCCACGAGTCACTGTTTCGTTGAAGGATTTTGTAGCATCATCTACCCAAAGGGCCAATACCTTGACACCATCTCCATGTTTTTTGATGTGGTTCGCGATAGGATGTGTTTCTTTCAAAGGGGTTGTCAAAACGAGCCTTATTTTATCCTGCTTCAAGACATAAGAGGCTCGGTCTCTGATACCAGTCTCAGGCCCGGCATAGGCTATCAGCTCGTAACCAAACGCATACTGATAAAAAAGAGAAGATTGCTTTGCATTGCCGACATAAAGTTCAACATAGTCTGTCCCGTTGATGGGAAGAAAATCCTGGTTCATAATCTAAGAGTTTTTGGGTTTATTTTTTCTTGACTCAAATATAGGGAAATGGGGAGGAATTCGGGCAGGATTCAGAAAGCAGTTTTCAGTTTTCAGATGGCAATGATCAGTTGACAGTGTGTGTCGCAGGAAACGGTTATCAGGATACGGTTGTGGTTGAAGAGTCAAAATAGATTAGGATATCCATGATTGACAGTAGACCGTTTAGGAATTTGTTTTCCAATCTTCCCATTTTCTGTTCTTCAAATTTTGCAATTTTCGAATTCCTACTCCTGACCGTTACTGTTTGCCAAAAGGTAAATGATACCCAAAAATATCCAAGAGAGAGACCATTGCGTAAGGCCTAATTTGGGAAGCCCAAAAATTAGAAAGCCATACCAAAGCGGAATCATAACAAGACCGATTACAAATTTGAAAGTGGCATAAAAGACCAAATCCTTGATTTTTGGCTGAATCCATAACCAAATCCAATAAACAGGAAAATGGAGGACCTTCATGACTTTGTTTGAAAAATAGGGTTTTGAATAGGTTTTGTCAGGATTTTTGTGATTTTTTGTGGATAAAAATTCCCTTACCTGATCTGGTTTGGTAAGGTCAATCCGGTTTTGGATGATTGCCTCTAAATCTTTTTCATAATTTTCTTCGGGAATTGAACTTACCAATGGTTCCAAAGCCCTGAATGCAGATGTCATCAGGGGTTCAAAGAGGGGAAAGTAATCCTTTGGTTGGATGGTTTTCCCAAATACCAGGCTGACCTTACTACCTGAATAACGGTGATTACTGTAATTAATTCCCACTGGGAGGATGACCAAATCGAGTTCAGGTTCTTTTTCCAAGGTTTGATAGGCAATCCGAGCAAATCCTTTTTTCAAAGGCCTTAGGTTCCTTTGGTTGCTGTGGTTGCCTTCAGCAAAGATCACAATGCTTCCTTTTTCCAACAGTATGTTGACGCTCTTGTCAAAGGTTTCATTGTTTTTTTCCATGTTGTTGATACCGTCTCTCACTCTATAGATAGGGATCATTCTGATGAAGTCGAGCAATTTTGCAACGATTGACTTTTTGAAAACAGAAGCTCTGGTCAAAAAATGAGGCTTTAAGTTGGTGTGAGTAGCAATAAGGATCGGGTCGATCAAGGCATTCTGATGGTTGGATACGATCAGGACAGCCTTTCCTTTTGGAATGTTTTCCTTTCCGTGTACCGTGATTTTAGAGAAATAAACATGAAGTGCTACTTTGACTATGAGCCTTAGGACGGCATTGAAAAGGTTTTTCATGAATCTGATTTTTCTTGGCTATCCTTTTTGCGTAATCGGAACTGGATTTGTTTCTTTTATTCTTTTCCAAAACATGGCTAAGCTCATTCCTGAAATGATATGCCATATTCCCCACCAAGCGGCAATGATCGCCATACCGCCCAAACCTTCAAAATAGGTAAAAATCAGAACCAATGCCAAGCCTGAATTTTGGATTCCTGTTTCAATGGTCAAGGTTTTGGTATCGGCAAGGTTCAACCTGCCGATTTTTGCGATGGAATAACCTGAAAAAAAGGCTACAAAATTATGTCCCAAAACCCAAAGAAAAATCAATCCGATGAACTTAAGAAACAAATCATAATTCCCTAGAAATGCAATGACAACAAATGCAGCAAAAATCAGGATACTGACAGGCTTTAGAATTTTAGTCGCTTTTGCTGACCAATTTGGAAACCTGTTGTTGACCAGCATGCCCAAGATCAGGGGAATTCCCAGAATCAATGCAACTGTCTGGAAAACATCAAAGTAGGAAAGAGAGATTTCTTGAAGCAAGTTAGCCGTAGGGCCATAAAAGCTTGACCACAACGCAAAATTGAAAGGAGTGATAAAGATTGAAAATCCTGTTGAAAAGGCGGTCAGTGACACGGATAGCGCAGTGTTTCCTTTTGCAAGGTGGGTGAGAAAATTGGAAACATTTCCCCCAGGACATGCCGCAACCAAAAACATTCCCAATGCTACAGAAGGAGGTGGGCTGATTAGATAAACCAACAACAGGGTCAGGAAAGGCAAGAAAAAGAATTGTGAAAAGATGCCCAACCAAAATGCCTTTGGGTTTTTGGCGATGTACTTGAAGTCAACCATCCTTAGCTCTAAAGCAACACCAAACATGATAATTGCAAGTGAAATATTTAGCAGGAAAAGAGAATCCTGATTGAAATTTAAAGTGCTGCTGTCAAGTGCTTCGATCATTTTTTGAAATCGGATGGTTATGGGAAAACAATCAAATAGATGTTTGGGTGATTCTCCGTTAAATCAATTTTAAATATCTGGATAATTTCGGATTTTGGATTAAGCGGAGAATTTTTTCAATGATTTAGCAGAAAATATAACTTGAATGAATTGTTTTTGAATACATAACCCATTCATAGCTAAAGTTTCTGGATTTTGTCAATCCCTAATTTCAAACATAGTAAAATAATACCAATTTATTGGTTTGGGTTTTCTCTTCGGAATTTTGATTCAATAATTTCCAAAGACCTTAATACCGTACTTAGGAAATAAAGATCAACCGCATCAATGACATTTCTCATGGTTTCCGGTTTTGATTTTCCATAGCTTCACGAATAATAGAGGAGGAAAAATGGGTTCAAAAAATGTCCAAAAACTAAAAGGAAAAAAGCAAAGGGCCATTTACTTGCATCATTTGGTGCGTGATATGGAAGCACTTGAAATAATGATTCAACAGGGATTGATTGAAAAATCACCTGTCCGAATCGGTGCCGAACAGGAATTCTGTATTGTTGATCCGGAATTTTTGCCCAACAACAATTCCCTTGATGTCCTAAAGGAAATCAATGACAGACATTTTACCACCGAAATAGGTAATTACAATCTTGAAATCAACTCCGACCCTCTACCATTGGACAATGATTGTTTTTCACTTCTCCATCATGAACTTGATTTATTGGTAGAAAAAGCCAAAAGTGCTGCCCAAAAATCTGGTTCACGTATCATCCTTACCGGAATCCTGCCAACCATTGCACCAAAACACACGACTTTGGATAGTATGACGGCTGTAGACCGTTACTTTGTTTTGAACGATGCTGCAAAAAAATACAGAGGTCAGGACTTCAGCATCCATATCAAAGGAGTAGATGAGGTGACCATGCTCCACGATTCGGTCATGCTGGAAGGTTGCAATACCAGTTTTCAAATGCACCTTCAAATAGATCCTGATGAGTTCGTAGACATGTTTAATTGGTCTCAGGCCATCACAGGACCTGTTTTGGCAGCATGTTGCAATTCACCTCTTCTTTTTGGGAAGGAGCTTTGGAGCGAAACCAGAATTGCACTCTTTACCCAAAGCGTGGATGTGAGAACCAACTCCTTTTTGCTCAATGAAAATCAGCCAAGGGTCAGCTTTGAAAGTAAATGGCAAACAGGTTCAATCTTGGATGTATTCAAGGATAACATTGCCAGATTCAGAAGTATCCTGACAGCGGAATTTGAAGACGACAGCGTAGACCTGCTCAAAAAAGGTGAAATTCCCAAACTTAAAGCCTTATGTCTTCACAACGGTACGGTTTATCGATGGAACCGTGCCTGCTATGGCGTGGGCGGTAGCAAACCCCATTTAAGGATAGAATGCAGGTATATCCCTTCGGGTCCTACGGTCATTGATCAGATTGCCAATTTTGCATTTTGGGTAGGTTTGATGAAAGGCAGGCCTGAAAAATATAAAGAAATTCACCGTATGATGGATTTTAAAGAAGTGAAATCCAATTTTTTGGCTGCGGCAAGATACGGATTGGCGGTGCAGTTTCATTGGGACGGAAAATTGTATACCGGAAGGCAGGTGCTTTCTGAAATTTTCTTACCAATGGCAAAGGAAGGTTTGAAGAAATCCGGAATTTCAGAAAATGATATCGACAAATACCTTTCTGTAATCCAAAACCGCATCAATACCCACAATGGATCCGAATGGATCAGCAAAAGCTACCGCAATCTCCTCACCACCAAAAAACCGGATGCAGCACTTCAGGTATTGACTGCAAACATGTACCTGAATCAGGAATCGAATAAACCTGTTTCGGAGTGGGAGGTGCTTTCTCCTGATGCCATGTCCCAATTCAACATTACCAAAAGAGTTCACCATGTGATGAGCACAGACATTTTCTCAGTGGAAGAAATTGACTCCATTGAATTGGTTGCCCACATGATGAAATGGAAAAATATCCACCACATGCCAGTCATCAAAGGAGACAAGGAACTGGTAGGCATTTTATCCTGGAATGATGTCAGTCAATTATTTGAAAATGGGAAGGCTACCAATGCCTCAGTCAAGTCTCTTATGAAAACCGATTTGATTACCATTGATCAGGATAGCAGGGTAGATGACGCCAAGGTATTGATGGAAAAACACAAAATCCATTCCCTACCTGTGGTGAGAGATAGCAAGCTTGTTGGAATATTGACTTCAAATGACCTGTAATGGACGCCCAAGCCCTTACCACAAAAATAGAAATGCCTACCAATAGGGTAATGCAAAAACTGAAGGGTTCTAAATCAGGACCCACAGTTTTATTTTTTGCAGGAGTCCACGGCAATGAACCTGCCGGCGTCATGGCTTTGAAGGAGGTTTTTGAGGATCTCTCCAAAAAGGAAAATACCCTGAGAGGAACCGTGTATGGCTTGATTGGTAATCAAAAAGCTTTGGCTAAAGGCAAAAGGTATGTTGACATGGACCTCAACAGACTTTGGACCAAAGCCAATATCAAGATGGTTTCCAATAAAAAAGTCCTTTTGGAAGAAGAAAAAGAACTCTTGGAACTCTTGGATTTACTTAGGGAAATCATCAAAACAGAAAAAGGGCCTTTCTATTTTATCGATTATCATACGACCTCGAGTAAGACATTGCCTTTTATTACCATCAACGATTCTATGATCAACAGGAAGTTTGCTATGCAATTTCCCGTCCCGATCGTACTTGGGATTGAGGAATTCCTAGAAGGCCCATTGCTCAGCTATATCAATCAGTTGGGTTATGTTGCGGTCGGTTTTGAATCGGGGCAACACACAGATCCTGCTGCAATCACCAACAGTGTCGCTTTTACCTATATGACTTTAATAGCTTCAGGTGTAATCGGCAAAATGGATGTGGAGGATTTTGGTCATTATCCGCACCAATTGGAAAATGCAGCAACTTCGGTACGGGATATATTTGAGGTAGTTCACCTTCATAAGATTACCGGTGTGGATGTATTCAAAATGTTACCTGGATTCGAGAGTTTCCAGAAAATCAATAAAGGTACCCATTTGGCTACCAATAACTATTTGCCTGTCTATTCAGGTTATGATGGGCGACTGTTTATGCCCTTGTACCAAAATCAGGGAAGCGATGGTTTTTTTATCATCCGGAAGATCCCGGAAATTGCACTTATGTTGTCTGCTTTTTTAAGGAAAATAAAAATCGATAATCTTTTCAATTTGCTTCCCGGGGTAAAATGGGAACACAAAGACAAAGAAATCCTACGAGTAAACCTCAATATTGCCAAGTTTATGACCAAGCCACTTTTTCATTTGCTCGGATACCGAGTCAGGCAGCTTGACGGACAATACCTCAGACTCTATAACCGTGAGAAAGCCTCCAAAAAGAAAATGTATAAAAATGAGGGATGGTGGTAGATTTAAATTTGTTGGGATCAGAGGACGGACGCAGTAAGTAGGAAAGATGAATTTGGTAAGAAGTGAAAAGTTAGAGGTTCCGATGAAATAAGGTCCGGGGAAAAAGAATGATAAATTCTGAATTAAAAATGAGGAATGGATTTCTATGGATCTTAGGAGATCCCAAACACAATACCAAAGACCTTATAGGGGATAGACAAAAGGTACCTAAAGGGTAACGCAGAGACGGAGTATGGTTAGGGAGGACACGGAGTATGGGTAGGAGGGACACGGAGTATCCTTAGGGGAAGGTGGGGGAGACTACAACGGAACCATAGGTATGGGATAGGAGATCCTTCCGTTTTGGGTAGGATGAAACCATTTTATCTTATAACCTATAGGAAGTTTTTAACTCAGCCTGATAAAGTTTTTGAGGTTATGATGGTGGCGGAAAATATTGTTTCCTTTGTTTCAGGATTGACCGTTAACCTAATAACAAATAACCATTTTTTCGTCAAGTAGGAACAATTCCCTAATTTCATGTTGTTCCATCCTAAAACCGATCTAAGATGTTTGAATATAATCCCGAAAAGCACTATCCAAAGGAAACCGAAAGTCGAGTTGTGATCAGGTTTCAGGATTGCGATCCATTGCAGCACCTCAACAATGCCAAATACTTTGACTATTTTTTCAATGCCCGGGAAGATCAGGTTCCCAAGCTATATGGGGTAGAGGTGATTGATTTTATCCGAAAATACAAATCGGCTTGGGTAGTATATAACCACAACATTTCCTACGTCCGTCCGGCCAAAGTAGGAGAGTGGGTCCGAATCATGAGTAGACTTCTATGGTTTAACCATAACACGATCATCGTCGAATATTACATGACAGATGATACGCAAAAAGAACTCAAGACTGTACTTTGGACTACGATGCGGTATGTGACAGTAAAGGAAGGCGCCTCGACAAACCACGAAGGGGCGGTTCTGGAATTCCTTCGGGCAACATCAGAAAACCTCGATATCAGCAATATGACCATTTCCGAAAGGGTCAAAATCATCAAATCAGAATTGTAATCAGCCGAATGTCCACAATTCTTGACCGATGAAGAACGGAACCTGTACAAAACCGTACAGGTTTTTTTATTTAATCTGGATCAAAAAAAAATGTAAAAATTTTTTCAAAATTAATTATAGTTAAAATTTTTCCTTTCATGCAACCTTTGGCAAAGTGGTAATTTTAGTTTTTTATCAAAACCTGTTACGAAACAGGACACTTTGCTGTCTGATTGTATCATGATAATACAGTTTTTTGGTTTGTAAGTTATTTCCGCAACCGATTGAATGTTAAAAAATTAACGATCGGGTTAAAATTCTTTAACATGGGAATTGGCATAAAGCGGTGCCAAAATTAATTGGTACAGAAGATGAATAAGAGATCATACCAACTTATAAACAACCACACAAAATGAAAAAGTTACTCACATTAGCATTAGCCGCCACACTAGGTGTAGCCAGCTTTGCAAACGCATCAAATGAAGGAATCGAAGAGTTGTCTTCTGTACGTTCCAAGGACAAGAAAGTAGCCATCTCCCTTAAAGAAGGTTTGGGAAAAGTCAAACTTGCAGTACTAGACAGTGATGGAAAAAAACTCCATCAGCAATACTTCAAGGTAAAAGAAGATATGCAGATTCCTTATGACTTTTCTTTGCTTCCTGCCGGAGAGTATCAGATCTCCATCGAAAGCAATATCAAAGAACCAACGGCTGAAAAAATGATTTATACAGTCGAAACCAAAGAGGCACCCGCTCCGCTTCCTTTGATGGCCTACGGAAAAAGCATCGATGAAAACTCGTTCAGATTGGCAGTCATTGGATTGGAAGAGCCAGGAACAAAAGTTGAAATCTTGGATGAAAGCGGAAGGGCAATTTTCACTGAAAAAATCGACCAAGCTGAAGCTTTTACCAAAGTCTACCACTTAAAAAACTTAAATACCAGCGATGTGTCATTGAAAATCACTGACGCGACCGGACGAACAAAAACCCTTTTCTTGTAAACTTAACCACTATTGAAGACCAAGCCCTGGAGATGATTCTTCAGGGCTTTTTTGTTTAAATAGGTTGTCGGTTGATAGCTTTCATTAAAAAAATATTTATGAAATCCCTTCAAATTCAAGTCAAAAACGGTCCTGAAAAAGACTTCTTAAATTTTCAAAGCGAAGCTTTTCTATTGCTTTATTTTCCTTCTGTTAAATTTTTATATAAAGATTCAACCTTACTCATATCCGGTTCTAACCTCATCCAAAGGGTTCGTTCTTGCTGCATAGGCATCCATCTGTAAAACCAAGAAACTCCCCATTTTTGGTAATACTGATTTTCTTGGTTGTAGACTGGGTCCTGCAGAGCTGTTTCCAGACTGATGAAATTGTAGTTTTCCACTTTTAACTTCCGGACGATTTCACCGAGGTATTTGGAGTTCAAAGCATTATCATGACAAAGAAAGATTTGGTTCACTTTTCTTCCATATTTTTCTACAGAAAGGGAATCAAAAAAACGGAAATAATCTAAGGTTTTGGAAACATATAATTCACCGATTTCCTTTGCCTTTTCAGGTTCAGCATGTGAAAGATAATACTCATAGATATGATTGATCATCCAATCCGAACTTTCCACTGTGAAAGGAGTACTGATGTACTTTTTTTCTTTGAGAAAGCTATCCATCAAAACATGTTGGACAGAATCTTTCCCTAAATCATTGAAAGGGAAGCGAAAATATTGAAGTGGTTTATTGTATTTGCCTGCGAGCTCCTGGCTTATGAATTCACCTTTTTCAACATCTGCCTTGAATGGTTCAAACCCCACATCTGAATACCTGAGATGGCCAAAAGTGTGGTTGCCAAGAGTAACAAAATCCTTTTTTGCCCAATCAACCAAGAGTTCAAAATTTCTGGCAATTGAATCAGTTTTATAAAGCAATCCTTCATTGATAAAAACAGCAACCGGAATATTGAATGAATCCAGTTTATAGAGTAATTGAGATTGAAAATTATCCGTTTTAAACTGCCGGGTGTTTGGTACATCATCTATCGTTATTGCCACATTCGTTTGACTATATGCAGAAAACGATCCAAAGAAAAGGTAGGTCAGTAAGCAGAGAAGCCATTTGTATGTAGGTTTTCTTTTCATTTTTTTTCAAGAAACATTAGAGTCCCAAAGAGGCTTATGATTTCAAATTGACCTTTCTATTTGGCTGATTTCAGATAGGTTTCTGGAGTCATTATGGATAAAGTGCTCGATTTATAATCTTTGATATTTCTGGTGATGATGACTTTGATTTCTTTATCATTTATGGCAGAGAAATTTTGAAGAGCATCCTCAAAATCTTTGAATTCAGAGTTAAGTGCCTCAATGACAGTTTTTTTGTTTGTTGTGGTGACATCGATGATGTTCATCAGAATTTTTAGATTTTCAATCACCTTTTCATGGCTTGCTGTTTTCCGCAATAAATAATAGACATTGCTCAACATGATAGAAGTAACAAAACCTTTGACTTCTCCTTTTTCACATAAACTCAAAAGTTTTGATGCTTCTTCTGAAAAAGGCTTTCTGTCAAAAAAGAAATCGAGGATAACATCTGTATCTATTAAAACCGTATCCATTATAAATATTTTTCAGATAGGCTGTCTGTTAATTCTTTATTATAATCGAAATTTTCCGGCATTTTAAATGAGCCTTTCAAAGATTTGACAATCGGAGTCAATTCATTTTCTGTTAAAGGTTCTTCATCAGTCAAGGCCTTCAAGTAGTTTTCAATCAAATCCGAGAGACTCCTTTCCTTCCTTCGTGCGTACTTTTTGGCGTTTTCAATGACTGATTTCTCAATCGTTAGCGTCAGTTTTGTATTCATGGCTTTGAATTTGAAAACCAAATTAGCAATAATAATTACACGTGTCAATGTTAAATTTTTTACACGTGTATTTTATTTAAAATGTTTATTTAAACAAGGCTTCAAATATCCAATTAACCATTAACCAATTAACCAAATAACACTTAACCCACTCACTTATACCTCCTTAATAAATTCTCAGTCATATTCTCCGACAATTCCTTCAAGTCGATGTCGAGTTCATTTTTATTGACCTCGAGAACTTGGTTTTTCATCTTCTCGGGAAGTCGGTCGAAGCCATAATATGCACCCAAAATCCCCCCGGCGATGGCTGCTGTGGTGTCGTTGTCCCTGCCATAGTTGACAAGGAAGATGAGTGTTTTCTCAAAATCAAAATCCGCAAAAATCATAGCTGTCAGGACCTGAAGGTGTATTTCTCCGGCATGGAAAGGCATGTCTTGCAGGTGTTGGTCCAAGAGTTCAAAAGCAGGTTGTAGGTATTCCGCTGTCCAGGTTTTGGCTTGGGAGATTCTTTCTTCTTCTGTGGTGACCTTGGCTTCGTTGATGGCTTTGGCTTCCTGCACGATCTGCAGGGCAGACTGCAGGATCCTGTAGGAACTTCTTCCTACCAACCTTGCTCCATAATATTGCTCCGGATCGACTGACCTCAGCACGTCGAGGACCTCAGCTTGGGTGGCATCTTTTTTCATGGCTGCAGAGGTCATCGCTGCGGAAAGTGCCGTGATGTCTTTCGCATAGCCGATATCAAACAAGGCTAATTTGAAGGCTTCAGAATAGGCTTTTTCGGGGTTCTCAGGAAAAAAAGCTCCGATCGCAGGCGCATAAAGCAATCCAGCGCAGACCATTTCTCCCCCATAAAAAGTGCTCAGACCGATCTGATAGCCGTTAAGGTCATTTTTGACATAGGGGCGAGCAGCTTTTGCCCACTCCTGCAGCCAACCGACTTTGAGGGAATTTGCTTCAAAGGGTTCGGCGGTTTCACTTTCGATGGTTTTGTATTCAGCGAGATACCCGTCAAACTGAGCCAAAATATGAGAGGCGAACTGTTTTGGATCGAGTGATTTTGGGTTTTCGCCTGCTAGGTATTCGAAGGCGAGTTTTTTCCATCTCGTGTCGTCGGTGGTACCGCCGGCTGGCAAATTTGCTTTCCAGATTCCTTCAGGGGATACTTCTCTGACCATAGAGTCCAAGTCCTGTACAAATCCATATTCTGCGCTGATCATTTCCCTTGACCACATTTCTGTTGGTGCGCCCATGGCATCTCCGATCGCCGAACCCACTAGCATTCCCAATACTTTGTCTTGGAGTTCACCCTCTGAAAGGCTCAAAGGCTTGGTTTCTTCCTCAGCTAGGTCTTTTTTGGTTTCGGGACTTTGGCAGGAATAGACACAAACAGCTGCGGACAAAAGGAGCGAAGCAATGATTTTATTTCTCATGGTTTCAATATCAGTTTTTTTGCCTCCTCTGCTAATCCGGATTTTTCTTCCAATGTAAGGGTTAGCGGCAACTGCGCCAATCCAATCAAGCGACGGAGTATTTCAGTCCCAATATATTTATGAAGCAGTTTCTCGTCTAACTCTGAATACAAGGAGTAGCTGTTTTTAATGGCGTTGATGGTATTTTGATTTGATTTGGCCATTTTGAGGTGGGCGATCAAAACCCCAAGGTCAAATTCGGCATCGCCCATAAATGCAAATTCCGGATCGATTACCTTCAGTCCCGAGTCTACCCTGATCCAACTTCCGGGGTAAAAATCACCGTGAAGTAGGTGTTTGCCATTTTCAAGATATCTTTTTCCTAAGTTTTTTATGGTATTTTTCAATTTCAAATCGGTTTTGAATTTCATTGACATGGCTTGCAGCCCCGGTTGCACGCTGTCAAGGTCAAAGCCGTTGAATTCCATATAGGGATAGATAAAAATATGTTCATGATTAAGTTTTTTCATTTCTATGTTGTCAGGGAAATTTGTCACTTTCAGCTGATGGAGGGAAGAAAGATATCCTGCCAAAGCGCCTGATTCCTCTTCGGAAAAAGAAAATCCGCCCCGGTACACACCCATGAAATCTGACCCTTTTCCCAAATCATCCATTGCCACAAGGTGGTTTATTTTATCCCGGGCTATGATTTTTGGTGAATAAGAAGAAAGAAACTCATTTCGATTGATTATTCTGTAAAAATCATCCTCGATAAAAATCCTTCCCAAAGGTGCGGGAATGGTGGGGTATTTGTTTACAAAAGGACGGGACTGTTTGAGAATGATTGACCTGGTTTCTGTTTTCAGCCTGACGACCACATTCATATTTCCTTCACCGGCTTTGGAGTATTCGAGTATGTTTTCATTCGAGAGAAGTAGTCCGGACTTTCTGAGGTATTTTTCTTGTCGAGGATTTAAAGGAATCTGTAAAATCATGAAACAATATTTGGGGCTAATTTAGATTATTACATTGAAGGCAAGGTCCATTTTGGATTTTTTTACATTTTTGAATTCTCAATTAAAGATACTATTAACCTGATTTCTGATTCAGTAGTTTTGACAATCTATTTAATTGCAAGATTATCCAATCCAAAAACCCCAAATATCCCGAACCCGACAACTGTTACAAAAATTTAAATTTCAATAAAAAAAAATATGAACCAACGAAACAAACTGACAGCATTATTCCTGGTTTTTTTTCTAATCCTTGGTCAAACATGGGCACAAGAGCAAGTTGACCTCGAGATGATGCACCGCATCAAAACCGAAGGCATCAGCAAGTCCCAAATTCAGGACATTTCTTTTCACCTGACGGATTACCTTGGACCAAGGCTTTCCGGTTCTACCAACTTACGGAATGCAAGGGCTTGGACATCGGAGAAATTCCAAGAGTGGGGACTTTCCAATATCAAAATCGATTCCTACGGGGAATTTGGCAGGGGATGGAATGTAAAGAAATCATACATCGCGATGAAGTTGCCTTACTACGCCCAAGTTATCGGCTATCCTAAAGCTTGGACAGACGGGACAAACGGTTTGGTGGAATCTGAGGTGACTTTGCTGGAGGTCAGTTCTGAAGCTGATTTTGAAAAATACAAAGGCAAGCTCAAAGGCAAAGTGGTCATGGCACCTGCGACACTGACACTCAATCCTGCTTTCGAAGCAGAAGCCAAAAGATGGACAGACCAAGAATTGGAAGATAGAAAAACCATCAATATCGGCGGTAACAATGCCCGCTATACTCCCGAAGTGTTGGCCCAGATGCGTGCGCAACGTGACTTGGACCAAAAGCTTACAACATTCCTTTTGGAAGAGGAAGTAGGGTTGAGAATTACCGGTACAAGAGGAAGCTTCGGAACGGTATTCCATACAAGAGCAGGATCATACAGCATAGATAAGAAGCCTACCGTTCCAGAAATGGAAATCGCGGCAGAGCATTATGGCAGGATTTATAGGTTGTTAAAAAACGGCAAATCGGTCAGCATTGAAGCCGAAATAGAAGTGGAATGGTTGGACGATGATTACAAAGGCTACAATGTTTTGGCTGAAATCCCCGGAACTGACAAGAACCTCAAAGCCGAAATCGTGATGCTTGGTGCGCATATTGACAGTTGGCATGCCGGAACAGGCGCCAATGACAATGCCGCCGGAGTGGCTGTGATGATGGAGGCAATCAGAATTTTGAAAGCGCTGAATGTGCAGCCAAAGCGTACCATCCGCATCGCGATTTGGGGAGAGGAAGAACAGGGATTATTCGGCTCAAGAGGATATGTTCAAAAGTATGTAGCCGACAGAACATCCAAAGAGAAAAAGTCTGAATGGGATAAAATCTCCGCATATTATAATTTGGATAACGGTTCAGGGAAAATCCGGGGCATCTACGTGGAAGGAAATGACATGGTGGTCCCGATTTTCGAGAAGTGGTTTGAGCCATTCCATGAATTGGGTGCCAAAACCATCACAAGGAGAAATACAGGTTCTACGGACCACGTTGCTTTTGAGGCGGTGGGTGTTCCGGGATTTCAGTTTATCCAGGATCCGATTGATTACGGCAAAGGATACCACACCAATATGGATTTGTATGAAAGAATGCAGATTGCGGATATGACACAGGCGGCGGTCATCATTGCGGCAATGGTGTATAACACTGCTCAGCGGGACGAAAAGCTGCCAAGAAAACCTTGGAATTAATTCTTTTTTACCACAGAGGGCGCAGAGATCGCGGAGAAAAAACTAACGTAAATACTCTGAGAACTCTGGGTGCTCTGTGGTGAAAATATAACCGCAATGGACTCCAGGGTTCCGGTATGGTTTACCACATAAACAGATAGACCACATAGATTAAAGAGTGGATATCATTTTTTCGCTTTTCCTCTGCGTCTCTGCGAGAGATTTAACCTTTCGATAAACCCCCTCGCAAAAAATTCCATGTCAAGGTAAATTTTTGATTAATTTTAAACTTTGTTATATCCTTCTTATTTAGATAATAGGATATAATTCTGCAATCGTATAAACCCAAATTCTCATGTATTCAGTACCCCGAACGATTTTTACCGAAGAGCATGACATGTTCCGTCAGTCGCTCCGAGATTTTATTGGCAAAGAAATTACACCCAACAATGCCCAATGGGAAAAAGACAAGCAGGTGACCCGCGAGTCCTGGAAGAAATTGGGTGAAAACGGTTTTCTCTGTCTCCAAGCTCCCGAGCAATACGGAGGTTTGGAAATTCAGGATTTCAGATACAATGCTGTATTCATCGAAGAATTGGGACTTTCAGGTTGCTCAGGTCCTGCGATCGGCTATCCGCTCCACAGCGATATCGTCTTTCCCTACATCCACCATTACGGTACCGAAGCCGCAAAATCCAAATACATCCCGGGCATGATCAGCGGTGATCTGATTTCTGCCATTGCAATGACTGAGCCGGGTGCCGGTTCTGACCTGCAGGCGATCAGAGCAACTGCCGAAGATAGGGGAGACCATTACCTGATCAACGGTTCCAAGACTTTCATCACCAATGGTTTTCTCTGTGACGTCGTTGTAGTCGCCGCCAAAACAGATCCGAGCAAAGGGGCAAAGGGAATCAGTCTTTTCATCGTGGATGGGGAAATGGCCGGCTTTACGAAAGGTGTTCCTTTTGACAAAGTGGGATTGCATGCACAGGATACTTGTGAAATGTTTTTTGAGGATGTGAAGGTTCCAAAGGAAAACCTCCTCGGCAATGTCGGTGAAGGATTCAAATACCTGATGACAGAGTTGGCACAGGAGCGTTTGATTGTGGGATTGGCGGCGATTGCCTTGGCAGAATCAACATTTATCTCCACCGTGGACTATGTCAAAAACAGACCTGCTTTTGGCAAGATGGTTTCTGATTTTCAAAATACCAGGTTCAAACTCGCGGAAATGGGAGCTAAACTCGAGCAGGGGAGGATCTATGCCGATCAGTTGGTGGTGCTGCATAACCAAAAGAAAGTCGATGGCGCCATGGCTTCTTCCGCCAAATTCCTCCTGACCGAACTGCAATGTAATGTCTCGGATGAATGCGTGCAGTTGCACGGAGGGTATGGTTATATGTGGGATTACTCGGTAGCAAGGGCTTTTGCCGACGCAAGGGTGCAGCGGATTTATGCCGGAACTAATGAGATTATGAAGGAACTGATTGCAAGGAAGATTTTGCAATGAAAACAAAAAAGTTTTGAGTTGGAGCCAATTTCAGTCAAAGGAAATTGGCTTTATTTTTTTCCAAAAATTAATATTTTATATTTAGTACTGTAAATTTCCCAAACTCAAATTCAACCCAAAATACATACCCTGCTATGCATAATTTCCCATGGTATAAGTTTTATCCAAAGAATGTCAAAACCGACATTGATATTCAGGCATACAGTTCTGTTGTCAACCTTTTTGAAGAAAGTGTCAAAAAATTTGGCAATTCCACCGCATACGAATGTATGGGAAAAACCATGACATTCAATGAAGTGGACAAGTTGTCTCAAGACTTTGCTTCCTATCTACAAAATCACCTTAAGCTGAAAAAAGGAGACAGGGTTGCGATTCAGATGCCCAACTGTCTCCAATATCCTGTGGCGATGTTTGGCGTGTTGAGAGCCGGAATGGTGGTAGTCAATACCAATCCGCTTTACACACCCACCGAAATGAAGCATCAGTTCAATGACTCCGGTGCCTCAGCTATCGTGATTTTGGCCAATTTTGCCTGCAATCTGGAAAAAATCTATGAAGAAATTGAAGCCAAACATATCATTATCACCGAGCTAGGCGATATGCTAGGAGGCCTTAAAGGAACCATTGTTAATCTGGTAGTTAAATATGTCAAGAAAATGGTACCGGCATACATCCTTCCAAAAGCCATTAGCTGGAAAAAGGCAATGTCTTTGGGCTCCGGAAGCAGCTACAAAAGGGAAGAGATGACCTTAGAAGATGCGGCATACCTTCAATATACCGGAGGAACCACAGGCGTGTCCAAAGGTGCTGAACTGACTCACGGAAATATCTGTGCCAACATGCAACAGATCTCAGAGTGGATGAAACCAAAGTTGAAAGAAAGGGAAGAAGTCGTCATTACTGCACTTCCTCTTTACCATATTTTTGCGCTGACGGTAAATTGCCTCGCGATGATGAAGATCGGAGCCCACAATGTGCTGATTACTAATCCCCGTGATATGCCGGGATTTATCAAAGAACTCAGCAAAGTGAAATTCACGGTCATCACAGGTGTAAACACCCTTTTTAATGGTTTGATGAACGCTGAGGGATTTGCAAATCTTGACTTCTCAACACTCAAAGTGGCAGTCGGTGGTGGGATGGCTGTACAGGAGGCCACAGCCAAAAAGTGGGAAAAAATCACCGGAGTACCATTAGCTGAAGGGTATGGATTGACAGAAACCTCACCCGTAGCCACCTGCAATCCTATAGATGGAACAGAAAGGATCGGGACAATCGGGATTCCATTGCCCAATACTGATGTCAAAATCATAGATGACGAAGGCAATGATCTTGGTATAGGTCCCCGTGGAGAAATCTGTATCAAAGGACCACAAGTAATGAAAGGCTATTGGAACAGGCCTGAGGAAACCGCTAAAGTAATGGAGGGAGAGTGGTTCAAAACCGGAGACATCGCCATTTTGGATGAAGATGGTTTTGTCAAAATCGTCGATAGGAAAAAAGAAATGATTCTTGTTTCGGGATTCAATGTCTATCCAAATGAGGTTGAAAATGCCATTGCACTTCATTCAAAGGTGTTGGAAGTCGGGGTCATTGGCATGCCCGATCCAAAATCCAATGAAAAAGTAGTGGCCTATGTCGTAGCAAAAGACAAATCAGTGACCGCCGAAGAAATCATTTCCCTTTCCAAAGAAAGCCTGACCAATTATAAAGTTCCTAGGGAAGTGTACTTCGCTGATGAACTTCCAAAATCCAATGTGGGTAAAATCCTGCGTAGGAAAATTAAGGAAATGCATGAAAAAACAATTTCGGCCTGATTTGTAAATCCGAAGAACAAAAAGGATGCGACACTTTGAAGAGTTCGCATCCTTTTTTATTTTAATCCAATAAACCCAAATTTTACCCAGATGCAATTCGACTACATCATTATCGGTGCAGGTTCTGCAGGATGTGTTTTGGCAAACAGGCTTTCTGAAAACCCACAAAACGCAGTCCTCCTAATAGAGGCAGGTTCTCAGGATAAAAAATCTGAAATCCAAATACCCGGTGGTTATGGAAACCTTCACGGTACAGAGGTGGATTGGGCATTTTGGACAGAACCCCAGTCAAATGTAGATGGAAGGAGGCTTTACGTACCAAGGGGAAAAGTTCTAGGTGGAAGCAGCAGCACCAATGCCATGGCGTATGTCAGAGGAAATAAGCTTGATTTTGATGAATGGGAAGCTTTGGGAAATAAAGGATGGGCTTATGAGGAGGTGTTGCCCTACTTCAAAAAATCAGAACACAATGAGGATTTTTCTGGAAAATTTTATGGGAAGCAAGGTCCTTTGCACATAGCCTATTCCCATCAACCACACCATCTAGGACATGATTTTATTGAGTCCTGCCAGAGAAATGGGATTCCCCACAACAAAGAATACAACGGCGATAACCAGTTTGGGACCTCTATGCTTCAATTCAATATCAAAAACAACCAAAGGCAAAGCACGGCAACCGCCTTCCTCAAACCTGTCTTACATAGAAAAAATCTGGTGGTAAAAACAGGATGCACTGTTACCAAAATCCTGATCGAAAACCTAAAGGCGACTGGTGTGGAAGTCATCAATGCAAAAGGTGAGAAAGAACTTATTGCAGCAGCCAAAGAAGTCATTTTGAGTGCAGGTGCGATAAAGTCCCCACAGATTTTGATGCTTTCGGGGATCGGAGACCAGGATTACCTTGCCAAATTTGGGATCAATCCTACCCACCAACTTCCGGGAGTGGGCCAAAATTTGATCGACCATATTTGGTCAGGGGTGAGTTCTTGGTCTACTGTCCCAACTAATAACCATACCCTTAAACCCCTCCAAATGGGGAAAGCGATTTTACAATACCTGCTCTTCAAAAAAGGGCCTTTGGGCAATAGCCCTTTGACGGCCAATGCTTTTTTAGCCAGCGAAAAGAATTCGGAAAGGCCTGACCTTCAGTTTCATTTTGCAGTTACCGCCATCGCAGAAGATTACAGTACTGATATTTATAATTTGAAGACTTTTCCCAAACAAAGTGGCTTTTCAATTATGGTGATTTTGATCAGACCGGAAAGCCGTGGATTTATTGGTTTGAAATCTGCCGATCCTATGGAAGCTCCTTTGATCCAGCCCAATTTTCTTTCGGATAAAAGGGATTTGGAAGTGTTGCTCAAAGGTATGGTGAAAGCCAAGGCCGTCTTAGAGACTTCTCCTTTGAAGGATTTCAGTGAGTCAGGGATTTATTTACCCAAGAAATTTGATGAAAAGGGCCTAACCGAACATATCAAGAAAAGCTTGGAAACTCTTTACCATCCGGTCGGCACTTGCAAAATGGGTCAGGACAATATGGCGGTTGTGGATGAAAAGCTCAAAGTCAAAGGGATATCAGGACTCAGGATTGCCGATGCCTCCATCATGCCCACCATCATCTCCGGCAATACAAACGCAGCCTGCATCATGATAGGGGAGAAAGCTTCGGATTTGATTTTGTTTTCCAACAAGTAATCAATCTCGTTGAAAAATATAGTCGAATCTCCCAAAACGGACTTCGTATTTTTTTCCTGAATTATTCATGGCTGTAAAACCAAAAGTGCCTGCTAAGGCATTTGTACCGGGAATATACTTCACGGTAATCTGACCGGATTCCGCAGGAGTTCCCAAATCTTCTTGTTCTGAGTAGGTAATTATTTTGCCAATTACGTCGGGATTGTCCAAGCTGAATTTTTTCCCAAAACCATTTTCCATTTCTTCCCAATCTGTTTGGGTCAGTTTCTCAAGAGAAAAGAAAATGGTGACAAAAGCATTTTCTTTATTTCTTTCAACCAAATGAAAATTAAAAGTAAGGCTCGTATCGGCCTGATTTAGTAAATATCCCGAACTTTCTGTTCCAAAAATACTGTAGTTTGGGTAGTCAACGAATGGCATATTGTTGATCATGGCACCGGATTGATTTTTGCCTGACTCCGAATAAACCGGCAATCTTGGATTGATCGGATCGGGGATGAATCCGTCACAGGAATAAAAAAGGAAAACCAATGCGAGCAGGAGAATAGCTTTAAAACCTGATTTTTTCATGGTGGATGTTTAATTGGAGGCCAAGCATAATAGTGGTGGTATATAGGTCGGAGATCCTTCCTTGAATCCCCTCTATCGGGTCAATGTCATAATAATCAAGGACAGGAGTAAGTCCAAATGATGCTCTCGTATAGAACGAAAGTCTCTTCGAGTTGAACAGATCCACGCCAAAAAACACGGCTTTTTCGTTTTTTCTAAAAGTAACATCCTCGCCTACATTTGAACCCATAAACCTGTTGAATTCAATACCGCTATGAATTGAGAAATCTTCTATGATGGCATATTTGACCATCTGTGCAAAACTTCCGTATTCTAGATTGACGCGATATCTGCTACCGTCAAGCCTTGGGGTATAGCCTTTTTGTACAAGTATTAAATCAGTTCTCAAACTTAAGTTTGGGATACCTTTTATCGGAACAACTTCAATATTTGCACCAAGATGAAGGCTCATTTGTCCCTGAGTTTTCTCGAGAAGGCCATCATGCCTGACATTGGAATAATTGGTGCCAAACATCATCCCGACCTGGGCAAAACCTTCCGGAATCTGAATGAAAAAAACGAAAAAAGTAACCACTATAAACTTGTATCTCATCAAGGAAAACAATTTATGGTTTGACAAAAAGGACAGCCGAAAAGCTGCCCTCTTTACTTGACGAATTAAGCCAATAGTATGTCCTGAATTGGTAAAGCTTTCTTTCACTAAAATTCTTTGTTTTGTTTTCCAAATTCGAAAATGTTTAAATCCTGAGAAAGCATTTACTCAAAAAGATTTTGTGTTATTTTTAACATTGCCTAAAACAACCAACGTATGAAACTGAAAATCAGCCTCTTTTTTCTTTCCCTTGTATTCCTTGCTTCCTGCCAAAAAACCGAAAAATCAGAAGTCGAAGAAAATAAATACAAGCTCCTAGCCGATGAAATGGAGAAATCACTTCGGGAAAATCTTTTGGAAACATGGTATCCCAAAGCGGTTGACTTGGATTCGGGCGGCTATTTCAGCAATTTCACCTACGACTTTCAGCTCAAAGACAACAGTCAGGAAAAGATGATTGTGACGCAAGCAAGACACCTTTGGTCCAATTCCAAAGCCTCAGCACTATACCGTAGGCAGAAGCATTATGCAGACGGTGCCAAACATGGTTTTGAATTTCTGAGGGATAAAATGTGGGATTCAGAAAAAGGGGGTTTTTACCAATTGGTCAGCCGGTCAGGAAAGCCGCTTTTGGACAAATCCCCTCATAAAACAGCATACGGAAACAGCTTCGGTATTTATGCTTTGGCCGCCTATTTCGGTGCAACAGGCGATTCTGCAGGTTTGGATATGGCAATCAAGGCCTTCAGATGGTTGGACGAACATAGCCACGATCCGGTGCATAAGGGATATTTCCAGCATTTGGAGCAGGATGGAACCCCGGTAGTCCGTCCTGCAGACACGCCTTCTACTTCAGAACTTGGCTACAAAGACCAAAACAGTTCGATCCATTTGTTGGAAGCATTTACGGAATTGTATATGGTCTGGAAAGACCCGGTATTGAAAGAAAGGCTGGAGGAAATGCTGCTTCTCGTCAGGGATACCATTACCAATGACAAGGGTTCTTTGGTGCTTTTCTTCCAACCGGATTGGACGCCTGTTTCTTTTCAGGACCAATCCGAGGAAGTCATCATGCAGCACAAAGGTTTGGACCATGTGTCTTATGGACATGATGTAGAGACCGCATACCTGATATTGGAAAGTTCGCATGTGTTGGGTTGGGAAAATGACCAAGAGACATTGACCAAAGCCAAAAAGATGGTGGACCATGCGCTGAGCCATGGATGGGACAATGACCTTGCAGGATTTTTTGATGAAGGCTATTATTTCTTGGGGGAAGAAACACCAAGGGTTATCAAGGATACCAAAAACTGGTGGGCACAGTCGGAGGGGATGAATACCCTTCTTCTGATGTCGGAATATTTCCCCAATGATGAATGGGATTACTTTGGGAAGTTTGAGCAGCTCTGGAAATACAATCAGGATTACCTCATCGACCATGAGCACGGAGATTGGTATTCAGGAGGATTGGACAAGCAGCCCGAGCTCAAAACAGCCGACAAAGGACACATCTGGAAAGCCAATTACCATCAGTTCAGGGCGATGCAGGGGTGTATTGAGAGATTGGAGAAATTTTAAAATTGAAAAATTACAAAATTGAAAAATTGGAAGATTAAGGAGAAAAGGTTTAAAAGTTCCAAAGTTGAGAAAGTTGGAAGGTTAAAAGAGTCCACGGTCGACCGTCGACAGTCGACCGTGGACATTTTTCACTGAATAAAATACACCTCAGCAATCTTACCATCTTTGATCTTGTAAATGGCGATGGCGTGCATGGGAGGGTCGTTTTTGGAAATGGTGACTTCTTCCTGATCGATAACGGTATTTCCCATAACGATGCGGTTGACCAACTTGCAGTGTAGGTCAGGCGTCCGTGCAAACATCCTTCCGTAGATGTCATACATTTCTGTTTTGCCTTCATACAAAAATTCATCTGGGAATTTGTACACCTTTACATTCTCCGCATAGGGTGCCACAAAAGCATCAATATCTCTCTTATTGTAGGCTTCAAGTTGCTCTTGTGCCAATTTCTCTGATATCTCTTCCACTTTTTCCTGCGCGAAAATTGTTCCTGTCACCAAAAACAGAATGAATGTTAATTTAAATTTAAACACGTCTGTTGTCCTCCTGCCAATTGGTGATTGCCATCTTGATTTCTTTTGCTTTTAAATTTTCTTTGATCGCTTTTTCCATCAAAGGAAGAAATTCCTCATCTCCTGCAAATCTCAAAGCGATGATTTGGGAAAGCCTCAATTTACTTTCTTTTTCTTTAAATGACTTTCCTGTCAATTCAAAATAACGGAATCTCATCTCCAACCTGATAATCCTGTCCTGATTTTTGAGACCATAATATCTCGCTACAAAAGGCAATAACAAAAGCACTGTGGCCGCGATTAGGTGGTAAAAAGAATAAAGAAGATCAGTACCGCCCATGATGGAATGGATAAGATCCGCGACTGTCCAAAGGAAAAATGCCAGTGCTAATGGAATTAAAACATAATTATGGACTGCGAAACTGCGGGTATGGTTCTTGTAATTTTGCATAAAAATGGTTTTGGATTTTTCTGAAATTTAAGCCCATTCTGACCAATTATCAAAAAGATGAATTGATCGGAAAGTTATTTTTTAATTTTAAAAGCTATGAGCCTCACAAACAAATTCTTATTCCCCAAAATTCTCCTTATCCTGATTTTGGTTTTGAATTTTCAGAATGGATTCAGTCAGGAACCTTCTTTCAAAACGGAGATTTTGAAATGGCCTGATGGAAAAAAAGCAGCCATTTCCCTGACCTATGATGACGGGACTTACAACCAATTCCGTGTCGCGCTGCCCATCATGGAAGAACTCGGGATGAAGGGGACTTTTTATATCAACACGGGAGAAATTCCATCATCTCAAACCCGTGCGCAGTTTTTTGGAAGGGATCCAAAAGTGATCCTCGCGGAGACAGCTTCTATTCCTACCAATGAAGAAAATATTTTTGAAAGAGCCTCTTTGATCCGTTTTTTGGATATGCCGGACGCTGTTTCTTACCATGATCGATCCGGTTCCACCTATGAACAAGGAAGGGTAGAGCAAGCCTGCAAAATACTCGATGAAGGATTTGCCAAGGCTAGGGAATTGAAAGTCACAGAACTTGTCTATCCCAAAATCATTGATGGTCCGATGATCGATTGGGACGAGATCCGAAAGTATGCCCAAAACGGCCATGAGTTTGGGGTTCACACGATTTCACATCCAAGGTTGGCGGTGTTGGATGAAAAGAATCTGTTGTTTGAATTGGAAGCCTGTCGGGATGAGATTGAGAGAGAATTGGGAAAAGAGCAGCTTTTTTCAGCCGAATGCCCTTTTGGAACTGAAGATGAAAGGGTGATGGAATATGCTTTGGAGATGTTTCCGGCTCTGAGAAATAGAATGCCTGAGGATTATCTGGAGGAAATCAACCGTTCAGGGAAGTTTGATCCGGATCAGGATTACAGCAAAGAATACATTCAATGGCAACGAGGTCCCTTGTCCAAAACAAGTCCTGAACTCATGAATTCATGGGTCGATGACATCCTGACAAGGGAAGATACCTGGATGGTTTTGGTATTTCACGGCATCGAAGGGATCGGTTGGGAAGCCATTCCGGAAGACAGAATCAGGGCTTACTTTGAATATATCGCCGGCAAATCCAAGGAAGTTTGGGTGGCACCTTTCAGGGATGTGACCCAATATATGAGGCAAAGGATGAATATCAACATGATCAAGACGGTCAAAAAGGATATGATTTTCCTAAAGTTAGAGTCGGATTTGGACCCGTATTGGTACCGGCAATTATTAACAATGAAAACCTACATTCCTACTGATTGGGAGTCAGTCACTTTCGTTCAAGGTGGGAAAACCGAAACTCTTGAGGTCCAAAAGGATACCGATGGATCATTTGTCCAATACAATGCTGATCCACACGGAGGGGAATTGGCTTTGAAAAATGTAAGCCAATAAGATTTTTGAAAACCTTGTCTTAATTTTTACCTTCGTGCTTTTAAAATAATAAAACACACCATGGATTTCAGAAAATTGGATCAGGATCTTTCAGTCCTTGTTGAGAAAAAAATCGCTTTGAGCAAAATCTCCTATGCCGATGCGGCTTATGATGACATTGAAGAGGAACTTCATGATTTGGAAGATGACTTCAATGAGGAGTTCGGGGATGAATTGGAAGCCATTTTGGAAAAAATCTACAACCAATTGAAATCTGATAATGATGTGTTGTTACCTTCCGCCTATTTGGCCAATAATTACTCGCCTTTAGCTGCGGATTCTTTTGGAAAAGTGACTTATGAGGTCAAAGGAAAAGAAGGCGTTCCGGTCGAATCAGAACAGTTTGACAAAATGGATGTTAGGATTGTTCTTGTCCCAAATCCTTCAAGGTTTATCCTTCAGATCAATGGTAAATCTATGAAAGACCTTTGGGTAGGGAGGTGAGTTTGAATTACGAATTAAGAATTAAGATTTGCGAATTGTGATTTGGGAAGTCTGTCAGTAGGAGGTTAGGAAGTTGAAAGTTTCCAGTGTTCAGTTGGCAGTAGTCAGTCGCTGTGGGCAGTTTACAGTGGTGAGAATGCAGTTTGTAGTGATCAGTACAATTATCAGTGGTCAGTATTCAGCCGCCATGATCTTTACCGGACGGTTCTCTGGAATCAGTTAACCAATAACCAATAACCATTTTACCTTTAACCACTAACCAATCACCCCAAATCCCAACTTTTCTCTCACCTTGTTCAAATAACTTCTTGCGATGATTTTTGCTTTGGCTTCACCTTCGGAAAGCCTTGCCTCCAATTCTGCAGGATGGGTCATGAAGTAATCGTAAAGTTTTCTCTCTTCTCCATATTTTTCCAAAATCAAAGCCATGAATTCCTGCTTTGCGTGGCCATACCCGAAATTTCCCGCGAGGTACTTTGATCGTAATGCTGCGGTTTGGTCTGCATTGGCTACCAAAGAATACAATTTAAACACATTGCAGGTATCCGGGTTCTTGGGTTCTTCCAATGGCGTACTGTCGGTAATGATGGAGTTGATGTTTTTTTTCAGTTCCTTTTCCGGCAGGAAAATATCAATGTAATTGTTGTAAGACTTGCTCATCTTCTGTCCATCAGTTCCGGGAATGATCATCACATCTTCACTGATTCGGGCCTCAGGAACGACTAGGATTTCCTCATCTACGCGATTATTGAAAGTTGTTGCGATGTCCCTTGCAATTTCCAAATGCTGGAGTTGGTCTTTTCCCACCGGAACAATGTTTGCACCGTACAGAAGAATATCGGCGGCCATCAAGACAGGGTAAGTAAAAAGTCCTGCATTCACATCTGCCAATCGGTCGGATTTGTCTTTGAAACTGTGGGCATTGGCAAGCATGGGGTAGGGGGTAAAACAACTCAGGTACCAGGTCAATTCAGTTACCTCAGGAATCATCGATTGCCTGTAAAAAACCGTTTTGCTGATGTCCAAACCGAAAGCCAACCAAGCTGCCGCTACTGCCAATGTATTCTCTTTTCTCAGATTCCCATCCTTGATAGAGGTCAGGGAATGCAGGTCTGCAATGAATATATAAGAATCGTTATTGTCTCTTTTGGTTAACTCGATAGCAGGGACGATCGCACCCAATATGTTTCCAAGATGGGGCTTGCCTGAACTCTGTATGCCTGTCAGTACTCTTGCCATTGTTTTAAAATTTGGCGCAAAATAAATAAATCAGGGTACAATTCGCTGGTTTTTTATCGTTATTTGCCCGTATGAAAAAAAGAGTGTTGTATCTATCTGGTCTAATCCTGCTGACAATCAGCAGCCTTCCTCTCGCTGGCCAGACAATTGAAAGAAAGACGCTGACTTGGGAAAAGAGAAAAATTGATATCGGTGCCGTATTGCAGGAAAAAGGAGCAGTTGAAGCGGAGTTTTTTGCGCTGAATGAAAATCAGGACAGCATCTATATCACAGATATTTTTACAGATTGTGGCTGTACCACCGTCCAATATACCAAGGATACCTTGGTCAATGGGCAAATAGCTTCTCTCAAAGTAAAGTTCGACCCTGACCAAAAAGGAGGGGAATTTTCCAAAGGCATTATTGTCAGGACCAATTTGGATATCTATGGGGATACTTTGTTTTTGGAAGGAATCAACATGCCGATTCCTGAAAATGCTGAAATGGCTTTTCCCCACCGTGTCGGGACTTTGGGTTTTAGGCTGACAGCTGTCAATATGGGTTACATTTTTACCAACGAACCAAAGGTCAAATATGTGGAGGTCTATAATTTTGGAAACAGCCCCATCGGTTTCAAAGAGGTTCAGGATAAAATCCCCAATTATATGGCGGTATCATTGGAACCTAGCCAACTTCAACCTTTGCAAAGAGGACTTTTGGTAATGACATATGATGGAGCTGCCAAAAATGACCTGGGCTTTTTTGATGAGGTCATCAGCATCGGGCTAGATCGGGATGACCTGAACCTTGGTATCAGGGTGATGTCTGTGGTATATGAATACTTTCAACCTGTGCCAAAAAGCCTGGAAAACAGGGTTCCGAAATTGGGAATTGCCAATGTAGAGATTGACTTGAGGGAGATTTCTGCCAATTCCAAAGTGTCCCGATCCATCACTATGACCAATATGGGACAGGAACCGCTGAATATCAGAAAAGTGGCAACCAACTGTGATTGTGTAGAAATTGAATTGGATAAAAATGACCTTCAATCAGGAGAAAGCACTGAACTCAGGTTTACCTTTGATCCCAAAGGAAGAAGGGGAATCGACCATAAGCACATCTCCATTTTCAGTAACGATCCTTTGAATCCTGTTAGGACAATAGTGGTAAGGAGTAGTGTGAAATAGATGGTCAGGTTCAACTTCGAAAGGGAAAAACATTTTCTTTTATCAAAGAATAGTCCTTTAAATGAGAAATTTTACTTTTTCTAATTTTTAAAAAGGTATTTTGTTTTAGAAGTAACTTGGAGTAATCCTTCTTTATATCCTGAACATGAAAGGTTATTTTTCCATTCGGAACTGAGATTACTTTCCGTCGGTTTGAGACCGATCAAAGCACTGTTTTTTAATTTTGGCCAAATTGGAGATTATCAAAAATCATCAATTGAAAAAGTGAAAAATTGAACTCATTCATTTTAAAATCGTATTAAAATTAGGGATTTTCAATACTTTGGTACGATAAATGTTTAAATTTAGAGTAATCAGAAATCCTGAAGTTTTATATTTTCAACTTAAATAAAATACAGCTATGAGTTCAACAAAATTTATTTTAGGAGCATTGGTGGGTGCAGTGATCGGTGTTCAGATAGGAATATTGATTGCACCGGATAAAGGTGAAAATACCAGAAAAAAAATCACCAAGAAGAGTGGAGAATACCTTGACGAAGCAACAGGAAAACTCAATTCGTTTTTTGAAGGGCTTACCAAAAAGGTATCCGATGTGAGCAATGAAGTTGACAAATTGGCTAGAAAGGCCAAGTCTGAAGTGGATAAGGTTACGAAATGATCAAATTCAAAAAATAAAAAGGGGGATATTTTCCCTCTTTTTATTTTCTTTCAACCTACAAATCAAAATTTTTTCATAAAAATGAAATCCCTGGATTTCAGATTTTGATAACTCAAATCGAGTCAAGCGGTTTTTAACTTTTGTTACGTTTTCAATTTATTATTTTGGAAAATATCAAGTAGAAAGTATTTTTTTTATCTTTTAGAAATAATCAACCCAAAAAATGTTTGTTAAGGTATTTTTGGTGTGCTCTATCACTTTCATTTCTTTCAACCTTTTTGGACAAGAAAATGTCAGTGACTACCCTATCAGAATCAACTCCGCGCCGGATTATCCGATTGGTGAGCATATTTCCTTTTGGAAAGACAATGGTAATTCTGCTCCGGAAGAAGCCTTACGAAAATTTCAACAGGGATCTTTTTCTCCTCTTGCGCATCCCACCTTGTTCAACAAAGGATATACTGAGTCCATTTGGTGGTTTGCATTCCGGATTGAAAATGAGCTTGACTCTAAAAACACAGTCATTTTCAGTCCTGCAGGTGCTGCTATAAGAGAAGGAACCATGTATACTTTTGATAATAACGGGAAACTTATAGAAACGGCTTATTCGGGATTTATCCATGCAGGTCAATCGCGGGATATGCATTCGAGGTTGAATTCCTATGAATTGATTCTTCCTGCAGGAGAAGGCTTTACATACCTTTTCAAACTGGATAGCAGAGGATTGAATACCTATGTGCCTTTTTACCTTGATGAACCTAATTCCTATTGGGAATATGAAATCAGCAGGACGGCCTTTTTCGGGACCGTTACGGGAGTGCTCATAATGGCAGCATTATTCGGTTTGTTTTTGTGGGCCTATTTCAGCGAAAAGCTGTACATCATTTTTGTTGGATATTTGCTTTCCTGCCTTGCATTGATCCTTGAAGAAGACGGTTTTCTTTTTCTTTGGATTTATGGTGATTATCTTGGAAGATTTTCATCGATCATCATCCCGTTTTTCAGCCTGATGATGTCAGGAATGCTCGTGATATTCATCATCCGGTTTTTTAATTTAAATGCCGGAAAAAACAAGCTACATACTTACGCTGTCCAATACATCAAGGCAGTTTTTACCTTTAGCCTTTTGCTTTTTTCTACTTTGTTGTTTGATTGGAACCCAAAATTGAACCTGATTCTGACAGGCACCGGGTTATCACTTTCTTTTACCAATATGTTGTTGGTGATACTGATAACTTTTTTCCAGATCAAAGCAAAAAAAGAAATCGCCTATTATATCCTGTTGGCCAACCTGATGTTGGTTTTTGGATTTACTAACTACATTCTGAATCTGACAGCAGTGACCGATTGGCATCCCCTAAAGCCAAACGGATTGATAGTAGGGTCCATTTTCAATGTTATTTTACTTACAATCGGGATTATCCATAGGTACTATTTTATGAAAAAGGAAAAGGAACTGTTGGACCGACAGTTTATAGAACAGGAAAGGAATATCGCAAGGAGTATCATAGAAGCACAGGAGCGGGAAAGGCAAAGAATAGCCAAAGACCTTCACGATGATCTTGGGGGTTTGCTTGCTCTGATCAAATTGAAAGTAGATAGTTTGTTTTTGGAAGCTGAGACTATGCAAAAAGAATCAAAGACAGGATTGGCTGAAACCCAAAAATTACTCATTATGGCAATCCATGACCTCAGGTTTATTTCCCATGAACTGATGCCAATGGAAGCTGCCGAAAAACGGTTAAAAACAATGGTGTCAGAGGTCCTAGACCTTGTGACGATCCAAAACAAAATTTCGATTACCTATAATATTGAAGATTTGCCTTACCTTACTTTGGATACAAAAATCAATCTTTTCAGAATCATCAAAGAACTGCTTAATAACATTATCAAGCATGCTGAAGCCAAAGAGGCTGATATTCAGTTATTCTATGATGAGATTGATCAGACAGTGACATTGATTGTAACTGATGATGGTAAAGGTATTCCCAAGGAAATTTTGGATAAACCCAATGACGGCATGGGACTAAGAAATCTCCAAAAAAGAGTTGACTATCTTAGAGGAAATTTACATTTTGATTCCAATATAAATGGCACCACAGTAATAGTCACTATTCCATTTCAACAGATCACCCAAACCAATGAGTACACAGATAATTATAGCAGATGACCATGAATTATTTACTTCAGGCTTAGACAATCTTGTCAGTACAAATCCAAATATCAAGGTATTGGCGCATTTCAGAAACGGTAAAGAAGTCCTTACTTACTTAGAACGTGGAAACAAAGCTGATGTATTGATCCTAGACCTCAATATGCCTGTGATGGACGGACTTCAATTGCTTGGGCATTTGCAGCGGGATTATCCGGTTATTAAGAAGCTCGTGATCAGTATGCACCAAACAACATCTTCTATTGAGTTGTGCAAAAACCTTGGTGCTGATGGTTTTATTGGCAAAGACTCCTCACTTCATGTAATGTTGAATGCCCTGAATGTAATTATTGAAGGAGGTAAATTCTTTCAGGAATCCAATCAAGTGGTTTTTGATTCCGAAGGAAAGGGCTTTTACGAAAAACTAAATCATCAATATAAGCTTTCAAAACGGGAGGTTGATATTATCCAACTTATCCTCAATCAATATGAAAGCAGCGAAATCGCTGATAAACTCAACCTCAGCCCGCTTACAGTAAAAACCCATCGCAAGAATATTTTCAGAAAACTTGGAGTCAGGAACCTGGCAGGATTGGTGGCTTTGGTCAAAGACCATCCGAGACTTTAACAGTAATTGGGTTTTTTGAGATCTTAAGTTTTTATCACGACTTGTTTGAAAAATACTCCTTTTGGGGTATTTCAATTCTTTGATTATTTATTGAATTTTACAATACAAAGATTCAAAACTTCCTGACATCAATATTAAGATTATCCCTTAATTGAACATTTTTTATCGACCATCGCTGTTGCTGATTTTTTTCGGCAGCAGCTTTTTTTATGAAAATCTGAGAAATGAAATAAAACTGAATTTAACTTTAACCGATTTTTACAAATAAGAAAAGACCATATGAGATTATTAAAAATCACCAAAATCATTTTTTGAGTTTTCATTTTTTGCCAAACAAAGACCTCTTTTTAGTCTTTGGAATGTCAAAGGTTAGGTAACTTTATTGTACAAAATCAAATGCTTTAATTGAGTTTGATGAATGTAGGCCGGACCATTTGAATTCCAAAAACCTGAATAGCGATGAAAACCTCTTTTAGAATTCTAATCTCTATTTTTTCGATCCTACTTCTTTTGGGATGCAGGGAAGAAGAGGAAGTACCTGTTTATAACCCGATTATTGTGGAAGATTATGTTACCGCATTTGACTTGGTCAAAGTCTATGCCCCCGGCCTTGGAAAAAGTGAACAGATTTTTAAGGGCTATTTTTCAGAAATCATCCAGGTCACTTTGGGCCGCTCCGGAGAGGATTCGTTGGTTTTTATCATGCCTGAGTTGCCCATGGGACGCGCAGAACTCAAAGTAGAGATCAATGGGAAACCGAGGATATGGAAATTTGATCTCGGTATTTATTTTCCTCCTGCTTCAGAATCAGTTTTTGATGGCCTGATCCGAAACAGTGAAGCTTTATTGTCGGAGATGCAAGCCTTTGAATCATTAGAGGGATTTTCTCAGGATTATTTGAAGTGGATCAACCAATTAAAAATGGAATATTCACAACTTAACGAAAAGGAAAAAAAGGATTTCGAAGGTGTTATGACCAAGCCTTTTAATAAATTTTGGCTTAATTTTTTAAAAGATTCTCCCTCGAAACTGAAAGTTCCGGCCTGCGAAGATTATCCCATTATTGATTTTTTAGGGAGGATTAATTTCATTGAAAATTTGTTTTCGTCACCCTTTTCCCCAAGAGGTTTTGAGTATTTAGCAAGGTATACGGAATTGCCTGATTCAAAATTTTATCGATCAATCAAAACCGGAATCGGTTTGTCATTTTGGTATCAAATCGGTCTTATTGAGGCGTTGGCAACCAAAAATTTGACTTGTCCGATCCTCAGGAACCTTGTATTCAAAATACCCGGAGACCAGCCGGGGTCATTTGTTGAACAGCCGACTTTGATTTTCGAGTCAGGTGAAATGAATGAAGTTTATGCTTTTGGGGAATTTCAAAAACCCAATATGATTGGTCTTAATTCCTTTTTTGAAGATCAGTTCAGAGTAAAAGTGGAAAGTTTCAAAACCTTAAAAAAAAGCACCTCCAAAATTCTGGTTATGTTGGATGACAGGGCTGATCTTCCAATTATGGATGATGAACCTCTGTATATCATTCCTGCAACGGCTCCTCTTGAACAAATTCCTTTTCCGTCCTCTTTTCCAATGACGGTCCAAATTTTTGACAATCCGGAGATCAGATTTATTGGATATGTATTTGAAGAGGGTAAATTAAAGATGGAATTAGAAAGCTTAACAGGTTTGGAACAGGATTTTGTTTTGAATATGAACTCTTTAGGTTTTGAGAAAAATGTTCCTGCCAAACTCAAGGTTTTCTGTCCCATGTTGGCACAGGTAGTTTTGGATGAGGGAAAGATCCAGATGGATATACAATACGGTACTACTCCTTATCAGATTACTTGGAGCAATGGGCTGACAGGAACAGGGCCATTTGATTTTGCTCCTGGAGCATACACTGTACAAGTACTGGATTTTAATGGATGTGAAGAGGCAATTGATTTTGAAATGCCGGAATTCAGTACGGTGACTGATATTGATGGAAATGAGTACAAGACAGTCAAGATCGGCAATCAATGGTGGATGGCGGAAAATCTCAGAACAACCAGAAAAAACGATGGCTCTCCAATCACCAAAGTCAGTGCACCTTCAGAATGGGTGGGGAATCCGGATCTAAGCGTTTATTCAGTTCTTGAAACCAAACCGGGAAACGATCAGAAATATGGTAATGTATATAATGGAAAAGCGGTTTGTTGCGAAATCTGTCCAACAGGTTGGGCAATCCCTGAGGGAGAAGATTGGGCACAGTTACAAGATTTTTTAGGCCCAAGGCATGCTACCAAGATGAAAACTTATCAGGATTGGGAAAACAATGTAGTCAAAGGTTCTAATATCAGCGGGTTTTCTGCCCAGCCAACAGGATATATAGAGTGGACTGGCATGTATGAAGGAGAGGGTTCAGTAACATATTTTCGTGTACCTACCAAATCCGAACCTCCCTTCAGCCATAACTTTTTTTTGTTGGGTATAAGCCTAGGTGAAGAGATCTTTGCAAGTGCAGAAAATCCCGGTGGGCTTTATACGGTAAGGTGCGTCAAGGATTGAGAAAGGCCAAATTGTCAAGTCCATATTAAGTGTTACGGTTTTAAAAATAAGTTTTGAAAACAATAGGTTTTGGTTCGGTGGCTTTTTTGTGAAAAACCATTCATTCAGATCTTAAAGGGAGATGATTTTCTTAAAAACTACCTTTGTGCTCAATATTTTTCAGAATTGGAATGACCTTTTATTAGACTTCTGTTTTTTTTGCATTTTCTCTTTAAACTGCCTCATTTCCCATCAAAAAATATTCAAATAAAATGACTAACTTTTCGTTGTTTTGATTTAACCGCATGAAATCCAGGGTCTTACTTTTTATAATTGCATCAATTTCTGTGATTATCTTTTTTTCCTGCAAAGAGGAAGAGGAACCCCTCCAAGTCCTTCCCCCTGTAGAAGGAGGTGAGTGGATAATCTATCAATTGGCCAAAGTCCCTGCAGCGGATATTCCTGTAGAGGACAAGAGTTTTTCAGGGACAATAGGTGGTGTGGAAATCAGTTTGGCCAGAATCCCCGGAGATTCTTTAATTTTTATCATTCCGGATATTGGGACTGGGCCTACTCAATTGAATGTAACTATGGGCAAACAGATCCGGACCTGGGATCTGCAGCTTATCAAATGGCCAAATAACACAGAAACGGGAGTTTTTTTTGATAGATTTCTAAAAAGTGTCCTTGACCTACAAATTAAAATCCAAGAGGTTGATGAACTGAAAGAAATGGTTGTTCCATTTGGATTGTGGATTGGCTTTTTTACCCAAAAGCTGCAATCCTTGTCAGATATTGAGAAAGAGGCTATGGCAGGAACATTTCAAGCGGGACAGAATCACTTGTTTTTCGAAAATCCAAAGAAATCCTTTGAGTTAAGCTGCCTAAATGGTCCTGAAGATACGATGTCCTCCATGACCTATGGGTTTGTGACATATGATATTTCTTATCTGAAGCACATTTCCAAACTTCCCAAAACCCCTTTTCATGAAGCAGTGGTTGCAGGATTTGGTTTGTCTTTTTGGTACCAGAAAATTCTTTTGGAATATTATGCCTATCAGACGCTGTTATGTCCTGTAATTCAAGATGTTCAATTGATAGAATCAAGTACCGGGAAAATACTTCAACCTGGTGACATTGTGAGTATTGAACCTTTGGAGCTGATATCATTTAAAGCTTTTGGGACATTCCGAAAAATCACCAAAACGGACATAGAACAAGGAATAGATGCAATGTTTTCCCCAACTTATGGATTCAGGAGAAAGGCATTGCTTTCTAAATACTTTTCAAGTTGGATACAAACATACATAGAAGATTACAAATGGGATTTGCCTATTCTCAATGAGAGATCATTGGTCTTTGCTCCCGATGAAGCACCGATCACTACAGGTCCGGTAATTGGTCAGTCATGGTACCTGCCTTATATGGATAATCCGGATGTTAGATTGGTTGAAAACAATTTTGTGGGGGACAGTTTAACATTAAAGTTTGAAAATTATCTAGGGGACCCACTTCCATTCAATTTGAAATTAGAACTATGGGCACCTTCCTTCAATAAGGGTTTTGAGGTTTCCGCAGTCCTTCAGACAGGTTGTCCTTTGACAGTGGATTTGTTGATGATCGGTAGGACGCATTCTCTGGATATTGTGTCAGGGCTGCAACCTTACGAAATTACTTGGTCAAATGGAATAATTGGAGTCCTCTCCCAAAACCTTTCTCCAGGTAATTATGATGTAAAAGTTACCGATGCAGATGGATGCGAAAGAACAATACCTTTCCCTGTGCCGGAATTTGGAACGGTGGAAGATATTGATGGAAATGTCTATGAAACAGTCAAAATCGGCAATACTTGGTGGATGACGGAAAACCTGCGTACTACCAGAAAGAAGGATGGGACTGCCATCCAATTGATCGAAGCGGATGCTGCTTGGAGTTCAGCAACAGGACCTGCCTATTCTTGGAAAGGAAATGATTCGGGTGTGGATGAAATCTACGGGAAACTATACAACTACCCTGCAGCCTGCTGTGATATTTGCCCTGAAGGCTGGCGACTTCCGGGTATTGCAGAATTCAGTTCCTTATCGGGTATTTTCGGAATGAAATACGGAAAACACATGAAAGAAGTGAATGGATGGCCAATGGGTTCATTAAAATCTACGAATCTTTCAGGATTACGAATTTTGCCAAGTGGTGCTCGCTCTGGAACAAATGGGAATTTTGGTGGACTGTCAGGAGAATTGGCTACATTCTGGACTAGTGCGAAGGATGCTTATGGATTGCCTCAAATAGGACTTCTCCTAGGATCAGCTGATTTTTTTTCAGTTACTTTTTCCACAAACTCAAGGGATG
This sequence comes from Aquiflexum gelatinilyticum, assembly GCF_024813435.1. Classification (NCBI taxonomy): domain Bacteria; kingdom Pseudomonadati; phylum Bacteroidota; class Cytophagia; order Cytophagales; family Cyclobacteriaceae; genus Aquiflexum; species Aquiflexum gelatinilyticum. The sequence continues at coordinate 494,012 of NZ_JANAEZ010000003.1, forward strand.
GTTTAAGTGTACGCTGTGTGAAGTAGTATTTTTTGAAAGGGGAGGAGGATTTTCAATATTGATTTTAGGATGTTTTTGCTCCCCTACTATTTGAATTAAAGAATATTTTCAATTCTCAAAACCAAAACTTGCCACTTTCTCCCCGTTTCCTGCCACTTTCTTGGCCAAACCAGCAATGCACTAAAAGGAGCTGTTTTTGATCGGTATTCTTATTTAACTTTTGCTAACAATAGAAAAAAATGAATGTGTTCATAAGGGGTTTAAATTCAAATCCATTTTTCCTAAACCGGATATTTGGAATTCAATCTAACGGTAGCTTTTTAAAAATAAACTTTAACGACCCCTTTCCTAATAGCCTGGAAAGGGGATTTTTTTGGAATTTTCCTCATCATCCATTTGCCGATGCTGATTTCTAAAAATTGTAATAAAAAGACCAATCCTGCTTTGACCATCAACTAGGTCAAATTTGCCAAATTCTTTCTTTAGGTGACCAATATCTAATTCCGGGTATTATCAGAAAATCTTCTGTTTTAAATTCAAAAACCAATTAGTTACCGATAATCCCAATTGAATTTAGACAGCAACAAATTGAATGGTGTTTGATTGGGTTTTTTGAACCGACCACAGACCTATCATTTAATGAAAAGCAACTTTTACCTAAATCAGAATGTCATGAAAAGAAGAATGAAAGTATGGAAGTGCGCAGTGGTTATTCAGCTAATTTTCTTTACCTGCCTGATAGGTTGTATTGAAGAGAAGGTGGAACCTGATGACCAGGATGATTTAATTGAAGAGGCAGAAAAGGCCAAAAAACAAATTTTAGACCTTATCAATAACGATGAAGAAAACATAATTTGGAAGATTGAGACAGCCCTATTGAAAAATGCAAATGGCATCTTTGATATCAGTGATAATTTTAATGTCAGGGATGATGAATTTATTTTCATCAAAAATCCCACCGCTCCAAACGGAAGGTTATCCGATTCAGACTTTATGGAATGGAGAATTGGCGATGGTATCAATGTCACTGGTAAAACCATTCAAGAATCCAAACAGGAATATCTTTTCCCCAATGAACAATATGGATTTGCTATTGAAAAATTAGGGGATAAATACCAAATTCAATTGGAAGGTGGTAAGATGAATTTTGAGGTTTTCGAAGACAATAAGTTAAAAGGTCAAATTTTTTATAAGGATGAAAATGCTGAACTAGAGGTAGTATTAAGGAGGCAAGAAATCGAAGAAGGCAAATCAAAAATTACGTTTCTGGAATTTGAGCCATTTACCAAAATTAATCTTTCCATAGTAACTGGACATGCCCCTGATCTTACAAAATCCTCAGTAAATAATTCCTTATATTTTTCAGGAAGAGAAGATTCAAATTCTGCACGACCACAGCGGGTAATTAAAATTGACGTTCAGAATAAAGAACAAAAAGAAGTAGTGGAATTGGGGCATCAAGACTTTGTGACAAAAACCTCTGTTGTGATTCAGGATAGGTTATATATTTTTGGTGGTCAAGTGGTTTGGATTTATGACCTGGATCTGAAACTGCAGCAAGATTGGATTTCACATGGAGATACATACACGCGTTTTGGTATGTCCTCAGTACAAGATGATTTTTATATCTATGCAGTAACAGATTTGAACATCGGACAAGAAGCAACTCCTGATATCTTCAAGTTTAACCTGTCTACATTAAAGAAGGAAAAGTTTTTAACTTCTCCTGAGATGAAAACCAACACCCGAGGGGTTATCAATTATGACTATCTCTATATTTTTGGTGGGTCTTCTACATGGATTGGAGGGGAGTATGATGGGTTTTTGAGGAGGATTAATTTAAAAACTAAGGAGTTTTCCAAAAATCCACTTCCGTTTGGTATAGAAAGAACATTTTCTAGCCGAAGAAACCATGAAATTTTTTATATGGGTTTGACTGCAAACAATGAAAAGAACCATCAGCTTGTGATTTTTGACACAAATTCCGAAACCTACAATGTAGTGGATACTAATTTAAAGTTATTGGAACCTGCTTTAAGATCGCAGGTTGCCGGTCTGACTATTATGGATAATTACTTATATGTCCTTTTTGGTGCCGAAACTCCAGGTGTAGAGAAAAAAGATTGGACCATTTATAGGGCTTTGTTACCCTAAACTTTGGATTATTAAGTTTGAAAGAATGAGGTATATACCGTCTTGAAGAAAAAAAGTGGCCCATGAGGTCACTTTTTTTCAATTTCTTCTTTGTAACAATTTCAAAGACTCAATCATTTGGAAGCTTTTTGTAATTTTTTCTTTTTCCTAATGAATACTTAGTATTTCGAAGCTAGTTTATATTTTAATTCTCTGCGACCTCAGTTTCTATGGTGATTTCATTTTTATGCCTCCCTGACTTCGTTGTAACCAATTTCAGGAATCCTCTTAGCGTTTTAGCGCCTTTGCGGGAAACTATTTAAACGCCGATATTCCCGTAATCTCATTTCCCAAGATCAGCAAATGGATATCGTGTGTTCCTTCATAAGTCACGACGGATTCGAGATTCATCATATGGCGCATAATCGGGTATTCTCCGGTGATACCCATGCCGCCGTGGATCTGACGGGCTTCGCGGGCTATCTCCAATGCCATGGCCACATTGTTTCTTTTTGCCAATGAAATATGTGCGGTAGTGGCTTTGCCCTCATTCATCATTTTACCGAGTTTCCAGACCAATAACTGCGCCTTGGTGATCTCGGTCAGCATCTCTGCCAATTTCTTTTGGATCAATTGGAAGGAAGCAATCGGCTTGTCAAACTGTATCCTTTCCATCGCATACCTTGTAGCCGAATCGTAGCAATCCATCGCTGCACCCAATGCTCCCCAAGCGATGCCATACCTTGCCGAATCCAAGCACATCAATGGTGCACCCAATCCGGATTTGTTTGGCAGAATATTTTCTTTCGGAACTTTCACATTGTCAAAAACCAATTCTCCGGTGCAGGATGCCCGCAATGACCATTTGTTATGGGTCTCTGGTGTGGTGAATCCTTCCATCCCTCTTTCGACAATCAAGCCGTAGATTCTTCCGGATTCATCTTTTGCCCAAACGACCGCGATATCTGCTTTTGGTGAATTGGAAATCCACATTTTGGCACCGTTGAGGAGGTAATGGTCTCCCATGTCCTTGAAGTTGGTCTTCATCCCGCTCGGGTTAGAACCGTGGTCAGGCTCTGTCAATCCAAAACAGCCAAGCATCTCGCCTGAAGCAAGTTTGGGAAGATATTTCATTCTTTGGGCTTCAGAACCGAATTTATAGATCGGGTACATCACCAAAGAACCCTGAACAGAAGCTGTACTCCTCATGCCTGAGTCACCTCTCTCGATCTCCTGCATGATGATGCCGTAAGAGATATAATCAAGCCCGCCGCCGCCGTAGGCCTCGGGAATCTGTGGACCAAAAGCCCCTACATCACCGAATTTCTTGACGATTTCATAAGGAAAATGGGCTCTTTGTGCCCAATCTTCTATATATGGACTGATTTCTTTTTTGACAAAATCACGGATGGAAGAGCGGATCAGAAGGTGCTCCTCGGTTAATAAATCATCAACCTGATAAAAATCTACTCCTTCATATAAATCCTGTTTCAAAGATTTGTGTGCGGTGGCGGTATGCTCCATGACTCTTTTGGTTTATTGCTTATTAAAATGGATTTTTGCAACGGATTGTTTGAATCCTGCCTGAAATAAACAAGAAGGTCTGTAAAAAACTACCTTATTGAACAAAAAATTAGCACATGAGTCCAGCCCAGACACAAAAAGACATTTTAGATAAAATAGAGCTACTTCAGCAAAAATTCAAAGCTTCAGGTCAGGACCTATCTTCCTACTTGGAAGGTCTTTTGTATGCTGATTACATGACTTATTGGGATTATATTAATCTGGATATTTTGTTGTCCCTGCAGCAACCCAGAACTTCCTTCAAGGATGAGAAAATCTTCATCATATACCATCAGATCACTGAGCTATACTTTAAGCTGATTATTTGGGAACTTGAACAGATTGCGGAGAAAGAACCTTTGGATGGAAAGTTTTTCAAAGAGAGACTGGAGCGGGTCAATATGTATTTTGACCAGTTGATTTCTTCATTTGCGGTAATGTGGAAAGGGATGGAAAGAGAGCAATTTCTAAAGTTCAGGATGTCTTTGTTACCATCAAGCGGTTTTCAGAGTGCACAATACCGTGTGATTGAAATCCTTGCCTGCGATATCCAACAATTGCTTTTTGTCGACATCAGGGAAAAGATGCAGAGCGAGCAAAATGTGGATGTCTTGTTTGAGAATCTCTATTGGCAACATGGTGCTGTGGAATTGGCTACTGGCGAAAAAACACTGACGCTAAAGTCTTTTGAAACCAAATACAGCAAAAGACTCAAAGAATTTATAACCAATTATAAGAGCAATAATATTTGGAGAAAATACCTTGCCTGGGTCGACAAGGACGAAGAGTTGACCAAACTGATGAAAGATTTTGACCTGAAGGCAAATGTCTTTTGGCCATTGGCACATTATAAATCGGCAGTGAGATACCTTCAGCGCGACCCGGTTGATATTGCCGCCACAGGTGGTACCAACTGGCAGAAATACTTACCGCCACGTTTTCAGAAAGTCATTTTCTACCCGGAGCTTTGGACTGAAAAAGAAAAAGAAGAATGGGGAAAAGGTTGGGTGGTGAAAGAGGTTTTTGGAGAAGAGGTCTAGACAAAAGACAAAAGACACTAGATTCAAGATTGGATCAGTTGTAGGGTTAATGTGTTGTTTAAAATTAAGAATAAGACTTACAAAGCCACACATCTTGAATTAGTATCATTAGTATTAACATTCTGAGTCTAGCAATTCGCTTCTAACTTGAGATTCTTCTCTACACTCAGATTGACGTCTAGGATCAAGTCTCAAATCTCACGTCTTATGTCTCACGTCTCAAATCTCATATCTATTTAAGGATAAATACCTTACAAAATGAAAAAAGAATTACAATTACAATTGTCCCCTCAGGAAGCATATGACGAGGAGGTTTTTAGGGAAACGGCGCTCAAAAGGGCGGGAATTTCCGCAGAGCAACCTAATGCTTATGCCCGTCAGGTCAAGCGCTCCATTGATGCACGGGGAAGGCAGGTCAGGGTGAATGTGACCGCTGAGGTATTTGTCAATGAAGCCCCAACGCCACTCCTGACGACTCCCAAAGCTTACCAAAATGTGAGCAATTCAGATCCAATTATCATAGTCGGGGCAGGACCGGCGGGACTTTTTGCAGCTTTGAGGGCAATTGAATTGGGTGTGAAACCTATCCTCATCGAACGGGGCAAGGATGTCAGAGCCCGGAGAAGGGATATTGCCGCCATCAACAAAGACCATATCGTCAACCCTGAATCCAATTATTGTTTTGGAGAAGGTGGTGCAGGCACCTACTCAGACGGCAAGCTTTACACCCGTTCCAAAAAGCGTGGTGACATTCGAAGGATCATGGAAATATTGGTTGCCCATGGTGCCACGGAAGATATCCTGGTCGATGCACATCCCCATATCGGAACCAATAAATTACCCATTTTGGTGGCCGAACTGCGAAAGAGCATCCTTGACGCAGGAGGGGAGATTCTGTTCGAAACAAAAGTGACTGACCTGATTTTGGACAGTAATGAAATCAAGGGAATTACCACCCATACCGGAGAAAGGATTTTAGGAAAAGGAGTAATTCTTGCCACCGGACATTCTGCTAGGGATATTTTTCATTTGCTCCATTCCAAAAAGATTTTGATCGAGGCCAAGCCTTTTGCATTGGGCGTAAGGGTCGAGCACAGCCAAAACCTGATCGACCGCATCCAATACCATTGTGAAGTTGACCGGGGACCATACCTTCCCGCTTCTTCCTATGCTTTGGTCAATCAGACCATGTTCAAGGGAAAGCAACGCGGCGTTTTCTCTTTTTGCATGTGTCCGGGTGGATTTATCGTGCCTGCAGCCACTTCTCCGGGCGAGATTGTTGTCAACGGCATGAGTCCGAGTAGGAGGGACAGCAAGTTTGCAAATTCAGGAATAGTCGTGGCCGTCGAATTGGAGGATTTGCCCCAATATCAAAAATATGGACCACTTGCTGCGATGATGTTTCAAGCCGAAGTGGAGCAAAAGGCATGGAAAGCAGGCGGTCAAACCCAAACTGCTCCAGCCCAACGATTGGTTGATTTTACGGAGAAAAAGATCAGTAAAAGTTTGTTGGACACTTCCTATCAGCCGGGTTTGGAATCAGCCGACATGTATGAAGTTTTACCGGATTTTATTTCAGAAAGGTTGAGAAAGGGATTTATTGATTTTGGTAAAAAAATGAAAGGTTACCTGACCAACGACGCACAGATTATTGGGGTGGAAAGCCGGACTTCCTCACCTGTACGTATTCCTAGGGACAAAGAGAGTTTTGAGCATCCGATCATCAAAGGATTGTTTCCCTGTGGGGAGGGCGCAGGTTATGCCGGAGGAATCGTATCCGCGGCTATGGATGGAGAGCGATGCGCTGAAAAATTGGTGGAAATGTATGTTTTGAAATAGTCCACAGACCACAGTCCATAGTCCATAGTTTTCAAGACCAAAACATCAGACCTCAGTGGTCAGCCGAGTGCCAACTGACCACTGAATACTGTTACTGAAAACTGCCCACTGAATACTGAGATTGATTACTGATCACCCCAACCAGCTTGACCAAGGGATTCTTGACAGAATCAAAACCAATCCGATCGCATACATCATGTAAATGGAACGGAAGCGCGCACGGCTTTCAGTCATTTTTTTGGCACGGATATATCCAACGGAGATGATGATAATCGCCAGGATATTGATGACCGGATGTTCCAAGGCAGTCAGTCTTGCGACTTTATCGGCCATGGCATTACCACTTGTCAACAATGAAAATCCAAGAGGACTCACAAAGTAGAGGATCAAGCCAACTAATAATTGGATATGGGCCAAGATGAAGCCGATCATGGCAAATTTTCTGTCCTTTTCGGTAAATTCCCTGCCGCCCAATGAGCCGATTAATGCGTAAATCATCACGATGACCAAAGCAGCCAAGGCCAGGTAAGCCAGACCGGAATGTAGATGTTGTAATCCTGTATACATATTTCGTTTATAATTTTGGTTTAAAATTAAGCCTAATTCCTATAATCCGGCAAATGCAGGGAATAAATAAGGATACTTTCTAAAATATTTGCAAGATTCAAAAGACTTCTCCTATGGTCGAAGTGACAAGGACAGGATTTTTATATGTTTGATGTTAACCCAATCGGCATATCTTTTTATACCATAACTTCCGTATTCCGTCTTCTGTTTTTTTTAATTCTTCATTATTAATTCAGCATTCAGAATTCTCATCCATCCCATACTCGGCCGATCTCATATCTCAAATCTAATTTCCCTCTCAATCCACATAAACCACCAACCCCTTCAAATACTCCGTTTCCATATGGAAAATATTGATCGGGTGGTCAGCGGGTTGGGAAAGATAATGGAGGATTTTGACATTCCTGCCTGCTTCCATGGCCGCCGCCGTGATGGTATTCGCGAAAAGCTGTTTGTCCACTACCTGCGAACAGGAAAATGTAAATAAAATTCCTCCCTTTTTGATATGCTTGAGCGCTTCGAGATTAAGCCTTTTGTAAGCCTGAACCGCATTGTGTTTGGCTTTTAGGTTTTTGGCAAAAGCCGGTGGATCGAGGACGATGATGTCAAAGTCGGTTTCGATTTCGCGGATGTACTTCACCACATCAGCGACGATGGATTGGTGTTTTCCTTCAAATCCTGCGTTTAAGGCCACATTCCTGTCTGTCAGTTCTATGGCTTTGGCAGAAATATCCACCGAATGGACTTCCGATGCACCGGCTTTAAGGGCCGAAACCGAGAACCCACCGGAATAACAAAAGGTGTTGAGGACCTTCTTCCCTTTACTGTATTTGCCAAGCAAGAACCTGTTTTCCCTTTGGTCAACAAAAAAGCCGGTTTTCTGTCCTTTTTCCCAATCGATTTCATACTGACAGCCATATTCCACCACCATATTGGTATCAGGTTGACCAAAGACCACCCTGTTTTCAACCCCCAAATCCCTTGGTAAAGTCTCCGCGCTTTTGTCATAGACACATTGCAGTTTTGATCCCAAGACAAACTGAAGTGCCTGACTGATTTCCTTCACGTGCCTATACATGCCGATATGATGGGTTTGGATGACAGCCGTTCCGTTGTAAAAATCAATGATTAACCCTGGCAGCCCATCACTTTCACCATGAACCAAGCGGTATACATTCGTTTCCGGATTGTCTGTCAGCCCGATCGCTTCACGCAGACGATAGGATTGGGCAAGTCTCTTTTTCCAAAACTCCAGGTCGATTATTTCCTCCTCGAAACTCACCATCCTGACCATGATCGAGCCGTATTGGAAATGGCCTACACCGAGAAGTTGGTCCTTGTGGCTAAGAACCTGTACCAATTCTCCGTTTTTTAGTGCTTCATCTTTGGTAGCAATCGCACCTGAAAAAATCCAATGGTGTTTCCTGAGACTTGAAATCTCTTTTCCTTTAAGGAGTTTGATGATGGGATAGGGGAGCATGGTATTTGTTTTTAGGGAAAATCAAAGTTCCCACAATCATGGCGACAGCGCTGACGCACAGTGCCGGGATGTGGGTATAAATCGGCAATTCAAACATTTCCAACACAAGGTAAGCAATCATCCCAAAGACAATAGACATCAAAGCGCCAATTTCGGAGGCTTTTTTCCAATATAATCCTGCCGTGAGTGGTACAAACAAGGAGACCAACAACAGGATCGATGCTCCTGCCACAAGCTCATAAATATTGGTTTTCCATTGTGCCATGACAGTTGCTATCAAGGCGACGGCCACAATATTTCCCCGCAGGATCCAAAGAAAATATTTCTCTTTTAACCTTGATCCAAAATAGGGTTTGATGATGTTTTCTGATAAGATGGCGGAAGGAGCCAACAATCCCGAACTCGTAGTGCTCATAATTGCTGAAATCAAAGCTCCAAAAAACAGGATTTGAACATGCATCCCACTGTGCCTTAGGACCATTTCAGGGAGAAGAAGCTGTTTGTTTTCGAGGTAGATTTCAGGATAAAGGAATTTGGCACCAAGCGCAATAAACAGAGGCAAAAGACCAATCGTTACGTAAAAACCGCCTGCCAAGTAGGTGGATTGGACGGCGACTTTCTCAGATTTGGAAGACATAACCCTTTGGTAAATGTCCTGACTCGGAATGCTTCCCAAACCCAAAACCATCCATGCGCCTAGGTAATTGAGCCATGAAATCGGGTCTGGATTCGGTAAAAACTGGAAACTTCCCTCAGGCGCTGATTCTAAAATCGGCATCACTCCTCCGGCTTTTTGGGCTACCAAAACAGCTACCCAAACCAAGCCCACCACGATCAGCGTCGTCTGAATGAAATCAGTAATAGAAATGGCCCACATCCCACCAAGAAAAGTGTAAAAAACCACCACAACCGCACTGATCATAATGCCATGGGGAATACTTAAATCTGTGACTGTGCTGAAAATCAAAGCCATGGCTACCAATTGTGCAGCCACGTACCCGAAGTAAACCGGAACCATAAAGACCGAGGCGAAAAACTCGACCCTTTTACCAAAGATTTTTTTATAAACATCACCCAAAGTCAGGACATTCATCCTGTACATCGGTCTCAAAAAGAAAGCGCCGAACAAAACCAAGCAAAGTGCTCCGCCAAAAGGATCTTCCATCACACCTTGCAGTCCGTGTTCGAGATATTCTGAAGATGCCCCAAAAATCGTCTCTGATCCAAACCATGTCGCAAACAATGCTGAAGCTGACAAAAAAAGCGGTAACTGCCTCCCTGCCAATACAAAGTCATTCGAGTTTTTGACCAGCTTCGATGACCAAGCACCTATCGCTACAGTGACTAAGAGGTAGATGATGATGGCAGTTATAAGCAACTTTGGCTATAAATTAAATGTGATCTACTAAAATGGGATATTAATGGATACTGATTGATATGGGATATTAGGCTTGGGAAGATCAAAATATCAATTTATATCCAATATCCATCTAATATCTTTTTCTAGGAGCATTCTTGTCATTCGAGTTAATATAATTCAGCATTTTCAGAAAGTAAAATTGAGTTTGTGATGCGTCATCCTGAAGGAGGTACGACTGAAGGATCTCATTTAATTTTTGGGAGACCCTTCGCTTCACTCAGGGTGACGGCACCGACAATTACATCACTGGTCGTATCCAAATCTCACATCTCACATCTCACGTCTTGCGTCTCACATCTATTTATACATCTTCTCCTGAAGAACCTTGATCTCGGCTGATTCAAGGTAATCGTCGTAAGGCATCCTTCTGTCGATGGTTCCTTTTGGGGTAAATTCGATGATCCTGTTGGCAGTGGACTGTACAAAGGCGTGGTCATAGGAAGTCATCAACACCGTTCCGTTGTAATCTATGATGGCGTTGTTGAATGCCGTGATGGATTCCAAGTCCAAGTGGTTGGTAGGTTCGTCCATGACAAGGAGGTTTGGATTTTGGAGCATCATCCTGGAGATCATGCAGCGCACTTTTTCCCCTCCGGAAAGGACTGTACATTTCTTGAGAGATTCTTCTCCCGTAAACAACATCCTTCCCAAGAAAGTCCTTACATACGCTTCCTCCTGATTGGTCGAATATTGCTTGAGCCAATCAATCAGGTTGAGGTCTGTCTGAAAAAACTTGGAGTTATCATTCGGTAAATAGGCCTTGTTGATCGTCACACCCCATTTGAAGCTTCCTTTTTGAACAGGGATTTCTTCCATGATGGTCTGGAAAAACTTGGTAACGGCCTGCTTGGTCTTGGAGATAAACGCGATTTTGTCTCCTTTGTCAATCATTAGGTTCACATCCGTGAAATAGATTGCGTTGGCATCTCTCAATTCCAGACTTTCGGTCATAAAAATCTGATCGCCTGCTTCTCTTTCTGGTTTGAAGATGATGCCCGGATATTTCCTTGTTGAAGGCTGAATGTCGTCCACATTGAGTTTCTCGAGCATCTTCTTTCTGGAAGTTGCCTGTTTGGATTTGGAAACGTTGGCAGAGAAACGCAGGATGAATTCCTGCAATTCTTTTCTCTTTTCCTCTACTTTCTTGTTTTGATCCGACTTCTGCTTGGCGGCCAATTGGGAAGATTCGTACCAGAAGGTATAGTTACCGGAGTAAATCCTGATTTTGCTAAAGTCAATGTCCACGATATGGGTAGAAACCGCATCGAGGAAGTGACGGTCGTGGGAAACGACGATCACGAGGTTTTTGAAATTCACCAGGAAATCCTCCAGCCAATTGATGGTTTGGGCATCAAGGTCGTTGGTTGGTTCATCGAGGATCAGGATGTCAGGATTGCCAAAAAGCGCCTGTGCCAAAAGCACCCTTACCTTTTGGTTACCGGCAAGTTCCTTCATCTTGAGGTAATGCAGGTCTTCACTGATGCCAAGACCGGAAAGGAGGGAAGCGGCATCGGATTCGGCATTCCAACCGTCCATTTCGGCAAACTCCGATTCAAGTTCGGAAGCTTTGATCCCGTCTGCTTCGGTAAAGTCCTCCTTCATATAGATGGCGTCCTTTTCGGCCATGATGGCATAGAGTTTTTTGTGGCCCATGATGACAGCTTTCAGTACTTCTACCTCATCAAATTCAAAGTGGTTTTGCTTCAAAACGGCCATCCTTTGGCCCGGGGTGATGTGCACCGAACCGGAGGTGCTGTCCTGATCTCCGGAGAGGATTTTCAAAAAAGTGGATTTTCCGGCACCGTTGGCACCGATGACACCGTAGCAGTTGCCGGGTGTGAATTTAAGGCTTACTTCATCAAATAAGGTTCTCTTGCCGAACTTGAGGGAGAGGTTATCTACAGTAATCATTTTTGGCTAAATTATTTCGAGGTGCAAAGATAGGTATTTCCCACAAAGGGACTAAGGGAGAGGGGAGAATTGGTGGGAAATTAAAAAGTGGGGGGCTAGAAGTTCACTAGCGACTTCTGGACAATTGAATTTAATATTTCAAATTGCTTTTTGGACTTTTAAATTGTCTACATCTCTTTGATTGATTTGATGACAATTTTTTGATCTAATAACATTACTTTTCTTGGTTGGAAATTATATGATTAAAAATTTAGAAATTGTTGATACAAAAAATTGCAATCCCATTTATAAATTAAAAGTAGAATTATTCATATTCACAAGATTAAATAAATTAATTGATTAACTATTCAAAATAGTATATGGCATTTAAAGATAATCCCACATCAGATAAGTATGCAAAAAATTCTGAAGAATCAGTTAATGCATTTAAGTTTCAAGTTACTCAAAAAAGGGGGTTTATTACGCGTTCAGTATCACCTGATTTCGGTGTAGATGAAAATATTGAACTGCTTTACTACAATGGAAAGGAATATTCTGGAGCATCCAATAAGCACTTTGCTGCACAATTAAAAAGTATAGATAAAGATAATCCGTACATAAATAAAGGAGGCAAAGATTATTTAAAGCTACAATTTGAAACTTCTAGATTAGGATACTTATTAAGAAATCAACCCGCATTTGGAATAATTGTAGTATATGATATGAGAAAAGAAACTCTGTACTATGAATATGCTGAGAAAATTTATAGTTACTTGAAAGATATCCATAATGGAGATTCTTGGAAGGAGAAAAAGTTGGTTACAATTTATATAGCAATTGATATTGTTTTAAATTCTGAATCAGTTAAAGAGATTCATTCAAAAATGTTTCAAAGGCATCAAAATGCTAGTCTTTGTTTTAATGCTTATGGTTCTGATTATGGAATTAATACCTATGAGGATGAAATTACGGATGGAAAATTAGATTTTAATAATCCTAAAGAAATTATAAATCAATTAAATATTAATGGATGGAAATTAATATACTCTAATGATTATAGCATCCTATTAGGTATGCTGGAAAGAATTTTACAAAAAGACATCTTAAATTCTAGCAGTCTTATAGCAATTGCAGCTACAACTTTTTGCGAAAGTGGTCAGTTTATAGAATCAAAATTCTACTTACAAAAATATTTCCAAAAATTTGATAATAAAGATGAATTTTACGATTCTGTGCAATTCATAAAATATAAAGTTGAATTTGCGTTAGGAAACTTAGATTATAATGGATATCATGAATTATTAGATAAAATTTCAAAAAAGATAAAAGGAGATTATAATCAAATCATTGTTAAAATTAACCTTTTGTATATCAAGTTGATAAATGACACAACTAATAGAAAATGCAATGAAGAAACAATTATTGATATAATGTCAATTGTAGAAAATATTAAAAGCTCGGCTTTAGCAGAGAAAGCCAAATTCTATCTTTCCGCTTATAATGCTATAAACATTCAAGTGTACTACATAAATTATATTACTAGTTTAGTCGGAAATTTTAAATTAAGAAATGATATTAATAAACCTATTTTTAACCTTGAAGTAGCTCAATTCATTCAAAAAAAAGATTTAATTGAAAAATTAATCGAAAGCACATTAGCAAAAACTTACATCTATGCAGATAAGAATGAAGATAATTTCTTAAAAGCAAAGTGTTTACAGGATACTTCAAATTTTTTCTTTATAAAAAATCTTAACGCATTGCTGATGAATGAAGAGTTTCTTTTGCCTTTAGAATCTAATGAAGAATTATATGAAACAAAGATTAATCAAGCTTTTTCTGCATCAAGCTTATATGAAGGAATAGCAAGGTATAAGGATGCTTATAGTTCAATTTGTATTGCGTATGAGTTAACAGCATTTTATTTTCACACTTATGGAGTGGTAATTTTAAATGAACTTTTTGTAATTAATTCAATAATCAAAGAGTTTGCCACTAAGTATGGATTTGAGCCGTATGAATCACAAGTTGATGATTATTATCTTAATAAAAGTAAAGGAGTGATTTTAACTGAAGAATTAATAGAGCAATATGCTGATTTAATTGTAGAACAGCTGAAATTGCCTCAAGACAGGAAAATTAATATAATATCAGATTTGAGAACCATAGAAGTTTTTAGACTTACAGATCAAAGCAAAGACTTTAATTTGCTTCAAGATTTAAGGCACACAAAATCTTTTGACTCATACTTTAAAAACTTTTGTACCTATATTATTCAATGTAAAAAATGCGGTGCTAATTCAGAATCTAGTAAAGAAATAAATACAATTCTTTCCTTTGTTAGTTCACACTCCTGCCTAAACGAAAAATAAAAACTTGCAATTAATAAATGTAAACCTTGCATTTTTGACATAAGGGATTTCTGGACACCTTTTGATTTCCTAAATCATTCTTTTGATTAAGTTATGTTCCTGTGAAGCTTGGTTTATCGTCTGTCAGATCAAAAGAATCTGTAACCTCCCCCAACCAAATCAATCCCATAAAATATCCGATAATCGGTGAAATTCCATAACCCATTACAATCACGGGGAAGTTTCCAAAAAGGGTAGCCAACAAAATCAGGGAGAAATACAAGCCTAAACTGTAGGCCATTGTCCTGTTTTCTTTGCTAGCCAATACAAAAAACGGAAGGGGTAACAACACTAAAGAAAGCACTGAACAAATGCCATAAAACCCGCTGATTTTCCAGGCTAGTGATAGGATATCTTCCACGTAACTGACAGCAGGCAAACTGTCCAAATTGTACCAAGCATAAACCGAAGCACCAATAGCGGCAATCAAAATCAAGCCTTTGGTGATGTTGGAGCTATTTTTCCTGATTAGTAACATAACTGCAGCTGCTGAAAAAGCGGTTACCAATGAAGCATCGGGTTGAAAAAGGAAAATGATAACTGTAAGTAAGGAGACCAAAAGGGCCATGATTTTATTTTCCATTTTATGAATCTGGATCAAAATCAATGGACTTACGATCAAACCAATATTGACCTTAAAGCTCCCAATACTGACCCATCTGTGGACATCCTGGTAGCCATCATCCCAAAAAGTCAGCAGCAATAATAGTATCGATATCAACATGATGGGGTAGGGGTTCACCTTTTTGAAAACCGGTCTAAACCTGAAAAATACCAATTGCAAAGCAATTCCCATCAATCCGAATCCAAGGTTCATCATCCAAAGAGTTCTCGGAACCTCAGAAAAAGCCATGGTGTAGGTTCCAAGCAAGAGTGACGGAAGGATTGCAAGAAATAAGAATGGGGTGAACCTAGGTTTTTGGGCTGTTTGATCCATCATGCAATCCTGATAGGGCAAGAATTTTAATTCTGAATTTAGAGAATATTTTTATGTTTATTTCAGCCAAAGTGGCGTCCCGTCTTCCCATTTATTATGGGTCAATCTGATTCTTTGTTTGGTGATAATATTGTAGGCTACGATTTCGCCATACATCTGGGGCGAAAAAATAATGGGTTGGATAAGTGCCTGTTCATCGTTGATTCCAAAACCTTCTGTTGTGTAAATCACCCATTCGCCATCAGGAGAAAAATGGGCGTGTGCATTTTGTCCTTCTCCTCTTGAAATTTTTTCCGGTTTGGTCCAGCTATTGTCTGCCTGTAACTCCATCATAAAAATGTCCATTGTCTTGTATTCATTTTCCTTTCTCAGGCGGTCCGAAGCAAATACAATTTTATCCCCTTGCTTGGAAATAGCAGGAAAATTATCCCGGTGCACATCGTTGGTAAGGTTTGTCAGTTCGCCATTTGTTTTAAGGTAAATATCAAAATTTCCGGTTCTACCACTTCGAAAAACCAATTTACCATCATCACTCAAGTCTGCAAAGCCATCATTATAGGGGGAATCCGACAGTTTGGCCACATTTTTTGTCTGAAAATCATAACTCCAGATATCCCCTTGAGTATGTGGTCTTCCCCTGAAACTTCCTGTCGTAAACAGCAATGCTTTGCCATCGTGGGTTACCTTACTGTCGATAACACCAAAATTGGCAGGGTTGGTATTCGCCTCTTTGTCAAAAACAAAAAGCGGCTTTTTCTCTCCTGAAACATAATCAACCTGATAAAAATGGATTGCTGTATGGACTAAATTATTGATAAAGACCGCGCAAAGAAGGGAAAATACCGCAAGTCCAAAAAACAGGATACTGTAAAGGCCTGATACCCGATAGACCGCTTTTTGATTCGATTTTTGTAGGGTTTTTCTTTTATAAAACCACCAACCTAAAGTAACCAAGGCCAAAGTCAATATTGCCATGACCAACCGGATCACATTTATGGACATCGGGTTGATTGCATCCACAAAAAGGAAAATTCCCGCAACGGTAATTCCTGAAAGTATTACAATTAAGCAGAGCAGCAAATATTTCCAAAAGGGGATGCTTTTTCTGTTTATAATACCGCTTACAATTCCTGCCACAAACATCAGAATCACAAGTATAGGAAGCCAAAAAACACTGTATCCCATTGGTTTGAGGTTATCAAAGAACCCTTGAAAATCTGAGGCGTCATAAAAAAGTAAAGTATTTCCCACTTGGGGCGGTGCCACAAATGCCCTTCGGACTCCGAAAATTTGGATTGGCTTGTCTGCAATTGTTATTGTGTCTGGCCCTTTTGTCAATACATCACCTTCAAATCCGAAAATTCCTTTTGTATCTTGATTCTTAGGGTATTTGCCTCCGTGAAAAACCATCAATCCGTCTGAATGTACATCTATATTGAACATCAAATCCGGTGAGCCAGAAAATAGGGGAGTGACTTCTTTGGCCCCCAATTCTGCCTGCATGATTTTAAAATCACTTTCGCCTTTCCAAGTGGTAAAAACCACTTTACCATTTTTCAGAAGTTTGGGAGAAACTGCCGGTCCGTCAAATTCGATTACCTGATGTTGGTCAGATCCGTCCGAGTTCATTTCAAAAATTGTCGGATCCCCGTTCCTTGCGCTGTAGAAGATAATTTTTGAGCCATCGCCTGTCCAAACCGGACTTCCGTCCCACGAATCTGAATCCGTCAACCTCTTCAATTGCTCTCCCATGATATTCATCGAATAAATATCCCCGATGCGTTGACGTGCAAATGGGAATTGGGGATGGGGTACGATTTTGTGGCCACGGTCACTGCTGAAGGCAATGTGTTTTCCATCAGGAGAGAAAGCAGGCCTGAAATCACCACCTGGATTTTTGGTCAAATTCTTTGCATTGGAAATATCCTGAAGGGAGTCCGGTAAAAACGGGATGATATATATTTCAGAATTTCCTTCGTGCGAAGCGACAAAAGCCATTTGTGTCCCATCTGGTGAAAATGCTGCCTGATCCTGAAAAGAGTTGCTTTTCACCAAAAGCCGAGGAGGAATATCTCCGTCAACAGGTTTGATGTAGAGTTGCGGAATACCGGACCGCTCTGAAGTAAAGACAATCCATTTTCCGTCCGGGCTGATTACCGCATCGTAGTCAAGCGAAGGATGATCAGTAAACTTTCCAAAGCTTTTTCCTGAATCTTTGGAAAGATAAATATCCCAATCCTGTGGGCTGAAAGAGGAATAAAAGATCCTTTCTTTGGATTGGGCAAGTCCGTTGACAGAAAATAGGGTGATCAAAAATGCTACTAAAAAGATTCTTGGATTCATAGATTTTCAAATTTGATAGTAAATAGATCTAAGCGGACTCTGATCGGTTTTTGGGATGATTTTCGATTATTACTGGTATAATTTGAATTGGGCAAACAGATTAGACTATCCTTCACCAATTTTTATATTTCAGAATAAGAATGATCCAAAGGATTTGAAAGAAACTTAATTCCGAAAATTTGATGTGAACAAATTCAAATTACATGTTCAATATAAATAAAAAGTATAAAATTTTGATCTTCAATTCCACAAAAGCTATTGGTGGAGAAGGTAAAATTTACCTTAAGCAATCCTAAAATAGCCTATTTTAAAATGGTAAAAATTAAGGTAATTCATAAATGTTTATTGATTTCAAATAATTGAAGCGGAAGGATCCCTTCCTCTCAAAACTCCACCCTATAACTCAATATAGGAATCAGGGGTGTCTGATAGGCTGTTTTGATAACACCTTCCATGGGTTCAAAGTAGCTGCCAAAGACATTGGCCTTATTGGTTACATTTTGGATGTCTAGGGCGAGGGTTCTTGTGGATTTTGGTCTGTTGCGTTTCAGACTGAGCCTAAGGTCGGTCCTGAAGTAAGCAGGATTTTGTTCCTCAAAGGCATATTGCTCCAACAAAACTGTCTCTCCGCTTGAAATAGAAGCATCCAAATCAATCGGGGTATTCCACAAACCGCCTCCATATATCGTCCGTAGGTTCATGCCAAAAACCCGGTTCTTTTTCCAATTGTATTCTTTTCCTGCGGTGATGGCGAGGTTTGCTTTGCCATTGAATCTGGTATTTCTCCATTTATTTTCCTCCGTTTTATAAAGAGAGTTATACACAGAACCTGAGACCAAGAAGTACAGGCCTTTGTGCGTAAACTGCTCCAAGGTGAATTCTGCCCCGTAGTTTTTACCAAATCCGCTATTTACCAATGGATCAGTCATAAATGACCACTGTTGGTTGATGATGGAATAGGTCTGATCTTCGCCCGGTTTGACAGGAATATCAAACAAATGCTGGTAATAGGTTTCGATTTTCATGCGGAGGTATGGATTCAGAGACCGGTCATAGCCCAAAACCAGATGATGGGATTTGCTCAGACCAAGATTTTTATTGGGAAGTGAGGTGATCCCGTTTTCTTCCTGTTTGGCAAAGTACGTTCCCAAAGGCTGCACCTGACTGTGGAGACCGTAGCCCAAACTGACCCGTTGCTTTTCATCGATTTCATAGGAAGCGCTGAGCCTCGGTTCAAGAGAATTGGAATTGTTGAGCAAGAGTTGGAGGTAATGCACGCCGACATTGAAGCTGAGACGCTCGGTGGCCCTGAGATTGAGCTGGGAAAATGCCTGAATACTTTGGGTAGCCCCTTGGGCATCAATATTTGTGACCAATTGCCCCAGGCTTTCATCATAGCCTTTTTCGAAGAGGTTATATTGGAGGTGGTTGAGGAAAAAGCCGCTTCGCAGGTTACTTTTCGCTGATAGCTTGGTATTCAAAACCGAGCTGAAAGTGATTTTGGACTGGGAGAAATTCTCATAATACCTTTCTTCAGTTTGGTATTCTCCATTGAGCCGTTCAGCCTTGTCCCCAATTCCATTTCCAGATGCGAGGACCGTGGTTTGGAGGAAATTTGATTTATTGATCATGTAGGCGTGCTTGATCCCTACCGCGCCTGTGTTTGAAAAAAAAGTAGAATTCAACCTGTCAAATTCTCCCGTCCAAGTCAGGGAATCCTTTTCGGCTTCACTTTTTTGATTACTCAATCCCCCAAAACCAAATATTGAAATTGCACTTTTTTCTCCTGTCGGAAGATAAAAGTTGAAAGACAGGTCCTGAAAGTCAGTCACAAAGTCTCCCAACGGAACCCCGATTTTGGAAAGTAAGGAAAGGGTAGAGTATCGGTAATTGATCAGGTAAGATCCTTTGTAATCTTTGGCCATGGGTCCTTCAGCTGAAACATCAGTTCCCAAAAAGCCGGCCTGAATTGTGAATTCCCGTTTTTCATTGTTTCCTTTCCGGAGGTTCAGGTCAAATGCTCCTGAAAGTGCATTTCCATATTCCGCAGGAAATGCTCCTGTGATGAAATCAGAGTTGGCCAATAACTGTGCGCTGAGAATGGAAACACCGCCTCCTGAAGTTCCGGGATTGACGAAGTGGTTTGGGTTTGGAATGTCGATTCCTTCCATTCTCCACAGCAGGCCATTCGGGCTGTTGCCCCGGATGGAGATGTTGTTGTTGCCGTCGTCTGCACTCACAACTCCCGAAAAAGAAGCCGCCATCCTTGCAGGATCATTCACTGCTGCCGCAAATTTCCTTGTTTCCTCTACCGAAAATGTCCTTCCACTCACTGCAATCATGTCATTGACGGTCCTGTCTTTTTCATTGGCAAGGACTACCACTTCCTCAATCTGATTGAATTCTTCTTCCAGATTCAGATCAAGGACAACCTCTTTTCCGGAATTTACTGCCACCTGAGGCAAAATCAAATCCTGGTATCCAACGAAACTGACCCTTAGGGAATGTGTTCCAACTGGAACCTGTGTCATTTTGAAATAGCCATCAGAATCTGTCACAGTACCCATCAAAGGGTCAGTCCCCAAGATCATGACTGTTGCACCTGGCATTGGAAACTTGGTGACTTGGTCTACGACTTTTCCCCTTATGGTTTGGGTCAAAGTCTGTGCTTGCAGCGAATGGAGCCCGAATAAAAAAATCAGGGCAAGGATTTTTGTAAATGAATGCATAATGTTGGTTTAGTTAACAGGTAGTTTTCCTGATTCCGGAGATGCAGGTTAACTGGATAAATGAGTTCTGCTATTGGAGAAGCCGAAGAACGAGGATATCAAGCGAGGAAAATTTGAACCCTGCTTCCTGAGAAGCAGGTGAACTGATTCAGATTACCTTCCCCATTTTCCACCACCAACAAAGTAGCCAATCGTAAACCCGAAGTATTCATTGGTGGCTTGACCGATTACTTCTCCGTTGATGTTTTGGAGGTCGCTTTTAGGGACAAAATTATATTCAGCGCCTAACCTGAATTTCCCCAGTTCCACGCCGGCTCTAATCATTGGAGCCCAGGCAAAGTTCGCCCTCAGGTCTCCCAAGTCATCCTCATCGATATTGGTGCTTTCAATGTTGACATTGCTCATGGTGTAGTACCCAAAACCGCCACCGATATAGGGTGCCGCTTTTCCTTTTCCGTAGTTGAAATAATAATTTGCAGTACCGGAAATGGATGCATTTGCGCCTAATTCTCCGGTGTAATCATCCGGAATGTCATAATAGACAATGTCTTTGGCAAGTCCTGCTACACCCATTCTCACACCCAAGGCGAGGTTTCTTCTAACGAGAATTTGTGGTTCAAAATTTACCAATGCTCCGATTCCCCCTCCTTTTGGAGCAGCAGCTCCGAGGTCCATTTGAAATCTAAATCTGTCGGCTTCTTGGCTATATGCCGCTTGGACAATAAGTAATGCGATAATAATGGTGAATAGCTTTTTCATTTTGTTTTAAGTGTTATTGTTTTTTGAGGCAGATGGTCTACCCAAGCTCATTTGAGCCGGGCAGCTTCTGCAGTTGGTTTAGCTTCTATTTTAATGACAATTCAAAGGAATTTTACCCCTATCTGATTTTTTGATTTTTCTATTAATAAGGGATATCAGTTAAAAAAATCTAAATCCAGCTCTGAATCCCCACCACCATTGACTGGAGATGTTTTCAGGATGGGCCCTTTCATTTCGGATTTGTGTTTTGGTATAGGTAAAAAGTTCAGGATGGCCATCAAAGGAATCGTCAAATACCCTGAAATTAATCGTCGGTCCGGCAAATAAGGCCAACTTTTTCGCCACCTGATAATCCCCTCCGACATAGAGTTTGTTGATCAGATTGAGTGCTTGGACTTCTCCTTTGTTCAGTTGTTCGGAACTGACTTCTACATTCAGGAAAGTTTTTTTTCCCAATCTTGGAGAAGTTCCTACGCCATAACCAAATGCCCAAGTGACATCTTTGTTGATTTCTGGTCTTATACCTGCAAATAGGATGTTATAGAATTCTCTCTTTCCTGTTCGCAATGCAATATTGAGAGGAAGGACTTCATTGACTCCAAACTCGACCGTATGATAACCTGAGCGGACAAAGCTGATCAGACCCACCGGAACCCCGCTCATGCTATCGGCATAGTTGATCACACCAAGCTGAAAGCCATTGACTTTACCTCCATAATTAAATGTTCCTACTTGCGATCCTTTGACTTCATGGGGAGTGAAATTCGCCAAACCGGCGATCTGTGAGCCTTCGGTGTTTTTCCCTGAGAAATTGGCTAGGCCTGCAATTTGAACTCCTTTGACTGATTTGGGTGAGAAATTAGCCAATCCGGCAAGCTGTACACCTTCTACTTCACCTGTGGTAAAATTGGTCAATCCTGCCAATTGGACTCCTTTGACAGATTGTAGATTGGAGTTGATCAGACCGGCCAACTGTACCCCGTCGACTTTTCCACCTACCTGATTGAATAGGCCTGCCAACTGCACGCCGGTCATGTCGCCACGGTTGATATTGAAAAGTCCTGCCATTTCAAAAGCACGGGTTCCCGCAGAATATCCTCCGAGCAGGTTAAAGGAAACATCATTGATCATGTTTCCGGATTGGGTGCCATTCGTCCCGACGAAAGGAACAAATGCAAACTGTACAGATACGATGGTGGTATCCTCAGGATTTACGCTAAATGGCTTGAATTTTAATTTGCCGATTTTTTCACCGAAGCGGTGAAATGAAATCTTCGAATCCACCTTTTCGAGGCTATCGGTCGGGTTTTTTTCATGACCAGAAAGGGCTTTGGTTTCTACGGGAGAAAGGGAGAAGAAAGCCGCTGTTGCTAAGATTTTGCTTATGGTATTCATGTCTTTGGATTAGTTTCAATCCTATGACAAGCGAAACCAAAGACACCCCTATGCGAAATGAAAAAATTTTTTAAAAAAGACAGAAGACGGAAGAAGGGAAAAAATTTTGAAAATTCGATCGGGAAAGTACAACTAAGCAATGAATGGACGAAATATTTTTGGAAGATAAGTGATCCCGTCCTTTTTGGGCTTTTTGGAAATGATTAATGGAATTTAAACGGTTTTTACTCAACAAATGGACTTCTTGGAATTTTGTGAAGTTATTGGTTTTCTGTCAATTGAACATTTAACATAATTCCGTCGATTGCAAAATCAGGATAAGCTGAAAAGTCAATATTTAAATATTCATCATAATGCTCCTTTTCAAAAAGATGAAATTTTTCAATTGATATCCATTTGACTTTCTTTTTATAGGGCAAAAAAACACTGTCTATGCTTGATTTTAATTTGGTTTCCATTAAGAATTCCTTTTGGGTCAGGACGTCAATATTTTTTCGTCCATATTTTAATTTATAATCCCTAGATAATTGAATACAAATGTCTTGATAAAAAATTGGTGGATCAAAAACTAGACTTTCGATTCTTGTTAAGTCAAAATCCTCCTTTACAAATGGCAAAAATCTATCAAATTTCTTTAGTAAATCTTTGAACATTATAGATTTATTATTTCGAAAATCAATATTTACCTCGCCCGAGGTTTTGGATTCATTTACTCCAATTGAAATGTCTAAGGTATCTTTACCACTTATCGAATAATAACTGATTGACTTTGAGGAAAGGCTGTAATTAAATTTTGAGACATCATAAATCTGCCTTACAATAATTGTGTCTTGACTTTCAACCTGCTTTATTTTAGTACTGATTTTTGATTTTTCGGAACAAGAAAAAAAGCTAAAGACAAAGATGAAAAAATAAACCTTTCTAAGAATAAACCTTTTGTCTTCAATTTTCATTGGATTTAAATTTAGAATTAAAGAAAATAAAATAATCCGATTAATATACCCCTAATAATTTCTTTGAAGATATTGTTTCCAAATAATAGCTTTTAATGCTGGTTCTTTATAAATAATTTTCAGATTTATTTTCGCATATATTATTTAATCCAACTCAAAAAAACCTGAATCCCCCTCTTCCGCCAATCCACAATTGTGTGGCAATATTTTCAGAGGGATAGCTGCTTTCAGAAATGATTCTTGGATTGGTGTAAGTAAAAAGTGGAGGATGGTCAGCATAAGTGCTGTCGTACACCCTTAGATTCAAACTTGGTCCGGCGAAGAAATGGATTTTATTTGCCAGGCGAATTTCCAGCCCGATGTAAAGTCTGTTGACAAGGTTCAAAGCCGAGACATAGCCTTTGTTCATTTGTTGGGCACTCAGTTCGATATTCAGATGGGTTTTCTTGCCCAAAGCAGGGGAAGTGCCTATTCCATAGCCAAAAGCCCATGTCGTAGAGTCAGAACTGTCTGTCCTCAATCCCGCGAAAAGTATATTGTAAAATGACCTTGTTCCCGTCCGGAGTGCAAGATTTAAAGGCAACATTTCATCCGCACCAATCTCAACCTGATGGTATCCTTTCCTTACAAAACTGATTAACCCGAACTGCGCTCCTTGTACGCTGTCCGCATAATTGAAAAGTCCGATCTGTGTTCCTTTGACATTGCGTCCCACATTCAATAAACCTGCCATCTGCACACCATCAACATCCCTGTTGGCATAATTGGCAAGCCCGGCCAATTGAAATCCCTGAAAGTTTGATGTGCCCACATTCATCAGACCTGCCATCTGAAGGCCTTTGACATTTCCTGTGGTGAAATTCACCAATCCTGCAGCTTGAACGGAATTTACTGAGTCCAAAACAAAATTGGATAAACCCGCCATCTGGACACCTTTGACCGTACCGCTGACCTGATTCAATAGCCCTGCCATTTGTACTGACTTAACATTTCCATGGTTGAGGTTAAACAAACCCCCAAATTCAGCCTTGTTCGTTCCTCCCGAAAAACCGCCCAAAATATTGAAGGAAAAATCATTGACCACACTTCCCGCCAACTTCCTGTTGGTGCTGACAAAAGGCACTAAGGAAAGCTGAAATCCCCGGTGCAGGGTATCGCTCATGTTATCCATATTGGTGAAGGCCACAGATTTCTTTGTCCATACCCAAAAGTCCTTCATAGGTTCTGCTATGCTTTTGCCTACTTCTTCAAAGTCAATTTCCTTTGATTTGAGGAGAATCTTTTGGAAAGTGGGTTGTTTTTCGTCTATCAAAAGTGTGTCGGAGTAGGACTGACTATTGATTACCAATTTGAGATCCTCGGCGGGATTTTTCACCGAAAGCTGAAAATACCCGAATTCGTCTGTCAAGGAAGACTTCAATGTAATGGGGTCATAGACAGTCGCATCCCGCACCGGCTTTCCTGTATTTTCATCCCTAATATATCCGCTAATGACAATGTCCTTTGGCGAATCTGGTTTTGGAGTCAATATGACATAAACACCTTTTTGCTTGATATCCACTTTCCCTTCCAACACAGTTTCCAAAGCTTCCCGCAAAGGGATGTTTGAAAACTCTGCAGTCACATTTCTGTTTACATTGATTGCAGAAGAACTGTAGGAAAAGACCGTTCCTGACTCATGGGATAAGCGACGGAGGAAAGTTTCCAGGGGTTCGTTTTTGGCCGAAATGGAAACCTTTTTTTCCAAAACAGGAATCTGCTGTCCAAAAGATGTGGAGGAAATGAAAAGAAGGAAAGGCAAGAAAAGTACAAAACGGAAGTCCTTTTCTTTGGTGAAAAGAGGAAATTTAAAAGCAGCCATCCCCGGAGATTTTGATTTGGGAACCTTCATCTATGACTTCAAGACCAAGTGTCTCTCCGATTATTTCAAGAATGGTATTCAGTTCTTCATTTTCAAAATTAACTGTCAACCTACAACCGGAAATATCGCCCTCCATTACAATTTTCCTTCCGTATACTGAAGAAAGACTGGCCAAAACCTTACCGAGTTCTTCTTCCTGAAAATCAAAAGATTTGGTGACAAATGCTGCTACATTCGGATCTGCCTCCAACTTGGAAAAAGTATTCAGGTCTTTGTCATAGATTCCTTTTTCCCCGGCTGAGAGCGTAATACCTTCTACGTCATCCTTGTAAAACCGGACCATTCCTTCCTGAACTGTAACTTCCACAATGGCACTGTCCGGGAAAGCTTTGACATGAAATACTGTACCGATATCATCAACATGCAGTTCACCTGCCTGAACAGTCCAATTGACTTTTTTGGAATCCGGGATATTGATCAAAGCTTCACCGGACAAATGAATGGTTCCGGTTTTTTTTCTTTCGTTGTAATCGACCCTGACATCCGAGTTCTTGTTCAAAGATATTTCAGTCAGATCAGGCATCTTTTGGGTTACTACAGTCAAATCGGCTGTGAATTCGAATTCTTGGCTTTGAGAAGACTGGATGATGGAATAAAAAATGAAAGTCAAACCAAAGACCAGAATCAGTCCAGCTGCAATTCCCCATGTCGGAAAAATGAACCATGGTTTCTTATCTTTCCCATGAATCTGATTTTGAACCTTTTCCCAAGCAGCATCTGCATCAAATTCCTCCTTGCCCGGCAACTGGGCTTTTTCATAAATCAGCTTGGCATCATCCAGGTATTTTTGGTTTTCAGCCGAAAGCGCACACCATTCCCCAAGCTCCAGGATTTCAGTCTCGGAAGCTTCACCGACAATGAATTTGCCGATCAGGTCTTCGATATGTTCTATATTTTCGTTCATGGTTCCAACAGCCTTCCTATCAAGATGGTGATCAATGGAATATAGTCTTTCAATTGTGCGCGCATCAGTTTCAATGCTTTGCCCATTTGATTTTCAACTGTTTTGACTGACAATTGCAACTGGGCGGCGATTTCATGGTATTTGAGTTCTTCAAACCTGCTCATTTTGAAGATCAACCTGCATTGCTCAGGTAGGGTTTCCAAGGCGTCCTGGATTTTGGTCTCCAACTCTTTTCGGATTGCCAGATGGTCAGAAGGCTGGCTTTGAGGTTCGCCTTCTGCTTGAAGGGAATCAGCGTGCAACTTTCGGACTTTCTGCCTTTTGATCTCATTGAGACAGGCATTTCGGACACTTCTGTATAAGTAAGATTTCAGAGAAGTGTCTACCTGAATGGTTTTTTTCTTTTCCCAAAAGCCAATAAAAACAGCCTGAACTGTTTCTTCAGCATCATCCGGATCCTTGAGAAAGGACAATGCAAAGCGGCAAAGGGGATTATAATGGGTTTTGAACAGCATCTCAAATGAGGCAGTATCTCCGGATTGAATGTTAGAAAAAACCTGTTGGTCTGTCGCCTGCATGAAAAATCCAATGCTTTCGTGCAAGTTAAGATATTGGGTCTTTATATAAAAAGAAACCTGAAAACCTGTTTACCCCTATACAGAATAAAAATATATTTCGCTTGATTATCTGTTTGCTTCGCTGATCCAATGGAATTGCCTCTCTGTCAGTGGAAAATGGCGCTTGAGTTTTTTTAAAACCACATAAAGCGAATCCTCTTCTTTTTTTCCTGTCAAAATTATTTTGTCCTCTTGAGGCATTTGCATTTTGAAAGTTACCATTGGCAAACTGTCCCAGCTTGACAACCTCCATTCCAATTGAGTTCCTAAACTGTCCGGCAAATAACTGAAATAGGCCCTTCCATATCTCATCCTCAGACTGGAGTCCTGAGCAGAAAGACTGCCTGAACCATTGTAATCAAAGATTATATCCCGCCATCTCAATGAATCAGCGAGACTTTCGGGAATGGTATCGCCGTTTTTTACAAACAACTCAACATGGTACATACCGGGCTGAATAGGTTCAAAGATTTTGGTGTTTTCTTCGTGGAATTGGACATAATATTGATAATAATTGTAGGTGCCTAAACCAAAACTCAAAATAATAAAGACTGATTTTAAAACAATCCGGCCAATGCGTTGCCATTTTTTGGGCCAATGCATTTCAAAAAGCGTGGAGGGTGCCACCGTTTGGTTTTGGAGAAAAAATCCCAACAGCCTGGACCTTTCTTGCCAAACCAAAAATATTGAAGCAACTAATAGGTTTAAGGAATATATTTTGACCGGAATGTCATAAGTGAGGTTGAGCATGGCGACATTGGTAAATACCCCGACTGCCAATAATGATCCCAAGAGTGCCGTCCTCCGCCATACCAAAAGCACTGCCACCAAAACTTCCGCTACACCCGAAAACATTTGATATGGCGTACTATAACCAATAAACAGCCATGAAAACCGCATCGGCAGGTAATCTCCTAGCGGTGTTGCCAATTGACTCATGTTTGGAAAATACATCTGCATGGCAAAGACTTTCAAAATCCCATAAGTAAATGCAATTCCCGCAAGACTGTAACGAAGCAATATGCAAAGCCAATAGTGGAGCTTGGGGTAGCCTGTTTTTTTATAATCCAAAATTGACCAAATCAAAGCGCCGATACATGCTATGAATAGGAAGGAATAAAGTTGCGCCCAACCATAGCTAGTATCACCGCTTCCACCCATTGGAACCAATTCTTTTCTGATATGGAGGAAATTGTCATTAAACCAATGGATAAAAATATCTAAGGGGTAATTGATTGCTTCGGTCAAATAATACATTCCCGGAATTCCACTTATTAATCCGAGTGGATTGAAATAGATCAGGTAATAAATGAAAGCGAAACGGAAGGATATTCTTCCATATAGTGACCAATTTGTGGTTGTTTCTTGCATGAGCATGAGATTAATTGCTCAAAATATTGAAAAAACAGAAGGAATGAAAATATGAAAGATTTCAGCCCAAATTATTGAATTGAAAAAAAATGACCGAATGACTAAAAAATAGTTAATCAGGGAATATTGCTCTTCAACAACCACCGAAGCTAAAATATTGTAAATTTTCTTCGTGTTTTCGTGCCTTAGTGGGATATTCCCTTTTCTCTTCCTTTGCGCCTTCGCGTCTTTGCGTGATAAAATTTTTATTTTCTCCTAAACCCAAAAACCCCAACCACCACAAAACAAACCAAAGGCAGTACGAAAGAGAAATTGACTTCCGTTACCCCCATGATCAGGATGTCATCATAGGCAGGGCCTCCAAAATCCAAGATTACTCCCTGAAGTGTCGGCATGATTGCGCCGCCCACAATGGCCATTACCAAAAAGGCCGCGCCATATTTCCCATCTTCCCCCAACCCTTCCAATGCAATTCCATAAATAGTTGGAAACATCAGCGACATGGCAAAGGAGATTCCCACCAAAGAATAAAGCCCATAAATCCCCTCAATAAACATAGCACCAAGTGTGAAAGCTCCCGCCAAAACTGAGAAATAGAACAGCAATTTGGCAGGAGGGAAGTACCTGAACAAAAATGTACAGATCCACCTTCCCACCAAAAACAGGATCAAAGCCGCGTAAGCATAATTGACAGCTGATGCATTGTCAATTCCCATGGCTTCGGCATATTGGTAGATATAGGTCCAAACCATAATCTGCGCCCCGACATAAAACATCTGTGCCAAGACCCC
Source organism: Aquiflexum gelatinilyticum (assembly GCF_024813435.1). NCBI lineage: Bacteria > Pseudomonadati > Bacteroidota > Cytophagia > Cytophagales > Cyclobacteriaceae > Aquiflexum > Aquiflexum gelatinilyticum. The sequence continues at coordinate 523,075 of NZ_JANAEZ010000003.1, forward strand.
TTCCACGAATTGCTTTTGCTTGGAAAGCCGTTTCATGGAAGGCCAAAAGTCAAGTTTGCCATTATTGGTTTTGCTTTCAGGCATTTTGGCAAAGGCAATGACCAATCCCAAAACGATGACCACCAATCCCAACATCACATAAGGGTTTCGGATTACCATCAGGTCATTGGTACGGACGATGGCTTTGGCAGATTCATCCAAAGTATCATAGATAATGTTTCCTGCAGCATCTGTATTGTTGGATTGGAGTGCATTGAGGATAAATTCCTTGGCCACAAAAAGACCTGCCAAAGCGCCCATTGGGTTAAAAGCCTGTGCAAGGTTCAGTCTTTGGGTTGCAGTTTCCTCTGAACCCATGGACAGCACATAAGGATTGGCGGTAGTTTCCAAAAAAGCCAATCCGAACGTCAGTATATAAAGAGCAAGTAAAAAGAAGAAATAGCTTTCCCAAGCAGCCGCAGGGTAGAAAAGCAAAGCACCAAATGCGTACAATCCCATTCCGATCAAAACCCCTGTTTTGTAACTGTATTTCTTGATAAAAAGCGCCGCAGGAAGTGCCATAGTAAAGTAGCCTCCATAAAAAGCCATCTGCACCAAGGATGCTTGAACGTTGTTCAATTCCAAAACCCGTTTGAATGCTGCCACCATAGGATTGGTAATGTCGTTGGCAAATCCCCACAACGCAAACAAAGAAGTAATCAAGATAAAGGGGAGGAGGAGGGCTTTTGGGAGAAGTGTGGCTTTGGGCATTTTGTGGTTAAAGGTTAATTGGTTAGAGGTTATTTGTTATTGGGTTATTGATTAATTGGTTAAAGATTAATTGGTTAACTGATTTTCAATACATTGCTTGGATAGGAATTTAGGCCTTTTTCTTGAAATGAATTCTTGATCATTGTTACTTTATTACTCGATACTTCCTACTTCCTACTTCCTACTTACAATGCCCTATCCAAATGCGTATACCCACCATCTACATATACCAGTTGTCCGGTGGTGTGGGAAGAGCGGTCTGATAATAAGAAAACCACCATATCAGCGATTTCACGGGGTGTGGTCATTCTTTTTTCTAAAGGAATCCTTTTTTGAATCTCGTTCAATTTATCTTCCGGATTGTCAAATGTCTTCAGCCAACTTTCATATAATGGTGTCATGACTTCAGCAGGAATTACCGCATTGACCCGGATGCCGTATTTGAGGAGTTCTACGGCCCATTCTCTTGTCAGGGACAATTGGCCGCCTTTTGCCGCAGTATAGCCACTTGTATTTCCCTGTCCGGTGACTGCGGTTTTGCTGCTGATATTGACAATGCTTCCTTTTGAAGCTTTGAGGTGCGGAAGTGCATAGTGCACCAGATCGTAATAATGGCCCAGGTTTTTTTCAACAGATGCCCTGAAAGCTTCGGGAGAGCCTTTTTCCAAGCCGATTCCATCATTGACACCGGCATTATTGATCACGCCATCTATCCTTCCAAACTTCTGAAAAGCCATTTCCACGGCTTCTTTTGCCGCATTGGAATCTGTCAGCCTTCTTGGTATATGAAGCGCCTTTCCTCCATTTGACTCAAATTCAAAAACAAGGTTTTGGCCTTCTTTCACAGACGGATCGATGATGACGGGATAGGCACCTTCCTCAGCCAAAACTTTGCTGATGGCACCGCCAATCCCTTTTGCCCCACCGGAAACGAGATATACTTTTTGGTTGATGTTGAGATTCATAGTCTAGTTAATGAGGATTTGAGATTATAGCATTAGCTAATTCATAATTCTGAATTTTTAATTCTGAATTATTTAAGCTTGCTCTGCAACCTGCCTCGCCGTTCCCAATCCATCAATTCCCAATTCGACCACATCTCCGGCATTAAGATAGCGTGGAGGTTTTAGTCCCAATCCTACGCCGGAAGGTGTTCCCGTCGAAATCACATCTCCAGGTAACAATGTCATGTATTGGCTGATGTATGAAACCAATGTTGGAATGTCAAAAACTAAGTCTGAGGTATTGCTGTCCTGCATGGTTTCGCCATTGACTTTGAGCCAAAGTCGCAGGTTGTGTGGATCGGAGATTTCATCTTTGGTGACCAAATAAGGGCCGAGAGGAGCAAAGTGGTCAGCACTTTTCCCTTTGACCCACTGACCACCATGATGCAATTGAAAATCCCTTTCGCTGACATCGTTGTGAAGGACATAACCGGCCACATAATCCATCGCATCTTCTTTGGATACATAGGTTGCTTTCTTGCCGATTACCACTGCCAACTCAACCTCCCAATCTGTTTTGGTGGAATTTCTCGGAATCAAAATCGGATCAAAAGGACCACAAAGTGACGAGGTTGCTTTCATAAAAAGTATAGGAACCTCGGGAACAGGCATGCCGCTTTCTTTGGCATGGAGGGAATAATTTAATCCCACGCAAATGATTTTCGATGGTCTTTTGATTGGTGAACCAAAACGTGTTTTATCACTGATTTCCTGAAGGTTATGAATATTTGATTCAAGCCATGATTGCAATCTTTCTAGACCATTGTTTTCTAAAAATTCTTCTGACCAATCTTCACCAAAACCGCTGCAGTCCAGCCATTTTCCATTAGATGCAACGATTCCCGGTTTTTCTTTTCCTGTTTCTCCAAAGCGAATAAGTTTCATGTATTTGAGGTTATTAGGTTGATAAGGTTACAAAGTTTTAAAGTTAGCAGGTTTTGGGTTTTTCCTACAACCAAAAATAAAAGATTGGAAAATAGCTGAGATAGCCGATAATGACCAATATCAATCATATGTTGGCATATGACAAAAAATATTCCTTCTCATTTGTGATTTTTTTGAAACTTGACATACTAATGCAGTGAAGATTGATTCTTGATGGATATAAAAGAGCATTTTACCAAAGTCATTAAAGCCAATGAAGGTCTGATATACAAAATCACGACGCTTTATACAGATGAAAAACAGGACAGAAAAGACCTGTATCAGGAAATAGTCTATCAGGTTTGGAAATCCTTCGGCAGCTTCCAAGAACAATCAAAACTCAGTACATGGATGTACAGGGTAGCCCTCAATACTGCCATTTTCCATCTGAAGAAAACCAAAAAAAGGCCGGATACCATTCCTTTTGAATTCGAAATGGAGAGTTTAATAGCGGAAGATGACAAAGTTGAGGAGGAAAGAATTAAGCTTCTGTATGAGCAGATCCAACAATTGAATCTTCTTGATAAAGGCATTATCCTCCTTTTCCTCGAAGGAAAATCCCACGAGGAAATTGCAGAAATTGTCGGAATATCGACCAGTAATGTGGGAACGAAAATATCCCGAATCAAAGAAAAACTTAAATCTCAAATCAAAAAAAACAACGATTATGGAACTTGAAGAAATGAAGCTAGCATGGAATGACTTGAGCAAAAAGGTAGAAAAACAAGAAATACTTAACCAACAAATCATAGAAAAAATGACAAAAGACCAATACCAGAGCAACATAAAAAAAATAGCACTTCCTGAATACATTGGAACCATCATCTGCTATTTGGGTGCAGCATACTTATCAGTAAATGTCCCCAAACTTGACGAACCCCTGATTCAGTTTTTTGGGGTGATTTCGATTGCTTTGCTCTTGATTCTTCCCATCATTTCCCTTCAATCCGTCAGAGCGATGAGAAAAATCAATTTATCATCCCATAGTTATCTTGAAGCCTTACAAGTCTTTGGAAAGCAAAAAATCAGATTTCAAAAACTTCAGAAGCTTAATGTTTCTTTGGGGATGTTTCTGATGGTAATTGGGGTTCCGGTTTTAATGGCAATTCAGGATAAAAGCATTGAGTTTTCTTCGCTGTTCTGGATGCTGTATTTTCCCTTGGGAATAATGTTCTTTTTGGGCTTTTCTTATTGGGTTCTCAAATATTACAATAGAAAATTGAAGGCTACCGAAAAGTTGTTGACAGAGGTAAATGAATAAATATTCATACCATTAATAGTTCTGTGGAGAATAAAAGCCCTCGTTTTAAAGCTTGGGCTTTATTTATTCCCTTTCAGCCAATCATTTATTCCATGGATAACTTGTTCCGGTTCTTCTTCCTGTGGAAAATGACCGGCAGAGGCGATCTTGAGAGTCCGATGATTTGGAAATCCACTTTCAAATTTTTCTAAATTGTGGGGTTTTATCACCGGATCTTTCATTCCCCAAATAAACAAAACCGGTTTATCTTGAATAATGGACCGCTTTTGCCAAAGTTCCTCAAACCAATCTTGGTCATCTCTCAGAGAATGTGCAAAAGCCAATGCACCGTATCTTTCGCTACTGTTGGCAAAAGGTTTGGTGTATTGTGACTTTAGTTTACGGTTCAGTTTTTTCTCTCCAAATGAACCTGGCAATATTAATCGTGGAGAGAAATTTAATTGCCTGTATAAAAATGGCAGCAATGGGCTTTTTAGGATTTTCCTCAATTTGATGTAATCAGGGTTTGTTTCACTGCTCCATAGCCATGAGTTGAGAATTACAAATCCGGTGAACCTTTCGGGATGCCGGATCCCGACATCTAATCCAATCGGGCCTCCAAAATCATGGGCGATCATGGTAATGTTTTTAAGATCCTTTTCGAGGATAAATTTCTCCAATGTTTTACTGTGGTTTTGGGTGCTGTAATCATAAACTTTAGGCTTATCCGACAAACCAAAACCGATATGGTCGATGGCGATACAACGGTGGGTTTTGCTCATGACCTTAATGACATTCCTGAAATCAAAACTCCATGAGGGTGTTCCGTGGACAAAAAGCAAAAGTTCTCCATTGCCTTCATCGATAAAATGAAGTTTTTGATTACCTATCTCAAAGAATTGGGATGGAAAAGGGTATTCATTTTTGTCAAGCCAGTCCGGCTGCTTTTTGACATTGGGAGATAATGATGTAAGAGTATTTGTGATCATCTGAAATGGAAATTGAGGTTAGGTATGTTCCAAATTTCCGCAATAGAAGGGTAATGAATCTTGGTCTAAACCAAGATCGATCAGACGGATCAGATTTTTATTGAATTATAAAGCTTTGAGAAGTTGGTAGGATCGATGCCAAGGTATGAAGCAATGTACTTGTGGGGAACTAGCTGGAAAAGCTGGGGGCTTCTTGCTGCAAAAGAACGAAACCTCTCTTCGATAGACAAAGTATGTAATTCAAGGTGCCGGTTGATAACCCCTGAAAGCACGGATTCAGTTGCTTTTCGGAAAAACCTTTCCAAAGACCTTGATTCGTCAAAAAGTGCATTCAACTCGGAAAAAGAAATTGAATTCATCTCTGAATCTGAAAGACATTTGATGGCATATCTGGAAGGTTTTTGAAAAAAGAAAGACTCCGGAACTGCACACATGTCACCGGAATAGGTAAAAGCAACAACATGCATTTTCTTTTCATTTTCAAAAAATGACATCTGAACACCTGAATGCACCAAATAAAGGTTTTCCTGCACCTGACCTGGAAGCGTTATGTATTCTCCTTTTTTGATGAAAACAGGCTTTAACCTCGAGTAAAGAAGTTCTTTGTCAGAAGCCGATAAATGATTTAGCAAAGTAAAGGATGTTTTTTGGAGACTTTAATTTAGACATAATTTGAGAAATTGGTTTTGAATGAATCAATAGTTAGACAAAACAGAAATTCAAAATATACCTCCAATTTGAATGATTGAATGAAATGAGAGATCCATTGCTTCTCACCATCCCTCTAAAATTCATTTATTTATTAAAGTATTTTTTTTAACTTAATGATTTCCAATCGGTTTTGAGAGTGAATAGGGCAAAAGTATAAATTAAAATACCAATTTTCTGATCACCTTTTACCTCCCTCCATTAACCGACAACCAAATAACCAACCCTTCGACAAGCTCAGGGACCTAAAACCAATAACCAACCTAAAATATGCAATACTCATTTATACTCAATGGAAAACCCGTTCAAGTCACCGCCGAGGAGGATGCCAACCTGCTTTGGACTTTAAGGGAAAGGTTGAAACTGACCGGAACGAAGTTCGGTTGTGGAGTTTCCCTCTGCGGATCCTGCACGGTTCATATAGATGGCAAACCTGTCAAATCCTGCATCACCCCGCTTTCCCAAGCTGTGGGTAAAAAAGTCACGACCATCGAAGGGCTTTCAGATGACAAGAGCCATCCGCTCCAAGTCGCTTGGATTGAGGAACAGGTTCCCCAATGTGGGTATTGTCAGTCGGGACAGATCATGCAGGCAGCTGCTTTGCTTGCAGAAAATCCCAATCCAAATCGGGAAGAGATCATCAAGCACATGAACGGTGTGCTTTGCCGCTGCGGCACTTATCTGAGAATCCTGAAAGCAATCGAAAAAACCGCCCAAAAAGTCTAACTATGGAAAAGCAATTGGAATCACAGGGATTAAGCAGGAGGAAATTCCTGAAAGTAGGAGGTGGCATTACATTTTTGGTAACTGCAGTCGGATTGCCTGCATTGGTTTTTAAGAAGGGAGGATTAGCTGAAAGCAAGCAGATTTCCGCTTGGGTTCATTTGGCTTCGGATGGAACAGTGACTATTTATAATCCTGCTTCAGAAATGGGTCAAGGGACAATGACTGCATTGGCAGCCATTTTTGCAGAAGAAATGGACGCAGATTGGTCCAAAGTGAAAATCGAAGATGCGCCGGTGGAGCCCGAGATCTACGGGATTGGTTGGGGTGGAGAAAGAGGCGGCAGCATGCTGACGGTGGGAAGCCGCTCGGTAAGTGGGCACTTCAATAATCTCCGTCAATCCGGTGCCCAGGCAAGATATGCCCTGCTCTCTGCAGTTGCAGAAAAATGGGGAGTGGACAGAAAGGAATTGAAAACCTACTCAGGTTTGGTTTTTCATCCAAAAAGCAATAAAAAAATCACCTATGGAGAAATAGTTGAGTTTGTCAAAATCCCTGAATCAGTTCCTGAAATTCCGGATTCTGATCTGAAAAACCCGAAAGATTTCAAATTGATCGGCAGGGATTATCAACGGTATGATGTGCCATTTAAAGTGGATGGTTCGGCCATTTACTCCGGAGATATCCATGTACCGGGAATGGTTTACGCGGCCATCGTCCGATCGCCGGTGAACGGAACCCAACCTGAACTCAAAAATGAAACCGCGATCAGAGGTATAAAAGGAGTTTTGAATTTAGTCAGTTTGGAGCATGGTATTGGGGTAGTTGCCAGCAATATGGAAACCGCCTTGAAAGCCAAAGCCATGATGGAAATCACTTGGAATGGTGACCCAAAAGCCAAATCCCATAACAGCCAAGATGCTTATGAAGAGTATGAGGCACTTTCCAAATCATCCCAAACAGGAAGCATTGTAGCCCAATCGGGTGATTTGAACAGAGAACTTCCGAAGGCACAAAAGACAATTCGGGCAGATTACAAAAATGATTATATCTACCATGCCCAGATGGAACCCCTCAATGCGGTAGCCCACGTGAAAGCCGATTCGGCTGAACTTTGGGTCGGTACCCAAGCTGCTGATGGTACCAGAAATGATGTGGCAAACCATCTTGGTTTGGATTTCAAAGCCGTTAACCTGCACACCTGCTATTTGGGTGGAGGATTTGGCCGAAGGTCCATGACAGATTTTGTGATCGAGGCGGTGGATATTTCCAAGGCAGTAAACCTCCCTGTCAAATTGCAGTGGACACGGGAAGATGACCTCCAATACGGCGCTTTCAGACCGATTTCTTTACAAAAATTAGAGGCAGGAATTGACCAAAACGGTAACATCAATTCGTGGAAACATGTGGTCGTCGGAACAGGAGGCGGACTGTTGGGTTCGGGTGCAGACATTCCTTTTTATGACATCCCAAACAAATTGATCGAAGTCAGAAACATTGACCACGGAGTCCGGACCAAGCATTGGCGGGCAGTGGGACATGGACCGAATAAGTTTGCGATTGAGACTTTTGTAGATGAAATAGCTTTGGAACAAAAGAAAGACCCCTACCAATTGCGAAGGGAACTGATGAAAAACCATCCACGTGAACTTGCGGTTTTGGATAAAGTGGCTGACATGGCTAAATGGGGTTCTTCGGTACCTGAAGGCCGGGCCAGGGGAATTGCTTTTGCAGAAAGAAGCGGTTCATTGGCTGCCGGAATCTGCGAAATCTCTGTGGACAGATCCACTGGAAAAATCAAAGTCCATAATATTTGGGGCTCTTTGGATGGTGGGGTAGTAGTCCATCCTGCAAATGCCAAATACCAAATGGAAGGTTCATTGGTGATGGGGCTTAGCAGTGTGCTTTTTGAAAGCATTACTTTCAAAGAAGGACAGGTGGAGCAATCCAATTTCTATGATTATCCGATCTTAAGGATGGAAGATGCTCCTGAAGAAATCATGTTGGAAATCATTCCTTCAACAGAAAAACCAACCGGAATCGGAGAAGCAGGTTTGCCGTTTATGGGAGCAATCATTTCCAATGCATTCGCGGCCTTGACAGGAAAACGCTTGCGGCATATGCCTTTTACCCCTGAGAAAGTTTTGGAGGTTCTCGCAAGTTGATTTAGAGAAGGAATAATTTGGGATAGGGTTTCCCACAAAAATAAATTCAATTTTGTCAAAGACTTCACTGTGTCATTTAGAGATAGAGAAGTCTTTGATTTTTTCAACATGAGATAATAATTTAAGAAATCTCGGCTATACGTTTTTTGAAATTATAAGGAGGTTAGAATAAGCTTTTAAAATCAATGCTTTTCTGCCGGAAATGGAAATGATCCGATTCCTATCTTTAAGCTTTTTTGATTGTATCAACATTTTAAGTTTTCAAGTATTCACTTGGATATAGTTTACCATCAACCTTTTTTCAATTTGTATTTCCCAAAAAATGCTTTTAATATGCTCATTCATTTATACCACAACACATGGGAGATTTTATAATTGACTTCAGTAACTGGATTTGGGACATGCCAATGCTTGTGTTGCTGATGGGAGGAGGCTTGATTTTGTTTATTTATTCAGGTTTTTTGCCTTTCAGGTATTTTGGTCATGCCCTTAAAGTTGTCCGTGGGAAATATGACAATCAGAACATGCCCGGACAGATTTCTTCCCAACAGGCGCTTTCGGCGGCGATTGCTGCGACTGTCGGCCTTGGGAATATCAGTGGTGTTGCGATAGCCATCAATATGGGAGGTCCCGGAGCGATTTTTTGGATGTGGATGTCTGCTTTTGTAGGCATGGCTACCAAATATTTTACCTGTAGTCTAGCCATCATGTTTAGGGGAAAAGACACTTCCGGGGAAATTCAAGGAGGTCCAATGTATGTGATCGAGCATGGCATGGGTCCAAAATGGAAACCATTGGCAATTCTGTTTTCTGTGGCAGGTGTGTTGGGATTGTTGTCTATTTTCCAAGCAAACCAATTAACCGAAGTTACCAGAACGGTGATGTTGGAACCCTATGGATTGGATAATGGAGAAAGTACAAAATGGATTTTGGGGATTTTGATGATGGTGGCAGTTGCTGCTGTGATATTGGGAGGAATTCAAAGAATTGCCGCAGTCGCTTCTAAGTTGGTGCCTTTTATGGTGATCCTATATTTTGGTACGGTTCTTTTGATCATGTTTCAATATATCGAACGGGTTCCTGAAATGTTTTTATTGATTATCGAAGATGCCTTTACAGGAAATGCGGTGATGGGTGGGGCTGTTGGTGCGGTGATGGTGATTGGGGCAAGAAGGGCTGCTTTTTCCAATGAAGCCGGAATCGGCACTGCCCCTATGGTACATGGAGCTTCCAAAAACAATGAACCTGTCAGAGAAGGATTGATTGCTATGTTGGGGCCATTCATTGATACGGTTGTGGTTTGCACATTGACTGCCTTTGTGATTTTGTTGACAGGGGTGTGGGAAACAAGTGAAAATAACGGGGTGCAATTGACGCTTCAGGCATTTGAAATGGGACTTCCGGGAGTTGGAAAGTACCTGCTGATGTTGGCTGTACTTGTTTTTGCACTTTCCACCATGTTCACCTATTCATACTATGGTCATAAATGCTTCAATTATCTCTTTGGAGCAGAAAAAGCTAATTATTACAATTATTTTTATCTGGTGACAATCGTCGCCGGGGCAGTGGTATCACTTGAAGTGGTAGTGAGTTTTATTGATGGAATGTACGCCATCATGGCAATTCCGACGATGATTTCAACCATTTATTTGGCGCCAAAAGTCAAAGCTGCTACCAAGGATTATTTTGCAAGGATGAAGGGGGAATAAGGATTGTCAAGTTGTCCGCTAAAGCTGTTATGAGGTTGGAAAGGAGTCAAAGAGAACTCGATAACTTGATCAAAAAGACAAACAAAATAGTCAAAGAGACCCTTCGTGCCTTAGGGTGACGCAACCCGACAACCCGACAACTTGACAACCCGACAACAATCACAACAATTACAACCAAATTAACCCTGCCAAACCAATGAACCTCCTCATCGCCCCAAATGCTTTCAAAGGAACGATTGAAGCTGACGAAGCGGCGGAAATTATTGGGAATGCGATATTGGTAAAAATGCCGGATGCGAATCTGACGGTCTGCCCAATAGCGGATGGTGGGGATGGAACATGCTTTTTGCTTGGAAAAGCTTTGAATTTAGAGCAGGTTTTTGAAATTGCCTTAGATCCTTTGGGAAGGCCGGTGCAGGGATTTTATTTTTTGGATCCTGGGCAAAAGACAGCTTATCTGGATGTTTCTACTGTTTCAGGAATCAAATCATTAAAACCTCACGAGCGAAATCCTTGGATTACAAGTACATTCGGAACTGGGGATTTGATCAGAAAAGCGCTTGATTCAGGAGTGGAACATATCATATTGGGATTGGGAGGAAGTGCGACAGTGGATCTTGGGATCGGGATTTTGAGAGGATTGGGATTTTTATTTTTGGATGAAAAAGGAAGGGAAATCCCGGTTTTTTCAGAAGGTTTTATTTTCAAAATCCGATTTATCCAAAGCCCGATACCGAAACCAACCTTAAAATTTACATGCCTCTGCGATGTGAATAACCATTTTTTTGGTCCCTTAGGAGCTATTCCTGTTTTTGGTCCCCAAAAAGGATTGGAAAAGGAGGATCTGGAAAAGTTTGAAAATGAGTGTTCCAAGGCATTGGAATTAATGGCCAAAAAATCAGGAAAGCAGTTAGCAGACAGAGAAAGTTTTGGCGCTGCGGGAGGAATTGCCTTTGGGCTTTCCTTCTTTTTTCCGGTGGAAATAGAGAAAGGGGCAAAATGGTTTTTCGAAAAAGTCGGAATCGAATCCAAAATCAAAACCGCGGATATCGTCATCACAGGAGAAGGCCGCTATGACAGCCAATCCGCTTCAGGAAAAGGAAGTTTCGAACTGTTACAGTTGGCAAGAAAACATGGTAAAAAAACAGTCCTGATCACCTCAGGAAACGGTGGAAAAGATTCAGGTTTTGACGAAGTGATCCAATTGCCTGACCTTGATTTTTCAAAAAAAGATTTTAATGAAAAAGCCAAAGAGAACTTGGAAAAAGAGGTTTTATCCTACGATTTTTTTGGATAAAACATCATCTATGTCACGTTGGTTAAATAATAAAATTTTTCAAAACCATTCTCCTTTCATCTCCACGGTCAGCATATCATCTGAAACCAGTCTTTTTCCAAGTCCATCCATTTTGACAAGTTCGTATTCGAAGAAATAGCGCATGGCCATCAGTTTTCCCTTGTAGAAATCAGTTTCAGGACTTCCTTTATCCAAAGCTTCGTGAGCGGTAATTCCTTGACTTAGCCATTGCCAAGAGATGGTCAGGATGCCGATGTATTCAAGGTAAAGCGAGGCATCTGAGAGAAATTCTTCCGGATTTTGGGAAGCTTTGCCAAATAAATGGAAACTTGTCTGTTGGGCTCGCTGGAGGTATTTTTCTAGTTTCTCAGCAAAAGGAACAAGGGAGCTCATTTCTTTGGCCGAGGCTATGGTCTTCTTGATTTCAGTAGCAAACAACTGAAGGGCTTTTCCTTCCTGCATCAATACTTTTCTTCCCAAAAGATCCAATCCATGAATCCCCGTCGTCCCTTCGTGGATGGGATGGATGCGTGCCTCGCGGTAATATTGCTCTACCGGAAAGTCAGTAGTATAACCTGCTCCTCCCAAAATCTGTACTGCGGCAGATGTCGTCAAACAGCACATTTCAGAAGGGTAGGATTTTGCAATAGGAGTCAGCAAGTCAAGTAAGAGTGATGCTTCTTCTTTTTCTTTTCCCTCAGCGACATGGACCAGGTCACCCAATCTGGCACAAAAAAATAAAAGAGAAAGTGCACCTTCCGTCACTGATTTTTGGAACAGTAGCATGCGTTTCACATCTGCATGTTCAATGATCGGAATTTGGGGTTTTAAGGGGTCTTTTTCGGTGATTTTACGTCCCTGAGGCCTCTCCTTGGCATAAGCAAGGGAAGATTGGAAAGCAGCAGTCCCTATGGCAGCAGCATTCATCCCAACTCCCACTCGAGCTTCATTCATCATCTGAAACATGTAGGACAATCCCTTATTGGCCTCGCCAACAAGGTAGCCTTCCGCACTGTCATTTGATCCGATCATCAGGTGCGCTATCGGTGCTCCTTTGTAGCCCATCTTGTGGTAAATTCCTTCGGTAAGCACATCATTAGGTTCATTGTCCGGAACTCGTTTTTGGGGAACAACAAACAAAGAAATTCCTTTCACTCCTGCCGGGGCGCCTTTGATTCGGGCGAGCATGAGGTGTATGACATTCTCACAGGCATCATGGTCCCCACAGGAAATGTATATTTTTTGGCCTTGGATTTTAAAAACCCCTTCCTTTTCAGTTGGAATTGCCATTGTACTGAGGTCAGTGAGCGAAGAACCTGCATCTGGTTCGGTTAGTGCCATGGTTCCCTGCCATTTACCGTTGTACATGTTTGGGGTGAAGGTGTCGATCAGTTGCTGACTGCCAAAAGTCCTGATCAGGTTGGCTGCACCTGTAGTCAAAAAAGGATAAACGGAACTGGAATAATTGGCTGCCTGAAATATAAACCCTGCAGCAAGGTGGATGGTATTCGGCAGTTGTTGTCCACCTTCTTCATAGCTAAAAGTGGCATTGATCCAACCGTCCTGCCCAAACTGCCGGACAATCTTTTTCATGCCTTCATGCACCTTGATTTTCCCTCCGATAAGCTGAGGTTCATTCCTGTCCATGTCAGTCAACAACGGAAAAAGTGAAGTCACTGCAATCTGATCTGCTGCCTCCAAAACCATTTGGAAAGTTTCTTGACTGTGGTCTTCGAAATATTTGAAACAGGTCAGTTCAAGTACCTTTTGGTTTTCGAAAAGCTGGAATTGAAGGTCACGTTTGGAGTAGAAGGGCATGGTTGTTTGGGTTGTAATGGTTGTAATTGTTATAGTGGTTTAAAATGTTTTCGGGTTGTCATTGTTGTCTGCTTCGCGTTGTCAAGTTATCTGGTTGTAGTGGTTGTATTTGCTTTCTGGTTTTCATTGTTATCGAGTTGTAATTGTTGTCGGCTTCCCCGTCATTCTGAACCGCAGCCTGCAAAGGTGAAGAATCTTTCTTTCCTGAGACACTTCTCCTCCGCGGCGGAGAGGTGTGACGATCCAGTTTGTCAGGTTTTCAAGTTTTTGAAAATCCCTTTACATCTCGACATCAGCTTTAGAGAGGGACTTAACAAAAGCTTGTGGACAACAGCTTTAGCGGACAACCTGACAATCCTAATTCCTCCCAACAATTACAACACGCATGTTACAACAATTACAACTATTTTTTCCAACCCGAAAACAGCTTTAGCGGCCAACCATGACAACGCGAAGCATAGAACAATTACAACTTTTTAATCACCCTACATGGATTTCCTGCGGCGATGACATCATCGGGGATATCTTTAGTGACTACAGATCCTGCGCCTATGATTGACCTCGATCCGATGCTGACTCCCGGACAAATTATAGTAGAACCTCCGATCCAAACATCATCTCCGATTGTGATGGGTTTTCCAAATTCTGCCAGACTTCCCCTTTCTCTAAAATCAGTCGGATGTGTGGCAGCATAGAATTGGACATTGGGAGCGATCAGCACTCTGCTTCCCAAAGTTACTGGGGTAACATCAAGCACCACACAGTTGAAGTTGAAAAACACGTCATCTCCTGCCGTGATATTATAGCCGTAGTCACAAAAGAAAGGCGGTTCAATCCAAAAATTCTTGCCTTTCTTCCCGATAAGTTTGGCAAGAATACTTTCCCGCAATTCCGTTTCGTCAGGATTCGAATCATTGAGTTGCTTGGTCAGTTGCCTTGCATGTAGTCTTTCTGCAACCAATTCCGGATCTGAAGCAAAATACAATTGGCCGGCAAGCATTTTTTCTTTTTCGGATTTCATAAATTAGACTTGAGATTTGAGACAAGAGAAATGAGATGAAATAGAGTGGAAATAGATTGAAATATGGTAGAAATAAATTGAAATACGGCGGAAATAGAGTAGAAAAGGATATTTATTGATATTTGATATTAGTGGATATTGAATACGAGTAGGATTTCGAATTGTGCGCTTATATCATAAATTAATATTTCGCTGAAAGCGTATTTCGCCAAGCCTATATCCCCCATAAATCCGTCCCTATAATAATTTTTTTGCCTGATCGAGATGTCTTTGCTCATGGGCCACGATGATGTCAATTGCCTTTTCTAGGGAATAGACTATCAATTTGTTGGCAGGAGAATGGATGACGGTCTTTTTTTCAAAAAACGGTACCAATTCAATTATCCATTTTTTGAGTTCTTCTTGGTGGTTTTGAAACCTTTCCAATACGGTGGCATCGCCCTCTGTCACTTTTGGTTCCCAAAGAGGGAAAGTCCTGGCTTTTTTCTTTCCACCATCAGAAACTGATTTTAAAATCAAGTTGCCAAAGAGATTAGAAAAATAAGGGAATCTTGAAATGAAAGCCCCTTGAAAACTCCCGTTTTTCAATTTTTCAAAAATTGGAAAATAGGTTCGATTAATGGTAATGAGGTGTTCAAAGTTCTCGGCTATGCTCCAGGTTTCTGCATTGGGTTTGAGGTGCATTTTCTCTACCGAAAGTGCAATGAATCCTTCAATTGCCTCTTTGGTTATATTATCAATGGAATCAATCCAATTCTTAATCTGCGTTGTCATATCAATTGGGTAGTTGGGTGTAATTTTGCTTAGAAAGCTTGGTAAGTTCTTCCATCAATACATTTCCTGTTTCCTTTCCTAAAGACATTCTTGTCAAATAGGGGGCATGCGGAAGGTTTGGATTTTCAAAATAGCTTGGTTTGACGATATATCCCAAAGCATCCTGACTTAATCCAAGGATAAATTTTGGGCCTTCAGGCATAAGTTCTTTGGTTTTCATCCCATAGATCGGAGCGGTTTCTCCAGGATGGCTTGCAAATGTAGCTTCCCCAATGGAAAACCATACAACTTCGGATTCGATCACATCAGTGACTTTTCTATCGACGATGATTCCTGCTTCAGAAAGTTGCTGCCAAGCTTCATTCATAACAGGAAAAAACACGGTTTTTCTTTGGAAATTGAGTTTGGATTTGGACAAAGTTTTTGGTTCCAATAGAGAAGCAGTCGCTGATAAAGCCAATTCTTGCCCTCTTTGCAAGGCTTTTTGATATCCACCCTCTTTGTCGGAAGGCTGTATCCATCCTCCGATCGCACCTTGGAGAAAAAGATGTTCTCCACCCCATTCTTTTTCCATTTCTTTATAAAACCCTGCGAGGTAATCAGCCGAAACCTCTGAATAAACAGCATCCATATAAGTTGGGTGACAGGCAAAATTGGTAAGGGTGACTATATTTTTTTGGTTCTTGTCCAGAAACTGTAACACCGTGACGGACCTGTCGATTTCCTCCTGACAGATATTGGCAACCCAATCTTCTCCTGATTCATTTTGGCCATACCTGATGGTGCTTTCCTGTAGGTTTTTGGAAGCTTTTTGAATCTGTTCGGCAACTGTCTGTACCAAAAAGTCCATGTATTGCTTGTTTACACCACTTTCTGAGAAATCTTTTCCCCAAAGCCCGACTATGTCAGGTCCTGAATGGGTATGTGTGGAACTGATGACAATATTTTCAGGAGAAAAAGAAATGTCGAATTCCATTTGGGCAGTTCGTTCTCTGATTTTTTGTAAGTCCTGATACAGCAATCCGATGCAATCCAAGGTGACCAATGCCATTGATTTTTCCCCGTCATAAAGCACAATGGCCTTGGCATAAAGGCTATCCAAAACGCCGGTAAAGGTTCTATTTTGTTTGTCTCCGGCGATGAATGAACCAATAGGAGGGTTGATGACTGCCTTGGACACTCCTATCTGAATCTCAGACAAGGTTTTTGTTTTCTTTATGGAACAACCAAAGTTGAGACAAATTAGAATCAGAAAGATGCCTAGGTTTTTCATTTAAAGGATTATTGAAATTTAAACATCAATTATTGAGTAATTTAGGATGGAATCTTACTTTTTTATCTAACCATATAAAAAAAATTATGACACATCTTTGGAATCTGAATAGCCAAGGTTTGAAAACTGAATGTGGTTGGCACATAAAAACATACAGATTAATTTGTTGGTGTTTTAGATAAAATGATTCACCTACTTAAAGAACTTATCTTGAGATAAAAATTGTTACAATCTGTTTTTAACCCTTTACCATGACTAAAACCAAACCAAAAGAAAATAGGGTCACCATGGCCCATGTGTTCAAAACCATCATTTGGCCCCGCAAAAACCAACTTTTCCTAGGGCTTTTTCTTATTATAATCAGTAGACTTTCAGGTTTGATTTTGCCTGGCGCAAGCAAATACCTGATTGATGATGTGATCCCTTCCAATGACCTTGATATGCTGAAATGGCTGGTTTTGATTGTCGTCGGAGCAATAACAATTCAGGCAGTTACCTCATATGCCCTTACACAAATTCTGAGCGTGGAAGCTCAGCACTTGATTTCCCAACTGAGATCCAAGGTCCAAAGACACATCATCCAATTGCCGATCCGTTTTTTTGACAATACCAAAACAGGAGAGTTGGTGTCGAGGATCATGACAGATGTTGAAGGGGTACGAAACCTTGTGGGAACAGGGTTTGCACAGATGATCGGTGGGGTTTTAACCGCTGCGATTTCTTTAGGATTGTTGATTTATATCAGCCCTCTGATGACTTTATATGTCTTGGTTCCGGTGATTATTTTCGGGTTTATTTCACTGAAAGCCTTCAGTAAAATCAGACCGATTTTCAGAGAACGGGGAAAGATCAACGCTGAAGTCACAGGAAGGTTGACCGAAACCTTGGGAGGAATCCGAGTAATCAAAGGTTTCAATGCAGAAGCCCAAGAAATTAGAAGTTTTGAAGCAGGAGTGGAGCGCTTGTTTTTGAATGTGAAGGCAAGTTTAACAGCAACGAGTTTCGTAACTTCTGCTGCTACTTTTTTGCTGGGTTTGGCCTCTGCAGGTATAATGGGGATAGGAGGTTATATGATCATGGATGGACAGATGACCTTTGGTGATTTCTTGGCCTTCACCTTGTATCTCGGTTTTATGATAGCCCCGATTGTGCAGATGAGCAATATTGGCAGTCAGTTTACTGAGGCCTTTGCTGGATTGGATAGAACGGAAGAGATCATGAACAGGCCTTTGGAAAGTTCCGGCGGCCAAAGAATCATTGCGATTCCACATATCAAGGGAGATATCAGGTTTGAGGATGTTTCATTTGCTTACGATGAGGGGAAAGAGGTTTTGAAGAGAATTTCATTCAATGCACCTGCCGGATCTGTAACTGCCTTGGTAGGAACTTCAGGTTCTGGAAAAACGACCATAGCGGGTTTGGCGGCCTCATTCCTCAATCCCGAATCAGGATTGATTACAGTGGATGGAGTTGATATGCAAAAAATTACCTTGGAAAGTTTCAGGTCTCAGTTGGGTGTTGTTTTACAGGATGATTTTCTTTTTGAAGGAACCATCAAGGAAAATATTCTTTTCCCAAGACCTGATGCAACAATAGAAAAATTAATGCAGGCAGTCAAGGCTGCCCACGTGCACGAGTTTACTGACAGGTTTGAAGATGGTTTGGACACTTTGATAGGAGAGCGGGGAGTCAAACTTTCCGGCGGACAAAGGCAGAGAATCGCCATAGCAAGGGCGATATTGGCGGATCCAAGGGTATTGATTTTGGATGAAGCCACTTCCAACCTGGATACCGAAAGTGAATCATTGATTCAGGCTAGTTTGAAGGAATTGATGCATGGCAGGACGACTTTTGTTATCGCCCACAGGCTAAGCACAATTCGCCAAGCGGATCAGATTTTGGTCATTGAGCAGGGAAAAATCGTAGAAAGGGGTCAGCACGAGGAGTTGATAGCCAAGCAAGGCAGGTATTATCAATTATATACGTATCAGGCAAGGATATAAGAGATTTGATTGGTTTATATGCCAAAGGAAGCTGAATTTCATATTCGGCTTCCTTTTTTATTTTTTGATTGAAAATTATTTCAATGAAATTATTTAAGCCTATCGGATTTTATCAAACTTCGATGAATTTCTTTTATTTTAAAACATGGCTACCCCAAAAATAAGCTGAATGTATTGATCAAAATTTATAATTAACCGATCAAATAAATCCTTTGAAATGCATCAGGTCAAATGATTGATTCCGAGAGGATAAACAATTACCTTTAATTATATGAAAAAGCAAATCTTCCTCTACTTCCTTATTCTTTTCTTGGGTTTAAGAAACGAATCATCAGCCCAATCGGCTGAAGAACAAAATGTATCAAAATCAATTGACAGGTTGGTGGTAGCCATGATAGCCGCAGATAGAGAGATGCTCAATCCACTTCTTTCTGATGCGCTCCACTATGGACATTCGAGCGGATTGGTTCAGGATAAATCAGGATTTGTAGATGAGGTGGTCAGCAAATCACCGCTTTCATACATATCTATTGATCGTGAAAAAGAGGTTATCCATTTATCAAAAAAGACAGCCACAGTAAGCCATATATTGACAATAAAGGGCAAAAACCCTGCAGGAGATCCAGTTAATATCAGGATTGGAAATATGATGGTTTGGGAAAAAGAAAAATCAGGGTGGAAGCTTTTGGCAAGGCAAGCCTATAAATTATAAACAGAAAATAGCCTTCTATTGAAAAAAGTCCTTGACTATTTGCCGGATTGGCTTGGTCAAGGACTTTTAAATTGGATTGAGGCTAGATTTATAAAAAAATGGCATTGATTTGATTTTTTAACCGTATATCAGTTTTTTCATGTGGTCTACTGAGATCGGTTTAATGATGTATTCTTGTATTTCAGGTATTTTTGTGATCGGATCAATGTCATCAGGATGGATAGAACTGCTGATCATTACGATTTTAAATTTATTCTTGGTCCTTTTATCAAACTTCATGAATTGTTGTAAAAAATTCCATCCATTTGTCTTTGGCATGTGCAGGTCCAAAAGCACAAGTTGCTTTTCTCCCCGTTTTCTTGGTTGTGGCTTTTCAATATTTGAACTGATGTAGTTCATGGCTTGACTGCCATCCGGAAGGGAAATCACTTCTCCATCAAAACCTAAGTGGCTGATAAGTTTTTTGTGAACATGATTTGTGACAACATCATCATCGACCAAAATGATTCTGTTCCATTTATTTGTGTAATTCATAGTGGGGTGAACTATATAATTCCGGGTGAGGTATTTGGTATTTATGAATTTGATTTTTAAATCTAGTAAATTACTTTTTAAAAAAAGAAATTTTGGTTTGACATTTATATGAAAAAAGTACAATTCATATATAAGTATCTGATTAATAGGTCAATAAAATAATGCCATTAAACTCATATTAAGAAATTAATATGCTTTTTATCCCAACAAAAACGCATCTCAACCCTTTTTGAACCAAACGCCCCATTCAATTATTCGATTTTTTCAAGAATAATTGAAAATTTTCAAGTAAAAACAAGAATTTTAAAGAAAAACAAAATAAAATAGAAGTACAATTAGCTCTTTTTCAATTTTGTACTCTACTAAAAACTGATCAAAGTAATACTCAAACAGAAAATTTTCAGTTTTTGGATTAATTCCAAGCGGGTCTTTATGATCTTAAATCTCCTTTAAAAATACAACCATTTATGGAAAAAGTCATTGGATTTTCATCATATGTGTTTTTTGTAGGTATTTTTCACTTCTTTATTTAGGATATCGAATTCATGCCAAAATACTTGGCTATTTAATATTTATCTCAGGATTTGCCTTACGAATCGGATACTTCCATTTCCTGACGGTCAGTTTCAAAAAATCTTCCCCGTCCAAAAAAAGGAAAAACTGAGGTGTTTTTTTTATAATGGTTTACCTTTGCGCTATTGCAGTTATTCACAAATTGATTTTTACCAAATAATGGAAATAGCATATTTACATCAATTTTTTCAGTTTCCTTTAATTAATAAGATTGGTTTCGTTTTTTTTACGAGTGTTACAAGTTTTTTAAATACTACAACGGTTTCGAATCCAAATGTCAAATTGATTATGGTTTTGGCCTTGCTGATTGCTGCTATTTTCATGTTTGTCAAAAATAAACCGAGAATGGATGCTGTGGGGGTAATTATGATTGCGGCCCTTCCAATCACTGGGATTATCACTGTAGAGGAAGCGCTCATTGGTTTTAGTGATCCCAATATTATCTTAATTGCTGTTTTGTTTGTAATGGGGGAAGGATTGGTCAGAACAGGGGTGGCAAGGAATGTTGGTGATTGGATCAATGAAAAGGCAGGGGGAAATGAAACAAAACTTCTTGTTTTATTGATGCTTGCTGTGGCGGGATTGGGTTCCGTGATGAGTTCCACAGCGATTGTTGCCATATTTATACCGGTAGTTTTTAGAATCTGCAGCAATACTGGAATTTCTCCGAGTCACCTCATGATGCCTATGAGTTTTGCAGCACTGATCAGCGGGATGCTAACCTTGATTTCCACCGCTCCCAATTTGGTGGTGAATTCGGAACTTATCCGACAGGGTGAAAAGGGACTTGGTTTTTTTACCATAACTCCATTTGGTTTGGCGATTTTGGCTTTGGGCGTAGTTTACATGTTGTTTGCAAGAAAATGGCTCCCTAATAATGCAAACAAATCCAACAGGAAGAAAAGGAAGCCAACATTCAAGGACTGGATAAAAAAATATGAACTGATTGATAGAGAATATAGGGTCAAAATATTGCCTGAATCCATTCTTTTAGGGCTTAAAATCAATGAATTGGACCTTAAAATCGATGGTTTAAAATTATTGGCTGTAGAAAGAAAAGAGGGAAGCAAGAATGTTTTTATCAGACCAACCAAGATAATGGATTTCCTAGTGGATGATATCTTGTTTTTAGATGTAAGAGCCGTTGATGTTGACTTAAAAAGCCTTGCAGAAAAATATGGTATCGAAAAAATCAATCTGTCGGGAGGAAAGGGTTATCTCATCTCCCTGTCTCAGGAATTAGGAATGATCGAAGCGATAATTCCTGCCGAATCGGATTTGATTGGGAAAACTGTTAAAGAAGCAAGGTTGAGATCTGAATCAGGATTAACAGTAATTGGACTTTGGAGGGGCAATCAGGTGATTTTGGAAGATTTTTTGGAGAAGCAGCTCAAGGTAGGGGATACAATTTTGATAGCCGGTTTTTGGGAAGATATCAAAAGGATGGGACTTGAGTCCGATGAACTTGTCCTTCTCAATCTGCCTGTGGAATTTGAAGAAGTCCTTCCTGCTGCTGATAAAGCCCGTCATGCCATTGTAATTTTGTTTTTGGTGGTCATGGCCATGGTGACGGGTATTTTACCCAATGTCCATGCCGTAATTTTAGGCTGTCTTGCAATGGGATTTTTTAGGATCATAGATATGAACAGTGCTTACAATTCCATTTCATGGAAAAGTCTGGTTCTGATTGTAGGTATGATGCCTTTTTCAATTGCGCTTCAAAGGACCGGTGGTGTGGAATTGGCTGCGGATGGTTTGATCAATCTTGTAGGTGAAAGTGCACCTTGGGTAGCCATTGCGGCATTATTTTTTATTACAGCGGTTTTGGGGTTGTTTATTTCGAACACTGCTACTGCCGTTTTGATGGCTCCGATCGCAATAGCAATGGCTTTTGATTTGGGCCTTTCACCCTATCCTTTTGCAATGTCTGTGATATTGGCAGCCTCTTCAGCATTTATGACGCCTGTATCTTCCCCTGTAAATACCTTGGTCGTAGCACCCGGGAATTACAAGTTTGGTGATTTTGTGAAGATAGGAGTGCCATTTACCATCATCGTTATGATTATTGCCGTTTTTCTGATTCCTTTGATTTTGCCCTTTTAATCATTAAAAATAAAAAATCCCAAACCTCCGGGATCGCGGATTATGATATTGTCAACGATGCCTTCTTTGTTAAAATAGGTAATTTCCTCTGTGATCGGTATTTTTAAAGTCCTGATTTTGGATATGATTTCTGGATTGTTTTTCCCGTTGAAATAAGTCAGTGAAGGATTGAAAAACAGATGGGGACAGGAATTCGGTTTCATCAAAGTAATTGTAAATCCATGGTTGGCTAATGAGAAAAAACCACCTTCCAACGTACCAAAAACCAACTCAAATCCGATGGCCTGATAGATTTCAAATGATTTTTTTGGATCGATTGACTCTAGGCTGATTCCCATATAATTTCCCAAAACACTGTAAGAAGCTTCTTTATCGCTGCATACTAATTCAGGAATTCTTTCGATCAAATATATCCAAACCCCATTACCATCTGAAATCAGATACCCTTCTTTGATTTGGATGACTTTTGTGATGGATTCTAGTTTTTTGATTTCTTCTTTCCAAGTTTCCTTAAAAAATTTAAATCCTGACCTTGAATACCTTTCTGGATTGATTTCTACAAAGGATTTTCCATCAGTCATACAGATTGGTTTTTCAGAAATCTGCTTGAATCCTAGTTTTAAATAAAAATCAATGCTTGAGCTTAAATGTGGTGTTGGAGTAATGATCAATGCTTGCATAAAAAAGGAATGTTATACTGGATTTTAACCAGCGTTTTCATAGGCTTTCCTTAACCAATCAAAAACTTCTTGGTCAATGTCATCAATTCCGGTCAGGTTGATTTTGTGCGTACACATGGCATTGCCGCTTGGGAGGAGTTTTTCGTTCGGTTCCTGACCTTTGAGATTGATCCCAATTTCAAACCTCGTCTTTGTGACAGGGTGAAGCAAAGCAAATTGTTTTTTTCTCCGCACGCTGACATTTGCCATTTTTGGTGAAATTTCAATGTCATCTCCAAATTTGGAGATTTCCTCAATCAACCTTGTATAAACAAGTCTAAAGTGCTCTTTTCCCGTGTATTGGCTGTTTATCAGGTCATCTTTATTCTCGAAAGAACCGGCATCTGTAGCCAAGGTTTTCAAAGCGATCAGGTTGGCAAAACCATGGGTCAAACCCAATCCCTCTTTGAGGTGCTTCATGATCTGACCATGTTTTTCGAAATTGAGCTTTTTGACTTCATCTACCCACTGCGGCAGCGTTTTTCCGGTGTTTTTGTGGAGGTTTTCCAACATTGTCTGTTCAGCTTTGTCCATGGTGTGGTGGGTTTTGATTATTTTTTCTGGGTAAAAATTGAAACAATTGCTGTTGTAAGTAATCCCATTATTGGCGCTCCGATCAATCCTTGAATAATGTAATTTTCGAGATTAAAATATGCTTCAGCAGCCTCTTGGGTTGTTTTTCCGGAAGAAACTCCATAAGCTATGGCATTTTGGAAATAATCCGGAGTTATGAATGTCGAGGTAATATATTGGGTCAACGGACTGAGGACTGTGACAAATGCAGTAATGATCATACCGCTAATAAAACCTTGCAAATAGGTCATTTTGCCATGATAAAAGTTTTTTCTTTTATCCAATAATCCAAAAACATAAACAGCAATTGCCGGGACTGCAATAAAATTTGTGTATATGACGTGTTTGTCAATGTGGGCGTCATGCAATCCAACGGCTTTTTCCAAGACCATCCAAAGGAGGGTCATGATGGCAAAGATGATTGCCCATTTGATTTCAATTTTGATGTTTTTCATAAAGCCGGGGTTTGAATGATGAGGAAAGTGTCCAAAATCAGGACATGTACAATGAAAATTTAAAAAATTTAATTTTGTATAAAAAAAAATTGATAGGATAATTTTAGCAAAAACTACTTAATTGTTTAAAATTATTTGGCTTTCATTTTGTTTCCTTTGGAATCATGTGTGACTTCGGCTAAGCCAAGTTTTTCCATCAAGGGTGGTATATACATTCCGAATCGTCCACGCAAGCCTTTTTTTAACCCATACCAACCGCCAATAGGATTGGATTCAGATCGGCCCCAAGCTTCAACTGTACCTTCTTTGGCAGGTTTTTGTTCGTCTGCGCTTCCCAATTCTATCCAATCACCATGCGATTTAAGCATTTGGTGTAGGTCATTTAAGCATCGGAAATCATATAAAAGGGTTGTTTTTCCCACAACACATACGATGACTTCTCTATCGTCTTTTACATCCAAATACATTTCATATTCAGATGTCAGTGGGGGAGTTTTAAGTTTCCACGGGTTGTTTTTTGTGCCTTCCTTTTCCATTTTAGTTTTGATTTTAAAAATCCTTTATTTTTTAAAATTAAATCATTTTTAAGCATGTTTTTTATTTTGACCCAAGTTTTAAAAAATGGAATTAGGACTTAAATTAAGATTTTTGCAGTTCTAATAAGTTTCAAAAATCATACTTGATGCCTTCCGGAAGCTTTTCCACGATCAGCTTCATCCATTCCCCATTTACTTTTATTACTACAATATTATTGTCTTTGTCATAAAACATGGTACCGTTTTCACTTTCTTTAAGTGCATTGTAATTGACATGCTTGGCGCTTTCCTCAAAATTCACTTCTGCATCGCCTTGAGGTTCCTCTTTTCGCAAGTCCTCTTTGCCGATGTTTCCCAAAGTAAGTGTGTTGGACAGTTTCAAAGAACCATAGAATATCGCCTTGTCCCTACTAAATAGAAAGGAATGTTGCCTGACATCCGAACCAATCCTAAACCAATTATAAGCAAGTTCTGAATGATTATATTCTGTACCGTAATAATACAGTTCTGCTACCGGTTTTTCATTTTCGACATGCTTGTTGAGCAAAAGGGTAATGCGGGATTTGTCATCTTTGGCATAACCTTCAAATACATGAAATCCCCATCTTTTCTTATTTTTTTCTATCTCATTCCCGCGGACCTGTATCATGTAGGGTGTGCTGAGGATACCATTTACCGTGGTGTACATTGGCGTTAGCTTGGGATCTAAACCAAAATTATAGCCCCGCAATTGCCAATTTACCCAAGTAGTATCAATGTCAGAATAAAGTTCTGACCGATAATTTGAAGAATTTTCCGAAGCATTTTCTAGTTTGAAGTATTTGCTTCGGTCAATTTCAGAAGAGGTTTGAGCAAAGGAAATGTGCATCACAAATGCGAATAGGATTAACAATAGGAAGGATTTCATAAGATGGGTTTTAAATTTTCTAATTAAGATAGGATATACCATTCGAAATTCTCAAAAAATCATATTCAATTAAGCTCAAGGCTTAATTTGTGAACTACAAAAAAATAAATGCTTTCTTATTTATAAAAAATAAAATCAATTGAGAAGAAGATTTTTCCCAACCACAGGCTCAACCAATTTTCCTTTGATAGATTCTTTATTGGATACCAACACATCCCAAGGTTCCATCCTCGGTTCGTCGGAAAGGTTAAAAGTCCCAAAATGCATAGGGATAAAGAATTTTCCCTCCAAAGTGTTAAATGCATCAATGGCATCTTTGGGGCTGATGTGAGCTTGGTGCATAAACCATTCGGGTTTGTAAGCGCCAACTCCCATCAGGCAAAAATCAGGTGTTCCAAGGGTATTTTTGATGTCTTCAAAATGCTCACCTTTACCGCTATCTCCCATAAAGAAAATGGACTGATCTCCGTTTTGGATGTAAAAACCTCCCCAAAGACTCTTGTTTTCATCAGTCAGCCATCGCCTGGACCAATGCCTACTCGGAACATACGTGATCGTCAGACCACTATCCAAAAGCGAATACTGTTGATACCATCCTGCTTCTTCGATTTCATGACCGTTGGTCCAACCTTTAATCACACTTTCAAGACCCAAACCTGTCAGGATTTTCAGGGAAGGATTGGCGTTGGTCAGGTATTTAATCGAGTTTTCATCACAATGGTCCCGATGATTATGCGACAAAAGGATATAATCGAGTTTGGGCATTTTTTCCAAAGGAAACGGCAAAGGGCTCTCTCTCTTCAGAAAAGTATTATCGATGAGAAGCGGATCTGTTAGGAAAACTTTTCCTTGGATTCTCATCAGGTACGAAGCATGTCCCAACCAAATAAGGTAGTCTTCTTGACCAATAAAGACAGTGGAATCGAATTCCACTGTCAAAAACCTGGTTTCTGCTTTCTTCTCTGCTTTCTGTGGATTTTTGCTAGTTTGCCATTTCAATACATCTCCAAAACTTGATTCAAATGGCTGGTACAGATTTACAAATCTTCCATTGTCATCCAATGGATTTCCTTTCCAGTCATCATTGGGTTTGATGGTAGTAAGTTGTGGATTTGAGGTGAATTTAGGTTTCATAGGTGCATCATCTTCATTTTTTAGGAAAATGAAAATCAATGGAATCAGTAAAACCAGAAGGTAGGATTTCTTTTTCATTGCCTCATTGACCCAACAGCTTAACTGAAGGAAAGTTTATGCTGCCAATAATTCCTGAAGCAATTCAGATGGGGTTTCTAAAAGTGCTATTTTTTCTTCTTCCAGGATTTTGTTGAGTTCAAGTTCCAACTCGAAGATCAAGCCATCCACATAGACTTTGTCCATGTGGAGTTCTTTGTAAAAATTAGCCGACTTTTGTTTTCCTGACAATGGGATGCCATAGCTTCGGAATACACCGATCGCCTTTTTCATGTTTGAAATTTTGTTCATGATGGGTAGAGGTTTTAAATAATAATTGGTTTGTTTATATTTTTTCAATTCAAAGTCTTACACACATTCTAAGCTGGAATTCCGATAACTTGTTCTCTCTATGAAATTTTTTACTTTTTAATCAACAATTTTCACTGAATTGCGGTCACTGTTTTTCTGAAAACTGATCCCTGAAATACTGCTTACTGAATTCTAGGTGGTAATAACTTATAGACAACCGGGGTCACGATCCTAGATAAGACAGTCGAACTGATCAATCCCCCTATGAGCACTATTGCAAGAGGTGATATCAACGGGTTAGTTGACCAAGCGATTGGCATCAGGCCGCCAATAGCAGTAAGGGTGGTCAATACTATCGGTAAAAACCTAATTTCTCCCGCTTCCCGTATGGCTGCGTCGAGTGACTTTCCTTCTGCCCGGAGTTGGTTGGTAAAGTCTACAAGCAAAATAGAATTCTTCACCTCAATTCCTGCCAAAGCGATCAAACCGATGATCGCAACGAATGATAGCGAGTTTCCGGTAATCCATAAGGCCGCCAACGCACCGACCATTCCCAACGGAATCACGGATAATACGATGATTGTACTCTTAAAGGTTTTAAATAACAATATCAAAACTGCGATGAAGAGGAAAACCGTAACGATAATCACCGTCTGAAAACCGCCAAAAGACTCTTCTCTTGTCTCGGCTTCGCCTGCCATTTTGAAATTATAACCTTCCGGCATGGTAACTTTTTCTACTTTGGCACTTACTTCATTGATAACCCTATCTGCCAAAAAACCCTCTTGCACAAAAGCCGTGACGGAAACTGTACGGGTTTTGTTGTAGTGGCTGATGAGAAGCGGGGAACTTTCAAATTCCAGATCTGCAATCTGCTCAATGGGAATGGCGGCACCTTGATTGTTGTTTATAAAAAGTTTGTTAAAACTTATTAAAGAGGCCCTTTCTTCCTTTGGACTGGTGACAATGATCTCTTTTTGGTCACCGTTGGCATCAGAATAGGAACCCAATTTCAGTCCTGCTACAGCTAACCTTACTGTGCGGTCTACTTCCATGATGTTGATTCCCAAAGACCTTGCTTTTTCTTTTTGGATTGCGACTTTGATGTCAGTTTTAAGATTGCTGACAGGATTGTTGATATAGATGGTTCCTTGAGTTTCCTGAATCAGTTTTTCAACTTTGGCGGCAAGGACCCTCAGGCTATCGAGGTTTTCGCCGGAGAGACGAACTTCAACAGGTGCTGTAACCGGAGGTCCCTGTTCAAAGTTTTTGACCTCAATTTTTGCACCTGCAAAATTGTTGAACTGGCTTCGGAGGGTTTCCGTAATCCTGACTTTTTCTTTTACGGAAGAATTTGGATCCAACTGTACAAAAATCTGCGCAAAGTCGGTTCTTTCATTTTCTGGAATTACGTTGTAATAAATCCTTGGATTTCCTTTTCCCACATTGGTAGAGAAAAATTGGATTTCAGGAATTTCTTTAAGGACTGCTTCCACTTTTTTGGTTACCGCATCAGTTTCTCCGATTTTGGTTTGGATCGGAGTGATGATGTTGACCAGGAATTGTGGCTTTTCTGAAGCAGGAAAAAGGCTGAAGCCAATAACAGGAAACAAAGCCATTGATGAAGCGAATACAACAAGAGCAATGACTAAGGTTTGAACTGGTTTTCTTAAAGATCTTTCTAACAGAGGAGCATAACTTACAGAAATCGCTTTTTGTAGTGACCGCAAGAATAGATTTCCCTGATGGCCTTCAACATGTTCTTTCAAAAGTCTACTGGAAAGGAAGGGAATAATCGTCAGGGAAACCAACATCGATGCCAATACACTGGTAATGACAGCTATTGGAAGACTTCTGATGAAATCTCCTGAACCTTCCGGAAGGAAAACCAAAGGCATAAATGCAATGATCAATGTGACGGTACATCCCACTACAGATAAACCGATCTGCTTGGTCCCCAACAGCGTAGCCTCCATCCTTGAATGCCCTTCCCGGATCCAACGCTCTATATTTTCAACCACAACGATGCTGTCATCTACCAATAAGCCAAGGGCCACCACGAGTCCGACTATGCTCAACTGATTGAGGCTATACCCTAAGGCATTGAGCAAAACCAAACCTATCGCCAATGATAGCGGTATGGATATCATGACAATGGCAGCTGCACGACCACCGAGTGGCATCAAAGTAATAGAAACCAGAAGGATCGCAATGACAAAGTCAAAACCTAGTCCGCCCAATCTTTTGTTTACAAATTCAGCTTGATCAAAAGCCAAAACCATGTCTATATTGGAAGGAAGGCTGGTCTTGAATTTTTCCAATACTGGAAGGTATTGCTCCTGAACCTGAGAAATATTACTTCCTTCTTTTAAGGCAGCATTAACAAAAACTGTCCTGTATCCATTTAACCTTGTGATGTGTTTGTTTTCCTCATAATCAAAATGGACGTCAGCAATATCCTTGAGTGCCACATTTTTTCCTTGGAAAGCAATGACTTGCGTATTGGCGATTTCATCGAGGTCTTTATAATCTCCAGAGGTTTTTACATTGAAAGCCTTGTTTCCTGCCTCAATAGTTCCCCCGGGAATATTACCAATTTCACTTTGGATGCTCCCGAGTACTGCCTGGACAGGAATGTTCATTCGGGCCATTTGGTCTAAGTGAAGGTCTATCCTGACTATTTCGTTGGGAAGCCCAAAGATTTCCACTTCTTTAAGGGCATTGACTTTTTCAAGTTCTTCCTGTAACCTTTCGGCATATTTCTTCAGGTTTTCTCTGGAACTGTTTTCACTTATCAGTCCAATCTGAAGGATGTTGACATTGGAAGGTGAAACCTTATTGACATCTATGCTATATATGTCCTGAGGCAATTCATCCCTCATACTGTTGATTTCACGGACGAGTTCTTGATACTTGTCATTCACATTTGACTCATATTTGTAATCCACATTGAGCACTGCAACACCGTCAGAAATGGTGGTTTTGATTTTCTTAATATCCTCAAGGGCATAGATTCTTTTTTCTAAAGGGTCAACTACCAACTCTTCCATATCTGCAGGGCTAGTTCCCGGATATACTACAATTACAGGAAATTGCGGTCCGTCAGTAGCAGGATCCTCACTTCTTGGCATGTTCAAAAATGTCGTCAACCCCAATGCGATCGTCATCAGGAAAATAACCAGGGTAAACTGGTAGTTTTTTACTGCAAAATTAGAAATACGCATATCAGTCTTGGATTGAAATAGGAGATAGGTCTGTCAAATAGGCACTTCCTGAAACGATCAGCTTGGAATATCCTTCCAACCCTTCGGTAATCTGTACTTTATCGGGATAGATTTTACCGATTTTGATACTTACTTTTTGGGCAGTTTTCCCATCATTTGTTACAAAGACAAATCCCTTACCTGAATTGGCATCCAAGATGGATTCATAGGGGACAAACCATGTTTGTTGACTTGTTTCTGATAGGACCTTTGCAGTTCCAAACATACCGGAAGCAAGATAATCAGGAGCTTTTTCTGTGAATTCAATTTCCACCTGATAGGTGCCTGTCGTCGGATCGGAGAATTTTGATTTTCTTTTTACCCTACCTGTATATAATTTTTCTGGTTCGACAGGAGTTGCTATATTGACCTTATCCCCTTCTTTGACCATGGCCCATTCTTTGTCACTTAAAGAGACCTTCAGCTTCCAGCTTCCTTTCCCGGATCCGTTGGTCTGAAAAACCGGTGAACCTGGCGCTATCTGCTGTCCTGGATTGACAAATTTTTTCAGCACATTTCCGTCACTTATTGCTCTGATCTGAGAGTAGTCTTGGTTGAATCTGGCAGCCTCAAGACTTTGCGCAGCAATGTCCAATGCTGTTTTGCTGTTTTGAGCCTGTTCGACTGTTGCAACAGAGTCAGCCAAAAGTCTTTGTACCCTTTCATAGTCTCTTTTAGCTTTTTCATAGCCTAACCGGGCTTGATTCACAGCAGTGTTGATTTCGGTTAGGTCCAAAGTTGCCAAGAGTTGGCCTTTTCGGATAACATCGCCTTCCGACACCAAAACCTGTGATATGATGCCGCCGGTTTTGAAAGAAAGCATGGTCTCGTCATCGGTAGTGAATTGGCCTGTGGCATCAATTTCAAGGTTCCCTTCTGAGACAGATATTTGCTTGATTTTGACAGGAATCTCTCCAGTTGGGATTTCAGTATTCATCGAATTTCCTTTTTTGCCGCAGCCTTGGAGGAAAGTAATTCCTATGATAGGAAATAGGAGGTAGAGGAATGTGGATTTCATGGTAGTATCAGTTCAAAGTTTGTAGTTCTCTTTCTAGTTCGGCCACAGCGGATAGCAGGCTGTAGTTAGCAATGGTGAGTTTCAATTCTGACAGTGTGAATTGGTTTCGGGCATCGATGAATTCTATCAAAGAATTGGTGCCTTCTTTATATCCCCGATCAATCAACCTCAAGTATGCGGTGGCTGATCTTAGGTTTTGTTCGGCAGAGTATTTTGCTGCTTCTGCTGCTTTGATGTTGTTTTTTGCGGCCCGGATAGCCATTTCAATAGAATCATCCAAAAGTTCTGTCTGGTAAGATAAATTCCTAATTTCATTTTTGGCTCTCGTAATGGCATTCCTGTTCCTGCCGCCTTGGAATATCGGAAAGGACATGTTTACGCCAAGCATGAAATACCGGCTTTGGTCGCTGACATCGAATTCAAAGCCTTGCATTCCAATATCCGCAAAGGTGTTGAGTCTAGGTATGGCAAAATTCTGATTCATTCTCAAGGCTGTTTCCTGAATTCCTTTGGCTGTATTGATTTTGTGGATTTCAGCCCTGTCTGAGAAGTCTTCTTCCTGCATCAGATTGTCAATTTCCATTTCATTGATGGACTGTGTCTCAAAAATGACTTCACTTTCAATAGGCCGATTGATCAGGAAGTTGACATAGTAGGCAGCATTTTTCATCCTGTTTTCCGCTTCAATGAGTTGTGAATTGATGTTTTCAACTTCACTTTCAGCCCTTAAAACCTGCGCTGGAAGGCCTTTTCCGTTGGCTAATAGGGATTTATTGTCTTTGAGATTCTGTTGGACAAGGATTTTTGATTCCTCCAAAATCTGCTTGGCAGTATAGGCTAGGCAATATTTGTAATAAGCTTGTTTGATATTTTTGGTCAGTTCGGCTTTATAGATCTCAATTTCAAATTCCTCAAGCCTCACCGATTGGTCACGGATCTGTTTGTTGAAGTGAAGGTCTGGGTTGATGACAGGGTAGGAGATGCGTACTCTTGCATCGTAAAAGTTATTTGCCAGGAATTGCTCTTCCACGTTTTGTATCTGGGGAAATGCTTGCCTATCCAACAGTGTGTTTAAAGAGGAATAAACACCATTCAACAGATCGCCGATCGGTAGGACAATAGCCCTACCTCCATCTGCCACCGTATATGTGGCTCCAAAATCAATTGAGGGAAGGAAAAAACTCTTGGCATCTTTCAAAGCCAATATGCTCTGATCCAAGGATATATTCTTTTCTTTCAGGACTAGATTGTTTTGCAGGCCCTCATCTAGGTAATTGTTAAGTACCGATTGGGATTGGACTTCCTCCAACATTCCAAAGAAAAGTAGGAAGACGATAAGGAATTTTTTGTGGCTGTTTTCCATTTTATATTTTAATGTTAATTTAATGAACACTGTTTAATATTAGGCTAAAAAAATATCAGCAACGATCCAAAATCAATAGAAAGGAGTTGTAGCTGTTTTCAATTATTTGATCCACTTCAGCAACATCAAGCACATTTACCCTTTTTCTGATTTTCAGAGAAACCATACCGTGAACAGTAGACCAAATAAGGAAAGAGATTGCTTCGAGATGATGTCCCTGAAAGTGCCCCTTTTTCATGCATTGATTGACTGTAGATCTCAATAAGTTAAAAGTGGAATCGCCTTCGATCCAACATAAGTCATCCCTTTTTACTACAAAATCTATGGGTGCTTCTATGATAAACATCAGGTCGTACATGTCAGCATTTTCCAAAGCATATTGGATATAAATCCTTCCCATAGCCTTCAAGCGGCTCATTGGGTCTTCTACAGCACCCAAGATTTCCATTCTTTTCCTTAATTCCTGAAATCCTTCCTGATGCAGTGCATAAAAAATCTCATTCTTATCCTGGAAATAATGGTAAATGATTCCTGGGCTGTATTCGATCTCATCCGCTATATTCCGGATAGAAGTTTTTTCAAAGCCTCTTTCAATAAAGAGTCTCTTTGCTGCTTTTAGGATTTGGTCCTTCAGTTCTTCTTTTTCCCGTATCTTTCTTTCGGCTACGCCCATGATGATTTATTGTACAAGCAAATATAATTGAACAGTGTTTAATTTTACAAATATCAACCGGATTTTTTTCAAATTTTATTAAGGACCAATCGAATTCTGCAAATATTGGAATAATTGCTTATTGCCTGATATCATCTTTGCTCAAATTTGATGGATTTAATCTATTCAGCTTATTAGCCCATTTGATTTTCAAATTACTGTTTTTTACTCTAAATTGAAATTGCTTGAAAAGAGCGTTCCCTGATGTTTCGGCTTAAGTTCTCCTTTTCAATCAAATTCAATCAAAAAAGTAATTAACTCACAAACCAAAACCTTTAAATAACCATGAAATCCCGAAGAGACTTTTTACAAAAACTGACTGTCGGTGCAGGTATTCTCCCGTTTGCTTTCAGTTTTACACCAAATGAAAATCCTATGAATATATTCGATGATGTGCAGGATGGACCTATCCTCCGAGTCGCCATCATGGGATTGGGGAGCTACGGCAACCGAGTAGCAGAAGCAATGATGGATTGCAAACGGGCTAAAATCACCGGTGTGATCAGCGGAACGCCTTCAAAAATCAAAGAATGGCAAAGCAAATATGCCATACCTGATAAAAACTGCTACAATTATGAAAACTTTGATGCGATCAAAAACAACCCAGACATTGATGCGGTCTATATCATTACTCCGAATGCCCTCCATCATGGACAATGTCTGAGAGTGGCTGCTGCCGGTAAACATGTCATCTGTGAAAAACCAATGGCTATCAATGCCAAAGAAGGTCAGGAAATGGTAGATGCCTGCAAGAAAGCCGGAGTAAAACTATTGATCGGATATAGGATGCACTTTGAAGCAAATACCTTAGAAGTCGTCAGATTGCGGAAAGAAGGGGAATTTGGGACCATTAAGTTTTTCCAGGGATTGAGTGGATTCAAAATCGGAGACCCCACTCAATGGAGATTAAACAAAGCATTGGCAGGAGGTGGTGCCATGATGGATATCGGGATCTATTCAATCAATGGCGCTAGGTATATGGTAGGAGAGGAGCCTGTTTGGGTCACTGCACAGGAAGAGAAAACAGATCCGGTTAAATTTAAGGAAGGCGTAGACGAAACCATTACTTTTCAGTTGGGTTTTCCAAGTGGTGTTATTGGTTCCTGCCTTTCTACATATGCAATAAGCTACCTTGATAAATTTTTCTTAGTCGGAGAAAAGGGATTTGCCGAAATGCAGCCCTCGACAGGATATGGTCCAATCAAAAGCTGGACCAACAAAGGCAGACTTGATTTACCACATGTCACGCATCAGACTACGCAGATGGATCAGATGGCTATGATAATTTTGGATGGAAAGAAACCAATTATCCCTGTGGATGGAGAAGAAGGCGTCAAGGACATGAAGATCATTGATGCAATTTTTGAGGCAGCCAAAAGTGGAAAAAGGGTTCCTTTGAAACTGTAATAGAACCTTAAAAATCTTAGGCCTGTGAGAATCCGTGCTTGAAATCATGGAGTTCCACAGGCTTTTTTTATTCAAATACTTTTTCAACAAATGATTCAATTTTTTAGGCTTTAAATTTCCTTTGAAGATCAGTTAAAGTTAATTTTTTGAAAGAAGTAAAATTTTAATATTTTTCTTTTGAAAAGATAAACCGACATCATTTTGAAAATGAAATAAAAATTCCTTTTTAAAATAATTAAAAAATTGATAATCAATTAAATACAAAAATTTTTCCAACTGCATATAAACTATTAATACCTCCTCAATTTAGACCTTTAGAATACAAAATTTCAAAAGGATTTTTTCTAAAAAAAATGGAAAAAAATTAATCAGGAACACCGTTTTTTTTGAGGTTACTTCAATTTAAGTTTGGTACAAATTTATAATGTTATATGAAGATTATTTATAGTTTATTCGTTGTATTCTTCGCAGCTCAGTTTCAAATAAATGCCCAAAATGAAACAGCAACTGTTTATTTATTAAGGCCACCAGGACCCGATGCTATGGTACCTTATTTTACTTACTTGGATGATGAATTATTGTGTAAGGTTGGCAATGGTAGATTTTCAGTCCATCAGATAAATGTAGGAGGCCATCAAATCCATGCCCAGTATCGAGGTAAGATATCTTCATCTCCCGAAGTCAGGCTTCCGCTAAATCTTGAGGCTGGTAAAACTTATTATGTTATGATCGTAGTTTTTACGAATAACTTTTCAGGAGGAGGCCACATTTGTGTGGAGCTAAGTGAAACTAGCGGAAAAAAAATACTTGGTTTATTAGAAGAAAATAAAGAATGCCTTTGAGGCAATTTCCACCCATTCAAAATCACTCAATCCAACATCATTCTTTGCTCTAATCTATTGGGCAATGCACCTACATTTTATATCAAAGGTTTATTTAGCAATAACCTGTGTCCTGACAATTAACTCTCAAAACCAAATTTAAATTAAACTCAATTCCTCAAAAACAACAGTGATTTATGAAAAGAACAATTTTAGTTTTATTCTTATTGACGGGCGGTTTATACAATTATGTTGCTGCCCAAAATACCACGCCTTTAAGGTTTTTAATTGAAGGAGGATTGGCATTGGGAGGCGATGACGTTGCTACTGTCAATTTTACCAACGGGAATTCTCAGAGGGTAAATGCAGGTCAGGGTATCTCACTAGGAGTTGGGGCGGAATATGCAATTCCAAGCCTTGAGAGTATCAGACTGAGATCTTCTGTGGGGATCAAATATGTGACCACCGCAGCAGACAATGCCCATATCAGACTTACCAGAATTCCGATTAATGTGAGTGGAAATTATGTTTTCAATGATACCTGGAGACTTGGTTTGGGAATGTCCTTTCATACCAATATAAAATTCAATGCGGGTGGGATCGGTGATAATTTCACTCTTGGAAATGCCTCAGGCCCTTTCATTGAATTTGCGTACAAATGGGTTGGTCTCACTTACACCATAATGAACTATGAAGGTGTGCTTGGAGAAACTTATAATGCCAATTCAATTGGTATCACATTCTCAGGAGTATTGCCTAAGAGAAATTGATAAAATTCACAACATGACCTACACAGATTGTTGATTTGGTCAAATGAAAAAGGAATCTACCAAGCAAAAAAAACCTGTGATTTCACAGGTTTTTTGCTTTGTGCAGGAATCTGCTTAATCCTCTTCGAGAATCAATTCTTTTGCCGGAACAGGAATACCTGCAACCTCTTCCAAAAATCTTTTTGTTTCTCTTAGAACTCCTTCCCAATCTTTCGAGGTAATGCTGGAAGCGATGACATGGTCACCGGATTCTGGAAACGCTACCTTGATTTTTTTATTTTCCGGGGTCTGGACTTGGTCAAACATTTCAAACATCTTAGGAACGGAGACAACCTTGTCCTGTTCTTCTTCATTTTTGTAAAAATATCCCAAGAACATTGGCTGATGGATTTCTTTAAACGTCTCGGCGTTCATTTTACTCCTGATCAAAACTCCCAAGCTCCGGTAACTGTTCAAGTGATATTCCCTAGACCAATATTTTGCTTTATCACCTTCTCTTTCGTTGACGATAGTCCCGTTTTCATATTGAAATTTCTCAGCCAAAAAAGATAACCAAGGTTTAAAAAAGATTTCCAAAGCATCTCCATATTCTCTGACACAGGGAGAATAAAGAACCAAAGCCTTCATATCAGGTCTTTCAGAAGCTAGAACCAAAGACAATGCACCACCCATGGAGGTCCCCACGATGATGACGGAGTCTCCAAGGCTTTTTCCCACCATAAATGCCTCTCTGGCTTCATCTACCAACTTTTGGGCAGTCAGATGTCTGAATCCATCCGGTCTGCTGATGCCATGTTCGGGTAGTCTGACTAGATATAAATTGGCGTCAAAATAATCCGCAAGTTCTCGGTGCACAGGATCTCCTTCCATATTACTAGCACCAAATCCATGGATGTAGACGATAGAATAGGGGGTTTTACTCTTATTGATACTATCTGCCCAAACAATTTTTGCTTCATTGCCCGGTTTCAATCCCTTCACTGTATCCCTTTTTGCTTGGATGAAGGCCTGAAGTTCTCCCATCCGGGTTGGAACCGCAGGGTATTCTCCTGATAAATCTTCGATTTGGGATTTTGGACCTAGCATATAAACTATGGCTAAGATGATCAAGAATCCAAGTAGAAACTGCAATGATTTTTTCATGTTGCAACTTTTATGAGTATTCAGTAAAGCTAAAACCTTACTGGCATTTAACCAATCCAAATCTTGAATCCCGATAGCAATATTCCATCCAAATAATGCCTGATTTTAGATTGGGGTATTTTTGTTATTTTTGGCTAAGACCAATTCAAGATGAAAAAAACTTATTTGCTTACAATCGCCTCATTGATTCTTCTGGCAAGTTCATGCCAATCTCCTGAAGATAATCCTTACCAAATTTCGAAAGACAGTGTAGAGCCTCATATTATGGAATTGGCCTCCGATGAATTTATGGGAAGAAAACCATTTACCGAAGGGGAAACCAAAACCGTACAATACCTTGAGCAGGCCTACAAAGACCTTGGTGTAGAGCCCGGAAATGGGGAAAGCTACTTTCAGGAAGTGCCTATGGTTTCTATTTTGACACAACCTGCACCCACAATGACTATTCAATCCAAAAGTCAATCCATTGAATTGAAGGGATTAGAGGATTATGTCATCTGGACGCAGCGTACAGACTCCTTACTTACTGTGGACGGAGCAGAGTTGGTTTTTGCAGGCTATGGAATCGTAGCTCCTGAGTATGGTTGGAATGATTACAAAAACATAGATGTCAAAGGGAAAATTGTAGTCCTTTTGGTCAACGACCCTGGTTATGGTACTGAAGATGTTTCATTATTCAGGGGCAATACCATGACCTACTACGGTCGATGGACCTACAAAATGGAAGAAGCTGCCAAACATGGAGCCTTAGGAACATTGATCATTCACGAAACAGGTCCTGCAGGATATGGATTCAATGTCATCCAAAACAACTGGAATACGTCAAGACTTTCTTTGGATCTCAGAAATACCCCAACTTATCAGGCCATGTTTGAAGGATGGATTGCTTTACCTATTGCAGGCCAATTGTTTTCCTTGGCAGGTCTTGATGAAAAAGAGCTTTTTGAAAAAGCTAAAAAACCTGATTTTCAGGCTATTCCTATGAACTTGACTGCAAGTACTTCCCTAGAAGTAAAAGCAAAATATGATTTATCCAAAAACGTAATCGCCAAAATTACAGGAAGTAAGTATCCTGACGAATATATCATCTATACAGCCCATTGGGATCATTTGGGAATAGGTGCTCCCGATGCTTCGGGAGACAGTATTTACAATGGCGCTTGGGACAATGCAAGTGGAACCGCGGCACTATTGGGAATGGCCAAAGCCTTTATAGAAGATGCCAAGCCGGAAAGGTCGGTTGTGTTTTTGACAGTGACAGCCGAAGAACAAGGCTTGCTTGGGTCTGCCTATTATTCCCAAAATCCTGTTTTTCCAAAAGAAAAAACAGTGGCCAATATTAATCTAGATGGAATGAATCCTTATGGTAAAATGAAAGATGTGGCACTCATTGGAATGGGTCAGTCAGAACTTGAAGACATACTTAATGTAGAATTGGAAAAAAAAGGAAGGTACAGTACTCCTGAATCTATTCCTTCAGCAGGATGGTATTACCGGTCTGATCATTTCAATTTTGCAAAAATAGGAATTCCTGCACTCTACATCGGAATAGGTGTCGATCATGTGGAAAAAGGGAAGGCATATGGGAAGGAATTGGAATCAAAGTACAATTCTGAAGTTTACCACAAACCCGGTGACAATTATGATCCTGCCAATTGGGACTATGAAGCCATGTTGGGAGACGTGCAGCTCCTTTATGAAGTCGGTAAAAAGTTGTCAAACAGTACCGCTTGGCCCGGCTGGAAAGAAGGTTCAGAATTCAAAGCAGTCAGGGATTCCTACATGAAGAGATAATTCAAAAACCTGTTTATTAATTTGATGGGTTCACATTTTGTTAGTAATACAAACTTTTATTGAGTATTTTAAACTATTTGTGAGAACTGCACGTTTCCTGATTGTTGTGAAATGAAAAATGGAAAACATTCTCAAAAAAATACGAGTTGAAATCAATCCTGATATTTATTTGAAGGATCCTTTCAGTTCGGAACTTGGAAAAGACATCATTTTGAAAAGTGTTTCTATGATGCAGGAATTGGGATTTGAGCAATTCACGTTTAAGAAACTGTCTTCAAAAATAGATTGTACAGAATCGGCGATATACCGGTATTTTGAAAACAAGCATAAACTGCTTTTGTTTTTGAATTCCTGGTATTGGGGGTACTTAGAGCAAAACTTTGTTTTTGGTACAGCAAACCTTACAGACCCATTTCAAAAACTTGAAATAGCCATCAAAATATTGGTGAATGGTCCGATTTTTACCCAAAATGATTTCATTGATCCTGTTTCTTTGAGAAAATTGATTACAGATGAAGCAAACAAGGCGATCATGACAAAAGAAGTGGATGAAGAATACCAAAAAGGTTTTTTCAACCATTTCAACAAATTGAGTGAAAGAATTGCCGATATTATTTTGGAAATCAATCCTGAATTTGAATTTCCAAAAACTTTAGTGTCTACCGTAATGGAATCAAGCCTGATTCAGTCTTATTATGCCAAGCACCTGCCGGGATTCACCGAACAGGTTCCGGGAGACGAAAGGAGGATTGATTTTTTCAATAACCTAGTTTTCAAAACCATCCAAAATGAAAATTGATTACGCAATAACTCCTTTAAAAAGGTTCTTTAAACTTCTTAACGAAGAGAAGAAAGAGGTTTATTCCATCTACTTTTATTCAATATTGAACGGTGCTGTTTCTTTGATTTATCCCTTGGGGATACAGGCGATCGTCAATTTTGTTTTGGGTGGAAGGGTCAGTACAGCATGGCTAATTATGGTTTTGGTGGTAGCACTGGGAATCGCTTTTGGAGGGTTTCTTCAGATTTCCCAATTATATCTGACAGAAAAACTGGAGCAGAGGATCTTTACCAAAACAGGTTTTGGATTTGCTTACAGGTTGCCAAGGCTCAAATTGGATGAGTTGCACGGTCAATATCCGCCTGAGCTCGTCAATAGATTTTTTGACGCGGTAAATCTCCAAAAGGGAATGTCAAAGATTTTGATTGACTTTTCATTTTCGATGGTTCAGATCTTCTTTGGGATGATTCTTCTTGCATTGTACAATGTGTTCTTCCTCATTTTCAGTTTGATTTTGATTGGCTTGGTCGTTTTGATTTTCTATTTCACCAGCCCAAAAGGAATGGAAACCAACCTGAAAGTATCTACCTTAAAATATAAAACAGCTTATTGGCTGGAAGAAATAGGTAGGACTTTGGGGACGTTCAAATTGGCAGGAAATTCTAATTTACCCTTCTATACTATTGATAAACTGCTGACTACTTATGTTGAATTCCGGAACAAGCATTTTGCGGTTTTGGTATTTCAATATAAAGTCATGATTGCTTTCAAAGCCTTGATAGTTACTACCCTGTTAATTGTGGGGAGTTTGTTGCTGATTGACAATCAGATCAGTATCGGGCAATTCGTTGCGGCAGAAGTGATTATTATCTTGATTGTAAGCTCAGTAGAAAAGCTTATCCTTTCACTTGATGTGGTATATGATACTTTGACAGCTACTGAAAAAATCGGACAGATCATGGACATGCCTATCGAAAGGCAAGAAGGCACAGAGAAATCTTTGACCACAAATAGCGAAAGCCTTCAGTTCCAAGTCAGAAATCTTAGCTATAAGTCAAAGGATTCTTCTTTTGAGATTATTGACGACCTGACATTTGATTTGAATGCCGGCGAGAAAGTAATTCTTACAGGAAAGAGTGGAAGTGGAAAGAGTACCTTGATGTACCTGATTTCAGGATTGTTTACTGATTATAGGGGGCGGATTATCATCAACGGATTGCCGATCGATACGATGAACCTAGACCGTTTAAGGAGTTATATTGGAGATAGTCTTTCCCATCAGTCTATTTTCCATGGGACAATTTTTGAAAATATAACACTTAAAAAGGACGTAGCAGAAAGCCATGTCAGGGAAATCATGAAGATGGTGGGGTTGAAGGAATACATCTATAAACTGCCGGAGGATTGGGATACCCAATTGATGCCTGAAGGTCAGGGTTTGAGCAAATCAATCATCAGTAGGATTGTGTTGGCAAGGTGTCTCGTAAACAATCCAAAAGCTTTGCTATTGGAGGATATGATTGCGTTTTTTGAACCTGAGGAAAAACAAAGGATTGTCGATTACATCCTGAACGGCCCATGGACAGTCATGATGATATCTGAAAATGCAGATACCATTAAAAAGTTTCCAAGGGTGATCCAATTGGATCATGGTAAGCTGGTATTTGATGGAAGCAGTGAAGTTTATGCAAAAGCAAATGGAATTTAATTTAAAGAGCGATGTTAGGGATTTCTAAAAATAAAATTTCAGATAGTGTGTCTTTTGATGGTTTCAAGAGCATTTCAATGACCATTCCAAAAGATGAAAGTAAGAAAAGAATCCAGATTCTTCTTTGGACGATGATCGGTATGTTTCTTTTCCTGTTTTTGCCATGGACCCAGAATATCAGGTCTAAAGGATTTGTAACCGCACTAAGACCCGATCAAAGACCGCAGACAGTTCATTCCATCATCGCGGGAAGAATAGAAAAGTGGTATGTGGCAGAAGGTGATTACGTACAGAAGGGCGATACTATCTTAAGGATTTCTGAGATAAAAGATGACTATTTTGATCCACAACTTTTGGAAAGAACCCAACTCCAGGTCGAAGCCAAGACACTTTCGGCAAAATCCTATTCTGAAAAAGTAAAGTCACTTGAGATCCAGATCCAAGCCTTGAAGGAAAATAATGTGCTTAGAAAGGAACAGGCTGAAAACAGGCTTAGGATGGCAGAACTCAATGTTATTTCTGACAGTATCCGCTTTGAACAGTCCAAGGTGAATTTTAAAGTAGGGACTGAACAGCTAAAGCGTACCGACAAATTGTACCAAGAAGGGTTGAGGTCTCTGACGGATTTTGAACAAAGAGAGCTACGTTTTCAAGAAGTACAGGCAGGTATTGTGGCAGCAGAGAACAATCTTTTGAAAAGTAAAAATGCCCTTATAGCCGCTCAGATAGAATTGAATGCGATAGACAACGATTTTAGGGACAAAATGGCCAAAGCTTCAGCGGACAAATTTGAAGCCCTGTCTGCCCAATTTGACGCAGAAGGTACAGCCACCAAACTTGAAAATCAATATACCAATTATGAAGTCAGGACTGGTTATAGGTTTATTTTGGCACCACAGGAAGGCTACATTACTGAAGCCATTCAGGTAGGTATCGGTGAGACTATCAAAGAGGGAGCAGAAATCATGAGTATTCTTCCGGGTAATGCACAGCTTGCCGTAGAGATGTTTATAGAACCAGTAGATTTTCCTCTCATCCGAATCGGAAATAAGGTGAGGTTTATTTTCGATGGATGGCCGGCAATTGTATTCTCCGGATGGCCTCAGATTACCAACGGTACTTTTGGCGGTGTAGTCACAGCTATCGATAACTTTGCAGGTCCAGATGGTAAATACAGGGTTTTGGTAGTGGAGGATTTGGAAGAAAAACGTTGGCCAACCCAATTGAGAATTGGATCAGGAGCTGATGGAATCGCATTACTTAACGATGTTCCTCTTTGGTATGAAATATGGCGACAGCTAAATGGTTTCCCTGCTGATTATTATACAGCAAGAGAAAAGGCCGAAAACCAAAATAAGAAATAAACATGCGCAGAATTATTCTTTTGTTGGCATTTGGACTTTCACATTTGGCCCATGGTCAGGAAATGCTCTCCTATGACAATTATTTGACATGGGTGAGGGCTTTCCATCCTGTTGCCAAACAAGCTGATATTACTGTAGAATTTGGGGAATTGGAACTCCGCGCCTCGCGGGGAGGCTTTGATCCTAGGTTGTATG
The DNA here is from genome assembly GCF_024813435.1 of Aquiflexum gelatinilyticum. Lineage (NCBI taxonomy): Bacteria > Pseudomonadati > Bacteroidota > Cytophagia > Cytophagales > Cyclobacteriaceae > Aquiflexum > Aquiflexum gelatinilyticum. The sequence goes on from NZ_JANAEZ010000003.1 coordinate 566,406, forward strand.
GTGATTATGAAGCTAAGAGGTTTAAAAACACAAACTATTTTGACAAAAGGGAAGGTGGAATTGTAATTCCAACAATGGCTGGCGTAGAGTTAAAAGGCTTGGTGGAATATAATACCGGTACTTTATTGAATCCCGAACTGGAAGTTCCTGAGGATGGATTGGCGGCTTTTGGCGCTTCTTTCAATCTCGGACAAGGACTTCTAATTGATAAGAGGAGGGCTGCTTTAAGGCAGGCCCAAGTGTATGTGGAATCTACCAAGGCAGAAAGGGTTCAAATCCTCAATGACCTTTTTTTGGAATCCACAGAAACGTATTGGGCTTGGGCAGCGGATTATCAAAATGTGAAAGTTTTAGAAGGTGGGGTTAAGCTTGCGGAAGAGCGTTTTCAAATGGTCAAGGAAAGCTACATCCAAGGAGATTTTCCTGCCATTGACACAGTAGAAGCTTATACACAGTTGATGGATAGGACATATAGGCTCCAGACTGCCAAAATCCAATTCTTTAAATCCACACAGTTTTTGAACACTTTCCTTTGGGATGAAAACAATGAGCCTGTTGATCTATTAGAGTCAGTTTTTCCTGAAAATGTCCTCGACCTGACAGTATTTGATTATAACAAAGAGTCTATGCGGGAGTATATTTTCCAGCATCCTGAATTGCAAATGACTGATTTTGCCATCGAATCCCTTCAGATTGACAGGAGGTATAAGGCAAATATGTTGTTGCCAGTCCTCAAGGTCAATTATAATTTCTTGGTTGAAAACATCAACGATTTTCAGGTGTCACCTTTCCTTGAAAACAACTACAAACTTGGAGCGACTTTTTCTATGCCTTTGTTCTTGAGAGGTGAAAGAGGAGATCTGGGTCTTGCCAAGGCCAAAATAAACTTCAAAACCTACGAAAGGGATTTGAAACTTCTCAAATTGACGACAAAACTGGAAAGTGAAATCTATAATTTTGAGACTGTCGAACAACAATTGGGCGTCTATACCAACAATGTGAACGGACTTCAAAAACTTCTGAAAGGTGAAATGACAAGATTTGAAATAGGAGAAAGTTCTCTGTTCCTTGTCAATGCACGGGAAGTAAGCCTTATCAGTGCACAGACCACACTAAATGACCTAGCTGCCAAAAGAAAATCAGCATACGCCAAAATGCTCAATGCTGCCGGTTTGGGATTTGATAATTGATTTATATTGTTTGATAGTCAACATGTTGCTATCCACAGCTCGTTATTTTGAACTTCAATCAATTATCCACAAGAATCTGGAGAAATAAATTTTGTTAGAAGAAAGAAAATCCAGCAAATCGGAAGATTTGCTGGATTTTCTTTGATCCTTGAATACTGAGACTGAAAACTGCCTACTGCAACTGTTTACTGCCTACTGCAACTGTTTGCTGCCAACTGAGACTGTTTACTGTTTTCACCCCAGCTTCCAGCCTTCTCTGTATTCTCTTTTCACAAATTGATTAGCTGGTTCAAAATTTGTGACTTTCATATTCGGGCCATCCCAAACAAGCTTGATACCTCTTCCCGGATAATTGAATCCATTTCCGCTTTCCCTCGGAACCCTGTAATCATAGCTTCGGATGGCAAGATTTCCCATTAATACAGATTCTGTCAATGGACCTGCCACAGAAAACGGTGAACTCAATTGATTAAATTCTTTACTCCCATGGCCACCGATGCAGGCTTCCACCCAATTGTTGTAATGCCCCCTGTCACCAAGAGGAACTCTGTATATTGTTTGGGGAACATTGATTTCTGCGGTCTTGGATGTCGGCAAAAGTTGGGGGTTGACGCCATATGTTCCACACATCATTTTCCCTTTGGTACCTTCAATGATGACCCCATTTCCGCCATCTCCCATGACCTCATTTGGACCAAGCTCTTCAGGTCTGGCTGGTTGGATTCCTCCATCCATCCAATGGAACTGAAGGTCACTTTTCCCTTCTCTTTTGAACCTAAGTGTAATGTGTGAGGAAGGAGGACAGCTCTCCGGGAAATATCCTCTGCTAAATTCACCGACGTATACAGAACCTACGCTGCATTCTGCGGACTCAGGATATCCCAATCCCAATACCCGGAATGGTGGCTCCATGATATGGCATGCCATATCACCCAAGGCACCTGTTCCATAATCCCACCATCCACGCCAATTAAACGGAATCAGGTTGGCCACGTAATCTTTTTTAGGAGCTGTACCTAACCATAAATCCCAATCAAGGTCAGCAGGTGGGGTTGCAGGATTAGCTGACCAAGGAATTCCCTGAGGCCATACAGGTCTGTCAGTCCAGCAATACACCCTTGTAGCCTCACCGATAAGCCCTGCATTATACCATTCTACCATTTTTCGAACGCCTTCTCCCGAGGAACCCTGATTGCCCATTTGGGTTACGACCTTATATTTTTCCGCTGCTTCAGTCAGCATCCTTGCTTCATAGATATCATGGGATAGTGGCTTCTGGACATAAACATGCTTTCCCAATTGCATAGCCGCCATCGCCTGTACCGCATGCATATGGTCAGGAGTTGAAACGGTAACGGCATCAATATTTTTATGCTCTTTGTCAAGCATAACCCTATAGTCCTTATAGTATTTTGCTTTGGGATGTGCTTGAACGCTGCCTTTTGCTCTAGTATCATCCACATCACATAAGGAGATAAAATCAGCCTTGCCGCTGTTGAAAACTCCCCTTACATCGCCGGTTCCCATTCCGCCAACACCGATACCTGCCACCCTTAACCTATCAGAAGGCGCAACAAACCCGGAACCACCCAATACATGTCTTGGTACAAAATAAAAACCTGCCAAAGCTGTGGCCGAGGCTTTGACAAAATTTCTTCTGGAATTGTTCTCTTTTGGTAATTCTTCCTTTTTCATTCGGTTTATGGTTAAAATGGTCAGATACAAGTTTTACTTCTTCAATTTATTAAAAATGAGGTTTGATAGGCGAATATTTTTTTGATTTTGGAAAAAAGGATAAATGAGTTGATAAATGGAGATAAGAAAGAATTTGCTAAATGGTAAAATCTTAAATAAAAATTTTAATTAAGTTTGTTTGGTTGAAAACCCAAAAAGCTACCTTATTCTATGAAAATCACTAAAATCATCTCTAACCTGATCCTCCTCACCATTTTTGGATTGGGAATCATCTCCTGTGCAGACAAAGCCACTCCGCTGAGTGAAAACAACATTATTCCAAAGCCACTTTCAGTAACTGAAGCAGAAGGTTCATTTACATTAACAAATGAAACCAAATTGGTTACCTTAGGAAATGCTTCAGAAATCAATCCTGTAATTTCAATTTTCCAAAGCTTAATCAAACCTTCCACAGGTTTTGATCTCCAAACTGCCGAATCAGGGGAGTCTAACGTGATTGTTTTTGAGATTGAATCAGCTTCCCAAAAATCAACCGGAGAATATGCCATCTCTATCGATGAAAATAGTATCAAAATCACCGCTTCCAATGGAGAAGGGCTTTTCAATGGTGTTCAGACTTTGAGACAACTCATGCCTGCCGGAATAGAATCGTCTTCCAAGTTAGGTGGCAAGATAAAAATCGGCGCAGGCAAAATCGAAGACAAACCGGAGTATGCCTACAGAGGATTTATGTTGGATGTAGCGAGACATTTTTTTCCTGTTGAAGATGTAAAGCACGTCATTGACCTGATCGCAAAGTATAAGATCAACTATTTACACCTCCATCTTTCGGATGATCAAGGTTGGAGAATCGAAATCAAATCCTGGCCATTGCTGACCGAGATCGGCGGCAAAACCGAAGTCGGTGGGGGAGAAGGAGGTTTTTACACCCAAGAGCAATACAAAGACATCGTCGCTTATGCCCAATCAAAATTCATCACCGTTGTACCTGAAATAGACATGCCGGGCCACACCAATTCAGCTTTGGCTGCTTATGGACAATTGAATCCAGGAATTACAGTACCTGAAAAAGGAGCGGTTCCTTTTGACCGTACCGAGTTGGGAGTAGATGGAATGGCTACACCACTCTATACCGGGATCGAAGTTGGCTTCAGTACTTTGGATACGGACAAAGACATCACATATCAGTTTGTGGACGATGTCATCCGTGAATTGGTTGAAATGACCCCCGGCCCATACATCCATATCGGCGGCGATGAATCGCATGTCACGGAATTGGAGGATTATATTCCGTTTATGGAAAAAGCCCAGGCCAGCGTAACCAAATACGGCAAAAAATCATTGGGTTGGGATGAAATAGCCCATGCCAAACTTGAACCCGGAACTGTAGCTCAATATTGGGCCAAAGCTGAAAATGCTGTTTTGGCCATCAATCAAGGAAATCAGGTTTTGATTTCACCTGCGACCAAAACCTATCTTGATATGCAATATGATTCTACCACCTATTTGGGCTTGCATTGGGCGGCTTATATTGAGTTGGATGATGCTTATAATTGGGATCCGACAGAATTGGATGCAGCTGTTAAGAAGGAGAACATTCTAGGTGTGGAAGCCCCACTGTGGTCGGAAACCATCACCAACAGAGAAGAGATTGAATTCATGTTGTTTCCAAGATTGGCCGCAATCGCTGAAGTTGCCTGGACCAAAAAAGACTTGAGAAACTGGGATTCATTTTCAGAAAGATTGAAAAAACATACAGCCCGTTGGGATGCCATGGGATTGAATTATTACAAGTCGCCAAAGTTGGTTTGGGAGGAGAAAAAGTAGTGATTATCCGCTATTTTGCCTTTAGCTCAAATTAAGGATTAAAGTTGCGGATAATCAGACAACAGTCCACAGTCCATTACCGCTGCATTTGAACTTCATTCCGAGTTATTTTTGGTTAGCAATTAGAAAGCGAACTTTCAAAAAAGTAAACTATTGAAATCAGAAAATCCGGGAATCAATAAATGGTTTCCGGATTTTTTTTGTCATTTACTGATCCTGCCTCACGCTATCCAAATTACCTTCCCATTTCAATTTGCCTTTGAACTGTTTGATTTCTTAATCCCTTCCTCAAGATCAAAGGCTATCATCCTTCATACTTTTCGGAGGGTTAGGAGAAGTCAATATTGAAAATCTGTTGCTGGTTCTTAGTTTTTGATAAATGGCACAATGTATTTTTATAAATATATTATATTTCAGGAAAGCACCCTTTAGCAAAAGATAGTTTTGTTTACCAAAATTTAAATAATTCCAAACACTGGAGCGATTTTATGAGAATTGAGATGCACCCAATGACTTCTGCCGTCAAGACATTCTTTTTTTGTGTAGGGTTATGGATGTTTATCTCATGTGAACCAAAAATTATACTTCCGGCAGGAGACGATGATAATGGAGGGCTTTTTTTGCCAGATGGTTTTGAAGCTGTGGTGGTGGTTGACAGTATTGGACGGGCCAGACATTTGGCCGTCAGTGAATCGGGGGATATTTATATCAAACTTCGCTCACCTGATAAAGCCGGAAGAGGCATAGTAGGAATAAGGGATACCAATCAGGATGGCAAAGCTGATATTGTGGAATACTTTGGAGACTATCCTGATAAGGGAAACTATGGTACGGGAATGCGCATCCATAACGGTTACTTGTATTTCAGCACGGCAGGTGAGGTGTATAGATACAAAATGGATCCGGATGGTTTATTGCCTATAGGTGAACCTGAACTGATTTTGGTTGATGATTACAAAAATGCAAAATATGGCTATGAACATATCGCCAAACCGATTGCTTTTGACAATGACGGACACATGTACGTGGCATTTGGTTCGCCGGGGGACGTTTGTCAAGAGTTCAACAGGAAACCGGGCAGTCCCGGAATGTATCCATGTCCGCAGCTTGAATGGCATGGCGGCATCTGGCAATTTGATGCTAACAAATTAAACCAAACCCAAAAAGATGGAAAAAGGTATGCCACAGGTATCCGGTCTGTCGTAGCCATGGATTGGAATCAGGAGGAGAATGAATTGTACGTAGTCCAACATGGAAGGGATGATTTTACAAAATCATGGCCTGATCTTTTCAGTCCCTGGGAAAGTGCTGTTTTACCTTCCGAAGAATTTTTTAGGGTTGAAGAAGGGGCAGATGGAGGTTGGCCATATTATTACTTTGATCATATCGAAGGAAAAAAGAAACTGAATCCTGAATATGGAGGAGACGGAAAATTACAGGGTGATTCCCATTTGGTCTCCCAACCTTTGATGGGCTTTCCGGGGCATTTTGCACCAAATGACCTTCACTTTTATAAAGGCAATCAATTTCCTGAAAGGTATAAAAATGGCGCTTTTGTCGCATTTCATGGATCTACTATCCGGGGACCTTATCCTCAGGGAGGTTATTTTGTGGCATTTGTCCCATTTGAAAAAGGAATTCCGGCAGGTCCTTGGGAAGTTTTCGCAGATGGATTTTCCGGATTGGACACCATCGTGAATACCGGTGATGCTTTGGCCCGTCCAATGGGAATCGCCATGGGGCCGGATGGGTCACTTTATATTTCGGAAAGCGTAAAAGGCAAAATCTGGCGGATTATGTACAAAGGGAAAAAATCTGACTTTGGTGAAGGTTCTTTAGCCAAGCTTGAACAGCGGAAAAACCAAAGAACCAATATCAAAGATCCTGATAGGGAATTGGACAATCTGGAAACGGAAATGATAGAAACCGGATCACAGGTCTATAACCTGCATTGCGGAACCTGCCACCAAAGAGACGGAAAAGGTGACGGTAGCAGGTTTCCACCAATAAATAATTCCCGAGTGGTAAATGGTAAAAACCGGCCTTTGATTGAATTGATTTTAAAGGGTCTTAAAGGTGCCATCACTGTCAATGGTGTGGCCTACTATGGCGTCATGCCTTCGCATTCATTTCTTTCTGATGCCGAAATTTCCTCGGTATTGACCTATATCAGGAGAAACTTCGGAAATGATTCACCGAGTATTTCCGCCATTGAAGTTGGCAATGTGAGGAAACAGCTAGAAAACCAATGAAATGACGGGTAAAACAAGGATTGATCTGATTTTTGTGATTTGCGTGAGCTTAATTGCCATCAGGACGAACGCCCAACATTTAAAGGAAACAAATAACATGAATCGAAATATGGGAGAATCGGTTTATCATGTCAACCGACTTGAAGACGAAATTGAGATTGACGGAATATGGGACAAGCCAGTTTGGAAAAACTTACCTGCGCTAGAAATCACAAATTATATGGGAGACAAGCCCCAATTTCTTCCAACCACATTTGCTAAGCTTTTGTATGATGACGAAAATATCTATGGGATTTTTCAGGTACAAGATCGGTATGTAAAGTGTTTGGTTCAGGAGACCAATGGACATGTTTCCGGTGATTCCTGTGTCGAATTCTTTTTTTCTCCCGACAATTCCAACCCACTTTTTTACTTCAACCTAGAGATCAATTGCGGTGGAGTGCCTCTACTTCAATTTGTCACTGTTCCGAGGAAGGAATACCTTTTCCTCAAGGAAAGAGAAATAAGCAAAGTTGAAATTGCCCATTCTTTGCCAAAAAAGGTATTTCCTGAAATAGAAAAGGATACTGTTTGGACCATTGAATTCAAATTGCCTCTAAAAATTCTTGAAAAATATACCGCCATCACAAAGCCCAAATCAGGGGTAAAATGGACTGCAAATTTTTATAAGACAGCTAGTACTACGAGTAATCCACATTATCTGACTTGGTCAAAAGTGCATAATTCAATTCCGGACTTTCACCTTCCGCAGTTTTTTGGGACTTTGGTTTTTATGTAAAATGATGGGTGGAATTATCAATTATTGTACAGGTGGATGGATAATAATAGCAAAGGTTTGCGGTATGTTTTTTAAAAATTTAGATTTAGATAATATAATTCAGCTCCCAATTACCTCTTTAATTGATTTTGAAAATCGAACAACAAAAGATATGATCAACAGAAGAACATTACTGAAAAGACTTTCTGCACTTCCGTTGGTGGGAACAATTGTGGGAAGCATCATTCCTGTCCAATCAGTATTTGCCGATTCCCCATCAGTTCCAAAAAGGGACCTGATCAAGGAATTGGGCTTGAGAACATTTATCAATGCGGCCGGAACCTATACAGCCATGACAGCCTCCCTGATGCCTGAAGAAGTGATGGAAACAATTGAAGCTTCTTCCAAGGAATTTATCATGTTGGATGAAGTTCAGGACAAAGTGGGAGAAAAAATTGCTGAAATCTGCCATGCAGAAGCAGCAACGGTTACCGCAGGTTGCTGGTCAGCTATGGTGCTAGGGCTTGCCGGAGTACTGACTGGAACAGACAAGGAAAAGATTGCACAGATTCCAAATCTCAAAGGAATGAAATCTGAGGTGATTGTCCAAAAAAGCCACAACGTGGCTTATGTCCATTCGCTGACCAATACAGGGGTGAAATTGGTAGAAGTGGAAACAGTTGCTGATCTGGAAAAAGCGATCAACGACCAAACTGCCATGTTATGGTTTTTGAATTATCAGGCTCCTGATGGTAAAATCCAACATGAAGAGTGGGTTGCATTGGGAAAAAAACACAACATACCTACCATGATTGACATAGCAGCTGATGTGCCGCCCGTTGAAAACCTATGGAAATTTAATGATATGGGATTTGATCTGGTATGTATATCAGGGGGAAAAGCCATGAAAGGGCCGCAGAGTGCTGGTATCCTGATGGGTAGAAAACACATCATTGAAGCAGCAAGACTGAGTGCACCACCCCGTGGCAATACAATCGGCAGAGGGATGAAGGTCAATAAAGAAGAAATCCTTGGGATGTATGTGGCTTTGGAACTGTATGTAAAAAAAGACCATGAAAAAGAGTGGAAATCTTGGGAAGAAAAAATAGGCTACATTGAAGGCATGGCTAAGAAAGTCAATGGTGTGACTACTTCTGTTTCGGTTCCGCCAATTGCAAACCATACACCTTTTCTAAAAATTGCTTGGGACCCTGCTGTTATAAATCTCAACCGCACCCAAATGCAGGAAAAACTCAGGAAGGGAAATCCATCCATTGAGGTTATTGGATTTGGAGATCATGAAATCAGTTGTACTGTTTGGATGCTAAGGCCGAACGAAGAAAAGATTGTAGCCAAAAGAATTCAGGAAGAATTGAGTAACGCCAAAGTTTAACCTAATCATTCCAAAGAAATGAAGAAAATAGGATTCATATTACTCTGTTTTTTATTCATAAGTCCAATAAGTCTTTCTGCTCAAAATTACCATATGGTGATCAAAGGGGGTCATGTCATTGATCCAAAAAACAGCATTGATGAATTGATGGATGTCGCTATTCAGGATGGAAGGATAGCCAAAATCGCAAAAAATATAGACACAACAGGTGCCAGCCAAATAGTGGATGCGAAGGGTTTATTGGTTGTTCCGGGTTTGATTGATATGCATGGCCATGTTTTTTATGGTACTCGACCCAACAGTTACCTCAGTGATGGACTCGTGGCAGTCGACCCGGACAGTTTTACCTTTAGGGTTGGAGTAACTACTATTGTGGATTGTGGTGGACCGGGCTGGAAAAACTTCCATGTATTCAAAGAAAACATCATCGACCATTCAAAAACAAGGGTTTTGGCATTCCTGAACATTGTTGGAGAAGGCATGCGCGGTGGGGCTTACGAACAGGATACTTCTGATATGAATGCCCAACTCACCGGGCAGGCTGCTCTGAAATACAAAGAACACGTTGTCGGATTTAAGGTGGCCCACTATGCCAAAAGGGATTGGATTCCGGTGGATAGGGCAGTAGAAGCGGGGAATATTGCCAATATGCCTGTCATTATTGATTTTGGCGGATCTATGGCCTTTGCCCCTTTGAGATTGAGGGAATTGTTTTTTGACCACCTGCGTCCCGGAGATATCTATACGCACGTTTTTGCTGAATTGGGCGGAGCCAGAGAGCCTGTTGTTGACTATGAAACCAGGAAATTCAAACCATTTGTCAGGGAAGCACAGGAAAGAGGAATTATTTTCGATGTGGGATATGGTGGTGCCAGTTTTGACTTCAGGCAGGCGATACCATCGTTGGAAGCAGGATTTTTTCCCAATACGATCAGTACGGACCTTCATAAAGGCAGCATGAATGCTGCCATGAAAGACATGCTCAATGTCATGAGTACATTTATGGCTATTGGAATGGAAATCCCCCACATCATCAAGGCAAGTACTTGGAATCCTGCCCAAACCATCAAAAGAGAAGAACTCGGTCACCTATCAGAAGGAGCAATTGCCGATTTGGCCTTGATTGAAGTGAGACAAGGCCAATTCGGTATTTGGGATAAAAACGGGTATAAAGTCGAAACTGATAAAAGGTTCGAATGTGAAATGACCATCAAAGACGGTGTAATTGTCTACAGTGTCAATGGTCGAAGCGAACCGGTAGTGTTGAGGTAATCAGTTGGATGGGTTAGATATAAGCAATACAATCCATCTCCACCAAAGAATCACCGGGTACTCCTGCGTAGGTGGCTACTGTGGTGCGAACAGGAGGTTTTTTTCCAAATCGCCCTTTGTATACCTCATTCATTCCCTTGTAGTCATTCAGGTCATGGAGGTACACATTTACTTTCAATACTTTTTCCATGGAAGAACCTGCTTTGACCAGTTCTTTTTCCAATTCTTTGAGAACGTGATCAGTATGTGCTTTGATATCCCCCTCAAAATGAGCGCCTTTACCCGCTACAAAAATCATATTTCCCAATTTGGTTGAGCCTGAAAACAAGGGAACATCCTGATCTTGAACGACATTGAATACTTCTTTTTCTGGCGTGTTGTCCGTTTCAGCTTTGGCTACCATTCCTATTCCCGCAATACCTGCTAGGGATGCGATCATTTTTTTTAAGGTGGACCTTCTTTCTATTTTTTCCATGATTTTAGGTTGATTATTTGTTTCGTGTTGAATCATTCAATATATAGCTTTGCTTGAATTACAGCAAATTCTCGCCAAGCCTATAACCGGTTTTAAAGATTGTTTGCTCATATTTTCCATGGCCGGAATACTTGGTATTTCCCGAATAGTAAGAATGGATTTTGAAACACGCTGTTAGCGTCAGTGAAATCCATTATTTATTCAAGACATTTTTTCAATCCTTCCTCAATACTGATTGCCTTCAACCCAAAAGCCTTTTCAATTTTGGTAGAATCAAAGCAATAATCCTGATCCAATTGATACCTCAATTCCTTGATTTCTTTCAAAACCGGGATGAATAAAGATACCAGATTGAGCATAAAGGGGCCAAGTATCTGAAGTTTGGGTTCTACACCCAGATGCTTGGCTAGGATGTTAACCGTTTCCTGACCTGTAGGATAAGCGTTTGAAGTGGGTAAATGCCAGACCTGATTCCAGGCATCTTCCTGTTGGGCAAGAAATGCCGTCGCAAATGCCGCATCCGGAATATAAGTAAAGGAATGTTTCTTGTCTCCGGCATACATCCATTGTGCGGTTTTTCCCGCTTTCATGCGGTTGATAACAGATTCATTGAGGAAACTCAATTTTGCTCCCGGTCCATAGAAGTCCGCCGCCCTGACGATCATGGCCGTCAGTTTGCCTGCCTTGATTTCATCCAAAATCATCTGTGCGATTTTTGCACGGACTTTCCCTTTTTGACTTTGGGGATTGACCGGACTTTTTTCGGTGAGATTTCCGACATGATTGGGATCGTAGCAATACATGTTGTCAAAAAAGACAAGTTTGGCACTATGCTTTTTGCAGGCGTTGATTGTATTTTTCATGATGACAGGCCACTGTTCCTGCCAGATTCTGGCTTTGTAAGTGATTCCTGCCACTAGATAAACAGTATCAGAACCAGTTACTGCGGAATCTATTTCGGATGGGTTCAAAAACTGAGCCTTCATCAATTGGTCATCAGGATTGATCTTGGAAGGATTTCTGCTGACAAGACGGATATTGTCAGTGTATTTGGTTAGATCCTTGGCAAGAGCGGTTCCTATATTTCCTGTAGATCCGAGGATGGTGTGGAGTGGGGAGGATGGCATATAATTTTTTTTTTTTGAATTTAACCCAAAATCTATTGGCGTAAAATGGAATTGGATTAAGAAATTGCCAATTTTTGAATGTTTTGAAGATTTACCCAATTTAGTATTTCCATTTCATTACTTCAATTTGGAAAAAAGCATTCCAACAAAAAAATATTTTCCAACCCGTGTCCCATATTTGAAAAACCATTTGTCTTCCATTAAAATCTTTTATTCCATCAATTTTAAAAACACATTTATGAAAGAATTTATTTTGATTTTCAGACATGAAAATGCCACCGGCAAAGTTTCTCCCGAACAAATGCAGGCTTGGATGAAGCAACAAATGGACTGGGTGGGAGGCATCGCTGCTCAAAACAAATTTGTTGGCGGTACAGGACTTTTGTTTGACGGGGCGAAAGTTGTAGACCATCAAAAGATGGTAACCAATGGTCCATTTGGTGATATCAAAGAGACCATCGGTGGCTACGTCATCGTCAAGGCGGAAAACGCCGAAGAAGCAGCCGAATTTGCAAAAGGTACTCCCATTCTGCAGGGAGAAGGCAATACCGTAGAAGTTCGAGAGATTGCCAAACATTGATTTCCAAACAATCCTATCAATCTTCATCTATATGTTGATTGATAGGGTTTTGATACAATATGCAAAGCCAAGATTTAATCCCCCATTTGTTCAGGACGGAGTATAGCAAGTTGGTTGCCGTGCTTTCCAATTTTTTTGGCTTGGATCATATTGAAGTGGCAGAGGACATCGTAAATGAGACTTTTTTGGCTGCCATGGAAACCTGGCCTTATCAAGGAATTCCTGACCTTCCAACTGCCTGGCTTTACCGGGTTGCAAAAAACAAGACACTTAATCACTTGAAAAAGCACCAGCTTTTTAACAAGAAAATTTCTGATGGTTTCAAAAAATCCAATAGCTGGATTGAGGAATTGGAAGTTGACTTATCTGAACAAAATATCCGTGACAGCCAACTTCAGATGCTTTTTGCCATCTGTCATCCATCTATCTCTACTGAATCTCAAATCAGCCTTGCTTTGCGGATTCTCTGTGGTTTTGGGATTGATGAAATCACAGATGCTTTTTTGACCAATAAGGAAACAATAAACAAGCGGCTTTTTAGGGCAAAGGAAAAATTGCGGACAGAAAAAATCCAGTTGATTTTGCCTTCAGATGAAGAGATCAACAAGCGGATGGAAGCTGTTTTGAAAACAATTTACCTGCTATTTAATGAAGGTTATTACTCTGAACGGTCAGAAACTTTAATCCGTAAAGAGCTTTGCCTGGAAGCCATGCGGCTTAACTTTCTTTTGCTTGAAAATCCACTCACCAACCAGCATTTGACCAATGCCTTGATGGCGCTGATGTGTTTTCAGGCATCCAGGTTGGAAGCGCGGGTAGGAAGAAGCGGCGAAATTGTGCTTTATCAGGATCAAGATGCCTCACTTTGGAATAGTGAATTGATCTCCCGCGGAAACTATTACCTGACCAAAGCTGCAGCTTGGCCTGTGATTTCGGTGTATTTTTTAGAAGCAAGTATTGCATACTGGCATACAATTCAGGAAGACTCTGGTGAAAAGTGGGAAAATATACTTCATCTATACAACCAATTGCTGGCCATTGCCTATTCGCCGATTGCAGCGCTCAACCGCACTTATGCCCTTTCAAAAGTGAGGGGAAAGGAAACAGCCATTCAGGAAGCTGAGAAACTCGGTCTTTCCAATAACCATTTTTACCACATGTTACTCGCAGAACTTTACCGGGATCAAAACCCAGCAAAAGTCAAATCCCACCTTCAAAAAGCTTTGGAACTTTGCAAAACGGACTCAGAAAAGAAATTGATTGAGAAGAAACTATCACAGTTGGAATATTCTAAAAACCTCCGAGGTCAAAAATAGACCCCGAAGGTTTCAATTCATTCAAAATTCATCATTTTTCATTCTTCATCCCTCATCCTTCTACCTTCCCCCCTTTACATTACTTCTCCGTCACTTTCTTCACATTATCCTCAGGCATCCTGTCGACAAGGTAGTTGTAAGGGTCAATGCCGGCATTCTGCGGCTTTTCTTTAACTTTGAAGGTGAAGGTGTTCTCAGGTTTGGTGATTTTGAGTCTTTTATACACCAATGGTTTGCCATAGGTTTGTTTTGACTCAGTCTCCCCAAAAATCCCGATATCAATAAAGTCCACCAAAGGCACAGCTGTTTGCTTGCCGAGTGAATCTGCCCTGAATTTCTCCGAGAAAGTCGTCAAGGTGACTTCATATTCCTCTCCGGATTTGACATAATTGACCTCTGTGACCCGGTTTGAAAATACAGTGATATTCTCAAACATATCATCGATCAGGTACTGCAATGAATCTGGAGTGACTTCACGGAAAGCATTCACAGCAGAAATCGAAGTGGGGTAGGGAGGTTCCTGATAACCATGGTCTTTAATCAGCTTTTGGAGTGCAAGGTTTACTTTGTCTTCACCGATCATTTCTTTCAGGTAATACATCACCACAGATCCTTTGTTGTAATGGATATAGCCCTGGTTTTCGGTTTCCATAATCGGCCTCTCTGCTTCAAATTCACCACTTCTTCCACGCAGGTAGCTGTTCATTTCATACTTCAGAAACTTATTCATTTTGTCCCGGCCATATTCTTTTTCCATCACCATCAAGGCAGCATATTGGGAAAAGCTCTCACTCATCATCTCTGTGCCACGCATATTGGCGCCGATAAGTTGGTGTGCCCAATATTGGTGTGCCATTTCATGTGCGACTACGTAATAGACCAAGTCAATGTCATCTTCAGTCACATTTCTCAGGTCGGTGATAAAGCCAATTCCTTCACTGTATGGCATGGTTCCCGGAAATGCCTGTGCAAATGAACTGTACCTCGGGAATTCAATGATCCTACACTGCTTGTGGAAATAAGGGCCAAAGTTTGAGGTATAATAGTCGAGGGATTTTTCCAGACTTTGGAGCATGTTGGGCACATTGTATTCATGGCCCTTGATGTAATACACTTCCAGATCGACACCTTTCCATTCCTTTCTTGCGACTTCATATTTTGCAGAAATGAAAGAATAGAAGTTCAGAGATTTGTGATCCAATTGATATTCATAATATTTCCTACCGTTCTCTTCCCATTCCTTGACAAGCCTTCCCGGTGCGATGGCAATCTGATCTGGGGCTGTGCTGATCACGGTATGCATATTGACCCAATCTGCATCCTGGTTGATGTAGGAATTCTCCCTTGCTTTCAGATCAGACTCATCCAAGGCAGGCATCCTTTTCCTTACAGGAAGTTCAAGTTTTACCCGCTTGTTTTTGTCTGAGATCTCGTATCTGTTGGAATAGCCAATGATCGGCAGGATATCAAAATTGTTGAAGAAGGTACCATTTTGAGTCAATTCGGTAAAGCTGACCTCATTTTCAAATCCTTTGGTAACTTTAGAAACCACCAATTTGATCGGTAAGGTATCTCCGGGTTGCATAGGTTGGGACAGGCTGTAAATCCTGTAATTGAGTCTTTTGTCGTCCAGCTTAAGACTTGCTCCCGGGATCTCAATGCCCAAGGTATCAGGCATCATCGGGATGCTAAAATGGACTTCTGGAATAGCCACCTTCGATTTATTCATCAGCAAAGCCTCCACGGTCACAAACAAATCCCGGTCATAAGGATGGATGTCTATCTGATAATCCAAATCTATCCACCTTGGCTGTGCAATTCCTTCAAATTTCTTGTAAGTCAGTTCGTATTCTTTTTGTCTCGTTTCCTGTTCTTTTGGATTGAGATAGGTATTCAGGATTTCTGTATTGTAAAACACAAATGCTCCACAAACCAGAAATGCTATCCCAATAATGGCTAGGAATCCTGATTTGGTTTTCAACCGCTGCAGGGCATATTTCCTTCTGATCGAGAAATCACTTTCTTTTCCCCTCACATAGAAGGAATAAATAACAATACATAAAATCAGACAGAACAAAGTCCAATACATATTGAACCAAACCAATCCCGGGATAAAAGGACCAAATCCATTCATGTCAGAGTAGGTGACTCTTGGAGTAGCCGAGAAACTCAGCATGTTGGAATTGAGCTCGAGAACCGACCAAATGAACTCATTCAGGATGATAAATGCCACAAAAGCAAAGTAGGCGATGTACCGGTTGTTGATCAGGTAATGGAAGAGCAAAGCAATCACAACTAAATATCCAAATCGGAACATGTCCAAAACAAGAAGGGATTGGGCGTAAACCCCAAGCTCGTACCTCGTGTAGCCAAAGGCCGTCTGAGCGATGACTCCGACCAAGATGGTGCTGCACAGTACAATAAAGATGCTGATCATCATGGCGATCAATTTGGACGAAAAGAGCATACCTGTCCGGACAGGCGTCGCATCCTCGATTTCGGAGATTTTGGCATCCCGCTCTTTCCATACCAAAACCCCGGAATAGAAAGTGATGATACCGATTAGAAAGAGATAAAAAGCCCCTCTGATCGTATCGATGACATCATATGTCACAGGATAGCGGTCTGTCCCGTACCCACCGGTAAAGCTTGTGAGACTAGCGATCAGGTTGATCAAGCCGATAATGACAATAATGATAAAGGTTTGGTTTTTTGTAATGGCTTTGGTTTCAAACAGCACCATGTGCCAGAAGGCGGGCCAAGAAAATCCCTTGTTTTGGGGGATTCTAAAGGTTTTGATTTCAGAAAGGTCAAAAAGAGAAGGTTCTTCTTCCACCTTGGTTTTCGATTTTTTGACTTTTTCTTTTTTGGTATTGAAAGAAAAACGGGAGTACATAAACATCAAGAGCACCAGACTCAATCCGATCCAAATGATGCGGTTGATCAAAAACTGTCCTTCCAAAGGAGTTGGAAATAGATTTTTTTCTTCGATGGTCTTGTATTTAGACAAAGTACTCAAAGGCTGAAACCCAAAAGGATCCAGGATATTTGCCAACCATTCTTTTTCAAGATCGGCGGTGAATCCCTGTGAAACCACATAAAAAACCAGGATCAACATGGCGCCGACAAATGACACGATGTTGTTTCTGAAGACTACTGCAAGGCTGTATAAAAGTGTCCCGGCGATGATGGTATTTGGGATGGCGAAAGCCAAAATCCCTTGAATATGTCCACTCCAGATGATTGGGCCATAGCGCTCAGGCTGTGCCCACGGCATCAGTGGTCCGATCAAAGCCCCGATAGAAACACCCAAAAGAGGGATGAAAGAGATCAACAATGCACCGATAAACTTTCCGAAGAAATAGTCACTTTTACGGATCGGGGAGCTGAATACAAACTGGTACATGCCCGTACTGAAGTCCCTGTTGGCTGAAGCATTCATAAATGCTGTGGTCATCAGCAGACAAAACAGGGACATCACCCCGTAATAGGTCTGAATGACGGATGGGGCATTTTTATAGACACTTCCGACCCCGCCACCAATTTGAATCTGATCAGAGGACACCGCCCCAAAAATCATCAAGGATACAATAAGCAAGAAAATCCAAAGCATCGGCGACCTAAACCAATACTGCCATTCATGTTTGATAAATTTCCACATAATGAGAATGTTAAAGGTTTAGATCAAGGAATTCAATTTGGCAAAAAAGACATCCTCCAAGGTTTCTTCTGCCTTTTCAAAACCGGAGTTCAAAGCTGTTTCGGAGAAGACATGGATTTGGGGTTTTCCACCGACAAGCTTGTTGCTGATGATTTTGTAGGCATTCTGATACTCCTGAAGTTCGGCCTTATCTACCCTTTTTTCATAGACTTTATCTTTGATTTGGGCGAGGGCATCGTCTGTGGTGCCGCTGTAAAGCAGCATACCTTTGTCCATGATGGCCATATTGGTGCAAAGTTCGCGGACATCCTGCACGATGTGCGTAGATAGAATGACAATGGTCTGCTCACCGATTTCACTGAGGATATTGTAAAACCTGTTTCTTTCTCCGGGATCCAAGCCGGCTGTCGGTTCATCGACGATAACCAGTTTTGGACTTCCGATCAGGCATTGGGTGATGCCAAACCGCTGCCGCATCCCGCCTGAGTAGCTGCTGACGGCTTTTTTTCTATGTTCAAAAAGATTGACTTTCTGTAAGAGATAATCCACCATTTCGGTTCTTTCTTTTTTGTTGTCAAAACCCTTCAAAATCGCAAGGTGGTGCAATAAGTCTGTGGCGGAGGTCCTTGGGTAAACTCCGAATTCCTGTGGCAGGTAACCGAGTACTTTTCTGACTTTGTCTTTTTCTGCCAATACATCGATGTCACCCAAAGTGACTGATCCACTGTCTGCTTCCTGTAGGGTAGCGAGTGTTCTCATCAGAGATGATTTGCCGGCACCATTCGGGCCAAGAAGACCGAACATTCCTCTTTCGATAGAGAAACTGACATCCTTCAGCGCATGCACACCGTTGGCGTATTGTTTGTTGAGGTTTGTAATGGTAAGTATCATAAGAAAGATTTTAGAAACTAGATTTGAGATTTGAGACAAAGGGGCAAAATGGAAGACTCAATATTTACTGGAAAGTGAATGGTATCCCTTGTTGCTTCCGAGAATAATGCCAAAAGGGAAAATTTTCGATTTTGGAATTTTGGAAGGGTTCTTATAAAATCAAATGTCCGATTCTGTTCAGAAATCGGACATTTACCTGATCGGTTATTTGACGGCTTCAACTGTATATCCGGCTTTCCTTAGGAGCGCGATGACTCCTGTCTCCGAGCCGAGATGACCTGAACCGACGGCGATAAAAGTCGCTTGTTCTTTTACCAATTCTTCGATTTTTGGAATCCAAGACTCGTTTCTGTTTTCCAAAAGTAAATCTCCATATTCCTGAAACATTTCATTATCGGAAATTAGCTCATACAGTTTATCAACGTCCTGATCGAGGTATGCACCGACGAGTTTTTCAAATTCTTCTACTCCTTCCTGATTGGCCACCATTTTTCCCAACTCATCAATTTGGAGTTTTTGAGGTATCTGGTCAAAAACCCCCATTTGGAATGCCACTGTTTCCAATCCCTTTACAGTTTTTTCTTGGGATTTGGCCTTTTCTGTAAAAAACATTTCATAGCTGCTTTGCTCGGTACAAGGCAACATTTTGACCATCACCATCGACGAAAGTATAAAGGGTTTGAGGATTCCCAACTGATCAAGTCCTGCGCCATAAGAATCCTTCAAAAGCTTGTCAAGCGCTGCAGCTTGTTCAGCTGAAAACTCACCTTTTATATTGGCAAACCCGGGATTTACGGA
This sequence comes from Aquiflexum gelatinilyticum, assembly GCF_024813435.1. Taxonomy (NCBI): domain Bacteria; kingdom Pseudomonadati; phylum Bacteroidota; class Cytophagia; order Cytophagales; family Cyclobacteriaceae; genus Aquiflexum; species Aquiflexum gelatinilyticum. The sequence continues at coordinate 585,640 of NZ_JANAEZ010000003.1, forward strand.
AAGCTGCTGCATTTCGGTCATGAGATTGGGATCGGCCATGTTCAGTTCCATAGCTAGAACTTTACTTGATTCAAGCGCCTTTTCGATTTTATCATTCATATAAAACTGGTCTTTGCAGATGATATGAATAGTGCCAAAGAGGTAGGAATTTTCTTTCAACCCTTTTCCACTTATCTTCCAAAGGAGCGAGTTTTCTTCTTTTTCATTGGCAAATGCCTGAAATACCGAGATGACAAATACCAAGGTGACAAAAACGTGTTTGAAAATTGATTTTTTCATAAGAATCATTGAATTGTCTAAGATTAATTTTGATTTAAAAGTAAGTTATAAATTAAATGAATTATCCCGAAAATACAGCGATGCAGATTTGTAGGGATAGTTGCAGACGATTGGTTGTAATAAAAGTCACAGATTTAACTTTAAAAAAAAATCATATTTGGAGTATCAAATCTAGTTTGGGAAAGTCTATCCCTTTCCCAATAAATCCAAATAGACTTCAACGGAATCAAAAATTTGCATGATTTATTTACCGAAGTTCTTCCTTAACCAAAACCCAAAATGAAGCAATCAAAAAGAGACTTTCTCAAAAAACTAGGAGCAATGAGCGCAGGAACAGGTTTATTGTCTGTCAATCCGCTTTTGGCGGGAGAACTTTCTAATGAGCAAAAATCAAATAATGCCAAAAAAAATTTCAAAGTAACCATTTTTCAAACTACTGACGTCCACTGTCAGATCCATGAACATGACGAACTTTTTTGGGAAAATGGACAAACCGTTTTTAGAAAAACCGGGGGCTATGCCAACTTGGATACCTTTATCAAGAAGCAAAGATCAAAATGTGAACATTCCTTTTTGGTCGATACAGGAGACATGTTCCAGGGATCTATGCTTTCAATCAATACTACAGGCCAATCCATGATTCCATTGCTCAATGAACTGGAATACGACTTATATCTCCCGGGTAACTGGGAGGTGATCTATGGCAAAGCACAGATGCAAAACCTGCTTGGTTCCCTCCATGCACCCAAAGTCTGCGCCAATATGTACCATGATCTTGGTGATGGCAAGAAGGGAGAATTGATTTTTCCACCATATTATATCTGGAATATTGATGGGGTAAAAATCGGCTTTCTTGGTTACAATGATCCCATGATCCCGATGCGCCAATCGCCCAATTACAGCAAGGGAATCTATTTTTCCAAGCCTGAAGATAACCTGAAGCATTATGTCGATGTATTGAAAAACCAGGAAAAATGTGCTTTTGTGATAATCCTGTCCCATATCGGTCTTTCGCAGGAAATCCATCTTGCAAACCTTCCCGAATGCGAAGGAGTAGATTATATTTTTGGAGCCGACACCCATGAAAGGGTAAGGGTTCCTATCCAATGCAAATATGCAAAAGTCGTCGAACCCGGAGCATTTGGGTCATTTGTCGGTAAACTGGAACTGAGCATTGAAAACGGAAAAGTAGTGGCGGATGAATATGAATTGCTGGAGGTCAGTCCCCAGAAATCCAAAAGCCAATCCAAAATGGCAAATCTGGTAACCGAAGTAGAAGCCCCATTCAAATCCGAAATAGAAAAAATCGTAGGCTATAGCACTATACCGCTTTACAGGTATTTTGTGATCGAGAATCCCATAGACAAAATGGTTTTGGATGCCTTGGATTATCAATTACCTGATATAGACATCAAACTTTCTAATGGCTTCAGATTTTGTCCGCCTCGGACAACGAGAGACCATACCGGAAATATTCCGATTACAAGAGGTTTTATTTCTGATATGTTGCCGGTGGACAGCAGGGTAAGAACAGGTCAGGTTACGGGGCAGCAGCTGCACACCTGGATGGAAAGGGAGTTGAACAACGTATTTGCGGAAGATGCATCCAAGAGGTTTGGAGGTTGGGTGACCAAGTTCAAAGGTATGGAATTGTCCTTCAATGCATTTGGGGAAGAAGGGAAGCGCATTCAGTCATTTACTGTAAAAGGTCAGCCTCTTGACCTTGCAAAAACTTACACTATAAGCGCTTGCGAAAGGGATGGTGATCCATTGGACATGGTGTGTAGGATCAGGAATGTCAAAAATACCAAGGATCTGGATATTACCCTTCACCAAGTCATGATCAATTACCTCGCGGAAAATTCTCCTGTGACACCAACTCCAATTGGTGCAGCAAAAGCTTTGGATGCACCTGCGACACTTTTGACCCAAGTTCATGGTGTGGATTATGAGTTTAGGTAGGTTTTGGTAAAGTCCACAGACCATAGTCGATAGTCAATAGTAACAAAAAAAAGCAACGATGAGAACCGTTGCCTTTTTTTGAGTTTGGAAAGTGAATTTCAAGATTTATTTCAGACTTATTTCAATTTATTTCTATCGTATTTCAACCATATTTCCACTTTCTAAACAATTAACCAAATAACCATCCCGATAGCTACCTTAGATTTGAACAGTTGTATTAAACCAAGAACGGTGGTATAATTGAAAACCTGTCAGCGATCCATCGATAGCCTTAGGAGAGAAC
>NZ_JANAEZ010000030.1:0-512 GCF_024813435.1 Aquiflexum gelatinilyticum
TACGCGGTGAAAATTTACAAATTTGCAACAAAAATCACTAAAATTGCCTTTTCTTACCCATAAAAAAATCTAAACTGTTCTCAGGAGGCCGTGACAAGGAGTATGTTAACAGAACCCATTTATCCATATGATGGGCAATGCAATTTCATCTGATGCATCGTTTCAGGCTTTGGATTCACTGTATTTATTAATTTATCCACGCAACTAGTTGAGCCTGGTAAAGATTGTGACTATAAAGAGCATGGCGATGCAATGATTTCACAAGACTGTTAACGTGCTACAATTGAACTTGATATATGTCAACGAAGCGTAGTTTTATTGGGTGTTCGGCCTCTCTTAGCCTGTTATGTTGCTGTTAAAATGGTTAGGATGTCAGCCGTTTTTGACACCGTCGGGTCCAGAGGGAAAGTACCCACGACCAAGCTAATGATGTTGTTGACGTTGATGGAAAGTGCATCAAGAACGCAATTACGTACTTTAGTCATGTTACGCCGCGCATGTTAATTTGCGAC
>NZ_JANAEZ010000031.1:0-509 GCF_024813435.1 Aquiflexum gelatinilyticum
AAGCGTGGAGAGGAACGCAGCCTGTTCACGCCTTTTTATATACTCCGGGTCGAGCAGGCTTCCGCTCTCCAGAACACTTTCAAGCGCTGGCAGGTTCAGCAGCCGGAGCGGGCGAATAAGGCTGAACTTCGCACAGACCACATTACAGCCAACCGGAGGGCGTATTTCTGAAATGGCCGTATCCACTGAGCTGGCGCCATAGAAAACCGAAATGCCTCTGGCGTTCATACGGTTGGAACCACTGAACTGAGGAGGTGGCGGACCTAACTCTTTGTCCGGCGTAACCAACATTCGGTCCAGTTCAGCAGGATTACGACTCCAGCGGGCACGGTATAGGGACGGAATTGCTGTACCGGGACCGTCCACCATGATCACCGGCTCCTTCCCGCTGGCGCGCATTGTCTCCACCCCCTGGAATATCCCGTCCAGGGTGAAGTTCACGGCGTTGTTGATGAAGCGGGACTCTGTTTTCAGGGAGGTCACAAAATTTGTCCACATGGAATCGAGAC
>NZ_JANAEZ010000032.1:0-505 GCF_024813435.1 Aquiflexum gelatinilyticum
GGGGGTGTGGGCCTGGTCGCGGCGGGGGCATTGATGGGCGAGACGCTGCCGCTGCAATGGTCGATGCGGCTCTCGGGCCTGATGCTGTTCCAGACCGTGATCGTCAGGTTTGCCAGCTATCTGATGTGGTTCTGGCTGGTGCGCCACTATCCGGCCACCCGGCTGGCCAGCTTCACGCTGTCGACGCCGCTGTTCGGTCTGCTGGCCGGCGCGCTCTTGCTGGGCGAGAGCATCAGCCTGCGCCTGGGCGTGGCCTTGGTGGCGCTGGCGGCCGGCGTGGCCCTGGTCAACAGGAAATAGTCGCCTGTCTCCAGCGCGGCAGCCGCTGCCCTGCGGCCCGCTTAGACTGCCGCCACCCCCAGACCTGCCGGAGACAAACCATGACGATCACGCTGTGCGGCTTCTCGCTGTCCAACTATTACAACAAGGTCAAGCTGGCCCTGTTGGAGAAGGGCATCCCCTTCGAGGAAGAATTGGTAATGACCAAATCGGCCGATGAGGCGGT